>NZ_CP049272.1:0-610440 GCF_003048775.2 Campylobacter concisus | reverse complement strand
ATGCACCATCATCTCCGATGCCAGTTAGCAAGATAGCTAGGACACTTGCGCTTTTACAAATTCCAACTCCAGATTTAAACAGCACATCAACATTTGGCGTATATATAGTCTTTTCTTCTGTATTTGGCTTTGCACTGATCGGTAAATTTGGTGACACCACTACATTTTGTTCACAGACATATACGGTATTTTCTTTTAAAATTTTCCTCTCATTTAAAATTTCAACATCCAAGCCACACTCTTTTCCAATTTGCATAGCAAAAGAGTTTATAAACATTTTATTCATGTGCTGGGCTATCACGATGATAGCTCCATTTAGTTTTACGTTTTTTAGTAACTTTTTTAAATGCCCAGGCCCGCCAGTAGATGCCCCTATTAATATTAATTTTTGTGCCACAAATAGCCTTTAAAATTTTAATTTAATATTTAGCTTACGCCACTTTTTGTATATCGTCAATATCCTTGCCACTCTTTATATGCCTTGCTAATTTTTAAGCAAATTTATAGATCATTTCTTTGTGATCTTATACAAAAAGCTAAAAATTTCAGCAACAGCTTTATATAAATTTGGTGGAATTTCTTGATCAACTTCAACCTTGCTTAAAATTTCAATAAGATCAGGATCCTCTTTGATCGGTATATCATGCTCTTTTGCAAGATCAATTATTCTATTTGCTATCTCGCCAGCGCCACTAGCCAGCACTCTTGGAGCATTATCTTTAGATCTGTTGTAGCCAAGAGCTACTGCTTTTTTCTTATTTACTTGCATTAAATTTTCTTATCAAAGCCCACATCAAGGCCACCAAATTTTTTAAATCTATCATTTAGCTTTACTTTTGACAAAGTTTTGATATTAAAGTTTGAAACTATGAGTCCAAGCTTTGATATTGCTTGTTTTAATTCGCTAGAGTTTGAAAGGATTAGCTCCTTAAACTCATTTGTTTGCGTAGCTACCGAAAGATCAATGTACCTTTTATCAATAAGTCCAACCATCACATTTATCTGTCCAAATTTCTTAAAATTTAGATCGATCTGAGCGTAAAATTTATCCTTTTTGCCTTGCTTAAATGCGATATTTCCACCCTCAACGCCATCCCAAATATAAGGCATATAAGTTTGAATCCCGCCTTGAAGGCTTGATATCATTTGATGCATCTCGATCTGCGAAATCATCTTATTTGCAGCATTTACGCTTTGCGGATTTTGACTCTTTTCACTAATATTTAAAAGCGTACTTTTTATATCTTGGCTTAGCACCTTTGAAATTTCGCTGCTATTTTTAGTCGTAATGTTATTTATATCGTTTGTGGCGAGATTTAACTGCTTTAAAAGCGCCTTGCTCTCACTTAGCTCATTTTTAGCCAAACTTGCCTTAGCATCAGCAAGACTTAGGCTATGAGCAAGACGCCTCGCCGCGCTTTGGAGCTTATCTTGTAAGCTGCCATCCTTTGAAACATCGCTCATCTCATTAAACGCTTTTACAAGCCCTGCTTCATCGCCTATGTTATTTAGCGTTTTTAGATCGTTTTTTATGCTATCAAGGATAGTTTTTAGCTCTTTGTGATTTTGACTAAAACCAAAATTTTGATTTAGCTTTTCATTTGCCAGGCTTGCGACTTTCTCGCTTAAATTTGAGATGAAATTTTGCATTTTGCCTATTTGATTTTTTACTAGCTCGCCATTTTGATCTTTTGAAAAATTTTTATCTAAAAATTTAACCACACTATCAAGCTTATCAACATCTTTTAAGAGAGTTTTTATGCTTGAGTTATCAAGGATATTTTTTGCGTCACTACTCGCTTTTTCAAGTATAGAAGCAAGTTTTGAAAAAGAATTTTGATTGTCTAATTTTTCATCACTTAGGGTTAAAATTTGATTTAGTAAATTCCCGCTTGAGAGATTTTTTATATCGCTTAGTAGCTTCTGAACCGAGCTTGGAAGCTTCTCTGGGCTAAGTGCGTCTTTTAAATTTGCTTCAAGCATTACGCCTGAGTTTTTGATCTGATCATTTAGTGAGCCGGCTTTTAGATCGGCTATTGGTTTTAGAAATTCTTTTAGCTTTAGTGCAAGGCTCTTTATCTCACTATTTTCATTTTGCGCTGCTTCTGCTTCTAAACTTTTTGCAAGGTCTGATAGCTCGCCCGCTAAATTTGGAGCGATTTTCGTATCTTTTGCCTGAGATAAAATTTGTTCAGCCTTGCTAAGACTTGAAGCGCTTTTTAGATCATCAAGCACTCTTGCAACGAGTTTTCCAACATTATCAAGTGTCTCTGAAACGCTTTGCTCACTAGGCGTTTGTACGCTTGGCTGATTTTTAAAAAGCGAGCCTTCATTTTTACGAACTGGCACATTTTGAGCAGTATTTTGTCCAGTTTGAACCGAAGTATTTGATATATTCAAAGAATTTCCTACGTTCATTTTTTACTTTTTATTTTTTCTATCGGCAAAATTTCCATTTTGCTCAATAGTAGCGATGCCAGCCGTTCTTGCAACGAGCCTGTCGTTGTACTCTTTTCTCATGTGCTGTGGTATTGTCTTTTGCGTTAGTGCAAATAAAATAAGCCCAGCAAAAAGAACCAAATAGACATAGATAAAGCCAAATGCTCCAAAAATTTTCATCGCATAGCTCATAAGAAGCGGCGAAAAAAGCGAAGCCAAAGAGTAGCTAAATAACAAAGCACGTGCGACTTGCACGCTCTTTGTCTTGTCTGTGATCTCGTCATTTGCTCTAGCTAAAGAAAGTCCATATGTGCAAAAAATTCCAGCTCCAAAAAAGAATGAAAGCAGATATTCAACCGTTAAATTTTTGCCATTTAGTAAAAACAAAACCGCACTTATTAAAGCTACACTACTACAAAGCAAAATAGCTGGCCTTCTACCATATCTATCAGAAAAACTACCGATAAAAACTTGAGCTAAAAAGCCTCCGATCATCGCAACTGTCATAAAAAACGATGCCTCTTTTGTGCCGTATCCTTGAAGTAAAACAAAAAGGCTTGCCATCGAAAAAAAGCCATTTATTGCTAAGCCCGCAATTAGCGCTCCAACAAGAGCGAGCGGGACGATACCAAAAATTTTTGGGATATTTATGGGCTGACGCTCTGGGATTTGAGGCTGATTTATACGGATCAAATTTAATGGAATGCTTGAAAGCATGATAAAAGCTGCACTTATTATGAAAATTTCAAAGGTATTAAGATTAAGCGCCAAGATCAAAATGCCAAGTCCAAAACTCGTGTAAAAAACGCCTTCATAAAAGGCTATCACGCGAGATCTTATTTTATTTGGAATTTTTGCATTTAGCCAGCTTTCTATAACCATCAAAAGCGCGTAGTAGCAATATCCCAAAAATGCACGCAAGATCGCCCAGAATGCTAAATTTTGATTTACCGCATGAAGCATAGCTGAGACTGCAAAAATGGCTGAAAAGATGGCAAAGGCTCTTATGTGGCCAGTAGTTGAGATGACTCTGTGAGCTGTAATGGTGCTAATTAACGCGCCTACAAAAAAGCCTGTATTGATTAATCCAATCTCTAGCTCACCCACTCCATTTTGCTTAAGAAGTGCGCTACAAGATGCGATGACTAGGCCATTTCCGATAAAAAGCAAACTCATGCCCAAAAATAGCGGTCCCATCGAGCGGATGATCCTAAAGCTACTTGCCATCAGTATCCTTTGTGGTATTAAACTTATTCTCCATAAGCCCAAAAATAAATGCGCCAATTGGCATCGGAGCAAGCCCAACTAAAAAGCCAGGCACGTTTAGTAAATTTTCATTTTTTAAAAATATAAATCCAAAAAAAAGTATCGCATACGCAACCAAGCGATAAGGCATAAAAGCTGCCACAAAGCTTCTATCTTTAAATGAAAATTTCTGCTTTTTTAGCCTTGCTTTTTCATCTTTTAGGCTAAACTCTTTTGCCTCCCTCTGGGGCAAATTTTCTTCATCCTCTTCTTCTATCTTGGCTAAAATTTCATCTCTTGCATTTTCTAGCCTTGAGTTTATGCGATTTTTATAGGCAAAAAAGCTAGCCGTTAGGATGATAAGCGAGGCAAAAAATGAAATTTGTGAGCTTATAAAAAATGAAAATGATACAAATTTGCCAACCGCGCTAAGAGCCAGCCAAAGCGCAAAATAGCAAATCAAAAGCCTGCTAATCGTCCTCATTATCGTCTTTTGTGTAGCCTTTGTATCTACTTTCATCTTTTAGCTCATCTAAGCTTTTTATCTGTGCTTTGTAGGCTTTATAGACATTTAAAATAGCAGCTGCGATGCCAATAGCAAAGCCTATCCAAAGTGCTGGCGTGAAATTTGTAGCCTTTTTTACAAAATACCCTAGTCCAGTGCCAAGTAAGATCGCAACTACGATTGAAACGCCAAGGCTTAGCTGCTCAGCCCCCGCTACGATATCTTTTATCTTAAATTTTGCCATTAGGCTTTTATCTCCAAAAACGCCTCTTTAGCTGCACTTACCGCTAGATCGATATCAGCTTCACTCATCGCATCGCAGACAAATCCAGTTTCAAACTGACTTGGCGCTAGATAAATTCCACGCTTAAGCATCGCTTGGTGAAATTTAGCAAAGAGTTTTGTATCGCTCTTTAACGCATCGTCGTAGTTTTTCACGGCATGATCTGTAAAAAAGTAGCCAAACATCGAGCCACGAACATCAGTTTGGATGGTGATACCAGCACTCTTTGCAGCCTCTTTAAAGCCAGCCATTAGTTTTAGGGCAAGCTTTTCGAGTCTAGCGTATAAATTTGGATCACTATTTATCTTTGAAATCGCCGCTATGCCAGCACTCATCGCTACTGGGTTGCCACTTAGCGTGCCTGCTTGATAGACAGCGCCATCTGGACTTAAGCAGTCCATTATCTCAGTCTTACCTCCAAATGCAGCGACGTTCATACCTCCGCCTATAACCTTGCCAAATGTGATGAGATCAGCGTCCACTTCGTGAAATGGATATGAGCCAAGGCGAGAAGCTCTAAAGCCGCTCATAACCTCATCAAGAATGAGCACAGCGCCAAATTTATCGCAAAGCGCTCTAAGCTCTTCTAAAAATTTCTTATTAGCTGGCACAAGCCCCATATTTCCTGCGATAGGCTCAATTATGACGACGCCTATTTTGTCTTTATTGTTTTCAAAGATGGCTTTTACGCTTTCTATATCGTTATAAACTGCTAAATAGGTGTTTTTCACAACATCTTGTGGCACGCCGCTGCTTGAAGCGTTGCCGTATGTCGTTGCGCCACTTCCTGCTTTGATAAGAAGTGCATCGCTGTGTCCGTGATAGCAGCCTTCAAATTTTATTAGTCCGTCTTTTTTAGAATATCCTCTAGCCACTCTTATCGCGCTCATAGTGGCCTCTGTGCCAGAGCTAACGAAGCGAATTTTATCTATTTGCTTAAACTCGTCATATATTAGCTTTGCTAGAGCGGTCTCTTTTGGAGAGGGGGCGCCGTAAGATACGCCTTGTTTTACAGCAGAGATGATCGCCTCTTCTATATCTTTGTCGCAGTGGCCAAATATGAGCGGTCCCCAGCTTTGGATAAAGTCAAGATATTTTTTACCCTCGACGTCGTATAGATAAGCTCCCTTTGCGTGATCTATCATCACAGGCTCGCCTCCAACGCTGCCAAATGCACGAACAGGTGAATTTACACCACCTGGGATATATTTTTTGGCTTCGCTAAATGCCTCTTTATTTGTCATTTTTTATCCTTTTGATTTTGTGTTTTTAAATTTGTCTTTTGATTATCTTTTAGGTTTGCAGCTGGTTTTACTGGCGACTTTGGTGCTTGTGTAGTAGCAGTTTTTGCTGACTCAGCTGGTTTTACAGGGGCAGTTTTAGCTGGTTCTGCTGGTTTTGTAGCAGGGGCGGCTTTGGCAGATTGCTCTGGCTGTTTTTGCGTCGTATCAGTGGAAACTGGCTTGCCCAAATTTTGCGCTTTTGCTGCTTTTGAAGGAGTATTTATCTTATTTGTAATGTATTCATAAAGAATCGTAGTCTCCTCGTCTGTCAAAAAGTAGCTTGGCATGACGCCTTTTGGCTTAGTTAAAGCGGATTTAAAGCTTTCAAAATCTATATCATTTATCTTTGGTGCTCTAAGCTCATCATCGACCGTTTTGTTTGCCTTTTTATCAAAGTGTTTATATTTAGATATGAGACTGCCCTCGCCCTTTGTGCCGTGACACTTGTCGCATCCTATGCCACGTGGATTTAGGTAGAGCATCTTGGCGTATTCGGTCTTTGTGATAAAATCAGCCCCAAAAATCGCCACACAAAAAAGCAAAAACAAAAAAACAGACCGCATAAACCTCTCTTTAAAAATTTTAATTTAATTTTAGGTATGATACCACCCTTGTGATTAAAAAAGCTTTTAAATAAGGATCCAATATGAAAATTTTAGACGGCAAAGCCGTATCTTTAAAGGTCAAAGAAAGCGTAAAAGTAAGAGCTGAAGAACTAAAAAAATTTGGCGTAGAACCAACCCTAGCTGTTATCTTAGTAGGCGAAGACAAAGCATCTCAAACATACGTTAGAGCCAAAGAAAAAGCCTGCAACGAATACGGCATAAAAAGTGTAGCTCACCGTCTAAGCGAAAATACAACCCAAGCAGAGCTTCTAGCACTTATAAATGTGCTAAATTTAGACGATAGTATCCACGGCATCTTGGTACAGTTGCCACTTCCAAAACATATAGATACAAATACCGTTTTAGCAACGATCAATCCAGCAAAAGACGTAGATGGCTTTCACGCTGTAAATGTCGGCAAACTTGTTAGTGGGCTAGATGGTTTTGTGCCTTGCACACCGCTTGGCGTGATGGAAATTTTAAAAGAGTATGGCATAGAAGTAGCTGGGCTAAATGCAGTAGTGATCGGTAGAAGCAACATTGTTGGCAAGCCTATGGCAAATTTACTTCTAAACGCTTCAGCAACAGTTACGATCACTCACAGCAAGACTAAAAATTTAAAAGAAATTTGCAAAAATGCTGACCTTATCGTCGCAGCCATTGGTAAGCCATTTTTCTTAAAGGCTGACATGGTAAAAGATGACGCAGTAGTCGTTGATGTGGGCATAAACAGACTTGATGATGGCAGACTTGTAGGCGATGTAGATTTTGACGAGGTTGCCCCAAAATGCTCATACATCACGCCAGTTCCAGGGGGCGTAGGTCCGATGACGATTGCGATGCTTTTAAATAACACAATCCTTGCAGCCCAAGCTAAGATAGCTAGCCACAAAAGAGCCTAATAATGAAAAAATTTTTTACTAAATTTTATGACTTTTGCTCGAGCTGGACTGGCACGGTCATCATCGTGCTTTTTGTTATATTTTTCATAGCTCAAGCCTTTGTTATTCCGTCTGGTTCGATGAAAAATACGCTTTTGGTTGGTGATTTTTTATTCGCCAAAAAATTTGTTTATGGTATACCAACACCAAGAATTCCATGGCTTGAAGTAAAAATTTTACCTGAGCTAAACGATAATGGACATCTCGTAACAGGTGATGGCCCAGCAAGAGGAGATATAGTCGTCTTTCGTTATCCAAAAGACGAAAAGACCCACTTTGTAAAACGCTGCTTTGCCACAAGCGAAGATGAGATAGTATTTACCGAAAAAGCCTTGTATTTGCGTCCAAAAGAGGGAGATAATTTCATAAAGGCAAACTGCCGTGAAAATTTAAATGGTAAAGAGAGTAAATTTGGCTACTCATGTAGCGATATAGCCGAGCTTGATGGCAAACTTTTCATAAAAGAGCCATATAGGTTTAGCGGCATCCACTATGACGAAAATGTAAATTTATTTGAGCAGATGGTTTTCATGCTAAATACAAACAAAGATAGTGTTTTTATGAAGCCAGTGTCCATTAGCTCATTGCCGCAAAATCCAAATTTTAACCTTAATGCATTTTACGTAAAAGTGCCAAAAGACGAATACTTCATGATAGGCGACAACCGCGATCACTCAAACGATAGCCGTTTTTGGGGAAGCGTGGCTTATAAAGATATAGTTGGTCAGCCTTGGTTTATATATTTTAGTTGGGACAGGAACTACAATGTGCGCTGGGAGCGTATCGGACGCTTTGTAAATACGATAGAAAATGACGAATTTTTCACTAACAAAGCTCTAAAAGAAGGCGAAGTAGATGGGCTTCATTGATAACATAGATATAGTCAAAGTCGCCACTATCGTCATCTCTTTAATAATCGCCATCGTCGGTCACGAGATCGCTCATGGCTATGTCGCTTATAAATTTGGCGACAACACCGCAAAAAATCTTGGTAGGCTTAGCATAAACCCTATAAAACATATCGACCCAGTTGGCACTATCATCGTGCCACTGGTGCTTTACCTAAGCACTGGTATGATGTTTGGCTGGGCAAAACCAGTGCCTGTAAATACCTACACAGTCGTGCGAAATGGCGGATATAAGGCAGCTATCTACGTAAGTCTAGCTGGCATTTGCTACAACGTCATCTTAGGCATCTTGTCACTTTTTGTGCTAAAAGCTTTATTAAATATAGAAACCTTTGAAATTTTACTTCAGTTTTTATTTACGCTTGCACTTTTAAATTTGATGTTAGCCATCTTTAATCTCTATCCGATCCCGCCACTTGATGGCTTTCACGCGCTCGAGTATGCGCTTAGAAATTTTGGCTTTCACGCACTAGCTGAAAAGCTAGAGGCCATCTCGCGATATGGCTTTGTCATCCTTATCATCATCCTCGTCTCGCCTTTAAAAGATACTATCTTTTATCCGACAAGATACGTTTTAGATATCGCAAGTACCTTTATAAATGGCTAAATTTAGAGCAAATTTGCTCTAAATTTTTGGCTTTGTGATCTTATAAGAGTACTCTTTTTTAAATTCCTCTTTTGGTGCAAGGCTAAATTTAAGCTCCACCTTGCCATCTTTGCTGATATCTTTTTTATCAAAGCCCTTTATCTCGACCTTTACCGCCTCGTCAGCAGAGACTGGCACACGATCGACCAAAGTGATATCAACGCTCTTGCTTGAGTTATTTTTGACACTTATCTCATAGCCCTCTTCGCTTATGCGCTCTTTGCCAAGAAGCGAGCTCTTTTTAAATTTATTTAAGCGCTCTTTTTTAAGCTCGATTAGCTCGTTTTGTCCTAAAAAGAGCTGAGAGGCCTCATCTTTAGCTTTTATCTCAAACTCGCTAGGACTACCAACACTCACGCCATTAACGTAAAACTGCGTTTTAGCTGGCGTTAGATCATCATTTAGCTTAAAGCTAGCTACGTTATATGCCTTTAGCGAGCCGTAAAAATCAGCAAAAACGCTAAAATTTGCATCCATTTTTTGCGTGTCATAAGTTATATATTTGCTCTCGCCTTTTGCTAAATTTATCCCATCTATCTTCCAAATTTTGGCAAACTCATTTTCATCTCTTTGCACACGCATATCAGCGACCTCAGCAGTGACTTTCGCAGCTTTTAGCATATTTTTTGAAGCGCCGTAACCATCAGTCCCCACCTCACTCTCCTCGTACCAAGGGTAGAACTTGCTTGGAGCAAGCGCTTTTTGATATCTGGTCGGATAGATGGCGAGCTTTAAATTTTTAACATCGCTAGCATATGGGTTGCTGAGTAAAATTTCTTGTTTTATCAAGATCTTTTTGTTTTTTGTGTCTGCATAAATTTCATTTAGCGTCTTTGGGGCATCATCATCCATATATGAAAGCGTCGCTTCTTTTGGACTGCAAGCAAATTTCATATCAAGCTGCAAAAATCCAGCCATCTCGCTCTTTGGCTCATTTTCTTTAAGCACTTCAAGCTCACTTTTAGCAGCTGAGATTTTCTCGATATTTTCTAGGCTAAATTTATAAAACTCATCAGCTCTTTTTGTCACATCGTTACTTTTGTTTTCTCCTATCAAAGCTTGCTCTATAAACCTACCTCTTGCATTTAGCGCCTCAATCTTACTACTTAAATTTACAACTTCTTGCTTCCATTTTATGTAACTTGGGCTATTTTCTTCGCTGATCTTTTTTAGATAAGCATTCACGTCACAATCCCCATTTATAGTGATGCTCTCACTCTGCACACCTTCTGGCACAAAGGCGCTAAAAGAGCTATTTGCGTCGCTAAATTTTTGAGTGATTATGGTTTGATCTGTATAGATCTCTATCAAATTTTCATTTGCAAAGGCTAGCACTGAAGCCATTAAAAAGAGCGTCTTTTTCATATTTTTCCCTTTTAAGAATTTCACAAATTATAGCCTTTTTATCATATGCAAGCAAAATTTTATTTTAATGCAACTTTCACTATAATCTGCAAAAAATTTATTGGATTTTTCATGAAAATAGATAAAATTTTTATCGCTTGTGATCACGCTGGAGTAGAGCTTAAGGCAGAGTTAAAAGAAGCCATAAAAAAGCTTGGTTATGAAGTCATTGACCTTGGTACTAGTGACAAAAATAGCGTTGATTACCCTGATTATGCGCATTTGCTAGCAAGCAAGCTTGAGCCTAACTACTACGGCGTACTCATTTGTGGCACAGGTATTGGCATATCAATAGCCGCAAACAGGCATGAAAACGTAAGGTGCGCCCTTTGTCACGACGAATTTACCGCTAGACTTGCAAGAGAACATAACGATGCAAACGTCATTGCTTTTGGAGCAAGGGTTATCGGAACTGGCGTGGCTACAGCAGCACTTGAAACATTTTTAAAGACAGAGTTTGCAGGTGGCAGACACGAAAGAAGAGTCAAAAAAATAGAGCTTAAGGAAGCCAAATGATAGGCGAGTGGATCGTTTTTACCGCTCTTGTTTGTGCTGCGATCTACCTAACCGTCATGGTTTTTTACTTCAAAACGCTTCTAAAAAAAGAGCGTGCAACAAAAGATTTTATGAAAAATAACCTCCAAGACACCGAGGTCGTCATAAGAAAATTTCAGATCCAACTTCAGCGAAGTCTAGGCAACATCGACATCTTGACAGATGAGCTAAACAAAACTAAAAACGACGTAACCTCGCTTCGCACAAGAAATTCCCAGTACCGCTTAGAAAACGACAAGCTAAGACAACGCATACGTGAGCTTGAAGGCAAAATCGAAGCGCTACTTTAACATCAAATTTAAGGAAATTTATGAAAATTTTAGATCAAAAAGGAAGAGAATTTTTACTAAACTCTATTCGCTGCATAAACGACTTTCCAAAGCCTGGCATAGTATTTCGCGACATCACGACACTACTAAATAACAAAGAAGCATTTAACTTTTTGATAGATCATTTAGTGGCTAGATATGAGGACGCAAATATAGACTACATCGCTGGCATCGAGTCTCGCGGCTTCATCTTTGGCGCAGCGCTTGCAGCAAGACTAAGGCTGCCTTTTGTGCCTATTCGCAAGCCAAAAAAACTGCCTTTTATCACGCTTTCTCAAAAATATAGCCTAGAGTATGGCGTCGATGAAGTGCAAATTCACATCGATGCTTTTGGAGAAAAAGCAGGCGCTAGAGTGCTTTTGATGGATGATCTAATAGCTACTGGAGGCACTGCAAAGGCTTCAGTTGAGCTTATCAATCAAACTAACGCAACCTGCGTAGAGGCGTGCTTTATCGTAGATCTAGTTGATCTAAAAGGTAGCGAAAAGCTAAAGTCGCTTACTAAAATTTACAGCGTTTTAGAGGTTTAGAATGGAAGAGTTTTTTATAGAACTGCTTAAAGAGTACGGCTACATCATACTTTTTGTCTGGTGTATCATGGAGGGCGAGATGGCCTTAATAATGGCTGGAATTCTCGCTCACACCACGCATATGCACATCGCGCTTGCTATCTTTGTGGCTGGACTTGGAGGCTTTGTGGGAGATCAAATTTACTTCTATCTTGGCCGTTACAACAAAAAATACATCGCAAAAAGGCTCCACACGCAGCGGAGAAAATTTGCAGTGGCGCACATAATGCTGAAAAAATACGGCTGGCCGATCATCTTTTTGCAACGCTATATGTATGGCTTTCGTGTCATCATCCCGCTTTGCATAGGACTTACCGGCTATGATGCTAAAAAATACGCCTTTATAAATTTGATCAGCGCTTGGTGCTGGGCAGCGATCACCACCATACCTGCTTGGATACTTGGCGAGCATATACTTGTGCTTTTGCAAAAAGCAAAAGAGCACTGGTACGTCGCTATCCCGGTGGTTGCCATATTTATGGGGCTTTTGATATATACATTTAAGCGCATCGAAAATAAAATTTTAAACGAAAGGAGAGGCAGAAGACATGCAGTTTCAAATAGTTGATAAAAAATTAAAAGATATAAAAGCTGATATTGAACTAATTTTCGTAGTAGATAAGGACTTAAAACATAAATTTATAAGCGATAAAGAGGCTATTAAATTTAATAATTATAAGGGCGATAGCGTCCTTGTACTAAGTGAGGCAAAAAGGGCTTACGTGCCACTTTCTAAGCTTGATCTTGACGAGCTTAGAGTTGCGGCGGCTAAAGCTTATAACGCACTAAAATCGCTAAACATTAAGAGCATAAAGCTAGCTTCTTACGTAGCAGAGTGTCAAAAACTAAGCTTTGAGGCGCTAGCTGAGGGCTTTTTGCTTGGAAGTTATGAATTTAACAAGTATAAAGAGAAAAAAGAGAAATACACCCTTAAAGAGATCATCTTCTCGACTGAAGAATTTGTAGGCAAAAAGGTCGATCTAAAAGCCGCGAGTGAGGGCTTTAAAGAGGCAGAGATAATAGCAAGTGCTACAAATTTTACAAAAGATATCGTAAATGAAATTCCAGAAATTTACACACCGCAAAAGATGGCCGAGGATGCGCAAAATTTAGCCAAAAATATCGCAAGCATAAAGTGTGAGGTCTATGACGAGAAATTTCTAGCAAAAGAGAATATGAACGCATTTTTGGCAGTAAATCGCGCAAGCGTGCACAAACCAAGACTTATCCATCTAACCTACAAGCCTAAAAAATCTAAAAAACGCATCATATTTGTCGGCAAAGGCCTAACATACGATAGTGGCGGCCTTAGCTTGAAACCGGCTGATTATATGCTCACTATGAAATCAGACAAAAGCGGCGCAGCAGCAGCTCTTGGCATCATAAAAGGCGCAGCGGAGCTAAATTTACCATTTGAAATTCACGCCATTTTAGGCGCAACTGAAAATATGATCGGCGGCAACGCCTATAAGCCAGATGATGTGCTTATTTCAAGAAGTGGCGTTAGCATAGAGGTTAGAAACACCGACGCAGAGGGGCGTTTGGTGCTGGCTGATTGCCTAAGCTACGCGCAGGACTTTAAGCCAGACATCCTAATCGACATGGCAACCCTAACTGGCGCTTGTGTCGTGGGACTTGGCGAATACACAACAGGCATCATGGGCAACAGCGAGAGCCTAAAAAGCGAGTTTAAAAACAAGATAAAAGATAGCGGCGAGCTAGCAACTATACTTGATTTTAACCCTTATCTTAGCGAGCTCATCAAAAGCCAGATCGCAGACGTTAGCAACTGCGCCTCAAGCAGATATGGCGGCGCGATCACAGCTGGTATGTTTCTAGCTAAATTTATCAAAGATGAGTATAAAGATAAGTGGCTACACCTTGATATCGCAGGCCCAGCATACCGCGAAAAGGCTTGGGGATATAACCAAGCAGGTGCGAGTGGAGCTGGCGTTAGGATGAATTTATACTTTTTACAAGCACTTAGCAAGGAGAATTGATGGGACTTTCAGTTGGAATCGTAGGCCTACCAAATGTGGGCAAATCAACGACATTTAACGCACTTACAAAGGCGCAAAATGCCGAGAGCGCAAACTATCCGTTTTGCACTATCGAGCCAAACAAAGCCATTGTGCCAGTGCCTGATAAGCGCCTAAATGAGCTTGCAAAGATAGTTAATCCTAATAAAATTCAGTATTCAACCATCGAATTTGTCGATATCGCTGGCCTTGTAAAAGGGGCGAGCTCTGGCGAGGGACTTGGCAATAAATTTTTATCAAACATTAGAGAGACAGAGCTTATTTTGCACATAGTTCGCTGCTTTGAGGACGAAAACATCACTCACGTCGAGGGCAGTGTCGATCCAGTAAGAGACATTGAGATCATCCAAACCGAGCTCATACTAGCTGATATCGAGCAGCTAAACAAAAAGATAGAAAAGCTCACAAGAGAGGCGAAGGCAAATGCAAAAGGTGCTAAAGAGGCACTTGAGATAGCAAATTTACTTTTGGCTCATCTAAATGAGGGCAAAAGCGCAAGTAGCTTTGAGCAAAGAGATAGTGAGGCGTTTTTGTCACTCAATAGAGAGCTAAGACTTTTAAGCGCCAAAGAGGTAGTTTATGGTGCGAATGTCGATGAAGAAGGGCTTAATGAAGATAATAAATTTGTAAAAGCGCTAAAAGAGTACGCAAAAGCCTCAGATCACGAGGTGATCAAGCTTTGCGCCAAAGTAGAAGAGGAGCTAATAGGTCTAAGCGACGAAGAGGCACACGAGTTTTTGGCATCTATCGGTACGAGTGAGAGCGGACTTGAGAAGATCATAAGAACGTCTTTTGCAAAGCTAAATTTGATAAGTTATTTTACTGCTGGCGTCGTAGAAGTTAGGGCATGGACGATCACAAATGGCTGGAAAGCGCCAAAAGCAGCAAGCGTCATCCACAATGACTTTGAGAGGGGCTTCATCAGGGCTGAAGTGATAGGCTACGAGGACTACATCGCACATGGCGGTGAAAACGGAGCCAAAGAGGCTGGTAAAATGAGACTTGAGGGCAAAGAATACATCGTACAAGATGGCGATGTAATGCACTTTAGGTTTAATGTTTAAATTTAGCCCTCTTTTGGGCTAAATAGTCAAAAAATATTTAATCCTTTGGCTGTATAAGGTGAATTAAAACTTCCTTATTATAGTTGATAAAAATTCTTTTGAAAAATATACTAAGTTATCTTATGTCTTATTAATAATTTTTATTGATACATAAGCTTCTCTATACAAGCAATGATGTAAATGCTATCAGCTCTGTGATATCAATATGGGTTTTATAAGTAAAGATAATAGCTTAGTTGCAGAGGTTGATGGCTCAATGAAGAACACAATTAAAGCAAGAAAGATTTCGATAGATAAAATAATGCACTCATTATATTTTACAAGCTTTCATACCTAATACTATTTTAAGCTCATATTATATATGGATATATGAAAAACCACCAAAATCTGAGCAAATAGGATACCGGCCAAGTAAGATATGAAAATTTTACTTATATGCCTAGCGTATTTATTTTATAAGCCCGATAGTCTCAGCAAATTTAAGCTCTTTATTTTCAAAGAGATTGTATTCGATTGCATCTTTTTCGCTAAGTATCACAATAGTTGAGCCAAGTTCAAAATTTCCGAGGCGCTCGCCCTTTTTGATATGTAAATTTTCATACTCGTAAATTTGTGTAAAATTTGCCATCGCATTTGTCTGTATACGCTCATCAAAACAAAATTTCATCTTTCCGACATTTAGCGCACCTACAAAAACAAGCCAAAGCTTCTTACCATTTTTTATCTCACAAAATAGCGCTACGCGTTCGTTCTTTGTATAAAGGCTGTCTACTTTTGCAAGCCATTTTGTAGCCACGCTATAAAGCTTACCCGGAATGTATACGGCTTTTTTAATGGCAATATCGCAAGGTGCATGATAATGATGATAATCTTTTGGGCTAAGATAGATATTTGCAAAGTCATATTCGCCCTCAAGCTTGTTCTGCCCCAATAGCTCACTTACACTATACTCCATGCCTTTTATGCTAAAGGCCCTTAGCTCCTTTGTGCTGCCAAAACTAAGACAAGTACCATCAACTGGGCTTATAAACATTTCATCTGCTGCATCAAAATCTCTTGGTTTTATGAGCCTTCTAGTAAAAAGCTCATTTAAATTTTTATATTCATTTGCTGGCTTAAACTCGCTCATATCTATCTTAAACAGCTTTATGTAAAAAGAATTTATGGCCTCTTGAAGTGGTTTGTAAAAGTTAATCCTTGCAACCTTTCCAAAAATTTGAGAAAACAGATTGTCTTTACTCATTTTATTCCTTACTTAAATTTAATATTGCAATCTCACTTGGAGCAAAAATTCTAACAGGAGGCCCCCAAAATCCAGCACCACTGCTAACATAAGCTTGCATTTTATCATTAATCTTATAAAGCCCATGTAAAAAACCTTGATCCAGCAAAACTAGGATACTAAAAGGAAAAATTTGTCCAGCATGCGTGTGGCCGCAAAGCACTAGATCGACATCTTTTTGCATAGTTTTTATAAATTTTGGCTGATGAGAGAGTAGGATGGTAGGCAAATTTAGGTCGCGTCCTGCTAACGCTTCGTCTAAATTTGGCTCTAAATTTTTAAACCTTATGCCAGCTAGATCATAGACCCCTGCCAAATTTATACTAGCTATTTTTTCATTTTTATTGCCAAGCACCCTAATGCCTAGAGCGCGAATTTTTTCTAATATCCCATCAACTCCGTGGTAGTATTCGTGATTGCCAGGGACATAAAAGGTGCCATAGGTACTTTTAAGATTTTTTAATGGATCCAAAAAATCACCTATAAGCTCAGCTCTCATATCAACCAAGTCGCCAACTATCACCACTAGGTCTGGTCTAGCTAAATTTATCTCTTTTACAAGCTCAGCAACAAAGTCCTTTTGCAAAAACTCACCAATATGCACATCTGTTATCATGGCTATTTTTAGATCATTTTGTAAATTTTTTATTTTTATACTAATTTGTCTAATTTTTGGCGGAGTAAGTGCATTAAAAATTCCTTTTAAAAAGCAAGCAACTATAAAAACAACAAATGTCACATCAAAGCAAAATTTAATAAATTTTCGTCTTGTGGGATTAAAATGAGCTTTTGAACAAATGGATCTAACAATATCATAAAACAAACTAACACCAAATAAAAATAGTGAAAAACCAATGAGAGTTCCTGCTATCAGATATAGCTCTATATTTAAAAAAGAAAATCTTAATTGAAGAACAAATATAAACTCAAGCGCACTAATAATGTAGAAGAATATACGAATTTTTTTAAGGTGTGGAGTAAAAAAAGATACCTTTTTGATAAAACGTTTGTATGAGTATAAATTTGTAAGAGCACTAAAGATAAATGCCCCAATAATAATCCGAAAAAGTCCCAAAAAATCTCCTTGAAAACAAAGATTATATTTTATATTTTTAAATTTACATTATAAATTTTATTAATTATTTAGAACGATTTGTAGTGCTAAGCCGTATGATTTTATAATTTAAATTTACAAAAATAATTGTTAAAAGATATTTGCTTTAGGATAATAACTAAAAGATAAAATTTTGGAATTTAAAAATAAAAAGGTGGGAAAACTCCCACCTTAAAAAGAATTACTGGACTTTGCCAGACTCAATTCTTTCTTTATAGATTTTGCGAAGTTTTCTAATGTCGTTCTTAACTTCGAATACACCATGCCAGTGTGAGTAGTCAGGACCACCCATTAGAGCGCCTTGTCTCATACGACGACCTTCGTGGTGCCACATATGATAGTAGACATCTTGGAACTCATCTGACCAAGCATCTTCTAGTAGTAGGTTTTTGGCCTTCAACTCTTCAAGCATCTTAGTTGCTTCAGCACTGTAAACGTTATAAAGCTCTACTTGCTTATCACCCATAATGAAGAAGTTATCTGTATGAGTTGATGTATGGCAAACTTTACAAACTAGCTTCATCTCAGCTCTTGCTGCTTCTGGTCCATTTGGATGACCTGCAAGTGGCGTTCCTATGGTTAGTTTGCCAGTTTTTTCGTAAACAACAGCAGCTTGTTCATCACCAGCTGTTCTTAGCTTACTGCTGACGCCCCATAGGTTCCATTTTAGTCTTCTTGAAACATTGTGAGTTGTTGTTGTTTCACCAACACCACTCATGTGGCAAGCTGCACAAGTTGGAGCTCTAAAGTCTGGTACATCCCATGTATCAGGAGCAGAATCAAAGTTCCATTTATGAGCTTCGCTATTATAGATATGTCCGTGCATTGAGTTGTTAAAGATCTCAATATCTGGGTGATCAGGTCCAAGGTGGCAAGATGCACAAGCAGCTGGTTTTCTAGCTTCAGCTACGCTAAATGTGTGCGCGCTGTGACATGATTTACAGTTACCTACGCCACCATCAGGATAAACATTACCTATACCGTAGTTTGGCCAAGTCTCTTTTGTAGGTTTGTGATCAGCGTCTAGTTTGATGACGGTTCCGTGGCACTGTGTACAACCAGTAGCGTCTGGAGCCATTTTGTATTCTGGATGATCCATACCTTCATAGTGATACATTAGTTTTACCATCGCAGGGTTAGCATACATTTGCATAGCACCTCTTGCGTGACCACTCTTAACAGATTCTTCAACCTCATTTTCGTGACACTTAGCACAAGTTTTTGGGCTAACTAGCATTGAAACATGGTTGTTAGAATCTTTTGGATGCACCTTAACTGAAGCCATAGGATTATCTGCATTTACAGAGTGGCAATCCATACAACTTACGCCAACGTGAGCGTGGCGACTATTTTTCCAATCGGCAACTATGCCGGGTGTCTCTTTAGCGTGGCACTCAACACAGCTTTTTGATAAGTCTGACATTTTGTGAGCAACTTTAATGTTTTTTACAACATTAAGGTTTAAAGCGTCAGATTTATTTGCATCCATGTTTGCGGCAAAGCCAAAAGACATTAGACAGGCTAATAACATTAGCGACTTTTTAAACATCTCTCCTCCTTACTTGGTTTTATTGTTTTCTTGTTTTTTAATTGCTTCAAATTTATCGATTTGTAGTCCTAAATTCTTGTGACCAACATGCTCGTGGCAGTCAACACATGATTTCTTATTAGGATTTCCAAGAACGAAATAATCTCTATGTGGCAAGAATGATTTACCAGCTTGAATAACATTTTTTAAATTTGAGTGACAAGTTAAACACCCACTATCATAGACAAAGTGAGATGCATGCTCGCGTTTTTTACGCCAGTCGATCTTGTCAGTATCTGTAAAAAATGTCTTATAGCCATCATTTATCGATACTTTAAGTTTTGTAAGTACATAGGTATAGGCACTTGTATGATTTAGGTGACAGGCTGAACATTCAGCTTTTATGCCAAGCTTGTTATTGCCGCCGTGTACATCTTCATGATATGCAGCATTCATAGGATCCATCGTGTGACAAATGGTACAGATGTAGCCACTACCAGTCGCATGAAGTGCATCAGCTACGCCCATAGAAGCGATAAGGCCGATTACGATGCCTATTATCACAGATGACCAAACAAAAAATTTCTTCTTAACTTCAGCCAAAATCTCCTCCTGAATTTATCAATATATCGTAAATTTTTACGAAAATTTTAGGTGAATGTTATCTAAAAAAATATAAATTTTTTCTTTAAGTAAATAAAAATATTTATTTGATATTAACTTTCAATAAGAATAAATTTCTTGTAGCCCACCTATATCTTTTTCCAAAATTTGGTTCTTTTCGTCAAGTTTAACCAAACCATTTGTTTTAAATTTATTTAAAATTCTCGAAAAAGTTTCTGGCGTCATATTGAGTATCGATGAAATTTTTGTATGCTTTAGTTCATTAAATAGATCTTCGTGATTTAAAATAAACCTAGCCACCTTCTCTTCGGAGCTTAAGATGAGCTCTTGATGAAGTAAATTCGTTGTTATTCTTATCTTTTGAGCCATTGATTTTAGAAATTTCATGCAAATTTCTGGCTTTGTCAAAAATTGTGTTTCAAATTTTTCATAATTTATCTTTAAAACTTCACCAGAGATAGTAAAAATGGCGCTTGCTGGATAAGGTATATTTTCAAAATTTACAACTTCAGCTACAAAATTCATAGGTGCAAGCTGATGGATAAAAATTTCCTTGCCACTTGCCGTAGTTTTATAAAGTTTAACCGAGCCAGTTATCAAAAATGTAAGCCACTTTGGCTCCTCGCCCTCTATAAATAAAAACTCGCCTTTTTTGTATTTTTTAACAACGCTTATTGCTTCAAGTTTGGCTAGGTCCTCGGCGCTAAGACCTTGAAAAAATGGGATTTGTTCTATCATACTTTCACTCGCTTTTAAGATGAAAAAGCATTTTAGCATAAAAAATAGGACAAAATTTAACGGATTTCAAAGGGATCTTTCTCCCTTTGATTTAAGAATTTATTTTTTAAGAAGATCTCTGATCTCAGTTAGAAGTGCTATATCAGCTGGAGTTTCAGGCTCTGCAGGAGCTGCCTCTTCTTCTTTTGGTAGTTTATTTTTAAGTGTATTTAAAGCTTTGATAACGCAAAAAATACAAAATGCAATGATTAAAAAATCAACCATTGTTTGTATAAATGAGCCATAGTTTATAGTAACTGCTGGCGCACCTTCAGCTGCTTCTTTTAATGTTAGTTTAAGATCAGTGAAATTTACACCGCCTGTTATAACGCCAACAACTGGCATAATAATATCACCAACTAGCGATGAAACGATCTTTCCAAATGCCCCACCGATAACAACACCAACTGCCATATCTATGACATTTCCGCGCATCGCAAATTCTTTAAATTCGCTGATAAAACTCATTCTTTCTCCTATAAATAGTTAAATTTTCGTGCGGATTTTATAAAAAATATGCTTTGCTTAGCCTAAAAATTTAAAATTACATAACTTTAAATTTATCAAGCGAGTGTTATAATCCAAACTTCAAATTTAACGTAAGGAATGAGCTTATGTATCGTTTTGCACCCTCTCCAACAGGAGATATGCACATAGGAAATTTACGTGCTGCTATTTTTAACTATATTTGTTCTTTGCAAGATAAAAGTGGCTTTATTTTACGCATAGAAGATACCGACAAAGAGCGAAATATCGAGGGAAAAGAGAAAGATATCTTAGAAATTTTGAGCAAATTTGGCATAAAACCAGAGCAAATTTACATCCAAAGTGAAAATTTAAAATTCCACAGACAGCTTGCATCAAAGCTTCTCATCGATAAAAAGGCCTTTGCTTGCTTTTGCACCGAAGAAGAGCTTGAGGCAAAAAAACAAAAAGCAAAAGAGCAAGGCGTGGCATATAGATATGACGGTACCTGCGAGAGACTAAGCGATGCTGAAGTTTTAAACTGTGAGAAGCCATTTGTCATTCGTATGAAAAAGCCAACACGCACTATGAGCTTTACAGATGCGATCAAGGGCGAGCTGAGCTTCGAGCCAGACGCTGTTGATAGCTTTGTTATCATGAGAGCAGACAAGACTCCAACTTACAACTTCGCTTGTGCAGTCGATGATATGCTTGAGGGCGTAACCTTTGTCATACGTGGCGAGGATCACGTGAGCAATACACCAAAGCAAAATCTCATACGAGAAGGTCTTGGCTACACTGGCAAGATGAACTACGCGCATTTGCCTATACTTTTAAATATTGAAGGTAAAAAAATGAGCAAGCGCGAGAACGAATCAAGCGTAAAATGGCTCTTTGAGCAGGGATTTTTACCTGAAGCAATCGCAAACTATTTGATACTTCTTGGAAACAAAACTCCGACTGAAATTTTTACGATCGAAGATGCGGTAAAGTGGTTTGATATAACCAAAATTTCACGCTCACCTGCTAGATTTGACGTAAAAAAACTTGAGCAGATAAATAGAGAACATATTAAGCTTGCTTCAAAAGAGCGTATAAAAGAGATCTTTGGCGTGGATGATAGCAAGGTTGAGCTAGTTAAATTTTACACTCAAGAAAGCTCACTAGTGCCTGAGATAAAGGCAAAAGTTGAGGCTATATATTCGCCAAAAGTAGCTCCAGATGAGTACAAAAACGAATTTGAGATCATCAAAAAAGCAGCTCTAAATTTAAAACCGTGCGAAACATTTGATGAGTTTAAAAAAGAGCTTATGAGCGCTACAAATTTAAAAGGTAAAAACTTTTTCATGCCACTACGTGCGCTGCTTACAAACGATCTTCACGGCCCTGAGCTTAGCGAGCTCTATCCACTCATCAAAGATGATCTGGCCAAAATTTTAATCTAGGAGCAAAAATGATACTTTCCACCCTATTTTCAGCGATCGCAAACATTTTGCACCTTATTATCACGGTCTATACTTGGATCATTATCGCAGCAGCGCTCATTAGCTGGGTCAGACCTGATCCTAGCTCGCCAGTCGTGCAGCTACTTTATAGGCTAACTGAGCCGGTTTATAGCTTTATTAGACGCTATATAAAAACAAATTTTAGCGGTATCGACTTTACTCCGCTTATTGTGCTTTTAGCACTTCAATTTTTAGATCAATTTTTAATAAGGCTTTTATTTGGTTTTGCTGCGTCACTTTAGTATTCTCTCTCTTGCCTGTGTTGCTCTTTTGGGCAAAATTTACACCTACGAAGAGCTAAAAAAAGAACCAAAAAGCCTAGCAAAAGACTACTACATCAACCGCCTTATCAACGAGGGCAGTTATACAAAAGAGCAGATAGCAGATCTTTCGCGTGATGTATTTAGAAGAGCAGGCCTTGTTCAAAAATCAATCGATAAAATTTTACCTCCAAAAGCGGCTCCTAGCAAATGCCCTGGTGTAAATGCAAAAAATATCACCCAAGCAAATCTAACCTGCCAAAATTTGCTAACATCTATTGCTTTTAGTTTAAAACTTGATAATCACACTCGTGAAATTTTGGCAGCTAATCTTGCAAAGACAAATCCAGAAAAATCAAAAATTTTACTCGCACTAAATGAGCCAAATCCAGCCCAGGCATTTGTAAATCTAAACGATACAAAGAGCTTTCTAGAACTATTTAACGCCTCTAGCCCGCAAAATAAAAGTACACTTTTTAGCGAAAGCTTTGATGCAAATTTTATGACCAAGCTCTACTCACAAAAGGGCTTTACAAATTTATTAAACGATATTATTTTTAATAAAAAATATGAAGGTTTTAGAAGAAATTTGCTAAGCATCGATCCAGCCATCACTGAGAAAAATGATGCTTTTACACTTGGATTAAATGCCATTTTACTAGGACAAGACGATATCGCTTTTAGCCTTTTTGCAAGAGCCAAGAGCACATTTGAAAGGGCGTGGCAAAGAGACAATGCGACCTTTTGGCAGTACCAGATAAGTAAAAACGAAAGCTTTTTAAAAGAGCTAAGTGCCAGCAAGGACGCAAATATCTACTCTCTTTACGCAAGAGATTTGATCGGTGGCGAACCACTTGAAGTCATCGTGCCAAGGCCTAATAAGCAAAATATCGAAAATTTTGACGTGAGCGATCCGTTTTTATGGAACAAAACTGCAGCCCTTGCAAAGGATATGAATGCCACGCAAGCAAGCGAATTTGCGAAGAAATTTTATACAAACGAAAGCATTGGTGCTTATGCATACTTCATGCAAAAGGCGCATGGTTGGGAGAAACAATACTTCTTAATGCCAAGCTCTCCTGAGCTTGATGGCATCAGTAACGAGAGAAAATCGATGATCTATGCCCTAGCTAGACAAGAGAGTCTCTTTATCCCAAGTGTGGTTTCTACTTCATACGCCCTTGGCATGATGCAGTTTATGCCGTTTCTCGCAAATGCGATCGGCAAAAAAGAGCTAAAAATCCCAAATTTTGACCAAGACGATCTTTTTAAAACAGATGTTGCATTTAAATTTGCAAACCATCACCTAAACTATCTTGATAAATTTCTCTATCATCCGCTCTTTACCGCATACGCGTACAACGGCGGTATCGGCTTTACCAAAAAGCTTATCACAAGAGATGATATGTTTAAAGAGGGGAAATTTGAGCCATTTTTATCACTAGAATTTGTCCCTGTGGCAGAAACTAGAAACTACGGAAAGAAGGTGCTTGCCAACTACGTGATCTACATGGCACTTACTGGTTCCAATATAAAGATTTCGCAACTTTTCGAAAATTTAACAAAACCGGCTTTGACTGATAAATTTCGAAACTAAGAGTGAGATCATCGCTTTGCTTGCTTGGTGCGGTCACTTCATAATAGAGCGCCCAAGGCATCGAAAATCCAGCAAATTTTAGCATCTTATCATTTTCATCAAGCAGCCTTGCATTTGTGGTATTTGAGTCGTTATTTACCTTGATATTTTTTAGCTCACTAGCGTGCTCTTTTGGATTTATAGCCACCAAAAAGTGCTCTTTGTTCTGGTCTAAATTTGAATTGTAGATCGGATTTAAATAGGTAGCAATGATGAGCGTCCTGTCAGCACCATCAATAATCTCGCTCTTGCTTGTGTAAGCCAAAAGCTCATTTTTTAACGGCTCATGCACGATTACTTTTTCACCAGCACAGCCAAATATCATCAAAATAAATACAAAAAACGATATAAATTTACTCATAAAAACTCTTAAATTTCTAAAATTTCTGCCATTTTAGCATTTTAATTTTTAAATTTCACTCATAAATTTTAAAGCCAACATAAGTTATAATCGCGAGAAATTTTAACAAAAAAGGTTCTTATGAAAAGACTTGCTATCGCTTTTTCTGGCCCTTCAAATAGTGGGAAAACGACTCTTATTTTAAAAGTTGCAAAGAAATTTATAGATGATGGTTTGAAAGTTGCGATAGTAAAACACGATCCAGGCGACAAGGCCAAATTTGATGTTGAAGGCAAGGATAGCTTTAAATTTTCTCAAACCGGAGCAGATGTAGTGGTGATGAGTCCGACTAGAACAACTTATTTTTCACAAAATCCACAAGAAATTAGCGATGTCATTAAAATGCTAGGCGAGTTTGATATGCTATTAGTCGAGGGGTTAAAGACGCTTCCACTACCAAGATTAAGTGTTTTTAAAGATGAAATAGATGAAAAATATCTTAGCTTTTCAGATGCGATCGCAACATATAAAAAACAAATTCCTTACGAGATAAAAAATATAAATTTAGACGATATAGACGCCATTTGTGCGTGGATAATCAAAAATGCAAAGGCTGTATAATGCAAGAATTAAATCAAATCTTTAACACCATAAAAGAGATCGCAAAAGAGATAAGCGAAGTGATAAAATATGCCGATCTTGGCTACACAACTCACGAAAACGCAACCGGAGACACACAGCTAAAGCTTGATGTCAAAAGCGACGAGATCATCACGGCTAAATTTAAGCAGCTTTCATGCGTAAAAGCGCTAATTAGCGAAGAAAAAGAGGACGAGCTTGAGATAAACAAAAATGCTAAATTTATAATTGCTTACGATCCACTTGATGGCTCAAGCCTAGTTGATGTAAATTTTGCTGTTGGCTCGATCTTTGGTATCTATGAAAACGAAGTAAAACCAGAAAATTTAATAGCCGCAGCTTACAGCATATATGGCCCAAGACTTGAGCTGGTAATTGCCGAGAAAAAGGGCGCTTTGCCTAAATTTTATAGACTTGGCAAAGATGGTGAGTTTAAATTTGTAAAAGAGCTTGAGCTAAAAGAAAAGGGAAAGCTAAATGCCACGGGAGCCACACAAAAAGGCTGGAGCCAAACGCATAGAAATTTTATAAATGAGCTATTCAACCAAGGCTATAGACTAAGATACTCAGGTGCGATGGTGAGCGACCTACATCAAATTTTACTAAAAGGCGGCGGTCTTTTTAGCTACCCAGCAACGAGCGATCATCCAAAAGGCAAGCTAAGAGTAGTCTTTGAAGTGTTGCCATTTGCCTTCATATATGAGAACGCAAAGGGCGCAACGACAAACGGCAAAAACCAAACGCTTTTTGATGTAAAAATAGAAAAAATTCACCAAACAACGCCATGCTTTTTTGGCTCACGTGATGAAATTTCTCTTTTGCATAAATTTTACGAGCAAAAATAATGCAAGAAACACAAGCAAACGAGCCACTTGACGCATTTGAGCTAGCCTTAAAGCAAAAAGCAAAAATTTTGCAAGAATGCCAAAGCCAAAAAAGGCAAAAAAGCTGCTTTAACTGCGAAGTATTTTTTGACTGCGAGACAAGAAAAGAATACGTAAATAGCTGCTATAACTCGATGTCAAAAGGCAATACTGGCAGCGATGGCGGATTTGATTTTTAAAATTAAAGGAAAAATATGAAAGAAAAAGCTTATATAACGACCCCGATATATTACGTAAACGACGTGCCACACATTGGCCATGCCTACACGACTATCATCGCTGATACACTTGCTAGATTTAACCGCCTGCAAGGCAAAGAAACATACTTTATGACAGGCACAGACGAGCACGGACAAAAGATCGAGCAAGCAGCACGTGCTAGAGGCAAGACTCCAAAAGAGTATGCTGACGAGATTAGCGCTAAATTTAGATCACTTTGGGATGAGTTTGAGATAAGCTATGATCATTTTATAAGAACAACCGACGAAGAGCACAAACAAACCGTGCAAAATGTCTTTGAAAAGATGCAAGCAAATGGCGACATTTATAAAGGCGAATATGAGGGATTTTACTGCGTTAGTTGCGAAACTTTTTTTAACCAAAGAGACCTACTAGAAGACAATCACTGTCCAGACTGTGGCCGCGTGACGTCTTTAGTCAAAGAAGAGAGCTACTTTTTCAAGCTTTCAAAATATGAAGATGCGCTTTTAAAATGGTACGAAAATGACGAGCTTTGCGTCATCCCAAAAGGTAAGAAAAACGAGGTCGTAAGCTTTGTAAAAGGTGGACTAAAAGATCTTTCAGTAACTAGAACGAGCTTTGACTGGGGCATAAAGCTACCAAAGAGCGCAAACGATGAAAAGCACGTTATGTACGTCTGGCTTGACGCGCTTATAAACTACCTAACAACACTAGGATATTCAAGAGATGACGCTAGAATGGATCTTTGGCCATACACTACTCACATCGTTGGCAAAGATATTTTACGCTTTCACGCAGTTTACTGGCCGGCATTTTTGATGAGTCTTGGCTTGCCATTACCAAAACACGTAGCAGCTCACGGCTGGTGGACTATAAATGGTGAAAAAATGAGCAAAAGTAAGGGTAATGTTATAAACCCAAGAGAGGTTGCAAACGCTTATGGACTTGAAAATTTCAGATACTTTTTGCTTAGAGAGGTACCATTTGGTCAAGATGGCGATTACAGCCAAAAAGCCTTGATCGAGCGTATAAACTCAGAACTTGGCAACGGACTTGGTAACCTGCTAAGTCGCATTGTTGGCATGAGTGCAAAGTATAGCGACTATAAAATCGATTCAAAAGATGTGCTCAAATTTCACAAAGCTGAGCTTGATGAAGCAAAAGGCTACCTTGATGAAGCTATAAGAAATTTAGAAAATTTAGCTACAAACCGCTACTTGGAGGATCTTTGGAAGGTTGTAACGTTAGCAAACGCAGCCGTTGCGAAGTATGAGCCATGGTCGCTTGTAAAAGCTGGTAAAACTGATGAGGCAAACGCACTTGTGGCACTTTGCGCAAATTTACTTGCAAAAGTGGCGACGCTACTTAGTCCAGCTATGCCTAAAACTTGTACTAAGATAGCTGACACGCTTGGCTTTAGCATAGATACAGCTTCTTATGAAAGTCTTGTCTTAAAAAATGAAATTTCAAATTTTGTAGCAAAAGCTACTGAGCCACTTTTTCCAAGGATAGAAAAAGAGCTAATGGGCGAGGCAAATGAGCCAAAGGTTGAGGCAAAAGCTGAGCCAAAAGAGGAGAAAAAAGAGAACGAAATCATTAGCATTGATGACTTTGCAAAGGTGGTGATAAAAGTAGGTGAGGTGCTAGAGTGCGAGAGAGTTGAAGGTAGCGAGAAGCTGCTTAAATTTAAGATAGATCTTGGCGAGGAGCAGCCGCGTCAAATTTTATCTGGCATCGCAAAATACTACGAGCCTAGCTCGCTTGTGGGCAAACAAGTTTGCGTTTTAGCAAATTTAAAAGAGCGAACGATGATGAAAAAATATGTCTCTCAAGGCATGATCCTAAGCGCATCTGATGGCTCGCTAACACTTCTTGGTACGCAAGGTAAAGTTAAAAATGGCGCGATCGTTGGCTAAATGACAATAGAAAACTTAACTCGCCTCATAAATGCCGAGGCTCTAAACACACCAACAATAACTAGCGTAAGTGAGTTTGTTTTTGAGCTAAAACACGTAAGGCGTGGCTTTGCATATATTTGCTTGAATGCAAACGATAGCGATATAGAAACGGCAATCAAACAAGGTGCATACGCCATAATTAGCGAAGATAATGTGCCAATTATCGATAAAGAGATCGCTTTTTTAAAAGTTAGTAGCTTACAAACTGCCATGATAAAGCTTATGAGATTTGAGTCAACTCACAAAGATCTAAAATTTTGCGCCGTAAATCCTTTTATAAATGATTTTTTAGAAAAATCAAAACTTGGCTCTAACGCACACGTCATGTCAAAAAATATCACTGAGCTTTTTAATCAAATTTTTCACGCAAAGGTCTTTGATGTCTTTTTCGGCGATGATACAAGAACACTTCAGCGAATATCGCCTCTTTTTGAGACCATTTACACAGATACGACTATGCACGAGATAAATCCAAGCTCGATATTTTTTACAAGCACAGTCTTTAAGCAAACATACTATCAAAACTTAAACATACCACGAGTTTTTGCTGGAATGTTTTATGGGCTTTTAAAATTTCTTGATAGCAATAAAATTTCATTTAAGCCTTACGAAGGTAGGATTCACGGGCATTTTGACCCGATTTTTATAGATAAAAATTTTATTCCTACTAGTTTTGGAAATAGCTTTAGAGCCATAATTACTGAAAGCGATGAAGATTTATTCATAAGCCAAAGTATATTTTTAAATAAAAAATTTAGCCCTGATGAGATAAAAATTTGCTTGCCAGAAGGCTCTTTGTTAAAAGTACAAAACGCAATCTACTTTAAAAATTTAAGCGAGATAAAAAAGCTTAAAAATTTTATCTACATATTGATTTTATGCCAAAAAGAGGAGCTTTTAGAAGAGCTTCACAAAACATCTGAAGAAAATCTACTCTTTTAGTTTTTATTATTTATAAGATCAATCAGCCTAACATCCTCGCTTCTTACTATTAGACTTTTAGGTAGCTCAAATTTCTTGATAACCTCGCACTCTTTTTCTCTCATTTCGCCATCATCTTTTTCATGATCAAATCCCAAGATATGAAGCAATCCATGTGTAAAAAGTAGTGCGGTTTCGGCCTCTTCACTATGATTTAGCTCAGCAGCTTTCTCTTTTACCATATCTTTGTTTATAACGATTGAGCCAAGTGGGGCGTGAATGACAAGCTCAAGCGGAAAACTTAAAACATCTGTCGTTTTATCGATGCCTCGCTCAGTTTTATTTAGTTCTCTCATCTCTTCTTTATCGACAAAAACTAGCTCGATTTCTCCTAGCGTCAAATATTCACAAATTTCATCTAAAATTTTTGGATAGCTCTCTTCGCAAAGTATCATTTTAGGCTCTTTCCTTAGTAACTTTTTGTATAATTCTAGCAAAAATAAAAGGCAAAATATGAAAAAAGCGGTTTGTATAATGAGCGGCGGTATGGATAGCACGCTTTGTGCTGTAATGGCAAAAAAGGCTGGATATGATATCGTAGCGCTTCATTTTGACTATGGTCAAAGGACGATGAAGCGTGAAAAACGTGCATTTAACGAAATTTGCGAAAGATTAGGTATTACAAAAAAGATGAGTTTAGATGTTAGTTTTATTGCCCAAATAGGCGGAAATTCTTTAACCGATGAAAGCTTGCAAATAAGAAAAGATGGGGTGGAAAAAGATGTGCCAAATACCTATGTGCCTTTTCGAAATGGCATTTTTATCTCGGTCGCTGCCGCACTTGCTGAAAAAGAAAATGCACAAGCTATCTATATCGGAGTCGTAGAAGAAGATAGTTCAGGCTATCCTGACTGCAAAGAGAGCTTCATAAAAAGTATAAACGAGTCCATAAATTTAGGCACTTCACCTAGTTTCTCGTGCGAGATAATTACTCCACTTGTAAATTTAAGCAAGGCTGACATCGTAGCAAAATCTCTTGAGCTTGGCTCGCCACTAGAGCTTACTTGGAGCTGCTACGAGAGCGATGACGAGGCATGTGGACTTTGCGATAGCTGCAGGCTAAGGCTAAATGGCTTTAAAAAGGCGAACGCCACTGATAAAATCGCATATAAAAATCAAAAATTTTCCTTATGAGCTTCTATAAAATAGCAAAGAGATATCTTACTTTGCTACGTTTTTATATATTTAAACATTTTGGAAATTGATATTTTTCCTAATCACCACATCTTATTAAGCAAGGCTATTTAACGAATTTAAAGATATATCAACGCTTAGGTTCTTGCTAGCTACCAAAAACATAAATTCTCAGTCAACCTTGCCAAAATTTAATAAAGAGGATTAAAACTTAGTTGATAATTTTAGCTAAAACGCACCAAGCATAAGGCAAAAATTTCTAAGTAAGTGGTCACTACCACGACTTTTTAGTGATCTTATTTTTTCTTATTGTCTTGTTTCTTATTTTGATCGCTTTGGATTTTTTCTAAATTTATATATCCCATTTCAACGAGTTTATTATAAATTTGAGCGATTTTTGGCCCAGCCGCACTTCCGCCATGGCCACCATGCTCGATAACCATTGTGATGACATATTGCGGATCTTCATAGGGCGCATATGTAGTCATCCATGCATGGGATCTTTGCAAATACGCCATATCCTCTTCTTTCATACGTTTCTTTTCAGTTTGAGAAATTCCAACGACCTGGGCAGTACCGGTCTTTGCGGCAACTTTAACAAAGCTTCCAATAAAATGCCTATTTGCCGTTCCTCTTGGGTGATTTGCTACTTCATACATTGCATGCCTAATGGCTGGTAGTTGTGATTTTTCAAACGGCGTAAAAGCATCATCTGTTGGCGTAAAATCAACATCCTTGCCATCAATGCTCTTTAAAAAATGTGGAGTAACATTTAGCCCAGTTGCAAGGCCTGCTGTATATTTTGCCACTTGCATAGGCGTGACCAAGAAATTTCCCTGGCCGATAGAAGTAATGAGGGTCTCGCCTTGAAACCATGCTTTGCCATACTTTCTCATCTTCCACTCTCTACTTGGCAAAGTCCCCACAAACTCATTTGGCAAATCAACCTCTGTTTTTCTACCAAATCCCATACGCTCAAGTATCGGCACAATAGCGTCAATTCCTATCTTTTGACTACCTTTATAAAAATAATCATCACAGCTCTCTCTAATTGCCGTATTCATATTAACATTTCCATGTCCGTGAGAGTTCCAGCAGCGAAATTTACGCCCTCCAAGCTCATATGAGCCACTACAAAAAAAACTATCGTATTTACTCATGCCATTATCCAAAAACGCTAGCGCCATACCCATTTTTACGACAGAACCTGGCGGATAAAGGCCGTTTATTAGCTTGTTTGTAAAAGGATGATCGACGTTTTTTACAAGCTCTTCCCATTCAGGCTGAGAAATTCCAAGCACAAATGGATTTAGATCATACTCTGGAAAGCTACCAGCAGCTATGATAGCACCATCTTTTAGACTCATAACGATAACGCTTCCTGCATCCTTACCAAAGACATCAGCCACAAACTGCTGAAGCTCAAGATCGACTGCAAGCTTGATATTTTGACTTTGTGGTGCTTGATAGTTTATCTGTTCGATCTCTTCATTTAAGGCATTTACCTTTATCTTTTTAAAACCCTGAATTCCTTGTAAGATCGGATTATAAAATCGTTCCACACCACTTCTTCCAATATAATTTGTAAGCTTTGTCAAAGGATCATTATCCATATCTTTTTGATTTGCCCTACCGACATAGCCGATGATGTGAGAAGCTAGATCGTTATACGGATAGTGGCGTTTTGAAGCGGGCCTTATCTCTAAATTTTCACGCAAAGAAAGTGATGCAAAAAATGGCAAAAATTTATCATAATCGATAAATTCGACCACATTTATAAAATCTTGGTTATAAGCTGAGTCATTTTTTATGTATTCATTTTTAAGCTTTGTGACATTTAGATCACTAAATAGTGAGCCAATGTAAGCTAACTCATTATCTAAAATTTTTACCTTTTTATTAGCACTTAAATGAGGTCTAATGGATACCGAAAAACCAAGACGATTAACAGCCATTGGCTTATCATGTGCGTCAAAGATGATACCCCTAACTGGCGGAATATAAATAGTCTTTATCGCGTTTTGTTCTGCAATCTCGTTGTAGTAAGTATTTGAGTTGATGCTTAGGTGATAAATTCGTCCCAAAAGTATAATCCAAAAAAGAGCGATCACACTAAAGACGATGCGCATTCTCATAGCACTTTATCCCTAAAAAGAACGATAGCAAGGATACTTTCAAATGCTATAAAAAATAGATATTCAGACGAAAATGCTAAATTTTGCTCATTTAAAACGTAAGCAAATAGATTATTTACAAGAAATGTTAAAGTATGTCCGGCTGCTACAAAGATGATAAGTAGGCAGTTTCGCCACTTCATCGTGGTATATAGCCAATCTAAAATAAAATTATAAAAAAGCAAAAATGCAATAATCGTTGAAAAAAGATGAAATCCATGAATTTGCTCAGCAAATATTATAAAAATTATCGCAAAGTACCAATTATGCTTAAACTCGTCGTATTGCTTTTGTTTTCTTGAATACTCCAAAATCATATAAGTAAAAAAAATACCAATGAGTGGCGGCAAGAAACCAAATTGCGTAGTTGCAATCTCATACGAGAATAAAAAAACAGCCCACCAAAATTCTTTAAAAATTTTAATATCTAAGCTGCTTATGGTTTGCATTTTATCTACCAAGAGCGTTATTTATGATAGCTTCTCTAGCCTTTTCGATACCGCTTTTATTAAGAGTTGAGACCAAGATACCGCTTGGATCAAATTTCATTACCGCACTCTTTTGGCTTTGATTTAGCTTATCGCTTTTTGTATATAAATTTAAAATTTTCTGATCAGCCCTTAAAAAGCTTTTTAGATAAGCATCTACATTTACGTCTATGTCTAAATCAAAATGCCTAGCATCAATTAGATGTATAAAAAGCCTTATGTCGCTTCTAAATTTCAAAAACTCATCTAAATTTTTACGCCATTCATCATGCTTTGACTTTGCTACTTTTGCATAGCCAAAGCCTGGCAAATCAACCAAGATGAGCTTAAATTTATCTTTTTCTTCCTGCTCATCTTTTTGCTCACAAAACTCAGCCTCAAAGAAATTTATAAGTTGAGTTTTGCCAGGAGTCGATGAGCTTTTGGCTAGATTTTTTTGATTTACAAGTGTATTTATGAGGCTGCTTTTACCAACATTTGATCTCCCCAAAAAGACAACTTCGCTTGTTACGAAGCTTGGAGCCTCTTTTATACTTGGGCTTGATGTGATAAATTTAGCACCTAGTGGCCTTATCACTTATCTTTTTCCTCTACCTGAAAGATAAATTTAACAGGTTTTTTCTCATCACTATTTACGCTATATGTGCCATCTTTTTGATTGACAACGATCTTTTCGCCATAAACATTTTTATCAGTTTCTACCTCATGTAAATAGCCATTTCCACTAACAGTATAGATCTGTTTTGCTGGCTCATATGTAAGAGTATTGCCTTTGCCATCATAGTGCTTATCTTTTATAAAAATTTTTGCTCTAGCATTACCAGTAGCTACATATTTTACAGGTTGGCGTTTTTTGTCAAAATAGACGACCACCTTATCTGCCTTAAGCTCATCAAATGAGCCCTTTTTGATATTTACATTACCTATAAATTCACTAGTTTGCTTATTCTCATCTGCAAAAAAATCATTTGATGTGATTTCAACTTGCTCTGCATTTAAAAATGTAAAACCCAATATCACCGCTAAAATCGCTGATTTTCTTCTACCCATGCCCTTAACCCTTTTACCTGCGTTTGTTTTTTAGCAAGATCATAGCTTCCACTCTCGCCCAGTGCCTTATCATTATTTCTTATGAGCGTGAAATTTGCTTCAGATCTTACTATTTTTGTTTTTGTTCCATATATCACTTCGTCACTTATAAATCTCAAACTATCGTTGTTTTCATAGTTTGCATTCTTTTGAAAGATGATTTCGTCATTTTGTGAGATTGCTTTGTCTGAGCTTAGAAAATGTTTTAAATTTCCTCTTAAAATTTTTGCTTTAAAACTCAAAAATTCATCTTTATCATTGTATCTATTTAGCTCATCAGCCTCGTAGACTCCGCTTATTTTCGTGGAATTTATCTCATAATCTATCACATCATTTATCTGCATATTTGATATCTTTGTGTCGATCTTTAAAACATTTGCAAGGTATGGATCTTGAGCTGCCAAAAATATCATCACGACACTAAAAATGGCCACGACGAAGTAGAAAATTTTTACAACCAACGCTTCGACCACTCGTCATATAAATTTTCTGATTTTATAATAAGCTCGATCATTTCTCTAACCGCGCCATTGCCACCTTTGTGCTTTAGTTTTGTCTTTACATCAAGCTCTTTTATCGCGTCTTTTGGCTTAAAGCTCCAAGCAACTGCATTTAAAATTTTATAGTCATTGTAGTCATCGCCGATAGCTGCTGCGTTTTTAAAGCTAAGCCCTTCAAATTTTAATATCTCACTCGCTACTTCAAATTTATCACCAACACCTTGATAGACGTGATTTATCTTTAGATCTTCAGCCCTTCGCTCAACGATGGCTGACTTTCTGCCAGTGATGATAGCTACTTTTTTGCCAAGCTTTAGCCAGCTTTCTATCGCGTAGCCATCTTTTACATCAAAAAATTTAAGCTCTTCACCATTTGCATTGTATATAATCTTGCCATCAGTCAGGCAGCCATCAACATCTAAAAATATAATCTCTATCATAAAACACCCTTTGTGCTTGGTGTGCCTATCCTTGCGTTTTTAGCAAGCGCTCTACGAAGTGCGACAGCGAATGATTTAAACGTTGCTTCGATGATGTGGTGAGTGTTTTTACCACGAATTTGATTTAGATGAAGCGTGATGGCTGAATTTATAGCAACTGCCCTAAAAAACTCCTCCACAAGCTCCGTGTCAAACTCCCCTACTTTAGCGTTTTGGTTAAAATTTTCATATACGAGGTAGGCTCTATTGCTAAGATCTAACGCACAAAAAACAGCTGCCTCATCCATAACAACACTCGCCTCACCAAATCTTTCAACACCACTTAAAGGATACAAGGCCTCTTTTAAAAGCTGACCCAAAACTATGCCGACATCCTCAACGCTGTGGTGAAAATCCACATACGTGTCGCCCTTGCATGAAATTTCAAGATCGAGCAAAGAATGCTTTGTAAAAGCTTCAAGCATATGGTCAAAAAAACCAATGCCAGTATCTATCTTTGCAACCCCAGAGCCATAAATTTTAAGCTTCATTAAGATTTGTGTCTCTTTTGTATTTCTAGTTAGTTCTAAAATTTCTTCTCTCACGCCCTAACCTCTTACTATAAATGCACCTTGGAATTTACCGCTTCTTGCATAATCCCTGGCCTCGTCCTCACTTCTAAACCCATTTAAAAATACTCTATAAATGGTCGAGCCATCTATAGTAAATGTCCTAACTACCGACTTGTAACCATCTATGCTTTGATGCTCTCTTTGATATCTGTTTGCGCCCTCAAGGTTTTTAAATGAGCCAATTTGCACCATAAAATCTCCACCTACGACTCGTTGCTCTGACGAAATAATAATGCCTCCAGTTGGAGCTGTCGGAGAGACTGGATTTGGCACTTTTATGCCAGTGCTTGTCGGTTTTGCTTGAGTGTTAATGCTTGCAACAGCATTTATATCTTCATTAAAGCCTATGACTTCCATACTGACTGGAGCTGTGCCTGTACCGATAATATCAAGTTTAGTTGCAGCCGCCTTTGAAAGGTCTAAAACTCTATCAGCCACAAAAGGTCCACGATCATTTACGCGAACAATGACGCTTTTTTGATTTCTTAAATTTGTTACCTTAAGGATCGTATTCATCGGCAAAGTTTTGTGTGCTGCAGTCATGTTGTACATATTATAAATTTCGCCGTTTGAGGTTGTTTTACCATGAAAATTTGGACCATACCAGCTTGCTGTGCCACTTGCCTTATCACCAACGCTTACAACGGTTGGGTAGTATGTTTTGCCATTTATCGTGTAAGGCCTCATTGTTGCTTTTTGGATAGAAGCTGAATTGTTGCCCTTTACATTAGTTGGGCCACTTGGTGTAAATGGTGCCCCGCTCCAAGAGCAACCAGTAACTAGAAGAGTAAAACTTAGTCCTATATAAAATTTTAGGCTCTTATGGTATGACAATATTTGCTCCAACATTTAAATTTGAACTAGCAAAAGAATTTGCATCTTTTAAATCTTTTTCGCTCACATTAAATTTCTTAGATAAAGAAGCTATCGTATCACCAGTTTGGACTATATAGTTTTGAGATTTATTTTGTGCGGAAAATGGAATAATTAGTTTTTGATTATAGCTTACGGCATTTGTGCTAAGCTCGTTGTAGTCTTTGATCGCTCTATGGCTAACACCTGTTTTTTTAGAGATAGAAAGTAATGTTTCGCCCCTTTTTACAACGTAGGCATAAAAATTATTTTTACCATTAAATGGCTTGAAATTTTCTGCAAAAAGCTGCTTTTTATTTTCAGGGATATAAACATAATAATCCTTTAGAGTTGGTGGAGTAAATACAAATTTTAAATGTGGATTGTTGTTTTTCATCTTTTTTGTACTAAGGCCGATACTATCGCCTATTTGAGCTAAATTTGTACCGCCTGGAACTTTTACTTTTACAAGCTTTAGTCCTCCATTTATATTTAATAAAGATGAATCTTTAGACATCAAGAAGTCCGCGTCTTTTGCGGTATATGCTGCTCTTAAAATTTTAATAACAAAATTTCTAGTTTCGGCTGGAAGGTATTTTTTCTCAGCATCAAGAAGCGTTACAAGGTCATCTGTACCAGCTTTTTGTATAGCTCTTTTTAAGGCTCCATCGCCGCAGTTATAGGCCATAGCTGCTAGATACCATTTGCCAAATTGATTTTTAAGCGACTTTAGATAATTTGTTGCTGCGATAGTAGACTCTACTGGATCTTTTCTCTCATCGACATACTGTCCTACCTTTAGGCCATGCAGTCTAGCCGTTTGCTCCATAAACTGCCACATACCAGTAGCTTTTGCGTTTGAGACTGTGTGATTTGAAAAGCCTGATTCTATCATAGCTAGATAAAAGAATGACTCAGGTACGCCTGATTTTTTGATCTGCTCTTTTACCATTGGTATATACATATAACCATTTTTTAGAGCTTCTGTAAATGTTTCAAGTTGTGATTGTTTGATACCTTGTCTCATCTTTGCATAGTGAGAAGTCTTCATAAAGCTAGCATCAATGTCCAGCTCTTTTAAAATTTTTACCTGAGTGTCGTATGAGCTTTTTTCAGGTGTATTTGCTAGTAGCAAGGTACTACATGCAAACATTAAAAATATTTTAAGCATTGCTTTCATTTCTATCCTTTTTCGTGTCAAAACTTAAGATGCTAGCATCTTAAACAAGTGCAACGCTCAAAATTTAAGCAAAGCACTTAAACAACCTTTTGGCATTATTTGAAGTTTTTTCACAAACAACTTCAAACTCAAGGTTTAAAATTTCAGCTATCTTTTTAGCAACAAATGTCGTAAACGCCGGCTCATTTCTCTTACCACGATTTGGTTCTGGCGTGAGATAAGGAGCGTCAGTTTCAATAACTATCCTATCAAATGGGATTTTTGGCAAAATTTCGACTAAATTTTTAGCATTTTTAAATGTTAAAACACCACCTATACCAAAATAAAAATTCCCAAATTTACAAAGCTCTAAAAGAAGTGGCGAAGCATTATAACAGTGCAAAATCGCTCCAGCTTCAAGCTTTGGTGCATACTCTTTTAAGATGTTAAAAGAGTCCTCATTAGCCTCCCTAATGTGAAGAATAACGGGTTTTTTTAACTCAACAGCTAAATCAAGTTGAGCTAAAAAAATACGTTTTTGATCCTCTTTTTCTTTTATCTTTTCACTTTCATCTTTTGGCAAGCGAAAGTAGTCAAGACCACATTCACCAATCGCCACACACTTTTCATCTTTAGCAAAATTTCTTAAAATTTCAATGCTAAAACTCTCTTTATCATATGGATGAACTCCAGCGGCAAAGAAAATGTCAGAATTTTCACGCGCTATTTTAGCCGCTTTTGGTAAATCATTGATATCAGCTCCCGGGATAATAAAGCCCTTTAGCCCTAAATTTCTAGCTTCATCTAAAATTTTATCAAGGTCAGGATCATAAACTTTACTATCCAAATGACAATGCGTATCTATAATCATAAAGCTATTTCTACTCTGTTTCTACCATTTTCTTTTGCGATGTAAAGTGCTGAATCGCAAGCCTCAAGCATATCGTCTATCTCGCAATGCCCATTGCCAAAAGATACGCCTATTGATATAGTAACTTTTACTTTTTCCTTTTTTATAGTTACTTTATTTTCAGCCACTTTGGCTCGTAAATTTACAAAAAATTTAACAGCTTCTTCTTTATTTATCTTTTTAAGGACAACGCAAAATTCTTCGCCGCCAAATCTAGCAACTATATCACTTCCTTTTGTATTATCATTTAAAATTTTTGCGATTGATTTTAGTACCTTATCTCCGCCATCGTGACCATATTTATCATTTATCTTTTTGAAATAATCAATATCAATCATTGCAAAAGCGTAAGGCTCATTAGCCTCTTCAGCTACTTGAACATACTCTTCTACGTCAGAATAAAAAAATCTTCTATTATAAACTCCGGTTAAGAAGTCGCGATTTGCAAAATTTGCTATCTTGTTTATATTTTCCATAGCTTCGATCGTATTATTAACACGGCATATTAGCTCTTCTTTTGAAAATGGTTTTGCTATAAAATCGCTCGCACCATTTTTTAAAAATATCGACGCGTCAGTCTTTTCGCTAGGAGATGTCATAACGATTACGCCAAGACTATTTTTATCTTTTTCTTTTCTAACCTCTTTTAAAACTTCAAGGCCATCTTTTACCGGCATTCTATAATCAGTTATTATAAGATTTATATCAGGATTATCCACAAAATAGTTCATCGCCTCTTCGCCGTGAGCTGCGGCCAAAACCTTAAACTGAAGGCTAGTTAATATCTTTTTTATCATATTTCTAAAAGGAAGCGAGTCTTCAACAACCAAAACCTTGTATTGCCTATTTTTGCTCAGTCTATTTATCATTTGGAAAATATAGTTGATATCGTCCATATTTCCTTTATAAACATAATCCACAATATCTTTATTTATAAAATTTTGCCTTGTTTCATCGTCGATGCTACCTGTTAAAACGATAGCTGAAAGCCCTTTGGAAAGTGCATAATCAACAATTTCACCATTTGGAGCATCTGGTAAATTTAAATCCAAAATAGTCATAAAATAATCTTTGTCATGCTCGCTAATTAACGTCTTAGCCTCGGCAAAACTGTATGCTACATCAATTGTCATATCATCAATAGTCTTTTCCATTTGCATAACAATCAGCTTTGCTAACGCCTTATTATCATCAACTACAAGGATTCTTTCCATATTATTCCTACAAAAATTTTTATCAAATTAGTGGCGATTTTATCAAATAAATTTATTTACAAAGCTTAAATTAATAATTTAAATTAAGCTACTTTAAAAGCCCTTTAGCAAAATTTATTGCTTCTTCGCTTATATGCTCACCGCTTATCATACGCGCAAGCTCATTTACACGCTCCTCTTTGTCAAGCTCTCTTACGACTGAGCTTTCGCCGTGACGCTCTACTAAAAAGTGCGAATTTGCCTTTGAGCTAAGCTGCGGCTGATGTGAAATGGCAAAAATTTGATAAAAATTTGCAAGCTTAAGTAAGACATTTGCGATACTCATCGCCTCTTTTCCACTTAAATTTGCATCTATTTCATCAAGTATGATGACATCACCGCCCGTTTTTGTGATCTCGCTAGATGCGGCTATAAAAGCCAGCCTTAGGCGGTTTAGCTCGCCTGAACTTAAATTTTTAAGTGAGGTCTCGTTTAAATTTAAACAAACCTCATCAAGCCCTAAAATATCAAGTCTTTTTTCTTCTATTTTTAGTGTAATATCTGGCATATAAAGCTCTTTTAGGTATAAATTTATCATCGTCTCAAGCTCTTTTAAATTTGCAACCCTTGCTCTGCTTAGAATTCCAGCCAGCTCATTTGCCTTTTTGCTTAAAATTTCAAATTTCTTCTCTAGCTCGCTCTTTTCAAAGCTTAAATTTTCATATCTGGCAAGCTCTTTTTCCTTTTTATCAAGCGCTTCTAATGCCTCTTCCTCGCTGCCATATCTTCTGATGATGGCATTAAGAGCTTCTATTCTATCAAGCACGCTTTCCACGTCGATATCGTCAAGCTCCTCCATATTTAGGCTATCTCTTGCGACTCTTAGCTCATTCATCGCATCTTCAAAAAAGCCATTATCAAGGTCACTGATACTTAGCGCCTCATTTACGCTATGCTCTAGCTCAAATATCCGATCAGCTCTAGCCCACGCCTCATTTATCTTATCCTTTTTGCTAAGCCTTTTCTTAGTCTCCATAAGCTCTTCAAACTCGCCTTTTTTAGGCCCCACGCTTCTTATCTTCTCGATCTCAAAGCTAGCAAGCTCCTTTAGCTCCTCGACCTTTTTCTCTTCCTCTTTTATAGTGGCTAGCTCTTTTGAAATTTTAGAAAATTCTAAAAACGCCTCTTCAAATTCTTGTTTTATCTCTTTAAAATTCTCATTTTTTGAAATTTCCAGCCTATCAAGCAAATTTAGAAATTTCTCATTTTCAAATTCGTTTGCCTCTTTTGCAGAGAGATATTTGATATGCTCGCGCGCCACTTGGGCTAAATTTTTCTTTGAGATGGCTTGTTGATTTATAAAATACCTCGTGCTCTTATCTTTTAAAAGTTTGAAAAGATTGACTTCTTCGTTTTCTATGCCAAACTCATCAAGTTCAAATTTATGCTCCACGTCAGCTTCTATCAGCCTTGCTTCGCTATCTTTTAGCCCAAAAACAGCCATTATCGCGCTCATCAGCACCGACTTGCCAGCGCCACTAACGCCCGTAAATACGCTAAGACCCTCTTTGAAATTTAGCTCGACATTTTTAAAATTTAGATAATCTTTAATCAAAATTCGATCAATCATTATAACCCCAGTGAAGTTTCTCTTTTAAAATTTGAAAATAATCTCTGCCGATATGGCGTATCAGCCTCGCTTTTTTATCGCTCAGACTCATGCTGACGGCTGAAATTTTACTCATATCAAACCTATCTTGTCCGTCAAGTACCAAAATCGCATCGCTATTTGTTCTAAATTTAACCGTGTGATTTTTCGTAAGCACGACTGGACGCTGTGTAAGTGAGTGCGAGCATATAGGAGTTACTGTAAAAACTTCGCTTAATGGATAGATAATAGGGCCATTTGCGCTCATGTTATATGCCGTTGTTCCAGCAGGTGTCGCTACTATAACGCCGTCTCCAAAATATGAATTAAAATATTTTTCATTTAAAAGTGCCTCGATATGTGTCATCGAACCGCCATTTTTACTAACGATGACTGCATCGTTAAATGCTATCTTTTGCTCGGTTTTGCCATCATTTTTGTGAAGCGCGACGTCAAGCATAAAAGGCATTTCAACCTCAAATTTACCATCAAAAAAGTCTTTAAAAAATTTCTCACTCTCATTAATCATTATGTCAGTTAGAAATCCAAGTCTACCAGCGTGTATGCCAAGGACTAGCGGCGAAATGTGAGCTAGCTTTCTACAAGTTGAAATGATCGTACCATCTCCGCCAAGAGTGATTAAAAATTCGCACTCTTTGGCTAATTTTATCAGCTCAAAACCATTGTTTTCTATACGCTTAGCACAATTTCTTTCAAGCAAAATTTCTGCGTTATACTTTTTTAAAATTTTTTCTAATTTTTCTAAATCTTGCCTAAATAATGGATAATCTTTGGCAATAAGTCCTACTTTTTTTGTGCAAAAAGTATTAAATTTTTGTTCATTTTTCATGTAAATGATTGTAACATATTTTATTTTAACAAAGCTTTTCAAAAGAAAAAAGCGATTATAATTGCCTAAAAAACATTGCAAAGGAGCATTTTATGCGAAGTCATTATTGCACCGATCTTAGCAAAGCTGACATCGGCAAAGAAGTAATACTTTGTGGCTGGGCAAACACATATAGAGACCATGGCGGCGTTGTTTTCATCGATTTAAGAGATGTTAGCGGGCTTATACAATTAGTTTGCGATCCAGCTGATAGCAAAGAAGCACATGACGTGGCTGCAAAAGTAAGAGATGAATATGTCTTAAAAGCAAAAGGAAAAGTAAGAGCTAGAGGCGAAGGACTAACCAATCCAAAGCTAAAAACTGGCGAGATAGAAGTAATAGTAAGTGAGCTAATCATCGAAAATCCAAGCGAGCCGCTACCATTTATGATAGGCGATGAGAGCGTAAATGAGGACATTAGGCTAAAATACCGCTTTTTAGACCTTAGAAGCGAGCGCTTGCAAAATATCTTTAAAATGCGTTCTCGTGCTGCGATCGCAGCTAGAAACAGCCTAGATAAAATGGGCTTTATCGAGTTTGAAACTCCGGTTTTAACACGCGCAACTCCAGAAGGAGCGAGAGACTACCTAGTGCCAAGCCGTGTATATCCGGGTCAATTTTATGCGCTCCCACAAAGCCCACAGCTATTTAAGCAGCTTTTGATGTGCTCGGGCTTTGATAAATATTTCCAAATCGCAAAATGTTTCCGCGACGAAGATCTAAGGGCTGATCGCCAACCAGAATTTACTCAAATAGATATCGAAATGAGCTTTGTCGAGCAAGAAGATATCATAAATATGGCTGAGACGATGCTAAAAGATATATTTAAAGCCTGCGGATACGATATCAAAACGCCATTTAGACGCATGAGCTACAAAGAGGCGACCGAGACTTATGGCTCAGATAAGCCTGATCTTAGATACGATCTAAAAATGATCGATGTTATCGATATTTTCGAGCGCTCAAGCAATGAAATTTTTAGCTCAATTGCAAAAGATAAGAAGAAAAACCGCATCAAAGCACTAAAAGTGCCAAATGGCGACAACATCTTTAGCAAGCGCGAAATGAATAGATTTGAGGAATTTGTACGTAAATTTGGCGCGCAAGGTCTTGGCTACTTCCAAATGAAAGAAGAAGGACTAAAAGGCCCACTTTGTAAATTTTTCGAGCAAAGCGATCTTGACGAGATCATATCAAGATGTGAGCTAAAAGTTGGTGACGTAGTATTTTTTGGTGCTGGCAAGAAAAAAATCGTGCTTGATTATATGGGAAGATTTAGAATTTTCCTAGCTGAACAAATGGGTATCATTGATCAAGACAAACTTGAGTTTTTGTGGGTGCTTGACTTCCCAATGTTTGAGCAAAATGACGATGGCAGCTACTCTGCGATGCACCATCCATTTACTATGCCAAAAAATATAGACGAGCCTGATCTTGAGGATATCCTCTCTATCGCTCACGACGTTGTTCTAAACGGCTTTGAGCTTGGCGGCGGAAGTATAAGAATTCACAAGAACGATATCCAACAAAAAGTATTTAAACTTCTTGGCATAGATGAAGAGGAGCAGCGTGAGAAATTTGGCTTCTTGCTTGATGCCTTGACATTTGGTGCACCTCCACATGGTGGTATCGCGATCGGCTTTGATAGGCTAAATATGCTTGTAAATAAAGCAAGCTCGATCCGTGACGTCATAGCCTTCCCTAAAACACAACGTGCTCAGTGCCCACTAACAAAGGCACCAAGCCACGCTAGCAACGAACAGCTTAGGGAGCTAGGACTAAGGATAAGAGAAAAAGAACAAAAGGCTTAAAATTTGCCTTTAAAAGAGATGGAATTTTGTCTTTAGATATTTTTCTTAGACAAATTCTCGTCCTAAATTTAAATTTATAAAAAAGATGCCTCCGACTTGGCGGCTAATTAAATTAAAACTTGTCTAAGTATTTTGAGATGATTTTTGTGGTTGCGACGTAAAATTTTGCGCAGATAGAACGCTTAGTTCATCAAGCTAAATTTTACTAGCTCCGCAAAAAGCGCTCAAAAGATAAAGGCAATAAAAGGGAAAAAATGAAGAATTTATTTTTAATCATAGGCGCTCCAGGCTCCGGCAAAACAACAGACGCATCAATCATCGCACAGCAAGATGAGAAATTTGCACACTTTTCAACTGGCGATCTTTTAAGAGCTGAAGTCGCAAGTGGTAGCGAGCTTGGCAAACTTATAGACGGCTTTATCTCAAAAGGAAATTTAGTTCCACTTGACGTCGTCGTAAATGCGATCGTATCAGCTATCAAAAGCTCAAATAAATCAAACATCATAATCGACGGCTACCCAAGAAGCGTTGAGCAAATGACTGAGCTTGACAAGGTCTTAAGCGAGCAAGATGAAATTTCTCTAAAAGGCGTAATTGAAGTTGACGTGAGTGAGGAAGTAGCAAGAGCTAGAGTGCTCGGCCGTGCAAGAGGCGCTGATGACAACAACGAAGTATTTAACAACCGCATGAAAGTATATCTTGATCCGATCGTACCTATCCGTGAATTTTACAGCAAAAAAGAACTACTTCATGTAGTAAACGGTGAACGCGGTATAGACGAGATCGTAGCTGATATTAAAAATTTACTAGCTAAACTTTTATAAATTTACAGACCTTGCATCAAAAGGTGCAAGGGTCCAATCTACAATCCTAAGCTTATTTTTAAAAAATATAAACAAAAGATGAAATTATGCATAAATTTAAATTTACGATACTACTTGCGATCATAACCATTTTTGCTTTTACAGGATGTGCCAAAAAGCATATAGAGATGGTTGAAAAAGACACCACGTATAAGTACAGTAGCGCTAAAGCGGTTTGCGGAGAAACCGAGCTTGATAAAAAGCTAGAAAAATACATAAACGCCTTTTTAAAAAAGAGAGACCAGTACGGCGATGATCTAATCATAAAATGCGATATACAAAGAACAAAAAATGGAGTTAGAATCCTTAGACACTTAACTCTAGGCATAGGTGGTGCTGGCAAACCTGAGACTCTCGCAGTCGTAAATTTAGTCGATCAAAGTGGCAAAGAGGTAGCTAAATTTAATGTTACGGTCGAGATCAGATATGGCTTTCTTGGCGGTAACGCAGATAGAGCACTGCCTATCACCGCTAAAAATATCTATAACATTGTTACAAAAGACTTTATGTAAAAACTTACTTTTCATTAACATCAAAAATGTAATATCCTTTTAAATTTTTACAACAAATTCTAAAAGGATAAAAATGAAAAAAATCATAATCGCTTCACTAGCTGCTAGCATCGCAATGGCTGGGGGCTTCACATCAAAATACTCAAGTGAAGTGATAAGCGTAAAAGAGGCTTTGAAACTAAAAGACGACGCTAAAGTCGTACTTGAGGGCAAAATAAAATCGCATATAAAATCAGACAAATATGAATTTATCGATAAAAATGGTGATGTCATTATTATTGAGATCGATAACAAAAAATGGGGTAACATAACAGCCAACGAAGATACACCTTTAAGAATAAGAGGCGAAGTGGATAAAGACCTTATGAAAACAGAGATCGATGTCGATAGCATAGAGGTTATAAAGTAGTTAAATTTTACGCATATTTAATACAAAAAATACTAAAATCACGAAAATTTCTAATAAAAAGGACGAATATATGGACGTTTCAAAGATCAAAGCTGGCTCAAACCCAGACAAAATCAATGCCGTAATCGAAATACCTTATGGCTCAAATATCAAATACGAGATCGACAAAGATAGCGGTGCAGTCGTAGTCGATCGTGTGCTTTACTCAGCAATGTTTTATCCAGCAAACTACGGCTTTGTGCCAAATACACTTGCGGCTGATGGTGATCCAGCTGATATTTTGGTACTAAATGAGTATCCACTCCAAGCTGGCAGCGTCATCCCTTGCCGCTTAATAGGCGTTTTGGTGATGGAAGATGAAGCAGGCATGGACGAGAAGCTTTTGGCTGTGCCAGTTACAAAGATCGATCCAAGATATGAAGCGATAAAAAGCTACGAAGACTTACCAGTTGCAACGCTAAATAAGATCAAAAATTTCTTTGAAACTTATAAAATTCTTGAGCCAAACAAATGGGTTAAGGTGAAAGAATTTAAAGATGCAAATGCTGCAAAAGAGATTTTAGACGCTGCGATAAAAAATTATAAATAATTTATAAGCCCTATTTTAGGGCTTTTCTCTTTTTAAATTTGCTAGTTTTATACGCTGCATAAAAAAGGCTATTTTTTATATTTAGATAAGCTTTTTCTTGTATAATACGATTTTCTTTTAACTGCGGGTTCATAGCTCAGTTGGTTAGAGCATCCGGCTCATAACCGGATGGTCCCAGGTTCGAGTCCTGGTGAACCCACCACCTACTTTATCAACACTAAAAAATCAAAAATTTTTCATCACTTTTCCTTAGATCTTAAAATATTTTTAAAATACAAAAATGTTTAATAGTCCAAAATTTAAGCCAAATTTTCTAAACTATTTCTAAAATTTCCTTGCGTTTTTGCCAATCAGGCATATAAAGCGTTAGATAGTTATAAAATTTCTTTGAGTGATTTGGATACAGCAGGTGAGCGAGCTCGTGAAATACGACGTACTCGATGCACGATTTTGGTTTTTTGATGAGTTCTATGTTTAAATTTATATATGATTTATAAGGATTGCAACTCCCCCATCTCGTCTTCATCTGCCTTATTTTTACGCTTTTGATATCTTGTTTTACTATCTTGTTAAATTTTTGCAAGATAGTAAAAAAATATAACGTCGCCTTTTCATGATACCACTCATAGACTAAATTTTCTTTTCGCTCTAGGTCGCTTTTATCTTTCACAAAGAGCTCAAGATAGCCACATTGAAGCTTTACGCGCTCCTCTTTAGACTGCACCACTTTTAGCCGATAACTTCGCCCAAGATATTTAAAGTCCTCGCCGCTTACATATTCTTTTTTACTCGTCTTAAACGAGAAAAAAACGCGCGCTTTTGCACTATCCATTTAGCTCTTTTTTTTATGATAAATTTTATATGCTCATCGCTTGCGGCTTTTGGCGCCGTTAGGATCACTTCGCCATTTGGTCTAACTTTTAAGGTGATATTTTTCACCTCTTTTTTGATGATTTTCACCTCATTTGACATAAAAGCTTATCCCTATTCCACGGATAGTTTGGTAAATTTTCTCCTTCTCATCGATAGAAACGTCATATTCGTCCTCTATCTCCCAAAGAGCGTCTTCCATAGCGCTTGTTATCTCATTTTCTACGTCTTTATTTTTGTGCCATTCTGGTTTTTTTGAGGACTCTTCGTAAATTTCATAAAATTTCATGCTCAAATTTTTAGCGACCGTTTCAACATCCATAAGCTCCACATCTGCCAAAATGTCAAGCAAATTATCATAAATGGTAAATAAAATTTTCTTACCATTAAATTCTTTTGGATACCTGTCTTCATTTGGCTTTAAAGCGCCAGTTATTAGGTCTTTTAGTAGTTTTGCTTTGGCAAGTTTTTCTTCCTCACTTAGCCTTTTTGCTTTATACTCGTCAATGATATCTTGTATCTGCTGCGCTATTGATTTATAAAAGGCTGGATTTGAGTTCATTTTCTCTTTTACCACCGCGCTTACGGCGCTAATGATCGTAAATGACGGACTATTTGAGATACGTATAAAGTCGGATGAAGGTATAGCTAAAAGCATATATTGTTATGAAATCGGCAAAAGGATAATAATCCTGCTAACTTTTGTCAAAAAAACGCAAAAAACGCCAAAAAGCATACTAAATTTGGCGGAACAAAGATTAAGGGAGTTTAAAGATGGGAACCGTTAATTTTAGAGAAGTTTTAAAAGAAGAGCTAAAAAATCCGGAATTTAAAGCGCAATACGATGCGTTAGAGGACGAATATAAAGCCATAGAAGCTTTAATAGACGCCAGAAGCGAAGCCGGGCTAACTCAAAGCGAGGTAGCTAAAAGGATGGGCATAACCCAATCAGCCGTAGCTAGGATAGAAAGCGGAGCGTATAATATCAAGTATAAAACATTCTTTAACTACATAAAAGCTTGCGGTAAAAGAGTGGCGATAGTTTGAGTGAGATTAATTATCTAGCAAATACTCAAGTCAATACAGAAGAAAATATTAAGCTTTGTTGATTATCAAATCGGGGCTTTTTTGCAAATACGACTGTTAGTAATTTGGAAAAAATAAGATCGTTATGGTATAAATATATTTTTAACACGATAAAATCGAGATTTTTAATACGTCTACAAAAATAAATACGGCTATATTATAACGATGCTTGTTTTATTAAATAATCTTAATCCCACACAAAAATACTCTTCTTTTTGATTTTTATTTCTTGCTCAAAAAACAATCTCTACTTTAATCTTTATTTATGCTATATAAAAACCAACAAAATCTCAATTTTTAAAATTTGTGCTAAAATACCAAATAAAAAAACAAAAGTAAATTTCCATATAAACCAAATTTACTTTAACTTAATAAAAAATAACAGTTTCTAATTCCATCGTACAGTTTTAGAACTTAATATCATTTATCAAAACATCAAGAATAAATAACCTCTACATAGGACAATATGTTGATAATATGTTAATACTTACTTAGCCTTAGCAAACTCAAATGAGTTTGCTGTAAGGTCTTGGCAGACGGCCGATATTTTTTTTGTCTAGGCAAAAGAAAAATATAAAAACTTAGACGAAACTTTATCGCTCGAAAATGATTTTTCATCGGCAAAATGTCTAAGTTTTCATATAAAAAGCCCTTAATGAATATAATTAAGGGCTTTTTATATACGGTCGGCGTGTTTGAGTCATGCACGGGCTATATAACAGTAAAATACGGCTTGACAAAATTAGTTTTTTGACTCGACTCTATAATATAAATTTCCTTCTCGGTCTTACGTCAGGCCGCAAATTATATTTATGATTTTTCAAGATTTAACCTACATATGCGGCAAGTTATGTGCGATCTCGTTCTAGCCTTATGCTATTTTTTATTATTCCTTCATTTCTTATGCAAATAATAGATAATGATAAAATCGTGGTCAAAAATATCTTAAGATATATGCTAAATTCGCATATACAAATCATCATCAGATACCGATAAAAACGCGCTAAAATACGTTTAAGTTTTTGCTTGATTTAAGCAATAATTCACTACAATCAAATCTTAAATTTAGATTTTCAAGCTATCATTTCGCAAAAATTAAGGAAAATCATGCAACCTATTTTTACGACCCAAATCACCAAATTTAAAGGCGCGCAAAAAAGCGCCGTTGATGATATTTTGGTGCGCGAGATCAAGCTTGAGATCTACATAAACGGCAAGCGTTTCGGCGCGCTCATGGCGACTCCGACCGATCAGGAGGCTCTAGCTGCTGGCTACCTAATCAGCGAAAATTTGATCGCAAGCCCTGAGGATATCGAGAGCATAGAGCTTTCAAGCGACGCTTTAAGCGTGCGGGTAAAGGCTAAAATCAACGAAAAGCGCCTCGAGCAGTTTGACGAGGAAAAGGTGATAATCAGCGGCTGCGGACGCAGCTCGACGGCAAATATCGACCCGGGGGCTATGGCGGCGCGCTCCATAAAGGCCGACGTCAAATTTAACAAAGACGAAATTTTGCGCCAGATGGGGCAGTTTTACACGCAGTGCGAGCTTTACGAGATGACGGGCTGCGTGCATACGGCTAAGCTTTTCGTGAACGGAGAGCAGTTTTACATCGGCGAGGATATCGCTCAGCATAACACCATAGACAAAGCCGTCGGCAAAGCTATACTAGCCGGCGCGCAGCTGCAAAATTCGTTTTTGATGGTGAGCGGCAGGCTCAGCTCCGAAATGGTCGCAAAAGCCGTCATGCACGGCATCCCAGTGCTCGTCTCGCGTACGGCTCCGACTAGTCTTGGCGTCGTGATAGCGCGTAAATTTAACCTAACGCTGTGCGGCTTTGCTCGCGGCGAAAACATAAACGTGTATAGCGGCGCAGAGAGAATCTATGAGTGAGCAAATCCGCGAACTGATAACAAAACTGTTAAATCCAAAGGGCAGGCTAGACTGCGGCGCGGCGTTTAAGATCGCCGCAAAGCTAGGCGTAGAGATCGGCGAGGTTAGCGACGAGGCTGAAAAAATGGGCGTAAAGATAGACAACTGCGAGCTAGGGCAGTTTGGCGGGCTGGAAAACGGACGCGGCAAATATACCGTGATGACGCAGCTAAAACAGATGACCGACGAAAAGGGCAGGATACTGTGCAAAGACGCTAGAGACGCAGCTGCGAGCGTGGGGCTAAAGACGATCCGCTCTACGCTAAAAGACTATAAAATCGACGTAAAATACTGCCAGCTGAGGTGTTTTAAGGAGAAGAAAGGAAAAAAGATGAGAGTAAAAACCAAAACTTGGATAGAAAACGACGAGGGCGAGCTGATATTCGGTAAGGGCAAAACCGAAGTCCTAGACGTCATCGCCGAGGTCGGCTCGATCTCAAAGGCCGCCGAAATCCTAAGAATGAACTATAAAAAATGCTGGACTCATCTGCAAATTTTGCAAAAAAATCTAAAAGAGGAGCTTTTTACGACTAGACAAGGCGGCGGCGAAAATGCCGGTACGACGCTAAACGAGCGCGCGCATGAGCTCATAAACGCCTATAGGCAGCTTCAAAACGACATCGAGGATTTTGCGGATAAGCGCTTTAAGGAGTTGTTCTTGAAAAAAGACGGCGAAAAAAATGACGCAACTAAAGACGACAAAAAAGATAAAAAAATCAATTTAAGGGAGAAAAAATGTACGTAAAACTAAACAATAGGGTCTATCTAAACAAAGACAAGATCACTAGAATAAAGGTAGATAGCGTCCAAGACGGTATCAGGATTCGCTTCTACGAGGGGCAAAATCAGGTCGCTAAAAGCGGACGCTTCGAAACCGAGGCAAAAGCCATCGAGTGGCTAGAGAAAAATTTTATAAACAAATAATAAAATGGTCGTGAGCCTCTGTGGCTCGCGCTTCTGTGCTTTATCAAGTTAAATTTGCCGCTTTGCGGTTAAATTTAGCTTGTTCAAATTTAACCTCCAAATTTACTAAATCATTTCTACAGCAAAAGCCCGAAATTTGCGAAAATTTACTATAATTACTGTATCAAATTTAAAGAGTAAAAAATGGCAAATTTAGACGAAATAAGAAAAAATATCATCCTAAAACCGGGCGTGCATTATTTTGATTTCGCGGCTTCCGGGCTTGCTTATGAGCCCGTAGAGCGCGAGATAGCAGATGTTCTCAAAACCTACGCCAACACACACTCCGACAGTAGCTCGAGCGCCATCATCACGCAGCGGCGCTACGAGGGTGCGCGCGAGAGCCTAAAAAAGCTGCTAGGCCTTGACGAGCGGTTTTATCTCATCGCCTGTGGGCAGGGTGCGACGGCAGCGATCAAGAAATTTCAGGAGCTGCTTGGCATCTACCTGCCGCCTGCAACCAGAAGCGCGATCGGCGAGGCAAATTTACGCGCCGCGCAGCCTCCGCTCGTGCTCGTTTCGCCGTACGAACACCACTCAAACGAGCTTAGCTTCCGCGAGGGGCTTTGCGACTACCTGCGAGTGCCGCTTAGCGAGTCCGACGAGATAGATATGCTAGCACTCGAGCGCATCTTGAAGATTAACGCGGGACGCCGCATCATCGGCTCGTTTAGCGCCGCCTCAAACGTAACGGGCGTCATCAGCGATTATAAAAAAATCAGCAAACTAATCAGGACCGCGGGCGGTATCGTGGCCTTTGACTGCGCGGCGCTGAGCTCGCACGCGAATTTAGATTGCGACTATTTCGACGCGATTTTCCTCTCGCCGCATAAGTTACTAGGAGGGCCTGCTAGCTGCGGGCTTTTGGCGATCAAAAAGGAGCTGCTTAACAGCGACGTGCCGACGTTTGCCGCAGGCGGGACGGTCGCCTACGCTAGCCGCGAAGGACACGTATTTTTGAAAAACCCCGAGCAGTTAGAAGAAGGCGGTACGCCGCCTATCATCGGGCTAATGCGAGCAAATTTAGCCTACGCGCTGCGAAACGAGGTAGGTTTTGAGAGGATAAAAAGCGCCGAGGACGAGCTTGCGCGTCTTTTTGAGAGCGAGCTAGCAAGCATAGACGAGGTCATAAACTACGCTCCAAAGGGCGCGCCACGACTGCCGATAATTTCCTTTAACGTGCGCGGCGTTTCGGCATATGATTTTGCCGCAAGCCTTAGCAATGACTTTGGTATCCAGACGCGCGCGGGCGTGATGTGTGCCGGCCCGTACGCTCACGATCTGCTTGGTATCAAGGAGGGTTGCATGCCAGAAACCAAGCCCGGCTTCGTGCGCGTGAGCCTGCACTACACGCACGCCGAGCAAGACGTGCTATATCTCGTGGGTGCGATAAAATCCTGTATCAAAAAGCACCGCGATCTTTGGGGCGAGGAAAAGGCGATGTACGAGATGTTCGGCGGGAAAATTTTCTAAGCAAAAAAATAAAATTTAATATATAAAAATTGGAATTTATACAAATTATATAAACTATTTGGAGTATAAAATGAAGATTCAAATACTAACTAAACGCACTTGCTTTTTGAGAGATGAAAGTTTTTGTATAAGCAAAATAAGCGAGCCGAGAAGTTTTGATGAATTTGACTTTAATATAATAGATTTTAATGATGGTAAGCTCTGGAAATCTGATAAAAGGAAAAGTATATGTTTGGACATTAAAGGATTTGCTAGCTTATTATCAGAAATACTTAAGGAAACTAAAAAAAGTAATACTTTGATAATAATGCCACAAAATATAACAACAGAAGAAATTGGTGGCGATGGCTGGACAATAAGTATTTCCAATATAAAAATATCTAGTATAATCCAATATTTTCCGGATTCTTTATCGCCAATGATACGTAATTTTCCAACTATCAGATATGAAAGAAGTGTAACTAAAATAGATGATTACACATTCTTATCTGATTTTGTTTTTGATGAGTCTATACACAGATCGTTAAAAAAATCAAACGGCGGAAAAAATGTTATATTGGAGATTAATGGCGTATATATAACAACACTAGACATAAAAGACAATAATGCGGCTCGCGCGGTTCTTTATTTTATATTGTCTAAATATCAGAAGTCTGTAGCTCCGGAATGGATAAACAATATAGAGCATTTTAGTAATATAAGTTATTTGAGTGAAAAAGATGAAATATTAAAACAACTTGATGTATTAGAAAAAGAAATATCTAAAAATAATAGATTTAAATCAATCCTATATTCAACAGGAGATGAGCTAGTTGGTGTAGTGAAGGAAATTTTAGTAGATATTTTCAAGCAAAAAGACAGTCATTTTACAGATGTGAAAAAAGAAGATTTTAGATTCGAATTTGAAGATGTTAACTTTATGGTAGAGATAAAGGGAATAAATACAAACGTCAAAAATAGCAATATAGCACAGTGCAAGAAACATGTAACTGATTTAATAGCCGAAGACGATACCAAGTCTCCTGGCAATGTAAAAGGCCTGCTAATAGTTAACCCTCAACGCGACATAGAGCCTGGCAAAAGGGAGCCGATACATGCCAATCAAATAAGCTATGCAAAAAGTGAAGGTATATTAATAATAACGACTTTAGAATTACTAAAATTATATCAAGCATATACTAAAGACAAGGTGGTTAGTAATAAGTGTTTTGAAATATTTAAAAATAACGTCGGTGAGTTTAAATTTGAATAAGAGGTAAAATAGATTTTGATTTATAAAAAAGGGCGCAAAGCGCGCCCGAATCACGCAAATTTAAGCCATAAATTCGACTCAAATTTGCGCGTAAATAAAATTAGTTTTTGCGAGTATTCGCGTCAGGCGTGAAAAGCGGCTTATCTAGCAGCTTAAAGTCGCCGATAAATTTCTGACCCTCTTCGCTCGTCGCCCACTCTATAAATTTATTTGCGTTTTCGATGTCGGCCTTAGCGCAGTGCTTCGGATTTACCGCGATTAGCGAGTAGAAGTTCTTTAGGTCGTTGTCGCCCTCGTTGATGATGACCATCTCAGGCGCGCCTTTTTTGGTGTCCTCGTACTTGATGTAGGTGCCGCGGTCGGTGAACGTCACGCCCTTTTGCTCGGCTGCAGCGTTGATGGTAGCTAGCATGCCTTGGCCGGTTTGCATATACCAGCCGTCTTTTTCAGGCACTTCGCCGATGATTTTTTTCCAGATACCTTTTTCTTTGTTGTCAGTGCCTGATTTATCGCCGCGAGAGAAAAATTTGATATTCTCTTTTTTGATCAGCTCAAAGCTCTCTTTTATGTCTTTGCCTTTAAATTTATCGGCGATAGATTTATCGGCGATAACGACGAAATCATTGTACATTACGGCTTTTCTCTCGACGCCAAAGCCTTTTTCTACGAATTCTTTCTCAACTTTTGGCGAATGCACGAAAAGTATGTCCGCATCGCAGTTTTCGCCAAGTTTTAAAGCAGCGCCCGTGCCTACGGCGGTCCATTTGATATCGACGCCGGTTTTTGCCTTATACACAGGGTAGATCGCGTCTAGTAGCCCCGTGTTATCGGTGCTGGTGGTGGTAGCCATGATGAGTTCGCTATCGCCCGCAAACGCCAAAACGCTCGCGATTAGCGAGCCTAATATTACTTTTTTCATTTTTCTCCTTTTTTAAAAGTATGCTATTATAGCACATTAAATTAACCTTAGAAATATGCGGAGAAAGAATATTTGGATTTTTTATTAAACGGATTTTTGGAGGCCTTTAGGCTGCTTTTTAGCGGCGACGAGGAGACGTATTCGGCGATCAGGGCGACGCTTTACACTTCGAGCGTCTCGATATTTTTTGCGATTTTAGTCGGCTTTCCGCTTGGATTTACGCTGGGATTTTACGATTTTCGCGGACGGCGAGTATTACGATTGCTTAGCGATACGGCGCTTGCGATGCCGACAGTTGCGATCGGGCTTATTTTATACGCGTTTATCACGCGAAACGGCCCGTTTGGCGAGTTTGGGCTGCTTTTTACGCTAAAGGCCGTGATGCTGGGGCAGTTTGTGCTAGCACTACCTATCATCATCTCGCTAAGCGCTAGCGTCGTGGAAAATATGGACAAAAAGCACTATCTAACCATCCTAAATTTACGCCTGAGCCCGCTAAGGCTAGTGGGCTGCGTGCTTTACGAGCTAAGGTATGCTCTGATGGTGGTCGTAGCGACGGCGTACGGGCGTATCGTGGCCGAGGTCGGCGTGGCGATGATGATCGGCGGAAATATCAAATATTTTACCCGCACGATCACGACTGCAGTATCGCTGGAGACGAACAAAGGCGAGTTTGCCATGGGTATCGCGCTGGCTTTGGTGCTCATCTTTATCGCGTTTGCCGTAAATTTGGCGATACACGCGCTAAAAAGGCTTGACCGATGAAATTTGACAAATTTGAAAAATTTACGCTCGCAAAAAGCGCGCTAGGCGCGTCAAACTTGAGTCTTTTCGTAAATTTAACGAGAAAGGCGCAAAGTGATAAACGTTAGAAATTTACGCCTAAACTACGGCGCGAGCGAGATTTTAAACATCCCGCGCCTTGATATCGACGTCACCAAAATCACCGCGCTAACTGGCAGCAACGGTAGCGGCAAAAGCACGCTAATGCGAGTAATGTCGTTTTTACAAAAGCCCACTAGCGGCGAGGTGCGGCTGTGGGGAAGCAGCGCGCCGAGTCTAAATTTACTGCGCGACGTTAGCGTTTTGTTGCCAGAGCCCGCGCTTTTAAAACGCTCCGTGAGGGAAAATTTTAGAGCCGTTTTAAAAAGCCGCGGAGTACTGGGAGAATTTGACGAGCGAGCGAGCGAGGCGTTAAATTTGGTCGATCTTGACGAGAGCTTTTTAAGCAAGCGCCACTTTGAGCTAAGCTCGGGGCAGACGCAGCGCGTTAGCTTTGCGTTAAATTTGGCGCTTAGATCGCGGCTTTATCTACTCGACGAGCCGACAAATAGCGTGGACGTGGGCACCTCAAAGCTTTTCGGCAAGGCGGTGCTTTATATGCGGCAAAGATACGGCTGCGGCTTTGTGATCGCTAGCCACGACGACAAATGGCTAAGCGCGGTCGCCGAAGAAAACATCTTTTTACACAAGGGCCGCGTGTGCGAATTTGAGTACAAAAATATTTTTGACGCGCATGGCGGGGTTTTAAAATTTGACGAAAACGCGAACGTAAATTTGCCGCAAAATTTACGTAATGCCGTAAAAATCGCCGTAAATCCAAGTAAAATAACGCTAAGCAAAACGCCGATAGAAGGCTACTTAGGCGGCATCTTGCACTCGGTTTCGCTCTATCTTGGCAAAGATCTTTTGGTAAAAATCAAAATCGGCGACTTTTTGATAAAAACCCTGGCGCCTAATTCGCAAAATTTTAATGTCGGCGAGAGGATTTATTTTAAATTTGACGAAGGAGCGTTTTTGGGGCTTGAATGAGCCTCAAATTTTGCAAATTTTGCTTCAAATTTTAAATTTAGACTCGTTTAACGCCCGTTAAAAGAGCCTAGTTAAAAGTAAATATCAAAATGAAGCGTAAATGCAATATATATGCTGAAATTTCATATTTATTTTATCTCCTAAAATTCGCCGTAAGCAATATGCAACTAAGGCATATTTAAGCATATATTAATTTTTTTGATTTATTTTTTTTTAAGTATAAGAAATAAGCCAAAAAGTAGTATAGTTTCACAATCGAGAAAAATCTCAAAAAATAGACAAAAATGATAAAGGAAGGCGATGACTAGCAAGGGCGAATTTGCGGCGGGACGTGGGCTTTACTACTCGCTATTTTCGCGTTTTTTCGTTTTTAGCCAAGGTGCTGATAGATTTAGCGGCGTAAATGCGATGCTAGGCCTTGCCTCGGCGCACGCTCTAAACGAAGAATCGGCCGCCGCGATAATGCGCATTCAGGTAAAATTCGATGAAAAAAATTCGCAAAATTTAGCGGATGAATTCGATGAAATTTTCCACGCTCTGCCAAGTCCGCTTAGAAACTCGCTGTCCTACTACGACGAGGGCTACGAGGTCGGACACGCCTGCGCAAAAGTGCGTAAAATTTTAGCCCGCACAGACATTAGGCGCGACGAGGCTAAATTTAAAGAAAACGAAGACAACGTGGGTTTCGTGTTTGCGCTAATGAGCGAATTTATCGCGCGAGAGAGCGAGCTGGAGCTATACGGCGAGCTTGAGGAGCAGCTTTTTAAAGAGATCATAAACCAAAACATCGACGAGTTTATAAATGATCTTTTTAACCACGAAAGCAGCGAAATTTATAAAGACGTCGCAGTGCTTTTGCAAGGATTTATAGAGTTTGAGCGCGTAGTTTTAAGCGCGCCGCGTCCTATAAATCAAGGCAAAAACAAAAAGACTTTGGACGGAGTTTCAAGATCTGAGGCCATAAGAAGACAAAAAAACCGAGTGAGAAAGATAAAAGCTATGGAGGAAGAAAATGCAAAAAAATAGGCGAGAATTTTTAAAAAAGGCGGGGCTAGTCGGCGCGGCAGCGGCTACGGCCGGAGTAGCAACGGCAGCGGCGTCAAACCTAAAATACGGTAAAAGCAAAAAGACCGAAGTGCTTTATAAAAGAAGCAAAAACTGGGATCTATACTACGAACAAGCGAAATAAATAAAATTTAAGAAAGGATGAATATGTCTGAGGCAAATTTACGTCTTATGCCCCACTCAAACGCAGTCGGGCGAAGATCGTTTTTAAAAATAGCCGCGCTAGCAGGCGTAGCGGGCGGCATGAGCGGGCTGGCTGCTAGCGGCGTAACTAGAAGCGCCACAAAAGAAGAAATGGCAAATCCGTTTCCAAACTCTAAAATCGTAAAAACCGTTTGTACGGTTTGCTCCGTTGGATGCGGAGTGCGCGCCGAGGTAGAAAACGGCGTTTGGGTACGCCAAGAAGTAGCCCAAGATCACCCGGTAAGCGCTGGCGGCCACTGCTGTAAGGGTAGCGACGTCATCGATATGGTGCGCTCTCACTGCCGCGTAAAATACCCGATGAAAAAAGTAGGCGGCAAATGGAAACGCATCAGCTACAAAGAGGCTCTTGATGAAATCGGCGCCAAACTAAAAGCGTATCGCGAGAAAAACCCTGAACAAGTGATGTTTCTAGGCTCTGCAAAAGATTGCAACGAACAAAGCTATTATATAAGCAAATTCGTAGCGATGTTCGGGACTAATAACCTAGATCACCAAGCCCGTCTTTGACACAGCTCTACAGTCGCCGGTGTGGCGAATACTTGGGGTTACGGAGCTATGACCAATCATCTTGGAGATATCCAAAACGCGAAGTCTATCTTTATAGTGGGCGCAAATCCGGCAGTAAACCATCCGGTAGGATTTAGACATTTTCTAAAAGCGAAGGAAAATAACGGCGCAAAGCTAATCGTGGTCGATCCAAGATACACGAGAACTGCGGCTAAGGCTGATTATTTTGCTCAAATTCGCACCGGCACGGATATACCTTTTATGTATGGCATGATGAATATCATCTTTGAAAACGGCTGGGAAGATAAGGAATTTATAAACGACCGCGTCTACGGTATGGATCTGATCCGCGAAGAGGCTGCCAAATGGACGCCCGAAGTCGTAGCCGATGTTTGCGGGATCAAAAAAGAGACGCTTCTTGAGATAACCGAAGTTTACGCCAAAAATCGCCCGGGATCGGTCGTTTGGGCGATGGGTCTAACTCAACACACCATAGGCAGCTCAAACACTCGTATCGCTCCGATCCTACAACTAGTGCTAGGGAATATGGGCGTTAGCGGCGGCGGCTGTAACATCCTTCGCGGCCACGACAACGTCCAAGGTGCGACGGATATGGCGAATTTGCCGACCGAGTTACCCGGATACTATCCAAAAAACGAGGCCAACTGGAAATACTTCGCTAAGATGTGGAAGGTCGATTTTGAATGGCTCCAAAAGAATTTCGTTAAGCCTGAAATGATGTTTAAGCCCGGATTTACGCTGTCAAAATGGTGGGCGGGCGTGCTTGACGGTAAAAACGGCAACGAAGCAGTAGATAATGCCGGCGACAGTATAAAAGCCTTAGTAGTAATAGGCAACGGTATCACCTCTACAGCACAACAAGTAAAAGTAAAAGAAGGCCTAGATGCGCTTGAGCTTTTAGTGCTAGTAGATCCTTTCGTAAACGATGCCGGCGTGATTACGGACAAAAAAGACGACGTCTATATACTGCCTGCGGCGACGCAGTTTGAAACTAGCGGCACGGTCGTAGCGACGAACCGTAGCGGCCAGTGGAGAAGTCAGGTCGTGGAGCCTTTGTTTGAAAGTATGCCCGATCACGAAATTTTATTTGAGCTTGCCAAAAGACTAGGCTACTATGACGAGCTAACGCGCACGATCAGGGACGCTGAAGGCAAGATCGAGTGGCCTGAAGTCGCTACGCGCGAGATCGCAAATATAATTAAAACTATCGGCATGACGGGTTGGACTCCGGAGAGACTCAAAAAGCACCAAGAAAACTGGGATAAATTTGACGAAAAAACGAGTCTAGGAAAACCGGGCACCGTAGTCGAAGGCGAGTACTACGGTCTGCCGTGGCCGTGCTGGACGGAGGATCATCCGGGCAGCCCGATACTCTACGACATAAACAAATCCGTTAGACAAGGCGGTATGGGTTTTAGAAACCGCTTCGGCTTAGAGCATAACGGAGTTAGCCAATTAGCCGCAGACGGTAGCGCGCCCGTAGATTCGTTCGTTAAGGGCGGATATCCTGAGATCAAAAAAGATAACATCGAAAAAGTGCTAGGCATCACGCTAACCGAGGATGAAAAGGCCAAAATAGGCGGCAGCTGGATACATGACGATAGTAATATCATAGCTAAAAAATGCATGGAGAAAAATATCGCTCCGTACGGCAACGCGCGAGCTAGGACTATCGTTTGGACTTTTGCGGATCAAATTCCTCTTCACAGAGAGCCGCTTCATACGCCTAGATTTGATCTAGCGCAGAAGTATCCGAGCTTTGAGGATAAGAAACTTCAAAACCGCGTCGATACAAAATTTAAATCCGTCCAGCTAGCAAAGGACTACTCAAAAGAATTTCCTATTATCCTCACGACGGCTCGCCTCGTAAATTTTAGCGGCGCGGGCATGGAGACGAGAGCTAGTATGTATCTAAGCCGCTTGACGCCTGAGATGTTTGCAGATATCCACCCTGAACTTGCGGCTAAACACGGCATTAAAAACTGGGATTTCATCTGGGTTCATTCGCCTGAAGGTACTAAGGTTAAGGTGCGCGCCAGAGTAGTACCGTCCGTTAAACCCGACACCATCTTTATGCCGTTTCATTATGCGGGTTATATGCAAGGCGTTGATATGACGGGTAATTTCCCGGAAGGCACCAAGCCTTATGCGGTAGGCGAGAGCGCAAATACCGTCACTAACTACGGATATGATATAAACACTCAAATCCCCGAAACCAAAAGCGGTCTATGCCGCATAGAAAAGGCGTAAAATGAGCGAATTTAATGACAACAATAGACTTAAATTTTACTGCGACGACGATAGATGCATCGACTGTAACGGCTGTGCGGTAGCTTGCGACGAGGCTCACGAGCTGCCTCTTGGCATCCGCCGCCGCCGCGTCATCACGCTAAACGAAGGCGTACCCGGTAAGGAAATATCAACCTCGATAGCCTGCATGCACTGCGAGGACGCTCCGTGCTCGCTGGTTTGCCCGGTTGATTGTTTTTATATCAGAGCCGACGGCGTAGTGCTACACGACAAAGATATCTGCATCGGCTGCGGATACTGCCTATACGCGTGTCCGTTCGGCGCGCCTCAGTTCCCGCGCGATGGAGTGTTCGGCGCCAAAGGCTCGATGGATAAGTGCACGATGTGTGCAGGCGGTCCGCTACCGACAAATAGCGAAGCCGAGCGCGAAGAGTACGGCCAGGATAGAATTTCCGAAGGCAAAGTGCCGGTTTGTGCCGCAATGTGCTCGACAAAGGCGCTGCTAGTAGGCGAATCTGCAATGATAGAGAAGATCTACGGCGATAGGGTCAAGGCACGCGGCTACGGCTTTAAAGACCTAAAGCAAACTCTGACTTGGAAGCTCGCCTACTATGCTGGCGATAGGCTTAAAATAAAATCTTAAAATTTAGCTCGCTCTTGCCGAGATTGCGGGGGCGAGTAATCTCATCAAATTTTACGCGGTTTGGCTGCGTCGAATTTAACTCATGCTTCTATGGATAGTTCGTCAAATTTGAATGCTGGCAAATTTAAAATAAAAATGGATAAATTTAAGTAGAAAAAGGGCGGTCTCCCGCCCTAAATTTACGCTCTAACGGGCGATAAATACGGATTTGCCGAGTGCATCGACATCTCGTTTTGCTCTCTAAATTTGATAAATTCCTCTTCGCTTAGACGCCTGATATTTGCTATCGTCATCTTTAGCGGCGTGATGCCCGAGAGCGGATCTGGATCGCCCGCGTTTGCTAGCTCGTTACCGTCGGCCTCGCTGTAGTGGAAGGTCGTAAATATCGTGCCTTCTTTTAGATCCGGATTTACGCGCAGTTTGGCGGCGATCTGGCCGCGTTTGTTTTGTACGAGCGCGTAGCAGCCCTCCTCCAGCTCCCTCTCGCGAGCGATATCGGGACTTACCTCGATGAGCGCGCCCTCGATACCCGCGCCGTATTCAAGAGCCGGACACTCTCTAGTCATCGTGCCGGTGTGGTAGTGATAGACCTTGCGTCCGGTCGTAAATAGGCACGGATATACCTCGTCTGGCACCTCGCTAAGCGCGCCGCTACCGACTGGGTAGCCCTCTGGGATATTCATCTTGGCTCTAAATTCGGCCTCGGCCTTTGCGCGTTCGTTTTTATCGTCTAAGTAAAGCACCGGCGCAAAGCGGAATTTACCGCCCGGCAGCATGGATTTGTGATCTGCGTAAAGTACCGGCGTGCCAGGGTGTTCCTCGTCTGGGCACGGCCAGCTGATACCTCCTAGCTTGCCTAGTCTATAGTAGCTGATACCGCCGAAAAATTTAGGCATAAGCTCTCTTAGCTCGTTCCAAATTTGCTCAGGGCTCGCAAAATCAAATCCCTCTAGTCCCATGCGGTTTGCGATGTTGCAAACGACTTTCCAGTCGGGCTCTACGCCGCTAACGGGTTCGCTAGCTTTGCGCGTGCGTTGGACGCGGCGAGAGGTGTTGATAAAGGTCCCGTCCTTTTCGCCCCAGCACGCGGCAGGTAGCACCACATCGGCCTTATGGGCGCTCTCGGTAAAGAAAAGATCCTGCACGATAAAGCAGTCTAGGTGATGTACGGCGTGGACGAAGTGCTCGGTCCAAGGATCGCTCATTACGGGATTTTCGCCGTAGACGTAGAGGACTTTTAGCTCGCCGCTATCCATTTTATCGGGTGCTTGCGTTAGTTTAAAGCCCGGAACCGGATTTAGCTCAAAGTGCCATACTTTGCGCGCTTGCTCCTGCGCGTAAGGGCTGTTTACCGCGCCTGCCGGGATGACGTTAGGCAGCGCGCCCATGTCGCATGCGCCTTGGACGTTGTTTTGACCGCGCAGAGGATTTACGCCTGCGCCTTTTTTGCCTAAATTTCCCGTTAAAACGGCTAAATTTGATAGCGAAAAGACGTTTGACGTGCCGTCGCTAAACTGCGTGATACCCATCGTGTAGCAAATCGCCGCCGCGCCTGCTTTAGCATACATTCTAGCTGCTTCTATGATGAGCTCCTTTTTTATGCCGGTTTCGCGCTCGAAACGCTCAGGCGTAAAGTCCTTAACCGCTTCTTTTAGATATTCAAATCCCTCGGAGTACTTCTCGATAAATTCGCTATCTTGCAAATTTTCGGCGATTATGACGTGCATCATCGTGTTTAGCGTTTTGATATTCGCTCCGATCGGGATTTGCAGATAGATATCGGCTTTTTTGGCCATATCGGTGCGTTTTGGATCTACGACGATCATCTTTGCGCCGCGCTGAAGTCCGCGCTGCATCTGCATAGCGATGATCGGGTGGCACTCGCTCGTGTTGGTACCGATGAGTAAAAATACGTCCGTGTCGGTCGCAAATTCGACCAAGTCGTTCGTCATCGTACCGTTTCCTAGCGTGCTGGCAAGACCTGCCACTGTAGGAGCGTGTCAAAGGCGGGCGCAGTGATCGATGTTGTTGCTGCCCTGAGCGCGGAAAAATTTCTGGAAAACGTAGTTGTCTTCGTTATTTGAACGAGCAGAGCTAAAGCCCATGATCGAGCTTGGGCCGTATTTTGCGACAGTGGATTTAAATTTATCTGCGAGGAAATCATAAACCTCCTCAAAACTCACTTCTTCAAGCTCGCCGCGTTTGTCGTAGACGCCATTTAGCTTTCTCATCATCGGTCGACTTAAGCGTTTAGGAGAGTTTACGAACTCCCATCCGAACATTCCTTTTAAGCAAAGCTCGCCGTCGTTTACGTGGTGGTCTTTGCTGGGTTTGGCGTCTACGATTCTACCGTTTCGCACGATAAGATCGATGCCGCAGCCCGTACCGCAATATGGACAGGTGGTCTTTACGATCTCTTCCATTTTTGCTCCTTTCTAGTATTACTGAAAATTATGAGATTATTATACAACTGCAAATATAAATTTAGTTTTAAGATTAGTATATTTTTTTAAGGATTATTTAAGTAATATGCAAATTTAGAATATTCCTTTTTTGGCTAAATTTGCCTTTAAAATCGTATTTTGAAAGAAAAATCACATATTAGTCATTTTGATAAAATTTGTCCTACCGGTACCACTCTATAACAATCTATTAAAGATTTCTCGCTGCCGATAACTTGTTTATATCTCCATCCCATCCCTACTGTATGCTTTGCCTTTTATCTCATTTTTTATCTCTGTAGGCTCATCATCCAGTAGCTTACTAAAATTCGGTATTAAATTGCTTATTTTTGAGATAAAATTAATAACCTTCGTTTTAAAGCTTTCTAATATAGTTAACTTATCCTGTAAATTTTCTATCCTTTCGTCTTTAACTTTTACTTCTTCTTCTAGCTCAGATATTCTTTGAACTTTGCCATTTATAGAAGTTTGTAGTTTAACGATTTGTAGTAGCTTGCTTTCATTGTCTTCCTTTAAGGCATTCTCGTTACTTAACGACGCCTCCAGCTCTTCGTTTCTTTGTTTCAAAGACTGATTTGTTTTTTCTTTGCTTTCTAGATCTGTATTAGCTTCTTTGAGCTTGCTTTGTAGGGCATCGCTTTGGTCGGCTTTTTGTTTTAGTTTATCTATTTGCGCTATATCAGCTTCAATATTTTCTAATCGGCTTTTTAGTTTATTGTTTTCATCTTCTTTTTGAATTAGCTCGGCAGATAGATTGTTTATTTGCAAATTTCTATCTTTTATAATATTGTCTTGATTGTTTAGGTTCGCGTTAATCTCTTTTAGATTTTTATTTTCTTGGATTAGATTTTCATTGGATTGATCCAGCTCGTTATTTTTTGCAATTATCTCACCCTTGTTTATTAGTTGATTCGTTAGCTCGTAAACCCTTTGTTTTAGTTCTACGTCGGTAACAATACTTATATTATTTTGCATTTGATCCAATACTAAATTCGTAAGACTCGTTATAAAAGCCTTATCGTCCTCGGCTTCTATTCTAAAATATTCTTTACCGAACATAGGTTTTTCCTTTTTTGTATATTTCTTCACTTCCTTAACTACAAGTTGCTTTATTTTCTTTTTTAGCCCTTGCTTGTCGTTAAACTCTTTTTCGTCTAGGTACATTTGTTTTAAATTTTTATGTCTTGCCTTGCTGTCTATTTCGCCTCTTAGAGCAATGCCTTCAAATGCCGCTCCGCCCATTTCTTGCATGCTTCTGCCGAATTTTAACGTCTCGCCTTTGCCGTTAAACCTAAGATTTTTATGGTTTTCAAATTGGTAATTCGTAAAAATAAGCTGATAATGCTTAGTCTTCTCATCGTTGTGCTCAGCGATTAGCAGGCATTTAACGCCGTATTTAGCGCAATAATCGTTTGCAAATCTTCTAACTCTGTCGAGCGAGACCTGAGCGTTGATAAAATTTACTTCGGTTTTATTTAGCCCTTCTTTGGATTCTTTATTCCGATCGGTGCCGAAACTTATGACTATTTCGGAAAACCCGACCATATTTTCTCGCCAACGATTCTTTACCACCTTGCCGTTTTTATAGATTTTAGTTTGGGCTTCGTAGTCGGCCTTCATTTTTTCGTGGTATTTTTTCAAGAGTGCTTTTATATACTTTCTATCGCTAAATTCCCTATCGCTATTAGGCATCTCTCGCATATTGCCGTTATCGTTATATTCGCTAAGCACTATGTATCTATTATTACGGCTGTTGCCTCTAAGATATCCGATCTTAGAGGCGTGCTTAACCTCTCTAACATTGTGCTCATACCTTATAATAGCCTTTTTGAGCGTCAAGAATTCGCTTCTTACACAAAGAACTAGGCTGTGTCCGCCTATTTGAAGAGCATCACTCATTTTTAGTCCTTTTCTTTATTATCTACTATAGAAATTAAGAGCATGTTTTAACCCTTTTTTGAAAAATATAAGTCGCAATGTCCGTTATCGCAAACGCTATGCGAGAATTCTTTGCATCTCCTATCTTTATATAACGCGGAATATCTCTGCCCTGCGATATACGAAGATCAAGAGTAGATACGCCGATGCCAAGAACCCCTGCGGTTTGCTTTCTGTCTAGAACTACCTTTCCTTTATATTGGCTAGATATGTGCTCAAGAAGCGTTTTGTACTCTACATCGTTATATAGTTCGTTAAGCATCCCATTTTCTCCTTATGCTTATTCTTATATAACTAATTATATGTACTTTTCATTTACTCTTGCTATTTTGAGTAGTTTTTGGATAGTTTTTGAAAAATTTTTAATACCCTATGATTCCTTAGGGTATTTTAGAGTAATTTAGGATAAAAAATGTTTTCTTGTTTTTAAAAACAAAAATAAAGCATCTTAGATTGACTTAGAAAACATGGCGAGAAATTGGAATATTAAAAAATTTCGGGAACAAATAGGGAACAAATTTTATAAAACTAAGAAAACTTAAAGCTCTTGAAACATTGTAAAAATCGGGGTTTTAAAAGGATTTTTGAAGATAAATGGCTCCGGATGCTGGGTTCGAACCAGCGACCAAGTGATTAACAGTCACCTACTCTACCGCTGAGCTAATCCGGAACACTTGAAAAGAGCTCGTATTATAGACGAAAAGATATGTTTTGTCAATAAATTTTAGCTTAATTTAGAAAAAATCGCACAGAGCTCAATAAATTTTTATAAAAGGCCAAAACTAGCCTTTTATAAATCCACTTGCAATAACCTTATCGCCATCATACATAACACAAAGCTGGCCTTGTGCCACACCAAGTGCATTTTGATTTAGCGTTAGTTTCGCTGTTTTACTCTCTTTATCAACCTCAACAAAAGCATCAAGTTTAGGGCTTCTATATCTTATCTTAGTTTCGCACTCAAATTTATCTTTATCTATAAACAAATTTACGTTTTCAAGCTCGACTACTTTTTGAGCCAAATCATCTTTTGTTCCTACAACGATCTCGTTTTTATCGGCATTTATCTTTATAACAAAATGTGGCTCATGGGCGCCAAAAACCTCAAAACCACGGCGCTTACCGATAGTATAGTGCATATAGCCTTGGTGGCGGCCGATTATTTTGCCGTCTTTATCAACTACATTTCCTGGCAAATTTGTATTGTAATGCTTATTTAAAACTTCGATATAAGTATCTTCCACAAAGCAAATTTCACTACTTTCTGCCTGCGTAGCAAATTCTTCAAGCACTTTTACACTTCTTGCAAGCTCTTTTATATCTTTTTTAAATTTATCCCCAAGCGGGAAAATAACATCTTTTAATATCTCTTTTGGCACTTGGGCTAAAAAGTAGCTTTGATCTTTGCTAGGATCTTTTGCACATGTGATAAATCCATCAATAACTTGCACATAATGCCCAGTAGCAAGCTTCTCACAGCCATTTGCCTTTGCAAAATCAAGCAACGCACCAAGCTTTATAAATTTATTGCACAAAGCACAAGGATTTGGCGTCTTGCCCTCTTTATAGAGCTTCACAAAAGGATCATAGACAAACTCGTTAAATTTTTCCTGCAGATCCAAAATATGCACCTTTATGCCAAGATACTCGCCTACTTTTTTTACTTTTCTGATATTTTCTTCGTGATATCCTGGCTTTTGATGTAGCATCATATAGCAACCTTGCACTTCATGACCAGCTTCTTGCAGAAATTTAGCCGTCATAGTGCTATCTACACCACCGCTCATTGCGACCATTACTTTCATATTTTTTACCTCTTTGAAATTTAAAAGGGGATATTTTATATCTTATTTTTAAATAGCCAAAATTTCGTTTGCAATAAGCTCTAAATCATCGGTGATTTTGTATAAATTTATATCTTCTTTTTTTATTGTTTTTTGGCTAACTAGCGTATTTTTTATAAACTCATCAAGCCCTTGCCAAAACTCGCTCCCAAAAAGAAAAATTTTTACTTTTTTGCTACCAACTTGAGCAAGTACTAAAATTTCAAAAAGTTCATCAAGAGTGCCAAAGCCACCCGGAAAGACGACAAATGCGACTGAACGATCGGTAAGTGCAAATTTTCTTGGGCTTAAATTTGAAAAGAGATATTTTGCCGTAACGTAAGGGTTTGTATTTTGTTCAAATGGAAGCCTCACATTTAGGGCTATGCTTGGCGATTTTGCACTATCAAACGCGCCCTTGTTTGCAGCTCTCATTATGCCGTCTCCGCCACCAGTTAAGATGGCATACCCTAGCTCGTTTAGTTTGTAAGCTAGTTCATAAGCCTTTTTGCAGTAGAAATTTTCTTCATCAAATCTAGCCGAGCCAAAGAAGGTAACATTTTTATTTTTATATTTTAAGACGTTTGGAAAATTTAAAAGATCACTAACTAATTCATTATTCATTATTTTAACTGTTGGAGCCTCTCGCGTTTTGAGCCTATCTGAGTGATCTGGATGCCAAAGTTTCCATCGATTATGACAACTTCGCCAAGAGCTATTACCTTATCGCCGATCAAAATTTCAAGCGGATCGTTTGCTAATTGATTTAGCTCGATAACTGAGCCAATATCCATGGTAAGCACATCTTTTAAAAGCATTCTTTTTGATCCAATACGAACACGAATAGGGAGCCTAACATCCATTATAAGTCCGATATTTCTCATCTCTTCAGCGCTAAAATCGCCCTTAGCTACGTGAGGAGTGCTCGCTGGTGCAGCTGGGGCTTCAGTCTTTGTTGGCTCAAAAAATTTCATCAACGAATGATCGCAAGCAAAACCGATATGCTCGCTTAGATCTTCAATTTTGACATTAAATAAAAATAGCTTTTCATAAACACTAAAATCAAGCGAAGAATTTTCATCTAAAAAATTTACATTTATTACTTCAAAATTTATCTTTGGCATGCCCTTTTGAGCACCCAAAGATGTACTAAAGGCGCTAAAAAGGTTTGAAAATATCTCTTTTGCAGCGTCAAGCTCATCACTGCCTAAATTTTCATTCTTTGAAATTTCCTCTTCACCCATCATCCATTCGCTAATGGCACTTATTAAAACCGGAGTGCATACTATCTCTGTTTTAGCATTGATGTCGCCACTTAAAGAGATATTGGCCATCACTACTGGTGGTTTTATGCCGTTTTGTGTTGGTGCGTCAAATTCATTTCTTTCACCAACCTCAGGAGCTCTGCCCGTAAGTCCTTCGATAGTAGCTTTTAATTCGTTAGAAAATATATTAAAAAAATCATTCATCATCTTCGTCGTCCTCTTCTTCTTCCATTTTGCGCTCATTAGCTTCATACGCCATTAGCTTTGCTTTTCGCTCTTCTTCGTATTTTTCTAAGATATTTTTGATCTCATCTTTATCAGAGCGTATTAACTGTTCAATCCTTATAGATTTTCTAAATCTATGAAGCCCAACTTCAGCTAAGAAAACTTCTTTTTTATCGATACAAACGATCGCCTTATCATCAGCTCCTCTATCAAGCCTTAAAATATCGCCTTCTTTTAAATTTAAAAACTCATTTACACTGATGATCGATTTGCCAAGTATGGCTTCATATAAAATTTCTGCTCGTCCGATAAGTGTTTTTAGCTCTTTGTTTCTACTTTTTTTTGCACTTGTTTCACCAAGCATAATGTCTCTATTTGCAAGGCGTGAGAGTATCGGTTCAAGGTAGATGACTGGATAGCATAAATTTATCATACCGCTTGAGCCACCAACTATGATCTCCATAACGACCATAATAACAATCTCATTTTGAGAGACGATTTGTACGACATTTGGACTGCTCTCTTTAGCTTCCACATTTGGGTACATATCAGTTATCATTGACCAGCTCTCTTTTAGACGCTGCATAATCATTCTAAGCACCGCATCAAGTAAATTTACTTCGATGTCGGTTAGCTCTCTATTTGCTTCAAAATTTTCACCAGTTCCGCCAAGCAAACGATCTATCATCGGAAAGGCAATGCTTGGATTTATCTCCAAAACACAGTTTCCATCAAGCGGTTTTATAGAAAAGACGTTAAAGCTCGTTGGGCTTGGCAAACTCATCAAAAATTCGCCATAAGTCATCTGATCAACACTGTGAAGTCTGATCTCGACAATACTTCTCATCACGCTAGAAATTTGACTAGCCAAATTTCTAGCAAGCTTATCATGGATGCCTTTTATCGCACGGAGTTGCTCTTTACTAACGCGGTTTGGACGCTTAAAATCATAAATAATAATCTGTTTTTGTTCGCCTTGTGATCTCTCTTCAACCTCGATATTACTTGTATCGCCGTCTTCATCAACAACTTCAAGTAGCGCGTCTATCTCTTCTTGACTTAAAATATCAGCCATTAAACCCCCAAGCTACGCCTAATACGATCAAGCAAACGTTTATGAATTTGTGAAATTCTACTCTCGCTGATATTCATGATCTGGCTTATCTCTTTTAAATTTAGCTCTTCATAATAATAAAGCTGAACCAACATCTGATCTCTTTCGTCAAAATCTTTTAAAGCTTCTTCTATTTTTAAAATGAGATCCTCTCTCTCAATGCTTTTCTCGACGTCATTTTGACCAATTAGCTCCATTTGCTCGTCTATTGGTAAGATAGTAATGATACCGCTAACGCCTCTTGCCTCTCTTATCTTCTCAATATCTTCATTAAGCTTTTCGGCCAAATACTCATCGCTTGGCTCTTCTTCAAATTCATTAAAGTAGTTATCTATCTCGCTATTTATGCTCTTTACTAGCTTTCTATCGCTTCTACTAACAACATCAAGCGTCCTTAGATAATCAAGCATAGAGCCATAAATTCTCTTTTTGCCATAACCCCAAAAAGAGTCATTTTGCTCCTTGTCATACTTCCTGCTAAGCTTTATCATCTCTTCAACACCAATGCTTATTAGGTCATTTGTATCTATGCTTGATGGCAACCTCTCTTTAAGCCTGAACGCCATTGCACGCAGTGCTGGCATATATTTTAAGACTATCTCGTCTTGTTCTTTTTTTATCGTATTTTTATAAGCGTTAAGCTGCTTTTGCTTTAACTCGTGCATTTCGTTTACCAGAATCAAAATTTTCAGCAGTCATTTTTACCATTATATTTTCCATACGCTTTTCTCTAGTATTTAGCTCAGAGATGAGATAGTCTGCGATCTCTTCGTGTTTTTGTTTGTCAAAAATTTTAGTTAAAGCCCTTTTTACATCGATGTAGTTCATGATAACAATGTGAATTATAAGATAAAAAAACAAAGTAATAACTAGTGTATAAACTAGCATTTCGATAGGCTCACTCACCTTTAGCAAGGTAAAAACTATACCTACAAAAAAACCACAAACCGTAAAAAATGCTATAAAATTTTCTGCACGCAAAGCTCAATCTCCATTAAAATTGTTCTATCAAACGCTTAAAGAAGCCCCCAAAGCTCCTGCTTTGCTCATCGTTAAGCACTTTTCGTTCCAACCTATAAAGTAAATTCGAAGCTATCTGTTTTATCTGAGCGCTAGGCTCAGCATAAGCAGCGTCGTCTGTAAAAAGCGTTCGTTGTTTTATACTTCTTGAAACATTCTTATCAGAAGCCACAAATCCTATAAGCTCTAAATTTAAGCTAGGTCCGATATTTGCATTAGCAACACGTTTGATATTTTCATAAATTCTAGTCGCTTCTGCCTCATTTTTTACCATATTTAAAAGCAAAAGCTCGCTATTTTTAAACCTTGAGACGATCTTTATGACAGCGTATGCATCAGTTATCGCTGCAGGATCAGGTACAGTTACCACCACGACCTCATCAGCCGCTTCTAAAAACAGCTGCGTACTACCGCCTATGCCAGCTCCGGTGTCAATGATCAAGAAATCAAGCTCATCAAGCTCGCTCGCCTCATCCAAAAACCTCTCAAATAAAAATTGATTGTTAAATTTCAAAATTTCATCGCCGCTTTCACCAGGAATGAGGATCAAATTTTTATTTATAGGTATCAAGATATCTTTTAGGCTGCACTCGCCTTTTAGCACGTGAAGTAAATTTTTACCCATTTTTACATTTAAGATGACGTCAAGGTTTGCAAGGCCGATATCAGCGTCAAAAAGCCCTACTTTATAGCCATTTTGCGACAAGACATTTGCCAAATTTGCACTTATCGTGCTCTTGCCAACGCCGCCTTTGCCGCTTGTAATCGCTATAAAATGCGTATTTTTAGCCTTATTTTGAGACTGAACTAAATTTTGTAGTTTTTGCGCTTGGTTATTCATCGCTAGCCTTTTGCTTTGTAAAGCCGTCAAACACGCACTCTACTAAAAATTCACTCTTTGCCTCCACAAGATCATCAGGCACCTCTTGACCCACGCTAAAGTAGCTAACTGGCGTGTTTGTCTCATATATCAGCGAAAAGACATTGCCAAAAATTTTTGTCTCATCAAATTTGGTGATTATAAGTGTGTCGATGTCTAAAAACGAAAATCCATTATAAATTTCTATTAGATCTTCAACCTTTGAGCCAGCCGAAAGGACCAAATTTACATCAATCTTTGCGCCGCTATGCTTTAAAAATTTATCAAGCCTTTCGAGCTTTTCTTTGTCATACTGCGAATTTCCAGTCGTATCAATAAGTATCACATCACAATAATTAAGCTGCTTTATAGCATTTTGAAAGTCATCTATCTCGATAACATCAAGAATAGGCAGCTTCATCATTTTAGCGTATTGAAATAGCTGCTCAACCGCTCCAATACGGTACGTATCAAGCGTGATAATACCTGTTTTATAGCGTTTTTCATTGCCGTATGCAAAACGAGCAGCTAGCTTTGCTAGTGTCGTAGTTTTACCAACCCCAGTTGGGCCAACTAGCATCATGATACGTTGTTTTTTATCACTTGGCTCTTTTCTGCAAGGTAGCATATTTCGCAAAAGCGAATAAAAATATCTTTTTACTGCGGTTGGATTGCTCTTCATCGAAACTGGCAAATTTTCAAGCGTCGTTTGCATGATAGCCTCTAGATGCTCCTCTTTCATGCCGCTTTGTTTTGCGAGTTTATAGATGCTAGCAAACTCCGGCGGGATCGAAAGATTATTGCGATTTGGTGCTTTCTCGTCCCAGATCATGTCAGTTATCAGCCCTATTTTCTCGCTTAGCACGCTTACTTGCTTTGCCACATCGTCTATTTTTTTATTCATGCCGCTTGGTATGCTTGACTCTTTATCTTTGACATCGTCAATATTTACATTTGCGATCGTGCTTATCTCTTTTGCAGCAGCTGAGATATTTAAAAGCACACTCTCGTTTGGATCGTAAGGCTCTGGTGATGCTGTCTTTGCATCAAATTTAGCCGGCTCTTCTTTTATCTCAAATTTTGGCTTAGCAGGTTCATAGTTTTTATTAAATTTAGAGTAGGCATTTTCATAGTTTATGGCTTTTGTATTTGGTTTTGGGGGTTGCTTCACATCGTCTTCTTCGACGCTTACTAAAATTTCATAAAGTGGTTTTTTATTTATCGTTTTGGCTTGAATTTGTTTTGTAGTAACTAATATGGCCTTTTCGCCGCACGTTTCTTGAGCCTTTTTCAAAGCCTCAATGGTGCTCTCGCCTGTAAAAGTATGAAATTTTGTAGCCATTTATATCCTTTTAACCTCTCATAAGCCCTAGTGGCACGATCACGCTAAGCCTCTTATCAGCTCCTGGGTGCGGGACGATAAGGCGCGGCGTCTTATAGACTTTTTTACTAAAATACAAAATATCTAGATCAAGCGTACGTGGCGCATTTTTAAATGTCCTGACACGCTTAAATTTACTCTCATAGTGCCTCAAAATTTTTAGAGTTTCTCTAGAGCTCATAGATGTTTGTAAATTTATAACAGCGTTACTAAAATCATCCTGCGCTTCGTAGCCAAACGCCGCATTTATAAGGATCGGCGAGACTTCAACTACGTGAAAACGCCTATCTTCACTAATCGCTCTTATAAATTTATCAAACCTCTTTGCGCTATCACCGATGTTGCCACCCATACCAACTAGCGCCTCATACTTAAACTCATCTCTTTTATGAAAAAAACTAGGGCAAAAACGGCTTTTTACGATCTTTCTTGCTCCAGCTAGCCTCATAAAATCTCGCACCCACCTTCTCTTGCGACCACGACGTCCTCGATGCGCACCCCAAATTCATTTTCTAGATAAATTCCAGGCTCCACGCTAAAGACCATGCCCTCTTTTATGAGCGTTTCGCTCCTTGCTGAGATGACTGGAAGCTCGTGTATATCGACGCCCACGCCGTGTCCTGTCGAGTGAAAAAAGACCTTTTCATATCCAGCCTTTGCTATCACGCTTCTTGCTGCAAGGTCTATCTCGCACGCCCTAACGCCAGCTCTAGTGATCTTTATCGCAGCAGCCTGAGCCTCTTTTACGATCTCGTAAATTTCTTGCATCTTGGCGTTTTTAAATTTTTGCTCCTTTGAGAAGTTAAAATTTTCATCAAAGCAAGCAGTTCTGGTGCGATCAGAGCAGTAACGCTTAAATTTAACCCCAGCATCAAGTAGCAGCAAGTCGCCCTTTTTTAAAATTTTATCCCCAGGCAGCGCATGCGCCTTTGCGGCATTTTCGTTTATCGCCACGATAGGATCAAAGCTAAGACCTAGCTCGTTTTTTTGCCTAAAGATGAGCGAGGCGTTAAAATGAAGCTCTTTTTCGCTCATCCCTTCGCCATTTTCACGCACAAATTTAGCAAATTCATCAAAGCATTTTGCCCCAAATTCGCTAGCCTTTTTTAAAATTTTTATCTCATCTTCGCTCTTGCAAATTCTCTTTAACCTAGAGAAATTTGCCTTTGGTTTGAAATTTATCTTAAAACCCTTGCTAAGCGCATTAAACTCACTTAGGCTTAGCTCATCTGGGTTAAAAACGAGGCTACTTGGCTTCATCTTTCTTAAAAATGCCCTGACCTCGCTTATTAAATTTCTCTGCGCTAAAAGAACGACCACGCCTGCATTTACGCAGCTTTTTGCCTCAAAATAATACCTCGCGTCCGTGAAAAAGTATTTCACACCATCAAGGCATAGCAAAAACTCATTGTCGCAGCTGTAGCCGCACTCGTAAAATACGGCGTTTTCGTCCTTTAAGATGAAATTCATTGTGCTTTTTGATTTGCTCTTACTGCTTTGATTTGCTCAAAAATTTGAAGCATGCCTATCATCGCCAAATGATAACCAACTGGTCCAAAGCCCACGATCTGACCTGCTGCAACTGGTGCGATGAGGCTTTTGTGGCGAAACTCTTCTCTTCTATAAACGTTGCTGATATGCACCTCGATAACTGGCAGCGCAACCGCACTTAGCGCGTCACGGATAGCGATAGAGGTGTGAGTGTAAGCGGCTGGGTTTATGATGATGCCGTCAGCATCGCCCAAGCACTCTTGGATCTTATCGACTAGCTCGCCCTCAAGGTTGCTTTGAAAAAACTCGATTTCAACGTCATTTTGATCGGCAACGATCTTCATTTGAGAGTGGATATCCTCCATCTTCATAACGCCATAAATTCCTGGCTCTCTAGCGCCAAGCATATTGATATTTGGGCCTTGGATAACCATTATTTTTAGCTTCTTATCCATGTCACTCCTTTTTGATTAAATAGTCCAAATTATACATTTCCGTTCCTAAATTTTCGCTACAATAACAAAAATTTAAGGCTCAAATGTGGAAATTTTAAAAGCAAAAAAAATAATCACTGGCGGAGAAAATCCAAAAATTTTAAGAAATTCTTGTGTCGTTATTGATGATGATAAAATTTTAGAAATTACAAGCGAAAAAGAGGCGCAAAAGAAATTTAAAGAGGCTAAAATTTGCGACTTTAGTGATAGCGTGGTTGCCCCAGCCTTTGTAAATACGCACGTTCATTTGGAGTTTAGCTCAAACGTTAGCACACTAAAATATGGCGATTTTATAAAGTGGCTTGGCTCTATCATCGATAAAGGGAGCGAGCTAGCCAAAATGGACGCTAAAAAAGCAATGAATGAAGCTATAAAATCACTGCTAAAAAGCGGAGTTTGCACCATTGGCGAGATATCTAGCTTTGGTTCGGAGCTTGAAATTTTAGCCGCTAGTCCGCTAAAAGTCGTGCTTTTTAGTGAAATTTTAGGATCAAGCGAGCAGATGGTTCAGCAAAATTTGCAAAATTTCTTAGCTAAATTAGAAAAAACAAAGGGCTATAAAAATAAAAATTTTACCCCAGCCATCTCACTGCACTCACCCTACTCTGTGCACCCAAAGCTAGCCAAAGCCGCCCTTGAGATAGCCAAAAAGGATGACTTGCTAGTTAGCACGCACTTTTTAGAGAGCAAGGCTGAAAAGCAGTGGCTAGAGCATAGCAGTGGTGGCTTTAAAAAGCATCTTTTAAGATTTAGCCCAGATCCAAAGCCTATGTATGATAAAGAGGGCTATTTTGAGATGTTTCGTGAGATAAATACGCTATTTACGCACTGCGTTTATGTGAGCGATTTTGCTAAATTTAAGCCTCATCACAGCGTGACGCACTGCGCCGTTTCAAATAGGCTACTTGGTAAAAAGGCGCTAAATTTAAAAGAAATTTTCAAAAACAATGTCAGTCTGAACATCGGCACAGACGGCCTTAGCTCAAATATCAGCCTAAATTTTTGGCATGAGCTAAGAGCTGCCCTATTTACCCACACGAGCCTTGATCTAAACGAGCTTGCCGCTAGGCTTTTTGTCGCTGCAACGCATGGTGGAGCAAAAGCGCTTAGAACAAATAACGGCGAAATAAAGGCAGGACGAGCGGCCGATCTTGCCGTCTATAACGACCTAGAGTGCGATGATAGCGAGCTAATACTTCAGCTCATACTTCATACAAATGAGGCTAAAAAACTATATATCGGAGGCAAAATTTGCAAATTTTAAGGCTTATTTTTAGAGGATTTTTGGGAATTTTTAAATTTATCAACAACTACTTTAAGGCGCTCATATTTTTACTCATCTTATTTTTCGTATTTGCGCCAGATGGTAAGATGAAAGAGCCAAATTTAGCCCGCATAGACATCACCGGCACGATAATGGATACTAGTGAAATTTTAGAAGCGCTAGAAAAAGCAAGGCTTGATAACAACATCAAAGGCGTGCTGCTCTACATCGACAGCCCAGGCGGCGCGCTAAGTCCTAGCGTGGAGCTAGCTATGGCGGTCAAGCGACTAAAAGAGAGCAAAAAAGTACTCGCATACGCAGCTGGCAACATGGCAAGTGGCAGCTACTACGCTGGCGTAAATGCCGACACTATCGTCGCAAACCCAGGCGCTTTCATCGGCTCGATCGGCATCATCATGCAAGGGGCAAACATCGAAAATTTAGCCAAAAACTTAGGCGTGAGCGAGCAGGTGGTGAAGGCTGGCGAGTTTAAAGAGGCTGGAACCTTTATGAGGAGCTGGAGCAAGCAAGAGCGTGAGAGCTTACAAGGGCTCGTAAATGACGCTTATATGCTCTTTGTAAGTGACGTGGCAGAGGCTAGAAATTTAGATATCAAGAAAAAAGACGAGTGGGCAAACGCAAGGGTCTTTTTGGCACACAATGCCCTAAAAATGGGGCTAATTGACAGCCTTGGCAGCTACATAGACGCTCAAAACGAGCTAGTAAAAATGAGCCTCGTAGATGAGCCAGTTTGGCAAGAAAAACCGCAGATCGAAAAGATAATGGAGAAATTTACAAAGCAAGGCATAAACTCGCTTTTTAACGCATTTTTCGAGACAAAGCTTAAATAATCAAAGCAACACATGGCTAATCAAAACAAAAGATCAGGGCGGGGGCAAACTGCATATATAGTATAAATTTAGCTCATACTTTGCAAAAATTTTTTGGCTATATTTTTTAGCTTAAACTCATAAAGTAGATTTTGGATTTTATCTGCTGATCTTATATCTAAACCAAGATCATTTACCAAAATTTTGTAATAAATTTGCGGGCTATCTTTTAGATTAATTGGCGGTGATTTCGAGCTTTTTGAGAGCTTTTTGTCATCTTTTAAAAGTAGCTTATGATGAATAAAATTAGCATTATAAAAGCTAAAATTTAGCTTTTTTGCAAGATATCTTTGAGCTAGCGTGCAAGCCTTTAGATCCTCGCCTCTAACAACCAAATTTATACCCATATCCTCGTCATCTATCACGCTTGCAAAGTTGTAAGCTGGCGTAAAATCTTTTTTGTAAATCACAAAATCGCCCATTTGCTCTGCCACAAGCTTACCAAGAGGGTCGCCCTCATCTACGCTTAGTCTAATGGCGGTCTTGTCTTTTATAAATTTTAGATTTTTATTTTTACAAATTTTAGTGTAAATGCCGTTTATGTAGGCATTTTTTGTAGTTCTAGAACACTCACAGATATAAATTTCATCTAGTTTTTCAAGTATATCTTCGTATCTTTTAGCTCTTACTTTGAAGCTAAAATTACGTTCAAAGTCACTTACGCTAATTGGACCTTTATCATATTCAAGCCCTAAAAATTCTAAAACATCAAAGATATTTTGAACAAATTCTTGCCGGTATCTACCAAGGTCATAGTCATCGATACGTAAGTGCAAAACGCCATTTGCCGAACGTGTCAAAAGATAAGTTAGGATGAAGTTATAAGCATTGCCAGCATGCAAAAATCCACTAGGCGTAGGGGCTATGCGGGATACTATGCCACCATTTGGTGGCAAATAGTCATTAATCCCTTGGTCTAGCCTCATTTACCCTTAAAGTACGTCCGCCTAGTTCTTTTTCATTTAGTGCGTCTATAGCTTTTTGTCCCTCATTTGCATCGTCCATTTCAACAAAGCCAAAGCCTTTTGAGCGATCAGTTTCTCTATCTTTTACTATTTTTGCTCGCCTTACTTCACCAAATTGTGCAAAGGCTTCCTTTAATTCTGCCTCTGTCGTTCTATACGACAAATTTCCTACATAAATATTCACAGGAGTGTTCCTTAAAAAAATTACCGATTTATTCGGTTAGTGTGATAATAGCTAATTTTCGTCAAAAAGATGTAAAAAATCAAAAAATTATTATATTTTTTTGAAAAATATTCTTAAAAGCTACAAACTCGTATATATAGAACTTTTACAACTATCACTAAACAAAATCCAATCTTAAGTTTAAAAAGAATAATTAAATAAAAAACTATTTTATCTTTATAAGCTATTTATAAAGTAAATCATTCTTTACTTGAAGATAGGCTTCATCGCCAAGTAAATTTTTAACTATAAAAAGTGCAAATTCCATTGAAAAAGCAGGACCTTTTGCTGTAATAATATTTTGATCCCTCAATACACTCTTGCCGTTATCATAGCCCTTTTTATCACTTCTTACATTTTCTTCGAATCCTGGATAACAAACAAAATGATCTTTTAGCACACCAGCACTCTCAAGCACCATAGGAGCAGCACAAATGGCACAAATGAGCTTATTGCTTTTATCAAAATTTTGCAAAATTGCTTTGAGTCTTGTATCGTTTGCTAGATTGCTAGCTCCTGGAAGTCCACCAGGAAGGACGATCGCATCATAGTCTAGCTCTTTCATCTCGCGAAGTGTCACATCAGCTTTTACGCATATATTGTGACATCCTTTGATGTTTACGTCATTTAGCCCAACAATAGAAGCTATCGCTCCAGCTCTACGTAAAACATCAACAGAAGTTAGTGCTTCTATCTCCTCAAATCCTTCAGCTAAAATCACAGCAACTTTTTTCATAAATTTATCCTTTACAATAATATGTTTTATTTGTTAAGTAAAATTTTATATAATATTGGCTTATTTCACAAGAAAGGACAGAGCATGCAAGTAAAAATTATTTACTGCAACTCTTGAAACTATCGTCCGGTAGCTTCTCGTGTAGAAGATGAAATAAAAGCGAACTTTAGTGATGCAAGAGTCGAAAAGGTTATAGGTGATGGTGGAAATTTCATCGTCGAGGTTGATGGAGATGTTATATTTTCTAAGAAAGATCGCATCGGAAATGATGAAGCGAGATTTCCTCACGGTGAAGAGATCACAACTCTTATAAACAAATATCTCAAAGCAAAGTCGGCTTAATGCTAGCTACCGAGACGGGAAACCGTCTCGTTTTTCCCTATTTTTGACTTATGGTTCTACTATCCTAATATAAAAATTTTATAGTTAAAGCGTTAGCCTATCTCGCTAAGAATTTTCATTTTTTTATATATTTTTTGATTTTTAAATATTTTATGAGCCGATATTTGGCTATATTTGGATTTTTATAAAATATAAAAATTTTGTGTATTTTATGCTAGTGCTACTTGAAATTTTACAATGTATGAAATGAAGTTTTTGCTAAAGCCAATACTTTTTAAATAGTGACTTTAGCTAAGACTAAACGTTTTAGTAAGAAAGATTAAACTGCATTATTTATTCGCACGCTCGATATACTCGCCGCGAACAGTATCCACACGGATAACCTCGCCCTCAAGTACGTGAAATGGTATCTGAACTACCGCACCACTCTCAAGAGTAGCTGGCTTTTTACCACCTTGCGTATCACCCTTGAAATTTGGTGGGGTCTCAACTATCTTTAGCTCAACTACTTGTGGCACTTCAACGCCGATCGCATTGCCATTGTGAAATAAAATTTCAACCATCATGCCATCGATCATCCATTTTTTAACATCACCCACATCCTCATCGCTGATAGCAACTTGTTCATAAGTAACCGTATCCATAAACTGACAATACTCACCATCATCATAAAGATACTGCATCTCTTTTTCTTCAAGATGTGGTTGCTCGCATTTATCGCCTGCATGAAAAGTCTTTTCAAGCACTTTTCCATCGATAAAAGATTTGATTTTTGCACGAACAAAAGCTGCACCTTTGCCCGGTTTAACGTGTTGATATTCTACGATTTTATAAGGAACGCCATCGATCTCGATCTTTAGCCCTTTTTTTAGATCGCCCATTGAATATGAAGCCATTTTTTATCCTTTCAAAATTTTATATAACTGCGTATTGAGCCCAAACGCAAGCTTCAAGTGCGTTTAGTCTCTCTAACGTTTCTGCTTTTATATGTTCATCAACCAAAATGACAGCAAGTGCCATATTGTGATCATCTCTACCAAGGCGGAAGTCTGCGATATTAATCTTTTCATCAGCTAAAATTTTACTAATCTGAGCGATAACGCCTGGCACGTCATGGTTTTTAAAGATGATCATCTTACCTTTTGGCTTAAAGTCGGTCTTAAAGCCATTTATCGTTACGATGCGTTGCTGATTTTCACCAAATACCGTTCCGCCAACAGTTACAATACCATTTTCGGTAGTTAAGCGAACGGTAATTTTATTTTTAAAAATACTATCTCCGCCAAGGCTAGTTTCAGTCACTATACCTTTTTCATCGCATAAAAATTTAGCATTTACATAATTTATCGCATCACCAAGACTCTCTTTTAATGCACCAACTATGGCAAATGTTAGCATTGAATTTGCATATTCGCTAATTTGACCGTGAGTCTCGATACGAATAGCCTTAATAACGCTTTTATTTATCTGTGCAGCAAGAAATGCCATCTTGCTTGTAAGATCGATATAAGGCTCAACAAATGGTGGTAGATCTTCTGTTTTTATAGGTAAATTTAACGCATTTGGATAGCTTATACCACGAGCTGCTAAAATAGCTTGTTCGACTGCCTCAACTGCGATATTTCGCTGTGATTCAAGCGTATTTGCTCCAAGATGTGGAGTTACACTTACATTGTTTAGATCAAGAAGTGGATGATCAGTTGCTGGCTCTCTTGTAAAAACATCAATACCAGCAAATGCTATTTTGCCACTTTTTAGTCCTTCATAAAGCGCTTCTTCGTTATAAAGACCGCCTCTAGCGCAGTTTATAAGTCTTACGCCATCTTTCATTTTTGCGATCTCTTTGGCGCCGATCATATTGGTTGTTTCTTTAGTCTTTGGCGTATGGATCGTGATAAAATCACATGCTAAAATATCATCAAAATTTTTAGTGTAAGTACCGCCCATATCGATAACTTTAGATGGGTCAATATATGGATCATAAGCGATGATCTCCATACCAAAAGCTTTTGCACGAACAGCTACTCTCGAGCCAATATTTCCAAAGCCGATCACACCAAGCTTTTTCTTAAAAAGCTCAACCCCATACCATTTCTCACGCTTCCAGATTCTATCTAGCTTTAGATCATTATGAGCGTATTCAAGGGATCTAGCTGAAGCTAGCATATGAGCCATTGTTAGCTCAACTGCAGCAATAGTGTTTGCAGTTGGAACGTTCATAGCTATTATGCCACGCCTTGAGCATCCTTCTATATCGACATTATCTACACCAACACCAGCTCTAACAATAGCTTTTAGTTTTTTACCAGCGTTTAAAAAGGCCTCGTTTACTTCAGTTGAGCTTCTTGTTATAGCAACATCAGCCTCGCCTAAAATTTTTAAAAGTTCATCTTTGGGAGTATTAACTGCGTCTATTACATTTATATCTTGCTCTTTTTTTAAAAGTTCAAAACCTACTGGATGTATCGCATCGCAAACAATGATAGTTTTCATAATTTTACCTCTCTCACACTTGAGTGGATATCATAAACTCTTAGTTCTAAAATGATATTTTGTAGAAGTTTAGAGTCTTGAGTATTTAAAAATATCTGGCTTTTTGCACCATCTTTTACAACAGTAAAATCGACCTCACTTTTTCTTAAAGTCTGCATCAAACAAAACATTGAATAGATATCATTTTTATCTATCAAAAGCTCATATGCAGTAATCTTTGGTTTTTCTATTTTGGGTCGGTTGTATTCTATAAAAATTTCATTTACAGGCAGCACATAATCTCTTTTTCTAATAGTTGCTAGCTCACTCATCCAGTTGGTATTGCTGGTCGTGTTTTTAGTTAAATTTTGCTCATTTGTGATATTTTCTTCAGATATTTGGCTGAAATTTATACTTGCAAATTTAACAAGAGAAATTCCAACCAAACCCAATATAACAAATAGCAGGACAACTACTAATAAAAGTATGCGTCTGCCCATTTAAACTAAAGTAATTGTTCTTTTATAATATCGCCGAGTGTTACTTTATCATCATTATCATTGATCTCATTTAACACTTCACGCTCTTTTTGTTTTGCTAAACGGCGTATACTTAGGCGTATTCTATTTTTCTTCTCATCGATAAATGCGATAGCTGCTTCGATCTCATCGCCGATCTTAAGTGTGCTAACATCTACACTACCTAGATCTTCTTTGCGGATCAGCGCATCAACGTTATCACCAAGCTCTACAAATACGCCAAAGTCTTTAATGTCGCGAATTGTTCCTTTTACGATATCACCTACATTAAATTTATCAGCAAATGCTTGAACTGGACTTTGTTTTAGATCTTTTAGGCTAAGTGAAACTTTTTGTTCAGCACTATCGATTTTGATGATCTTTACTTCAAGCTCGTCACCAGCTTTAAACATATCTTTGCACTTGTCATTCCTATCCCAAGATGCATCTTCATTGTGTAACAAGCCCTCAACGCAGCCTACTCTAACAAATGCACCAAAATTTGTGATAGTTGTCACAACGCCTTTTACTACGTCGCCCTCTTTGTGTTTTGCCTTAAACTCATCAAATGGCTTTGGAAGTAAATTTTTAAGGCTCACTCTTAGACGATGTCCTTTTGCATCTATCTCAATAACCTCAACATCGATCTCTTGACCTTCATTAATGTGATCTTTTGGATTTTTGATATTTTTGTCCCATGAAATTTCAGATATATGTAAAAATCCTTCAATATCATTTCCAAGATCAACAAATGCGCCGTAAGGCTCGATATTGCTAACTGTAACTTTAATAGTGTCGCCAACCTCTAGTCCATCGTTTATGATCTCTTCCCAAGGATCTGGAGTAGCCGCCTTGATAGATAGAGACAAGTGGCGTTTTTCGTTGTCATAACTGATAACTTTAACTAAAACTTTATCACCTTCTTTATATAGTGAGCTAGGGTTTACTGGGCCCTTATAGCTTATCTCGCTATAATGCACAAGTCCATCGACTCCGCCAACATCAACAAACATGCCATAAGTTGTGATTTTTTTAACTGTGCCTTCTATAACGCTATCATTTTCTACTATGCTTGATAGAGCTTCTTTACGTTTTTTGCGGTCATCATCTAAAATTTTCTTTCTAGAGACAACTATGCTATTTTCTTCTTTATCAATTTTTATAACTCTTACTTTGTATGATTTTCCAACTACGCCCTCAGCGTTTTTAAATCCGCTGTGCGTTCTTGGTAAGAAAAATTCTACGCCATTTGCGTCTTGAGTGATAAAACCACCTTTATTTTTTCCAACTACTTTTACGTCGATTTCGCCAGAATTTTCAGGATCGTAAGCTTCGATGAAAGCTTTAACTTTCTCTTTTCTAAGTGCTTTTTTGTGCGACACTATAGGTCTTCCATTTCTTGATCCAGTTATTACAACTTTGATCGTATCGCCAACTTTATGCGTCAGGTTGCCGTTTGCGTCAGTGATCTCAGAAACATTTAAAATGCCTTCTGACTTCTTGCCAACGTCAATTAAAACCTCATCACCATTGATACTGACGATCTTTGCGTCACTATCTTCTTCAGTCTTTTTAAAAGACTCCTCTAACATCGCAGCAAAATCGATATCTTCGATATCTTCGTCTTTTGCTTTTCCTAATTGAACACTTTTGTTCACAGCCATCTTGATCCTTTAAATTTTATTATGCCAGTAGCGGCAAATTGGCTTATTATAGTTAATTGTGGCTTTAGCTAGGATAAATTTTATACTTTTTTGATTCTGTCAACTACTTTTTGTATGATCCAGTCAGGCGTACTTGCACCCGCACTTATGCCACACAAATTTTTGCCATCAAACCATGATCCCTCAAGCTCTTCTTCGCTTTCAATGAGATAGCTATCTTCGCAGAAATTTTTAGATATTAGGTAGAGTTGTTTTGTGTTTGAGCTGTTTTTACCGCCAATAATTATCATCACGTCAGCTCTTTTTGCTAAATTTTTAGCAGCCTCTTGGTTTTCAAATGTCGCATTGCAGATTGTGTTAAAAACGCGCAGCTCTTTTACATGAAGCATGAGATAGTTTGCGATCTGCATAAATTTCTCAACTTTTCTAGTAGTTTGGCTAACAAGCGCGACCTTTTGCTTAAATTTAATGCCCTCTAGCTCGCTCTCTTCAAGCACAACATAGACATTACCCTTGGCATACGACTTCACCCCTTTTACCTCTGGGTGATGCATATCGCCAAAGATCACCACATCATAGCCCTCTTCGCTCATTTTTTCGCAAATTTGTTGTGGCTTTGTCACAAATGGGCAAGTTGCATCGATTACTTTTATATCGGTCTTTTTTAGCTCTGCAAGATCATTTTTAGTGATGCCGTGAGTGCGGATAATCGCCTTTTTCTCATCTTTTAGCTCATCTATGCCCTCAAGCGTCTTTACATTGTAGTTTTTCTCAAGCCTATTTATCTCTTCGTTGTTATGGATGAGTGGGCCGATAGTTGCGGCATCTCCAGCATTTTCGGCTATCTTTATCGCCCTTTTTACGCCAAAGCAAAAGCCATAACTACTAGCAAGCTCGATCTTCAACTCTAGCTCCCATTTTCTTTAAAATTTCAGCAAAATTTGGAAACGAAGTGGCGATAAATTCGCTCTTTTCTATCTGCATGCCACATTTTAGTCCAAGTATGGCAAAGCTCATGGCGATCCTGTGATCTCCGTGGCTATCGATCGTGGCAAATTTCGCCTCAGAGCCATTTATGATAAAGCCATCTTCAAGCTCGCTAGCATCGACACCGCACTGCTTTAGCGCATTTATCGTGACAGCAATTCTATCGCTCTCTTTTACGCGAAGCTCTTTTGCATTTGTTAGCTTGCTTTGGCCCTTTGCGCAGGCGAATGCGATGGCTAAAGCTGGGGCTTCGTCGATGAGCCACGAGATATTTTCGCTAACTTCTATACCTTTTAAATTTGGTGAGTACTTGACCTCGATATCACCGATATCTTCATATTTGCTTAAAGTTTTGTGAAATTTTATCTCAGCTCCCATTTTTTCTAGAATTTTATAAGCTTCGATACGAGTTTTATTTAGCAAGATATTTTTTAAAATAATGTGTGAGCCCGGAATGATAAGTGCTGCGACCGCAAAGAAAAATGCAGAACTTGGATCATTTGGCACATCTATATCAAGTGGTGCAAGTGGGGCTTTCATCGGCTCTAAAGTGATCTCTAGGTCGCCACATTTTATATCAGCTCCCATGCCAGCAAGCATTCGCTCAGTGTGGTCTCTGCTTAGCTCTGGTTCACTAAATTTGCAGCCATTTGAGTAAAGAGCCGCTAATAAAAGCGCACTTTTTACCTGAGCTGAGGCGATCTTGCCCTCAAAATCAAATCTTTCAAATTTGGTCCCTCTTATGCAAAGCGGAGCGTTGTTTGCGTTGTTTGCGCCATCTATCTTTGCACCCATATCGTTTAGAGGTTTTGCTATTCTAGCCATTGGACGTGAGTTTAAATATCTATCGCCACTTAGCACAAAAAAGCCATCCTGTGCGGCTAATAGTCCCATAAAAAGCCTCATCGCAGTACCTGAGTTGCCACACTCTAAAATTTCATTTGGCTCTTTTATCTTTTGCGGCGGTGTGATCGTTATTTCAGAGCCATTGTCCTCAACTTTTGCGCCTAAAAGCTTGACTATTTTTAAGGTATTTAGCGTATCGCCTGCTCTTAGATAGTTTCTAATGCGAGATGGTTTATCGCTTAAAAGTGAAAAAATCGCGCATCTATGCGAGATGGACTTATCCGCTGCGATGTCGTCAATAGTTAAATTTAGACTTTTTTCTAATGGATAAATTCTCATCTTATTCCGATATTTAGTTTCTCTTTTAGCTCGCTTAAAATTTTATCCATAAGTGCGTTTATATCATCATCCTCGAGTGTTTTTTCCATATCTTGGAATGTAAATTTGAGGCTAAGACTGATCGAGCCATTTAGCTTCGCATCTTTATAAATATCAACTGGTAAAAATTCTTTTAGCTCTTTTAGGTTTAGCCCTCTTATGCACTCATAAATTTGTCCAGCCTCAAAATTTTCAGGCACGATGAGGCTAAGATCCCTTGTAGTGCTTTGAAATTTAGAATAAGGCACTGCCAAAATTGGCTCAAATTTAAGCTTCGCAAAATCAATCTCGCAGACGTAAGTTCTTGGCAGATCTCTCTTTGCCTCAACTCTTGCGTCAACTCTACCGATATAGCCAATATTTTCGCCATTTTGATAGATGTGTGCTTGTTCGTATGGACTAAGATATGAGATGCCCTGGCAAGGTTTTAGCTCAAATTTACCTATGACATTTTGCACCATAGATGCGAATGCATAGAAATTTGCCTCCTCGCCCTTTGCGCCGTTTATCAGAGTCGGTTCTTTTAAAAGTCCAGACACAACAAAGCCTAAATTTAAGCCCTGGCTTGCATTTTCATCAAAAATTTCTCCAAGCTCAAAAAGTCTAACTGAGCGTTTTGAGTTTTTGATATTTTTCTCGCTTGAGCTTAGAAGGTGATTAACAAGTGTCGGCCTAAGTGTATTTAACTCGTTGTTTATAGGATTTAGTATCTTGACTTTGCATGGTTTAAAATTTAGCTCGTTAAGCTCGTCCTCACTATCAAAGACATAGTGCACGCTTTCAAAAAAGCCATTATCAGCTGCTCTACGCCTTAAATTTAAAGCATTTTTATAGTCAAAATATGTCTTATTTAGCCTATTTTTCTCAGAGAAATTTAGTGGTTTTGAGGCGATATTGTCTATGCCTACTATCCTTACGATCTCCTCACAAACATCGTGAGAATTTACTATATCATGGCGAAATAACGGCACTTTTACATTAAAGCTCTCCTGCTCAACATTTACTGCGATCTCAAAGCCAAGTTTCTTTAAAATTTTAACGACGTCATTTCTAGCAATATCTTGGCCGATCATATTTTTAAGCTCAAAAAGAGAGATGCTTAGTGTTATAGGCTCGGTGTTTAAAAGCGACTGCTGTGAGCCAGCAAAGAGATTTAGCGTATCTTTAAAATTAGCAAGTCTTTTAAATAAATAATCCGCTCCATAAGCTAAATTTGGCTCGCTACCACGACTTGAGCGATAAATTTGATCACCCTTTGGTAAATTTTTATTTTCAAAAATAGCTTTTGAAACTACATCTGGCTTTACGTAGCTAGCTTCTACTAAGATCACTTTTGACTTCTCATCTACTCTTGCTACGTCACTTTGGTAAATTCCAGCAATGCCTAAATTTTTATCCCCGCAATAAACGACACATTCGCCATTTTCGCTATTTTTTATATCAAAAACAGCCTTTTCGCCTTCACTTACAAGTTTAGCGTGATCATAAGCCCTAAATAAAACACCCGTGCAAAATGTCGCGTATTCAAGCAGTCTCTCAACTAAATTTGTCTTTTGGCACTCTATTAATGCTAGACGCATGCGAGTTATTAGATTTTCATATAGTCCCTCTTTTAGCTCAAAAGCCTTATATAAAAATGACCCATTTACTTTATCCTCTGCTCGCACAGAAGCTATTCTGCCAATACCTAGTAAATTTTCGCTCTCATCGTCTTCGTGGCTATCTTTCATATTTAGATCAAGCGCTGCACAAATTTCTCTTGCAATGCCATGTAAATTTTGGCAATCGCCTCTGTTTGCTGTGACATCAACTTCGATTATCGTATCTTTAAATACCTCAAATTCACTAAGGCTTGTACCAAGTTTTAGCTTGCCGATGCTCTCATCAAGTGGTAAAATTCCATCATTCACCTTTGGAAGTCCCAGCTCACTTGAAGAGCAGATCATGCCACTTGACTCGATACCTCTTAGTTTTGCTTTTTTTATCTCAAGACCATTTGGCATAGTCGTGCCAATAAGTGCAACTGGCACAAACTGGCCAGCTTCAACGTTTTTAGCCCCACACACGATCTGAAGCGTCTCTCCACCAACATCCACTTGACAAATGCTTAGTTTATCAGCATCTGGGTGCTTTTCTCTACTTTTTATGTAGCCAACCACAATACTCTTTGGTAAATTTATCTCTTTATAGCTATCAACCTCTAGCCCGATAGAATTTAATGTCTTTGAAAGTGTCTCGCCACTAACGTCGCTAAGGTCGATCCACTCGTTTAACCAATGCTTTGAAATTATCATTTAAACTGCTCCAACAATCTTAAATCTCCCTCAAAAAGCGACCTTAGATCAGGCACTCTATGAAGCAACATCGCAAATCTCTCAACGCCAAGGCCAAAGGCGTATCCACTTACATTTTTATAGCCAACCGCCTTAAATACATTTGGATCAACGACACCACATCCAAGTACCTCAAGCCAAGTAGTCTGCTTGCACACCCTGCAGCCCTTGCCATGGCAGAATATACAACTAATATCAACCTCTGCGCTAGGCTCCGTAAATGGAAAGAAGCTAGGGCGAAAACGCACTTCAACGTCGCCAAACATGTGCTTTAAAAAGCCCTCAAGCATTGATTTTAAATTTGCAAAGCTAACTTTTTCGGCATCCTCTACTACAAGACCCTCGACCTGGTGAAACATCGGTGTATGCGTTAAATCCATATCACGTCTAAAGACGGTGCCTGGCGCTATCATGCGGATAGGCGGCTTTTGGCTTAGCATAGTTCGCACCTGAACTGGGCTCGTATGCGTCCTTAAAAGTCTAAAATCATCTAGGTAAAATGTATCTTGCATATCCCTTGCTGGGTGGTATTTTGGTAAATTTAGCGCTTCAAAGTTGTGAAAATCATCTTCTATTAGTGGTCCGGTCTCGAGCGAGAAATTTAGAGCCAAAAAGTATTCAATTATCTTATCCATCGTAGCCATCACAGGATGAAGTGCCCCGCTAGCAATAGGCTCATTAAATAGCGTGATATCAGCGGCTTCTTTTTTCATTTTGTTATCTATCTCTTGCTCGCTAAGCTCAGCTTTTTTAGCTTCTATTAGCGCGCCAAGCTCATCTCTTTGCTTATTTAAATTTGCTGCAAATTCCTTTTTCTCATCTTCGCCTAGCTCTTTTAGCTTTGCAAAACCTTGCGCCAAGATGCCCTTTTTGCCAAAAATTTCTACCCTAACCTTCTCAAGATCGTCAAGCGTTGAAATTTCATTTTTGATTTTATTAACGAAATCTTGCAATTTTTTGCCTTTATAAATTTTTGAGTCGATTTTATAGAAAAAGAGTTAAAATCAAGATAAAGAGCACGAAATTTAAGCACACTTTGATATAATTTTGCAAAATTTCAAAGGAGCTAAAATGACCATATTTGAAAAGATCGTAGCTGGCGAAATCCCTTGTAACAAAGTGCTTGAAAGCGAGAAATTTCTAGCTTTTAACGATATAAATCCAAAAGCACCTATCCATATCCTAATCATCCCAAAAAAACACTATAAAAATTTCCAAGAGATGGATCCGATTTTAATGGGAGAGATGACAAAATTTATCCAAGAAGTAGCGACCTTAATGGGCGTTGATAAGAGCGGATACCGCCTCATAACAAACTGCGGTGAAAACGGCGGTCAAGAAGTTATGCATCTACACTTTCACCTACTTGGCGGAGCGAAGCTTGGCTGGAGCGAAGGCGTAGCTGATCCACAAAGCACATTTTAATAACTTCTAAATTTTAGACTCAAAGCCTGAGTCTAAAATTTTATTTTCTTGCAGACTTAATAGCTTCAAGCAACTCTTCAAAACCTACTTTACTTGAGTTTTCGACATCTTTTAATATTTCAACGCCAGGTAGATTTCCTTTGTCTTTATCAGCAAAAATAACCATCGCTTTTTCTAGTCCATGATGAACATTTTCATGATGAGCTGCGATACTTGAGAGAATTTTGGCATCTTTTACAAGAGTATTTTTCACATCTTTTTCATACCATTTGCCAAATCTACACTCATGAACATCTTGAATCTTATTAAACTCATTTAAAAGCACACCTCTATATCCATTTAGCTTCATATTTATATGATCTATTTTTCCATTGCTTACATAGACTTCATTTGTAACATTTAGAGCCTGATTTAGGATATTTTGCGTATTTGCGTTTACGCTTGAGATATTTCCTTCAAATCCACCTAAAATTTTCATAGCGTTTGCAGAAATTTTTGAGAAATTCTCACTCATTTCGATCATCGTGTTCGCACTTTGCTTAAGGCCATTTATATTTACTTCTACTTCAAGTGTCGCTTTTTGAGTGCGCTCGGCTAGCTTTCTAACCTCATCTGCCACGACAGCAAAACCTCGTCCATGCTCACCAGCACGGGCCGCCTCGATCGCAGCATTTAGAGCTAGTAAATTTGTCTGATCTGAGATATCTTTAATTAGATTTATAATCTCAACAATCGAATTTACGCTTCCATCAAGCGAAGAAGCGTCATTTGAAAGGTCATTACTCATCTGGCTTACTTGCTCGATCGAGTTTAAAATTTCAGCCGTTTGCGACTTGAGTTCGCCAGTCTCTTTGAAAGTCTTTTCATTTAGTCCATTTATACTTTCAAGCATTTTTAGGTTTTCTTCCATTGTTAATTGCAAGAAATTTATACCATCTTGATAACTTGAAAGCAATAAATTTACAGCCTCTTGCTTATCCTTAGCTTGCTCTTTTGGCTCGCAAGTTTTAACGTTTTTTAGCTCCTCTTTAAGTGCTAAAATTTCAGCCTTTAAAGCTTCATTTTCTCTCTCTAAAGCTTCATTTTTACTAGAAAGCTCTTTATTCTTGCCATCAAAAAACATTTTTCATCCTTTAAAATTTGTAGATTTTGCGTAATTATAACTCTTTTTTCTTAAGCCAGTAATCTAAAATTTCTATCTGCTCATCAACGCTTTTATTTGCCGTGCCGCCTTTTGAAGTGCGAGCCTCTTTTGAAGCGTGAAGATCTAAAAATTTAATAGCATTTGCATCTAAATTTTCATCCACACTTTTTAGCTGCTCTTCGTTTAATTCACTCAAATCAAGCCCCAAGCTTTCAGCCTTTGCAACAGCTTTACCAACTATAAAGTGAGCTGTCCTAAATGGGATATTTTTCTCACGCACTAGATAATCCGCCAAATCAGTCGCACTTAGATGCCCAGTTTTTGTCGCTTTTAGCATGTTTTTTTCGTTAAATTTAGCTGTTTTTATCATCTCATTTAGGATGATAGCTGAGCTTAAAATAGTAGATACGCTGTCAAACACGCCCTCTTTATCTTCTTGCATATCTTTATTGTAAGCAAGTGGCAGGCCTTTCATCGTGGTTAGTAACGCTACCAAATTTCCATTTACACGCCCAGTTTTACCGCGTATGAGCTCAGCAACGTCTGGATTTTTCTTTTGAGGCATTATGGAGCTGCCCGTGCTATAAGCGTCACTGATGCTTACAAAGCCAAATTCTTGTGAGCTCCAAAGTATAAGCTCCTCGCAAAGCCTAGAAGCGTGCATCATAAAAACGCTAATGTTAAATAAAATTTCCAGCGCAAAGTCACGGTCGCTCACGCTATCCATCGCATTTTGCGTGCAGCCTGCAAAGCCAAGCTCGCTTGCAACGATAGTTCTATCTATCTTATGAGGTGTGCCTGCAAGGGCTGCTGAGCCAAGCGGACTTAGATTATTTCGCTCATATGAGCTAACAAAACGCTCAAAATCTCTTTTAAACATAAATGCATATGCTAGCAAGTGATAGCTAAGGCTTACTGGCTGAGCGTGTTGAAGATGTGTGTAGCCTGGCATTAGTGTATCTTTATGGTTTTTTGCCAAATTTGTAAGCGTGGCGATGAGCTCTTTTATACATGAAGAAATTTCTAAATTTTTCTTCAAAACATAAAATTTAAAATCAAGCGCGACTTGGTCGTTTCTGCTTCTAGCTGTGTGCAATCTACCACCAAGCTCAGCTCCGATGATCTGGCTAAGGCGCTTCTCAACTGCCATATGTATATCTTCATCTTCTAACTTAAACTCAAATTTACCTGCTCTTATCTCAGATAAAACCTCATCAAGCCCCTTTATGATCGCTTCTGACTCATCTTTTTTCAAAATTCCACAAATTCCAAGCATCTTTGCGTGAGCCTTACTTCCAGCAATATCCTCTTCAAAAAGATTTTTATCAAAATTTATAGAGGCATTAAATTCCTCAAGTAGCTTCGAGCTAGCCTCGCTAAATCTACCCTCCCACATCTTTTTGTGTGCGTTTTTCTCTTCTTTCATAGCTTTGCCTTTAATTAGTTTTACGTGATTTTAACAAAATAGCACTTAACTGGGTATTTTAACTATAAAGTTGCAAAAAAGTTATAAATATAATTTATCTTTAAGGATATAGAAATATAATTCAAAATATAACTTTTTAAAAACTATTTTAATTTTCTATTGAATATAGTTTAAAATAAAAATAATCTATAAGAGGAAGGATGATATGCAAATAGATGCAAATATGAACTCAAATATTTTCTATCATGATGGCTATACATCTATCTCTTCAAATAGCTCAAAAACAAGCATGCTAGTATCTTCTGGCTATGACAAGAAAGATATTGTTAGAAGCAATGAAGTACATGTAGAACAAAGAGAAGATGCTAAAATTTCCCCTATAATTATTAATAAAGCGAGTGCCATACAGTTACAAAAAGACTTAGAAAAATTACAAGATCAAAAGCTAGATATTTCGCATCAAATTTCAAGCATCCAAAGCCTAAAAGATCGTAACTCTATGCAAATGCTTCATTACTTAAATTTAGAGCAGTCAGCTATCCAAAATAACATTTTAAGCATTAAAACTCAAATGATAGAAATGGCACAGGCTTAAAACTAAGCCTTACCAATAATAGTTTCTAAAACCAAGCAAAAATCCTCTAAAAAATATCCCATTGATTTATAAAAATTGCTAGTCGCGTCTTTTTGGATATCTTTTGAGAGCTGTTTAGCATAAGGCAAGAAAAATGAGACACTAAAAGCTGCAAGAAGCTTCATAGACTCTTTAGATGCTTCGCTTTTTAAAATATTTGCTATTAAAATTAGCTGATTTGAGATGCTATCAACCTCGCCAATTTTTGGCTGAAAATTTATAGCCTTATAAAATTGGGCTAAATCATCTTTTGCAGATGAAAAATAGTAGCTCGCCTCAAATTTTGACTTTAAAATGACAAAATCGTCACATAAAACAGCACTACTTTCATCTTTGATAAATTTGGCATAAAGCTCATTGCCTTTTTTATTTGCTTCGCTATTTGTCTGCGTTATCCACGCATTTGTCTTTTTGATACGCATAAAAGATGAAACATCTAAAATGCCACTAAAATTTGTAGCAAGCGCAGCCGCCACAACACTATAAAGTTCTCCAAGTCTCAAATTTTAATCCTTAAGTCGTAGATATCTAAGTCTAAGTGCGTTTAAAACGACAGTAACAGAGCTAAGACACATTGCCATTGAGCCATAAACCGGGCTTAAAAGTAGTCCAAAGACTGGGTAAAGCACGCCAGCAGCCACTGGGATACAAATAGCGTTATACATAAACGCCCAAAATAAATTTTCTTTTATGTTTGCCATAGTAGCATTTGCCAGTCTAACTAGCCCGGTCACGCCACGCAAATCATTTTTAACAAGCACGATATCTCCAGCACCTTTTGCTATATCTGAGCCCGAGTTCATAGCGATACCAACACTTGCCCCTTTAAGCGATGGTGAATCATTTACGCCATCTCCAACAAAGATAACGCCACCGTGATTTGCAAGCTCTTTTATCTCATTAAATTTATCTTCAGGCAACATATTTGCGTGATATTTGCTTACATTTAGCTTCTTGGCGATACTTGCAACTACTTTCTCGTCATCGCCTGAGAGGATCACACTTTGTAAATTTAGACTTGTAAGCTCATTTATAACATCGCTCGCTTCGTCTTTTAGCTCATCACTAAGCGTTAAAAAACCAACAAATTTTTTATTTATAGCACAAAGTATGACGCCACTTCCATCGTTTGTAGCCTCTTTTATAGCTTTACTTTCATCCAGATTTAAACTAACTTCATTTGCCAAAAGCAGCTTTTCGTTGCCTATTATTATCTGATTATTCTCATCTTCATAAATGATGCCTTGCCCAACGATATTTTGAAATTTACCATTTAACTTTTGTAAATTTATGCATTTTTGCTTTGCATATCTAACGATAGCTTTTGAGATGAGATGCTCGCTTAAATTTTCAGCAGAAGCGATAAGTGCTAAATCTTGCTCACTTAAATTTGAGCTTTTGACGCTGATTTGCCCTTTGCTAAGCGTACCAGTTTTGTCAAATGCTACAAATTTAGCATCTTTTATTAGCTCTAAAACTTCTGGGTTTTTTACTAAAATTCCAGCTTTTGCACCACGTGCAAGCGAGCTTACTATTGCTATTGGCGTAGCAAGTCCAAGAGCGCATGGGCATGAGATTATTAAAACGCAGATCGCACAAGAGATCGCATAAGCAAAATTTCCATCAAAAATGATCCAAGCTAAAAACGTGAGCACTGATATTGCCACCACGCTTGGCACAAAGATATTTGCTATCTTATCAGCAAGCCTGCCTATTGGCATTTTTTTTGTACTAGCATCATTTAGTAAGCTTAAAATTTGAGACAACAAGCTTTCAAACGAGCTTTTTGTCATCTTGACGCTTATGTAGCCATTTGTATTTAATGTGCCTGCAAATACATTGTCGCCCACCTCTTTATAAACCGGCAGGCTCTCGCCCGTTAGCATCGAAGCATCGATTTCAGCTCCACCTTGCACTATCACACCGTCACATGGAACATTGTAGCCATTCTTTACAACGACGATATCACCTATTTTTAGCTCATTTACTGGTACTTCTTTGCTTCTCCCATCTGGCATAAGCAAAAATGCGGTTTTTGGAGAAATTTTAAGTAGTCTCTTTAGATAATCCCCTGCTTTTGCCTTTGAACGCTCTTCAAGATACTTGCCAAGAAGCACAAAAGCTATTATCATCGCTACGCCTGAGACATAGACATTTTTTAGATCATCTGGGATGAAATTTGAAAAGATCACCACAAAAAGCGAGTATAAAAATGCACTGCCACTTCCAAGAGCGACAAGCACATTCATATCGTAATTTCTATTTTTTACCGCTTCGTAGGCGTGAGTAAAAAAGCCTTTGCCGCTAAAAATAAGAACTAAAAATGCCAAAGCTAGCATAACTAAATTTACTAGCATGCTGTGAGGCGCGAACATCTCAAGTGCCATTATTACGATACTTGCAATAAATGCAAATATAAATTTATTTCTAATATTTCTAATGTGAGCTTTTCTTTTTGCTTCAAACTCATCAATATCAGTTGCTACAAAGTAGCCAAGCTTCTTTATCTTTTGCTCTAAAATTTCACGCACACTAGCATCTTTTAGGATAAACTCGCCGCTTGCGTTTGCAAAATTTACATTTGCTTCAAGTACTCCATCTATCTTTTTTGAAACCTTTTCGATAGCATTTGAGCAGTTTACGCAGCTCATTCCCGCTATATTCAGTTTGACTTTTAAAGACATATCAGAGCTCTTTTATTATGTCAAATCCCAAATCAGCCATTTCAGACTTAAATTTCTCAACTTCACTATCTTTTATATCAAGACTAACTTGTCTTGGCTCTTTGCTAAGATCAACTTCTATCTTGCCAAAATCATCTTCAAGTGCGTTTTTTATAGTGTTCGCACAATTTTGGCAGTGGATATTGTTTGCTTCAAATGTTTTCATATTATCTCCTTTATCATGTGGTCATATTCATGTAAATTTACAATTTTCTTGACATTAAATTTAAAGCCCAAACTCTCGTAAAATTTACGAACTTTTGGCTTATTTGTATCTACTATTAATGAAACCTTTTTATGCCCTAGCTCTTTTGCCTTGACAAATGAATGCCTTATGAGCTCTTTTGCAAGCCCTTGGCCTCTAAAATTTTTATCAACAGCGATACTATCTATATAAAACTCGTCATCAAAACACTCTTTTTCTACTTGAGCATCTTTACCAAGAGCCATTAAATGTTGCGAAATTTCTCTATCAAGCATTGCTACATCGCCACCAAAGTAAGCACACATGGCAGCGATAATTTCGTCGTTATGTTTATAAACAAAGACATTTTTATAGCTTAGTCTATTTGTCTCACTTTTGAAAAAAATTTCTAAAATTTCATCACTTTTAATAGGATCATCGTAGCCACTTAGCTTGTAGGCGATATCTTCCATTGCTAGATTTAGTAGCTTTATACAGCTTTTTGCATCTTGTTTTTGAGCATTTTGTATCATGTGCGTCATTATAAAACTCTAGCTTAAATTTTTACCAAATATCAACCTGCGATTTACAAATCAATAATCCCCAATAGACAAACTAAAAATGTTTTAAAAAAGTATAAAATTTTTTTAGTTATAATCCGTAAAAAATTTATTTAAGGATATTTATGGGACGAGCATTTGAGTACCGAAGAGCGGCAAAAGAAGCTAGATGGGATAAGATGAGCAAGGTATTTCCAAAACTTGCAAAAGCTATAACAGTAGCGGCAAAAGATGGTGGTTGTGATCCAGATATGAACCCTAAACTTCGTGCAGCTATCGCAGCGGCAAAAGCTGAAAATATGCCAAAAGATAACATCGATGCAGCTATAAAAAGAGCAAATGGCAAAGATAGCGCCGATATTAAGACTATTTTTTATGATGGTAAAGCAGCTCACGGCGTGCAGATCATCGTTGAGTGTGCGACTGACAATCCAACGAGAACAGTTGCCAATGTTAAAGCGATATTTAGCAAAAATGGTGGAGAAATTTTACCAAGTGGCAGTCTTAGCTTTATGTTTACAAGAAAGAGCGTTTTTGAGCTTGAAAAGCCAAGTGCCGACATCGAAGAGATCGAGCTTGAGCTGATAGATTATGGCCTAAGCGATATCGAGGCTGACGATGAGACGCTATTTGTTTATGGCGATTATGCAAATTTTGGCACACTTCATGAAGGTATCGAAAAGCTAAATTTAGTGGTTAAAAAAGCTTCACTTCAATACTTACCAAATCAAACTGTGAATCTAAGCGAAGAGCAAATGCTTGAGGTTGAGAGGCTTCTTGATAAGCTAGAAGACGATGATGACGTTCAAGCAGTTTATACAAATATCGAATAAAAAGGAAATACATGCGTTTTGATGAATTAAAAGTTTATGACATAAATTTAGATGAGCTTAAAAAAGATAAATTTGCAGTTTTAGAGACAGACAAAGGCGAGATCAGAATTGAACTTTTTGCCGAGGAAGCTCCACAAGCTGTCGCAAATTTTATCCATTTGATAAAATCAGACTTTTACAATGGTCTAAATTTTCACAGAGTTATACCAAATTTTGTCATCCAAGGTGGCTGCCCAAATGGCACAGGCACGGGCGGTCCTGGCTGGAGGATAAAATGCGAATGCGATAAACAAAAGGTAAAACACGAGCGCGGTAGCCTTAGCATGGCTCACGCAGGACGCGATACTGGCGGATCGCAGTTTTTCATCTGTCATAGCAAGCAACCTCATCTTGATGGCGTGCATACAGTCTTTGGAAAATGCGTTGATGAAGAGAGCCTAAAGGTGCTTGACGCTATAAGACAAGGCGATAAGATCATCTCTGCTAAGATCAGAGAAAGCCTATAAAGGGGAAATTTATGAATAATACTAAAAAGCAAGGAAATCTTGCTGTAAGATTATTTACCAATCTTGCCTTTTGGGTTGTGATCGGTATTGTTGGTGGCGTTATCGTTGGCATGGTCGCACCTGAGCTTGGTATAGCCAGCAAACCAGGAATCGACTATTTTATAAAAGCACTTAAAATTTTAATTGGCCCTATTATCTTTTTAACGATCGTTTCAGGTATCGTTGGGCTTGAAAGCTTAAAAGATCTTGGATCTATTGGATTAAAGGCATTTATCTATTTTGAGATAGTTAGCACACTTGCGCTTGCTGTTGGTATCATCTTTGGCGAGACACTTCGCCCAGGACATGGCATGAATCTTGACTATACTCAGCTTGATGCTTCAAGTGTAGCTAAATTTACATCTCAAGCTGCAAATATGGACGCAAATAGCGGATTTGTAGCACATACACTTCATCTCTTAAGAGGTGCTGTACCGGTAGATGACATTTTCCCTTACGTGCATATACTTGATCCATTTATAAAATCAAACACACTTCAAGTACTTTTCATGGCTATTATCGTTGCCGTCGTGCTTTCGCTGCTAGCTCATGATAAAAAACAAGCTTGTCTAAAGCCACTTGAATTTATCCAGCACTATGTCTTGAAACTTCTTAGTTGGCTTATGCTCTTTAGCCCAGTGGCTGCATTTTCGGCTATGGCTTATCTGATCGGCAAATTTGGTATCGGAACGCTTCTTGGAATGATGGAGCTTTTGGTTGTTATGGCACTTGCAAGCTGCTTTTTTATCTTTGTGGTACTTGGCGTTATTTGCTATTTTGCAAAAATCAATGTCTTTAAATTTATGCGCTTTATCTCAAAAGAGGTATTGGTAGTCTTTGCGACAAGCTCGAGCGAAACAGCTCTTGCGCCACTTATGCAAAAGCTAGAATCAGCTGGTATAAATAGAGGTGCTGTTGGCCTTATCATTCCAACTGGCTACTCATTTAACCTCGACTGCACCAACATCTATCTAAGCCTAAGCGTTATTTTCCTAGCTCAAGCATTTAATATCCCGCTAAGTTTTGAGCATCTAATAAGTATACTAATCGTACTAATGATCACGAGCAAAGGCGCTGTTGGCGTGACAGGATCAGGCTTTGTCGTCCTTGCTGGAACACTAAGCGCACTTCCGAGCACTGGCATACCAGTCGTCACCGTGGCTGTGCTACTTGGCGTTGATAAATTTATGTCAGAGATGCGTGCAGTTGGTAATCTCTGCGGCAATGCCGTTGGTTGCATGATAGTTTCTATCTGGGATAAAAAAGTCGATATGGATAAATTTAGATACGCACTAGATCATCCAGAGGAATTTCACTTCCACTCATAATATAACTTTATAACCATAAGGGCAACTTTGCCCTTATTATTTTTTTATTCTAAATTTAATGCGATAAATCTCCTCCTCTCAAATCTATAAAAATTTTTAGAAAACAACACAATAAACAATATTTGATAACTGGTTCAAGCACAAAAAGAAAAACTAGAGGCTAATTGTAATAGGAAAATTTTATTAGTAACTCATATATTTGGCAATACCTAATATTTTATTTTACTAGAATAAATTTACAAATGTAACACTTGAGATTGGAATTTAGAAAATAGATACTTTAAATTTAGTCATATCAAAAATATCAACTAAAAGACTAGCCTTGCAAACTCTTTGCAAGGCTATATATAAATTAAGCTTTTGGACCAGCTTTAGCGTATTCAACGCCCTCTTTTACATCTTCATAGCGCTTGAAATTTTCAACAAACATTTTAGCGAGCTTATCACGTGAAGCGTTATACTGAGCTGAATCTGCCCATGTGTTTATAGGATTTAGCAGTTTTGTCTCGACACCATCAAGCTCTTTTGGTATAGCAAAGTTAAATTTATCAAAATTTTCAAATTCGCATTTTGTGATGCTGCCATCAAGGATCGCATTTATGCAAGCACGAGTTGCTTTTATGCTCATACGTTTACCAACGCCGTAAGCACCGCCGCTCCAGCCTGTATTTACAAGATAAACATTAACGCCATGCTTATCAATCTTCTCGCCAAGTAGTTTTGCATAGACGGTTGGATGAAGTGGCATAAATGGCTCGCCAAAGCAAGCACTAAAAGTAGCGACTGGCTCAGTTATACCGCGCTCTGTACCAGCAACTTTTGCTGTGTAGCCACTTAAGAAATAATACATCGCCTGCTCTTTTGTAAGTTTTGCAACTGGAGGAAGCACGCCAAAAGCGTCAGCGCTTAAAAAGATGATATTTTTTGGATGGCCAGCGCTTGAGCTTGGTTCGTAGTTGTCGATGTGATAGATAGGATAGCTCACGCGTGTGTTTTCAGTCTTTGAGCCGTCTTTGTAATCAACCACGCCATTTTCGTCAGCCACGACATTTTCAAGTAGCGCATTACGCCTGATCGCTGCATAAATTTCTGGCTCACTGCTTGGATCAAGGTTTATACATTTTGCGTAGCAACCACCCTCGAAGTTAAATACGCCATCATCGTCCCAGCCGTGCTCATCATCACCTATTAACTTGCGTTTTGGATCAGTTGAAAGTGTCGTTTTACCAGTGCCAGATAGACCAAAAAATAGCGCCGTATCGCCCTTCTCGCCTACGTTTGCAGAGCAGTGCATACTTAGTTTACCTTCAAGTGGCAACCAGTAGTTCATCATAGAAAAAATGCCCTTTTTCATCTCGCCGCCGTACCATGTGCCGCCGATCACTGCGACATTTTCCTCAACGTTAAATATAACAAAGACATCTGAATGTAGCCCATCAGCCTTATAGTCCTCATTCTTTGTCTTACAAGCGTTATATACTACAAAATCAGGCTCAAATTTAGCTAGCTCTGCCTCACTTGGGCGGATGAACATATTTTTTACAAAATGTGCTTGCCATGCTACTTCAGTGACAAAACGGACTGATTTTTGGCTCTTTTTGCTAGCTCCACAAAATGCGTCTTGGATAAAAATTTCCTTGCCGCTTAGCTGCTCTTTTGCTTTTTTAAGAAGCTTGTCAAAAAGCTCTTTTGTGATAGGCTGATTTATCTTACCCCAAGCGATATACTTCTTACTTGGATCTTGTTTTACAAAGTACTTATCTTTTGGGCTTCTTCCAGTAAAAATTCCAGTATCAACCATAAATGTGCCGTTGCTTGAGACTCTGCCCTCGTTGTTTGCCTTTTCAAGCTCAAAAAGCTCATCATAGCTTAGATTGTGATTTATCTTTTTGATCTCTTTTAGACCTAGCTCGTCTAGTTTATTTATCATGTTATTTCCTTTTAAAATTTTCATTTTTTATAGATTCTGACCTAAAAGTCATCAAAATGTTAATCAAATTTCGCTTAACACTATCTTTTTAAAAGTGGCAAATTTATTTAAATTTAGCCACTACTTGATTGTTCGCGACGCTTTGACCTTTGTTAACCTCGATAGAGCCTATCACACCATCTTTTGGGGCTTTGACCTCTATCTCCATCTTCATTGCTTCAAGCACGACTACAGCTTGCCCTTTTTTGACTTGATCGCCAGGGCTAACTAAAATTTTATGCACAGCACCCGGCAAGCTAGCAACGATATCATTTTCAGTTGCACCTGCTGCTGCACTTTTGGCATTTTTTACGCTCTTGCCTTCAACTTCGGTGATTGATTTTACTTGGATGCTATCGTTAAAGCCCTCGCTTACTTCGACATTGTAGCGGCTACCATTTACGACGACACTATATCTGCCACTTTGAGTTTGTCTGCATTCATTTGCCTTAGCGTTTGGATCTACTTTTCTTACATTTACTTTAGCTTCACCTTTTAAAAATGCGATACCCTTTTCTTTACAAGCTGCTGCTATAAATATATTTTCTTCGGTAGTTTTTATATTGTTTTGCTTTAGAATTTCTTTTACATGAGCAAGCGACTTACTCTCGTCTTTATCAGCTATATCAACTGCGTGTTTTGTAGTTGGTTTTAGTCCTAGTTGCTCGCTAGCAAGCTTAATGATCTCTTTATCAGGCGTAACTGGGGTCTTGCCAAAGTAGCCAAGCACCATTTTGCCGTATCCCTCGGCGATCTTTTTCCACTTGCCAAACATCACATTATTAAATGCTTGTTGGAAGTAAAACTGACTAACCGGAGTCACTGAAGTGCCGTATCCGCCCTTTTGCACCACTTCGCGCATAGCAAGGATGACCTCTGGGAATTTATCTAAGATGTTGTTATCTCTCATCATCTGGGTATTTGCAGTGAGCGCGCCACCAGGCATCGGTGAAAATGGTATGAGTGGGCTTACTTGCACAGCTTCAGGCGGCAAGAAATACTCTTTTAAGCAATCATTCAAAACGCTTTCATATTTTAAAATTTTCTCCACGTCAAGTCCGCCAAGATCATAGTTTTTGCCTTTTACTGCGTGAAGCATAGTTAAGATATCTGGCTGGCTTGTACCGCCACTTACTGGGCTTGCGGCTAGATCTATACCATCAACGCCAGCTTCAAGCGCTGCAAGATAGCAAGCCACACTTACGCCTGCGGTTTCATGAGTGTGAAGTCTGATGTGAGTTTTTTCTGGCAATAATTTTCTAGCCATTTTTATGGTCTCATAGACCTTTTGTGGGCTACTTGTGCCACTTGCATCTTTAAAGCAAACGCTGTGATAAGGGATATTTGCGTCTAAAATTTCTCTTAAAATTTTCTCATAAAATTTAACATCATGTGCTCCCACACAGCCACTAGGTAGATCCATCATAGTAACAACGACTTCGTGTTTTAGTCCGTGATGAGCGATCCTTTCGCCTGAATATTTTAAATTTTCAACATCATTTAGTGCGTCAAAATTTCTAATAGTAGTAGTTCCGTGTTTTTTGAAAAGTTTTGCGTGAAGGTCGATCAGCTCGCGGCTACCAGTGTCAAGTGTGACGGTATTTACGCCCCTACTTAGGGTTTGAAGGTTTGCTTTTGGTCCTACGATGCTTCTAAATTTATCCATCATCGCAAAAGCGTCTTCATTTAGGTAAAAATAAAGGCTTTGAAATCTCGCTCCTCCGCCAAATTCAAAATGCTCTATACCAGCCTCTTTGGCCACTTCAAGCGCAGGCAAAAAATCGTTCATAAGCACTCTAGCGCCATAAACTGACTGAAAGCCATCTCTAAAGGTCGTATCCATAACATCGATAAATTTCTTCGCCATCACCCACCTCATTAATTTTATAAATTTATTTAAAGAATTCATAGAAAATGGCTAAATTGGTTAGAAACTCAAATTAGCCATTTTACTTGTTTTTTGGTATTTTACAACCAAAAACTTTTATATCATTTAAAAAGTGAGAGCAAGAAGTTTAATAATCCGCCGTGGCTCGCATCAAGCATTGGCTTTAATTCCATTAGAAAGATGCAGAAAAATACAAGTACAGCAAGCTGAATAAAAATATAAGGCACAACGCCTTTATAAATAGCAGTCGTTTTTATCTCAGCTGGTGCGACTGACCTTAGGAAAAATAAGCTAAAACCAAATGGCGGCGTTAGGAATGAAGTTTGCAAATTCATCGCAACTAAGATTGCTAGATAAATTGGATTTATACCAAGCTTTGCGGCTATTGGCACCAAGATAGGAAGCACAATATATGAAATTTCAACAAAGTCGATAAAAAAGCCAAGCACAAAGATGACAACCATACTAAAAATGATAAAGCCCCACTTCTCGCCTGGTAAATTTGTCATAAATTTTTCAACAATCTCATCACCACCAGTGTAACTAAATACCATAGAAAAGGCTGTTGCACCAACAAGTATGGCAAAGACAAGTGCTGTAGTTTTTACGCTTTCTGCCAATGCCTCTTTTATCATAGACAATGAAAATGTCCTATAAAAAATAGCTAAAATAATGGCTCCAACGCAACCAAAAGCTGAACTTTCAGTTGGTGTAGCGATACCTGCAAATATAGAGCCCAATACACAAATAACTAGTAAAAGCGGCGGAAAGATAGCGATTAATGCTCTCATAATCTGCTTAAATTTACTAACACCGCTCTCATCTTTTACTACCGGTGCAGTATCTGGTTTCAAATAAGCAACAATCAAAATATAAATGATATAAACTGCTACTAGTGTGAGTCCTGGGATGATGGCTTGATGAAAAAGCTCACCAACTGGCACTGAAAATATATCACCCAAAATAATCAACACGATAGAAGGTGGAATAATCTGTCCGAGCGTACCAGCAGCACATATAGTACCACAACCTAGCGCTTGGTCGTATTTATACTTTAACATAACAGGCAAGCTTATAACGCCCATTGCAACGACACTTGCACCAACAACGCCGGTTGAAGCTGCAAGAAGTGCTCCAACCAAGATAGTGCTAATAGCAATACCTCCGCGAATTTCTCCAAAAAGCATACCCATGCTCTCAAGTAGCCTCTCAGCTAGTTTTGACTTTTGAAGCACGACGCCCATAAATACAAAAAGTGGAACTGCTATAAAAATTCTACTCTCCATGATAGAGAAAATTCTATAAGGCATGAAGTTAAACATATCTTTGAAAACTTCGATGCTTCCAAGTAGCCCATCTCCGTCTCCAATGCTCTCAACAATACTACCAATCATGCCAAATATCATCGAAACCGCACCAAAGGTAAAGGCTACCGGAAAGCCAATGCCTAGCATCAAAAGCGCAGCTATAAACATTATTAAGCCAGCCATTATTCCCCCTTTTTAGCTTTTTTGTAAAGATTAAAATTTCTTATAAAAAAGCCGATCGCAAAAAACACAAGCAGATAAAAAGAAAAAGGAATAAGTGCTTTTATGATCCATCTGTGAGTAAGACCACCTGGATCTGCACTAGCTTCAGCTGAAGTATAAGCATCACTCACAAATTCAAATGATAAATTTGAAACCAAAAGTGCAAATGGGATTACAAAAATAACAGTTCCTATCATATTTACAAGAGCTTTATTTTTTGGTAAAAATTTAGCATAAAAGATATCAACTCTAACGTGCGCATCTTCTTTTAATGCATAGCTCATGCCAAGCAAAAATATCACAGCAAAAAAATGCCACTCAAGCTCCTGAAATGCGACGTTTCCATAGGAAAAAAAATATCTTGCCACAACGTTAAAAAAAACATCTATTATCATCAAAGCCATAATAAACATGCAAATATAGCCGACTATATCGCCGACCTTATCAAAAAATTTCTCAACTTTTTGCATAAACAACCCTTAAAAAAACAATTTATTTATCATAATGATAAAGACGCAAACTGGCGCCACATATCTTAATAAAAAATACCATGCACTAAATACAAAGTCGCTCATATATGGACTAAATAGCACATAAAGTGCCTCTCTTTTCATAAAATATCCAACAAATATCGCACCACCTATACCACTAATTGGAAGCAGAACATTTGAAGCGGTAAAATCAAGAAAATCAAAGAAATTTTTACCAAAGAGCATAAATTTATCGCCAACATTTTCTATATTTGATAAAAGGCACAAAAATCCTAAAACAAAAACACCGGCTCCAACTATGCTAAGAGCTTTTATCCTGCTAATGCCATACTCTCTGATCAAGAAAAATACAAACGGCTCTACGATAGAGATGGCTGAAGTAATGCCAGCAAAGATAAGTGCTGCAAAAAATGCCACAGCTAAAATTTGACCTATCACACCAAGCTTAGCAAAGAGCGTTGGAAGCGAAATAAAGACAAGTCCTGGTCCTTGAGATGGCTCTGCGCCAAATTCAAATATAAATGTAAAGATAACAAGACCCATCATGATGGCTAAGACGATATTTATAAAGACAATACTTAGCGTAGAAGTAGCTAAATTTGTATCATCGCTTAAGCTAGCTGAATATGTAATGATCGCTGCCATACCAAGAGATAGTGTCCAAAAAGCAAGCCCAAGAGCAAGCAAGAGCGAGTTAAATGAAATTTTACTAAAATCAGGAACAAGTAAAAACTCAGCCGATTTTGTAAAGCCATTCATCGTCATAGAAAAGATAAGCATGATTAAAACCATGATAAATAGGCTTGGCATCATCCAAACATTTAGCTTTTCAATGCCACTTTTCACTCCTTTTGAAAGGATAAAAAAGCAAGCTACAAATGCTATAACAAAATAAAGTGTCTGCTCGCCAAGACCATGTGTAAGAAGCTCGTTAAATATTGCTTTTGAACTTTCTATATCGTTTGGAAGACCGGTAAAAGATAGTGTGAAATACTTAAAGACCCAGCCGATGATAACAATATAATAAGATGAGATTATAGCTGCGGTTACCATAGCTAAAATTCCAACTAGTTGCCATAAATTTTTATTTTTATTCGCTAACTTTCTAAAGGCATTTACACTATCGCTCTCACTAAGTTTGCCAATACTTAGCTCTGCCATAAAGATAGGTATGCCAACTAAAAACGTTATCAAAAGATATAAAATAACAAATGCCGATCCGCCATTTTCACCGACCATATATGGAAATTTCCACGCATTGCCAAGTCCAACAGCTGACCCTGCAACTGCTAAAACATAACCTATTTTAGAAAACTGTTCTTTTGCCATTATGCAATCTCCCTTACTAACACCACAAAAACTAGAACTGGTGCCACAAACCTTATTAAAAAATACCAAATTTTAAAAACAATCTCACCCATATAAGGCAAAAATAGCTCTTTTAAAAGCTCAAATTTCATAAAGTACCCAACAAAAATGGCAAATATAATGCCACCAAGTGGGAGCATAATGTTTGAGCTAAGATAATCAAGCAAATCAAAAAAGCTCTTACCAAAAAATGTAAGTGCTTCTTTAAAATTACCAATACCGCTTAATGCACATAAAATCCCTAAAACATAAACTACGGCACCGACAATGATAATTGATCTATTTCTACTAAATCCCAAACTTTTATTTAAGAAAAATATAAATGGCTCGACTAGCGAAATAACCGATGTTATACCAGCAAAAAATAAAGATGTAAAAAATGCAAAAGCTAAGAAATTTCCAAGCAAACCAAGCTTTGCAAAAAGCGTTGGAAGCGAGATAAATGCTAACCCTGCACCCTTTGATGGCTCTGAGCCAAATTCATAGGTGAATGTAAAAACTATAAGCCCTATAATTACGCTAATAATTATATTTGCAAAGACTACATAAAGTGATGAAGTGAATAAATTTGTATCATTGCCTAGGCTTGATGAGTAAGTTAAAATGCAGCCAATGCCAATACACATCGTAAAAAAAGCTAACCCAAGAGCATTTAAGATAGCACCTTGATCTATCTTTGAAAAATCAGGCACTAGTAAAAATTTAGCCGCCTCATCAAATCCATTCATGCCAAAAGAGTAGCCAAGCATAAGCAAAAGCAAAATAAAAAGTGCTGGAATAAGATATACATTTATACGCTCTATTCCACTTTTTATACCTTTTGTAAGTATAAAAAAGTAGGCAAAAAAGGCGATGCTAAAATATAAGATTTGCTCCTCTATGCCCTTTGAAGTAAAATTTACAAAAAGCGCTTCTGAGCTTGCCATATCTTTTGGAAGCTCACCAAGACTTAAGATAACGTATTTTAAAACCCAGCCGATAATGAGCGTGTAAAAAGATGCGATGAATAACCCTGTCACCATCACAACACCAGCAAATTTCCAGGAAATTGCCCCCTTTGTAGCTAGACTTTTAAATGCCCCAACCGTATCAAGGCGCGAAATTTTACCCATTGCCATCTCAGCAAAAAATATGCTAAGCCCAACCACAAAAGCAAAAAATAGATATATAAGAATAAATGCTGAACCGCCATTACTACCGACCATATATGGAAATTTCCATGCATTACCAAGGCCAATAGCCGCTCCAATGATAGAAAGAACAAAACCAACTCTACTAAATCTATCCATCATTTACCTGCTATTTGATAGATCATGATGGCGCAAATTGCAATTGGCACTATATATCTTAGAGTAAAGTACCAAATTTCAAAAAATACTTTTCCCATAAATTCACCAAAGAGTAGATATAAGCTCTCTTTTTTAAGTTTATAGCCAACAAAAAAACTAAAAATTATGGCACCTATTGGCATCATTATATTTGAAGTAAGAAAATCAAGTGCATCAAAGACTGGCTTACCAAAAATACTAAAGATATTAGCCGTCTGCGCATAATATGAAAAAATACAAAAAAGGCCTAAAATATAGACAAAAATTCCAATATAAACAAGAGCCATTTTGCGTGAAATTTCAAATTTTCTAACCAAATAGTAAGCAAATGGTTCTATCATCGAAACAGCACTTGTAACACCAGCAAATAAAAGCGAAACAAAAAATGCGATAGCCATAATATTGCCAACTATCCCAAGCTTTGCAAAAAGCGTAACAAGTGAGATAAAAATAAGCCCTGGTCCACTTGCCGTACTATCAGCCCCATAAGCAAATATAAATGTAAAGACCACAAGCCCCATCATAATGCCTATTAATATGTTTATAAAGATGATAGAAAGCGTTGATTTTATAAGATTTGTCTGCTCCGGTAAATTTGCAGCGTATGTCGGTATGACGCCGACACCCATAGATAGTGAGAAGAAGGCAAGTCCAAGAGCTTGCAAAACAACATCTGGCGTGATCGCACTAAAATTTGGCACAAATAAAAATTTAGCCGCCTTAACAAAGCCATCACCCATGCTAATTGCATAAAAAAGTATACAAATAAGCAATATAAAAAGGCCCGGCATCATCCAGATATTTAGTTTTTCAATGCCACTTTTCACACCTTTTGAAACAGCAAAAAATACCATTAAAAAAACCAAGCTAAAACAAACAATAGCACTACTTAAATCATTTGATAAAAGCGTATTAAACTGCGCTGCTGCTTCTTTAGTATCAGCCAAAAGTGGCGAAAAGCCAAGATAAATATACTTTAATATCCAGCCAATGACAACCATATAAAACGAAGCAATAAGTATCGCTCCTATCATAAAAAAGCCTGAAAGGGACCATATTTTTTTATGTTTTGGAGCAAGTTTATAAATGGAGCTTACAACGTCACTCTCACCAAGCTTACCAATGCTAAGCTCCGCTAAAAACGCTACAAAAGCGATAGCAAACGTGAGAAGTAAATATAAAATTATAAACGCTGAGCCACCATTGTTTCCTACCATTGTTGGAAATTTCCATGCATTACCAAGTCCAACAGCCGATCCTGCCATAGCAAGAACAAAGCCTATTTTTGAAAATTTTTCATTTATCATTGATTACCTGAGATTAAGAATAAATTAATTTTTTCAAAGATAACATAAAAAAACTTTTATTTTTCTAAGCCAAGAATTTTTTATGGGCAATTTAAATTTTTAGTGTTTTTATTTGAAACAAAGTTTTGTTTTTGTAATATTACGGCTCATAAAGTTTAAGTAGGGGACAGATCCGAAAGAGCTTTAAAATTTTAAAGGAGCAACGATGAAAAAGATCGTGTTTTTAATTCTTGGTCTTGCTGCATTTGCATTTGGTGCTGATGGCGAGATGATTAGATCATATTCAGTTATCGCTGGTGGTATTGGTCTTGGCCTTGCAGCTCTTGGTGGCGCTATTGGTATGGGTAATACAGCTGCTGCAACAATTAGCGGAACAGCTAGAAACCCAGGCGTTGGTAGCAAACTTATGACAACAATGTTTATCGCTCTTGCGATGATCGAAGCACAAGTTATCTACGCACTTGTTATTACACTTATCGTTCTTTATGCAAACCCAATGCTTGGCTAAGCGTAAAGCTTAAATTTAGCCCCTTTGGGGCTTTTACTCTTTTTGCGATCATGGTGGAATTGGTAGACACGCTATCTTGAGGGGGTAGTGCCGCTAGGTGTGCGAGTTCGAGTCTCGCTGATCGCACCATCCAATCTTACACTTCAAAATCCAAAATCTTACAAAATTAAAAAAGGGGAATTTATGCTAGATAAAAAGCGTGCTTTAAAACAGCTACAAAATGAAGCAGATGATACCGCCATCTATACGTTACTAGAAGCTAGTGAAAAAAATGAAGAAAATAAAAAAATACTTCGTAAATTAATCACTGAGGAAAAACGACATTATGCTTTTTGTCAAAAGATAACAGGCGAGAGCAGAACTGCAAATTTATTCAAAGTCATATTCTATACGATACTTGTTAAAATTTTTGGTACATCTTTTACTTTAAAATTTATGGAGTCACGCGAAGAAGATGCAGAACAATTTTATCTTGGTATCGTTGACGAGTATCCTGAAGCTAGAGATATTTATGAAGAAGAAGTAAATCATGAAAACAATTTAATCTCTATGTTAAAAGATATGAAACTAGTCAATGCCGGTGGCATTGTTCTTGGTATGAATGACGCATTAGTTGAGCTAACTGGCACACTAAGTGGTATCGCACTTGCTTTTTCAAATACAAAATCAGTTGGCGCAACAGGCCTTATCATGGGCATTGCAGCTGCTCTTTCCATGGCTGGCTCAGCATATCTTGAGTCAAAAGAAAATCCAAGTGACGAGATCAAACCGCTTACCTATTCGCTCTACACAGGTGGTTCGTACATCATAACAACGGCGTTTTTGATACTTCCATTTTTCATCTTTACAAGCGGTCTTTACGCTGTTTTGTCGATGTTTTTCTTTGCGCTGGTTGCCATCATCACTTACAACTTTTATATAAGTGTGGCAAAGGAGCTTAAATTTTTGCCAAGAGTGATTGAGATGTGCGTGATAACTTTTGGCGTTGCGATCATATCTTTTGGCATCGGCTTTTTAGTCAAGCACTATTTTGGTCTAGATATTTAATCCAAAATTTCATACCAAGTGTAGCTGTCGTCTCCAAAATTCCCACTAAATAGTGGCTTTAAATTTAGATCAAGGCTCAAGCTTTTACCATCCTTAAAATTTGAGCTTTGATAGATAAGTAGCCATTTTACGTTTGCTAGCTTGCCATCTTTTGCAAGTTTTAAAAACTCGCCAGCACCTTCAAACATACTAAGTCCTGTTAAGCTAAGCTTTTTTTGAATACTAACTTTGCGCCCTGGCACACTAAAAAGCGGTATAGTTTTATCAAATTTATCACTTCTTGAGTAGATTAAGACATCTGGATTTTTGCCACCACTTACTAGCCTGCTATCAAGCTTTGGGCGATCAACTCGCACTGTGTTGCCGCCGATCACTAGCGTATCTATGATGCTTCTTAGTTTATGGACGTGCGTGCGGCTAAGCTCATTTGTGATGATGCCACCACTTGCTACGCCATTTTTACTAATTGCGATTTTTAAAAAACTAAAACCACCATTTTGATATGCCAAAAATGGTTCAAGCAGCTTATCGCAGCGCTCTTTTAAAACGCCAAATTTAACTTTTATACCAGCGCTTTTAAACAAATTACCACCACCACTTGCTATTTGATTTTCATCATGACTGCCAATTATGACCTCACTAAAGCCAAGCTCTTTTAGTAAATTTGCACAAGGTGGCGTTTTACCATGATGCGAGCAAGGCTCTAGCGTAACGTAAGCTTTTGCATTTTTTAGTAAATTTGAGTGATTTTTTAGTATAAATTCATAGGTAAATTTTGGCTCCAAAAGGCCAAATTCGTCCTCTTTTATATTAGAGCTAAATTTAGCGTTATATGCTTTTATAAAATCATCTTTAAATTTTTTACTTTTTTTGCAAAGTGCAAAAAATATCGTCGTTGGTTCAGCGTGTAAATATCCAGCTTTTTCATGAGCCTTGCAAGATAAAATTTGACCATTTTCATCAAGGATAAGGCATCCAACGGCTGGATTTGGATAGGTTAATATTTGAAATTTCCAAGCCTCGCTTAAAGCAAGATCCATGTAAAATTCGTCGTTCATCTTAACAGACTATTTTTATTTTCCTATATCTTTTATTTCATCAACAAGAGTTTTTGAGATCAAGTCGATATCGGTCGGCTCATCCTCTGCGTCCCACCTAAAAGCAGCGATCTCTGCCAAAACCGCGATCTCTTTAAAATAGCTATATTTCGTTGTAGAAACTGGTATAGAGTAAGAGACCAAAAGCCTATCATCGTTATCATAAATTTTCACGCTATAGCGAAAGTGTGGCTTGTTTAACGCCTTGCCACCCCAGTTAAACCATCTTTCATAGTCCATTTGTATTTTTATCTTGAAACTATTTTCGTCCCCTAAAATGCCCTGCTCTTTTAGATGTTTGTTTATAAATTCCACAAACTCATCACGAAGCTCGCTTTCATTTTTATAGTTAGTGTTGTGCTCGTATCTAGTTGGTTGATTCGTCAATGTTAGGTTAAAATCACTAACAATGTATTGAGCCACGCCTTTTTGTATCGGCGTTGGCTCAACATTATATTTATATCTTCCCGCGCATCCAACGAAGAAAGCACTTAAAACTATTAAAAATAGTATTTTTACAAATTTCATATTTTCTAAATTTACGATAAGCCGTCGATCTTGCCGTCTGCGTCTATCTTCATATTGACAGCAGCTGGTACTTTTGGAAGTCCTGGCATCAGCATGATCTTACCGCAAACTGCAACGATAAAGCCAGCCCCGGTTCTAATATCAAGATCTTTTACACTAAATGTAAAGCCTTTTGCTCTACCCAAAAGCTTCGCATCGTCGCTAAATGAATACTGAGTTTTTGCGATACAAACTGGCAAATGGCTCAAATTTAGCTCTTTTATCATCTCAAGCTTTTTAAGAGCGGCTTCCTCAAAGACCACCTCACCAGCTCCATAAATTTCCTTAGCGACCTTTTCTATTTTAGTTTTCGTATCATCGCTCATCTCGTATGTAAAATTTATCTTACTTGGCTTATCGCACGCTTTTAAAACTAGCTCGGCAAGCTCAATCGCACCTTTGCCACCTTTTAAGAAATTCTCACAAACTGCCACTTCTACACCAAGCTCACGGCAGTACTCTTTTACGAAATTTATCTCTTCATCGGTGTCAAAGTCAAATTTATTAAGCGCCACAACTACGTTTTGTCCAAATTTACCTTTTAAATTTTCGATATGTCCGCCAAGGTTTTCGATGCCTTTTTTAAGAGCGTTCATATCTGGTTTTGTGATCTCATCTTTATTTGCTTCGCCGTTATATTTTAGCGATCTGATCGTGCTTACAAGCACCACAGCGCTTGGCCTGATATCAGCAACCCTGCATTTTATATCTAAAAATTTCTCCGCACCAAGCTCAGAGCCAAAGCCAGCTTCAGTGATGACGTAGTCAGCTAAATTTAGAGCTGTTTTTGTTGCAATGACTGAGTTACAGCCGTGTGCGATGTTTGCAAATGGACCGCCATGTACGAGCGTAGGTGTGTGCTCAAGCGTTTGAAATAAATTTGGCTTGATCGCATCTTTTAAAAGTATACAAACAGCGTCTTGACAGCCTAGATCACGCACGTAGATAGGCTTTTTATCGCTATCATAGGCAACCATGATGTTTGCTACGCGCTCTTTTAGATCAGAAAGGCTTGTTGCTAGACAAAGCACAGCCATGATCTCGCTTGCAGCGGTGATATTAAAGCCATCTTCTCTTGGCACGCCATCCGTCCTGCCACCATGACCCACTGTGATAAATCTAAGCGCGCGGTCGTTCATATCCATACAGCGCTTCCATAAAATTTTCTCGATTTTTAGTGGGTTTTCTTGATAAAGGCTATTATCTATCATCGCTGAAATCAGGTTATTTGCCGATGTTATCGCGTGAAAATCGCCAGTGAAGTGTAAATTTAGATCCTCCATCGGCGCAAGCTGTGAGTAGCCGCCACCTGCCGCTCCACCCTTTATGCCAAAAACTGGCCCAAGAGATGGCTCACGAAGCGCTAGGCAAACCTTTTTATTAAGTGAATTTAGTGCGTCGGCTAGACCGATAGACATAGTCGTTTTGCCTTCGCCGTATGGGGTTGGGTTAGTCGCAGTAACTAAGATGAGCTTTGAGTTTGATGGCTCAAGTCTAGGGGAAATTTTAGCCTTAAATTTGCCGTAAAGCTCAAGCTCGTCTTCGTTTAAGCCTAGTTTTGCGGCAACTTTACTGATGTGTTCTAGTTTCGTTTGGTGAGTTATCTCGATGTCGCTTAGCATTTTACCACTCCAAATATGTTTTTGCTTTTTTTATCTCACTGATGTTGATCTCAAAAATTCCCTCTTCGTTTTCTACTGCAATGTTCTCTTCGTCCGCTTTTACAAGCCTTCCTGCAAATTTCTCAGTCTCGGTTTGAATTTTAACTAGCTCACCAATGCTTGATTTAAAATGAGATGGCTTACTAAGCTTTCTCTCAAGGCCAGGTGAACTAACTTCGAGGTTATAATCCCCGCTAACTGGCGGTGTCACGTCAAAAATAGGCGAGAGCAATCGACTCACTTTTTCACAGTCGTCAAGGCTCACTCCGCCATTTTTTGTGATATAAACTCTAAAAATAGCCCTACCATTTTCATTTGCGATCTCGCTATCGTAAAGCTCGACACCGCATTCGCGTACTAGTTTGTCTAAATTATCCATTTTTGTTTAAATCCTTTGAAATTTTATCAAACAACTTATCCATATGGTTTTGATACTCTAATCTATCGTCAAATTTAAAGTGAAAATTTGGACATCTATACCAGCCCTCAGCTGCCATGCAGTGGTTTTGCAAATGCCTACAAACTCGCTTCAAATGCCCCAAAATATACTCTTGTTCACGCTCGTCAAAAGCCATCTTATCAAGATAAACAAAGGCGTCGTATCTGCCCTTTTTACACTCGACGTCAGTGACGCAAAGCCCCTTTAAAATGCTATCTTCAAGAGTGGCTAAAGCCTCTGGAATGAGCTCTTTTAGCACGCTCTCTGTTCTCATACGCTTTATTTCGTTAGCGTTCATAGAGTGGCTTTCTCCTTGACTTCTTTAAAGCTTTCGATATAGTCATTTTCTCTAATGTCGTTGAAATTTTCGATACCAACGCCACACTCATAACCTTTAGCAACCTCTTTGACATCATCTTTGAAGCGTTTTAGCGAACTTACCAAGCCCTCATAAACGACCACACCTTCTCTAATAAGGCGAATTTTTGCGCCTCTATTTATCGTGCCTTCAGTGACGATACATCCAGCAATAGTTCCAACTTTTGGCACATGGATCACTTGACGAACCTGAGCTTGACCAAGCTGCTCTTCTCTGATGATCGGTGACATTAGTCCGCCCAAGATCGCTTTCACGTCGTCGATTAGATTATAAATAACGTTGTAAGTTTTAATCTCAACGCCGCTCTCTTTTGCCTTTTCTTTTATCTCGCCAGTTGGTCTTATGTTGAAACCAAGGATTATACAGTCTTCGCTCGCACTAGCAAGTGCTACGTCGCTTTGCGTGATGCCACCAACACCAGAGTGGATGACATTTACTCTGATCTCATCATTTGCTAGTTTTTCTAGGCTTGCTTTTAGTGCCTCAAGTGAACCACCAACGTCAGCTTTGATGATGACTGGAAGCGTCTTTAACTCACCCTCAGCAATCTTAGCGCTAAGCTCGTCAATACTAACTTTTGTACTCTTACTAAGCTCTTTTTGGCGGATATATTCAGCCTTTTTCTGCGCGTATTCACGAGCCTCTTTATCAGTTTTTACGCCTATTAATGTCTCGCCTGCCTCTGCTATCTCGCTAAGACCTACTATCACACCGCATTCGCCTGGTTTTATATCTTGCAAAGGCTTACCTTGGTCATCAAGTAAGCTTCTTATCTTTCCATACGCAACTCCAGCTACGACAGTATCTCCAACATGAAGCGTGCCATTTTCAACGATAATAGTAGCTACTGGGCCACGGCCTTTTTGAAGTGAGCTCTCGATGACAGTTGCTTTTGCGTTTGCCTTTGGATTTGCTTTTAGCTCCAAAAGGTCAGCTTGTAAAAGTACGATCTCAAGTAAATCATCTATACCCATGCCTGTTTTTGCAGAGATTGGCACAAATTCATACTTTCCGCCCCACTCTGTTGGCATGATATCAAGCTCAGCAAGACCAGTCTTTACCAGGTCAGGATTTGCTGACTCTTTATCCATTTTATTTATAGCGATGATTATCGGTACGCCAGCGGCTTTTGCGTGACTAACTGCTTCTTTTGTTTGTGGTTTTACGCCGTCATCTGCTGCAACAACGATGATAACTATATCAGTTACACCAGCACCTCTTGCGCGCATAGCAGTAAATGCTTCGTGACCTGGAGTGTCAATAAATGTGATGTTTTTGCCGTTTTTATTTACCATATAAGCACCAACATGCTGAGTGATACCACCAGCCTCTCCTGCTGCTACACGTGATTTTCTTATGTAATCAAGTAATGAAGTTTTACCATGATCAACGTGGCCCATGATGGTTATGACTGGTGCTCTTGGCTGGAGATTTTCATCGTCTTTTATCTCTTCTTCATAGGCTGCTACGTAGTCAAATTCTTTTTGATCGTCGATGATATTAACCTCTACATTAAACTCATCAGCCAAAATTTCGATCGCATCTTCATCCAAAAAGTCATTTTTAGTTGTCATCATACCTAGCATAAAAAGCTTACCAATAATCTCGCTTGGCTGTTTGTTTAGCTTTTCAGCAAATTCATAAACACGAATTTCTTTTGGAATATTTATAGATGTCACAGCTTCATTGTTTTGTTTATTTTCAGGCTTTTTGTGTTTTTTTCTAGCTCTTCTTTGAATGCCGCCTTCGCCAAATGAATTTATCGTGTTGTTGACTGTAGTTCTCATAACATTTGGCTGTTTTGTCTTTTGTGCAGGTACTGGTGCTGGGGTTTTAAAACTAAAATCAGGAAGAACAACTACATCTTCATCTTCTAGCACTATGTCACCAAAGTCACTTCCGCCAAGTAGATCCATCTTCTGAGTGTTATCCTTTTTACTTGCAACAACTACTTTTTTATCTTTTTTCTTTTTCTTAGCTAAATTTTCATCATTTGCTGAAAACATACTTTTAAAATCGCTTATATTAGCTATGCTTGGTTCAGGCTTTTTCTCTTCTTTTGTAGCAATTGGCGCTTCATAGTCTTTTTTCTTTTTTACTATCACAAGGCCACGTCTTTTTTGAGTCACATCGGCCAAGCTCTCTTTTGGTCTTGGAGCTTCGACTTGTTTTTGCTCTACTTTGATTTCTTCTTTTTTAGGCTCAATTTTTTGTTTTTCTTCTAAAATTTGTGCCTCTTTCTTAGGCTCAGCTTTTACCGACTTTGACTCAGTTTTAGTAGTAGCTTTTTTAGGTTCACTTTTTTGTTTTTCTTCTTTTTTTACTGACTCTTTTTCTGCTTCTTTTTTAGACTCTTTTTTTGGTTTAGGTTCACTCTTTTTCTTTTTAAATTTATCTGGTATCACGCCAGTTTGAACATATTCATATATAGCTTCGGCCTCTTCAAGGCTAACTGCATTTGAGTGAGTTTTGACTTTTAATCCTAACTCTTGAGCTTTTTCTACTATCTCTTTACTTGGATAGCCAAGCTCGTTTGCGATCTCTGAAATCCTAACATTGCTCATTTAAGAGTATCTCCTTTAACTTCGGTGCATCACAAATAAAAGCACCTTTAGTTTGTTTATCAATTATTTTTTTTAAAATTTTTATATCTTTTTGCATACATTTGTCGCACAGATAAAAGCTACGACCATTTCCTTTGCCATGCTCTAAATTCTTACCTACCAAGCGGTATCTTTTTAGCAAGCTCTGAGAAATTTTAATTTTACAAGCGACACATGTCCTTACAGGATTATTTTTGTTCATTATATCTTTTTAAACTTGTTTTTAGCTTTGCGTAATTTCGTATCCATCGTTATCAAATGAAAAAACCTCAACCCTAAAATCACCAAATTTACTCTTTAAAATATCTCGTAAATTTTTAGCATCATCTTTGTAAGTGATATTTAAAAAGCTTGAACCTGAGCCTGAAAGCGTGCTCATTAAAGCACCATTTTCATAAGCTACTTTTCTAACTTCAAAAAGTTCTTCTAAAGCGTGCATTCTACGCTCTTCATGCATCAAATCTTTGCTTGCTATTTTTAAGAGATCATACTTTTTTTCATAAAAACAAGACGTTAAAAAAGCGGCATGAGATAAGTTATTTACGCATTCTTTCATCGTATAGTTCTTTGGTAAAATTTGTCTTGACGAGGATGTACTCATTGGTTTATTTGGGATAACAACTACTGCTTTTATCTCGTCACTTAAGCTTATTTTATTTGCGTAAACATTACCATTTTTTACGATCGCACTGATAAATCCGCCGTGAACTGCTGGCGAGATATTATCAGGATGGGTTTCATAGATGATAGCTTTATTTAAAACTGTCTCTTTGCTTGCCTTAAAGCCAGCCATTTCGTAGGCTGAAGCAATGGCTCCAACGATAACAGCGGAGCTACTGCCAAGCCCCCTTGAAAATGGGATATTATTTTCAAAAACGACTCTAAAATTTTCATTTTTACCAGTTAGCTCAAAAAAAATTTCATTAAAAATACTTAAGAATATATTATTTCTCTTTAAATTTACACTTCCACTGCCTTCGCCGTTTATCGATACTGAGCTAAATTTTGCTGGCTCGATTTTCACGCTATTAAAAAGCTTCAGACTAAGCCCCAAAGCATCGAAACCAGGACCCAAATTCGCACTTGTTGCAGGGACTAAGATATTCAAAATTTCTCCTAAACTGCTTGGATGATATAATCTGGAAGTGTATCTGAATTTAGTTTTAATTCATCTAAATTTAAAGGCAATCTAAATCCTACTGGCTCTACTTTTTCAAGTGAAATTTCGCCATCTTTTAAAACAAAGCTTAAACTTTTATTTGCTCTGATCGCTTGGCTGCCATTTAAGCTAAAGCCGCTAACCGCATAAAATTCGCAACCCTTTGCTAAAGAGAAAGTCTTTAAGATGACATAGGCCACCTTTAGCCCCATAAAGCTTCCTGGCGTATTTGCATAGATAATTTTTGTGATATTAAATTTAGAGGATAAATTTTCTAAGATTTTTATCAAAGCTTCACTGACATGTTCATCAGTCGTAATTTCATCAAATTTTACGCCGTCTTTATATACTCCAACTAAAAGCGGAGCAGATAAAGAGACAACTAAAATTTCAATATTTTCTATGCAAATACCTTTTGATACTCTTTTAGAAGTTCACCATTTAGAGTTGCGATCTCGTAGTTTTTCTCATCGGACATCAAAGCAAGAGTTAATTTGTGATTTAGATCGTGACTTCCAGCAAATGCTGTATAATCGCCCAACAAAGGCGCTCCAAGCAAGCTTAAATCACCAATCGCATCTAAAATTTTGTGCCTTACAAACTCATTTTCAAATCTCAAACCTTCTGGATTTAGAATATGCGTATCATCGATTGCCACGGCATTATCAAGTGATGCACCAAGGGCTAAATTTTGAGCTTGCAAACGCTGTAAATCTTTCAAAAAGCCAAAAGTTCTAGCACGAGCTATATTTTTTATAAAAGAGCTTTTACTAAAATCAAAAACATATCTTTGTTCACCAATAACTGGATGATCAAATTTTATCGTATAGTCAAATTTTGGACTTCTTGAAGGTGAAGTTCGTACAAATTTAGAACCCTCAACGACTTCAACTTCGCGCCTAACAAGAATTACTTTTTTGCCAGCATCAAGATATCTTATGCCAGCTTCATCAAGTAGCATGCAAAAGCTTATTGCACTGCCATCCATGACTGGAATTTCATTTGCATCAACAGAGATTCTAATATTATCAATGCCATAACCATTTATGGCTGACATTAGATGCTCAATCGTACTAATAAAGCCCTTTTCATTGCCAACAACAGTTGCCATCTGCGTATTTATCACATTTTTAGGTTCAGCTTTAAAACTAATACCAAGATCTTCGCGGTGCAAAATAATACCAGAATTTGCATCAAGAGGTTCTAGTATAAGTCTTATCGGCTCACCTTTATGAAGCCCTATACCAACGGTCTCAACGCGTCTTGCGATAGTAGTTTGTTTCAAGAATTTTCCTTATATTTTTAATCCGCTTATGATAGCACTAAAAAATCAATTTTGCAAATTTTTAGTTCTTATCTATCATCGCTTTTGCAGTATCTAAGACACTTGTGATATTATCTTTTATCCACTTTTTGTCCATCCATTGTTGTGGTCTCACCTCTTCGCCTTGGACTAAAATTCCAAAGTGAAGGTGATCGCCAAGCGCAAGACCACTAGTTCCAGTAGTGCCTATTTGATCGCCAGCTGCCACCATATCGCCCTCTTTTACTCTAGTGCTTGAGCAGTGTCCATAAAGCGAATAAAGCCCAAATCCATGATCGATCACAATATTTAATCCATAAATTCCATTTTCAGATGCAAGTACGACACGACCAGCATTACTAGCTATTATAGGAGCCGCTGCCACGCTTGCAAAGTCTATTCCCATATGCCATGATTCGCTTACTTGCTCGTTATTATATGTATAGTATCGGTGATCGGCGAAGTCAGCCACTTTTTTACCATTTCTTAGTGGATAAAATGGTGTCACACTAAAGCTAGTTAACATCTCATCACTAGGATTTGTAGTAAGTGCTGTTATTTTTTCTTCGTTTGAATTTCTAAGCGTTTCATTGACAAATCTCATCTTTTCAAGTCTTGAAAGTGCGCTTGGATCTTTTGCATATTGATCCGTTAAATCAACTATCTTACCATCTAAAAATCTATCGTTTAATGCAATAGTTGAAGTTTTATACTTTACATTTTCATAAAAATATCTAACATGTGACTTGCTCTCATTGCCTGCAAAGTCTCTTGCAATGACCTCAGCACTAAAATTTTCAACCTGAACTGGCCAAGCAACAAGTGCTGCATAAAAGCCCTCTTTATAAAATGGAACAGCCTTAAATTTCTTACCAAAATTTGTCTGGACATAGACCTCTTTTAGCTGATTATCAGTTGCTCTAAAGACCACAACAGCACTACCACCTTTTGAGATAGAATAAGACTGTGAAAGCACGTAAAGATCAGGTTTTGAAGTATCAAGCACTACTTCGACTTTTTTACTAGCTTTATTGCCAGTAAAAAAGCTCCATTTGCTAGTATCTACAGCTTCGATATTCATCTCATAGGTATCTTTTTGAGCAAAAAAGCCAGTCTTTGGAAAGGTTAAATTTACATCAAGCTCAGTACTTGGATTTTGTATGATTTGATTTAACAAATTTAGATCATTTTTCCCATCATTCATACTAATTCGTACAAATTTTATACCACTATCGTCTTTAAATTTGATATTCATTGGGGTTCTAAGATTCCAATAAACCTTATCAGCAACACCAATTATCGGTTCATTTCGCTCAAAATCTTTTGACATCAAAGCATAGCCAAAACCACCGGCTAAGATTAAAATTAGCAAAAGCACAACAATACCAAAACCGCCAATTCCACGTCTATACATATATTTTTACCTTAAATTTAATTTGCAAAATTTTACACGTAAATCAATAAATTTTTAGTTAATTACAAAATTTCTCTTACGGCTCTAGCGTCGCTCATCCAAGCAAAAAGCTCATCCCAGCGTTCATCTTTTATGAGATCTTTGCACAAATTTAGCTCTTTTTCAAACATATTTATAGCTTCAACAACATTATTTTTATTTTGCTTAAAAATATCACTCCACATAAAAGGCGAACTCTTTGCGACACGTATCATGCCTTTAAATGTAGGTCCGCCAAGTGCTACGATGTGCCTTTTGTCCTCTTCTTTTAAAATTCCACTCGCAAGAGAAAATGCGATCGCATGAGGCAAATGTGAAATAAGACCAACATGATGATCATGTTCTTTCGCACTCATAAAAATGATTTTCATGCCAAGGCAAGAAAATAACTCCACGCTTCTTTTTACATGTTTTTCTGCGCTCTCAGCAAAGTCACAAACGATAACAGTTGCTCCTGTGTAAAGTGATTTAAAAGCAGCCTCTGGACCAGAATACTCAGTACCTGCCATCGGGTGAGCTGGGATGAAATTTTTACGAATTTTTTCTGGCACAGCTTCTATTATCTTTTGTTTGGTTGAGCCAAAATCAATGATAGTTGTATCTTCGCTAATATCGGTTAAATTTTGTACTATTGATACGATAGCTTCAACTGGCACAGCTAAAAAGATGATGTCACACTTCTTTTTCATCTCGTCAATGCTTAAAATTTCATGCACCAAGCCAAGCTCTAAGGCCTTTTTGCTATGATTTTCATCTTTGTCATATCCACTAACACAAGAGATTAATTTTTCATCTTTTAGTGCAAGACCAAGCGAGCCGCCCATAAGACCAAGTCCGATGATACCTATTTTCATAAAAAACCTTCAAAATTATAAAATTTAAATTTATTAAAAATAAAATATGATATTATACGCACTTATACTAAAACTCTAGGTTAAATTTAATGAGAAAGAAATTATTTTTATTAGCATTAGCTTTCAGTGGCCTAAGCGCACAAACAATCCAGTCAATAAATTTTAAAGGACTAATTCACCTTTCGCCTGAAGTAGCAAGCCAAATAATGGGCTTAAAAGTCGGTCAGGATCTGACCCCAAAGCTTAGCGATAAGGCGATCACAAATTTATACAAACAAAACTATTTCGACGATATCTACATAGAAGATACAGGCAATGGCAATCTTTTAGTAGCTGTAAAAGAGAAGCCAAGTATTGCTAGGGTCGATCTAAAAGGCGTCGTAACAAATGATAAAACTGCGATCGAGTCGCTAATCAACATCAAACCAGGCAATATGTATGATGAGCTTACAATAGAAAAAACTAAAGAGAGAATTCGTCAGTATTATGAGTCAAAGGGTTATTTTGATACCGTTGTAGACGTAGAAAAACAACCAGTTGCAGATAACGACAGCTCACTTTTTATAACACTCAACATAAACCGCGGCGAAAATATGATAATCAAAAATATAAATTTAGTCGGTGCAAAAGAGTTTGATTATGACGACATTGAGCCAGTAGTTGCAAACAAAAGTAGAGAATTTATGGGCTGGCTTTGGGGCAGAAATGACGGTAAAGTTAAACTTTTTGAGCTTGAAAATGATCCAGCAAGAATACAAGACAAATATTTCCAAAAAGGCTATTTAGACGCGACTATTTCGTCACCTTATTTAAATTCATCGTTTGATAATTACACAGCTGATCTTACTTATTATGTTCATGAAGGTGAGCCTTATAAGGTTTCAAATGTAAGTATTACAGCACCTGAAGAGCTAGATCTTGACACTAAAAAGATTATAGATGACTTTAGGCTTGAGGCTGGTGATACGATGAACTCAGCAAGACTTCGCCAAGATATGAAAAAGCTCGATGATATGGTAGCTGACAAGGGTTATGCGTTTGTAAAAGTCTATCCAAAGACTGATAAATTTGATGAAAATAAAACTGTCGATATTGATTATGAAGTAGATCCTGGCGAAAAAGTATATATAAGAAATGTTCAAATTTCAGGAAACGATAGGACTGTTGACCGCGTTGTAAGACGTGAACTTTATCTAACTGAAGGAAATTTATATAGTAGAACTGACCTTCAAGACTCAAAAGATGCATTAAAAAGAACAAGCTACTTTGATGATGTTGAGATAGAAGAAGATCCGGTTGATAAAAATACAGTTGATCTAAAAGTAAAAGTAAAAGAAGCCTCAACTGGCTCGATAAGCGGTGGTATCGGATACGGCAGCAGTGACGGACTACTACTAAACGCGGCACTTTCTGACACAAATATCTTTGGCTCTGGTCTTCAAGGACAAGTAAGCGTAGATAAGAGTGACAGAGAGCTTTCAGGTCAGATAAGTCTTACAAACCCAAGAATTTTTGACTCAGAGTATAGCCTTGGTGGGACACTTTACGCAAATGACTATGACTGGAGAACATATAAAGAGAGAAGCTATGGCTTCAGCACAACACTAGGTAGAAAACTAACTAGAAATTTAAGCGCATCACTTACTTACAATATTGAGCAAAGTAAAATTACTTTAAAAGATGATGAACTAAGAGATATCAACACAAAAACCAAAAAAGAAATTTATAGAGAAGGTAAAGCTATAAAAAGCGCTATAACTCCGGCTTTAACATATAATAGCACCGATGATTATTACTTGCCAAGACGTGGCATCATAGCTAGCACATCATTTGAGATAGCTGGGCTTGGTGGCGATATAGACTTTATCAAAAATCGCACAAATTTTAACTACTATCTAGGTCTTAGAGAGTACATCGACTACGATCTTATCTTAAGATATAAAGCTAGCTTTGGCAAAATTTGGGAAAGAGGATATACTCCGATCAACGAAAGACTTTACCTTGGCGGTATAAGAAGCTTACGTGGTTACGAGAGCAGAACCGTATCTCCAAAGGTAAAATATAATGGCGACTACTACGAATACGGCGGCGAAACTTCGTTTAATAATTCAGCTGAAATAAGCTTTCCTATAATAGATCGTGTCAAAATGCGTGGTGTTGTATTTTATGACTACGGCATGATCGGTGAGAATAGCCTAAATGAGATAAAAAGATCATCAGTTGGTACTGGTATCGAGTGGATAACACCTATCGGACCACTTCAACTAATCTTTGCAAAAGCTCTTAAACCTAAAGAGGGTGATGACACAAATACATTTGAATTTACTATTGGAAGACGATTCTAACAAGATACTTTAAAGGGGCTAACTTGCCCCTTTAAACCTCCACAAATAAATAAACTTTAAGTCATATAAGAAAAAGCAAGGCAAACATTAGATATAATCCCACAATTTTTAATATAAGTGGGTAAAAATATGAATTTCTCAGACATTTTTTCAAAGATAAGAAAAGCTCAACCTCGTCCAGAAGAAGCACCTACACACTGGGTAAAATGCGATAATTGTCACTCACTGATGTACTACAAAGAAGTTGAAGCTTGTTTTAATGTATGCCCAAAATGCGGTTATCATATGAGACTAAAAGCTACTGATCGCATAAATTTGATCTGTGATGAAGATAGCTTTGTAGAATTTGACGCAAATTTAAAACCGGTAGATCCATTAAATTTTGTTGATAAAAAATCATACAAAAAAAGAATCACAGAAAATAAAGAAAAAACAGGACGCACAAGCTCAGTGATATGTGGCGAAGGTAAATGCGACGGACAAGAGATCCAGCTAGTTGTTTTTGACTTTGGCTTCATGGGTGGTTCGCTAGCTTCAGTTGAGGGTGAAAAGATCGTAAGGGCGATAAAACGGGCAATAGAAAAACGCCAAGCTTTAGTCATAGTGAGCGCTTCAGGTGGAGCTAGAATGCAAGAGAGTACATTTTCTTTGATGCAAATGTCAAAGACATCAGCTGCTTTAAAACTACTTGATGAAGCGAAACTACCTTATATCTCAATACTTACTGATCCGACAATGGGTGGTGTTAGCGCCTCTTTTGCTTGGCTTGGAGATCTAATAATCGCTGAACCTGGCGCTTTAATAGGCTTTGCCGGTCAAAGGGTCATCAAACAAACCATTGGTGCTGACCTTCCAGAGGGATTTCAAAGAGCCGAGTTTTTATTAGAACATGGCTTAATCGATGCTATTGTGCCAAGAAGCGAACATAAAAAATATATAAGCGATATGGTTAAATTTCTCACAAATAATAAGACAATACATCAAAAAGATAACCAAGATGAGAGCGGAAATAACTTTGAACTAAAGCTAAAAACCAAAGGCTAAATTTGGAAATTTCAGTTTTTAGCATTCAAAAATCATCACGTGACAACTTTGAAAACGAAATACAAGAATATATAAAAATGAGTGCAAAATTTGCCAAGATAAACGATAAAGTCTTTTTCAATGAAAAAATAGCAAAAGCTCAAAGCACTGGAAAAAGTGAAGCATTAAGAGCTTATGATGAAATTTATGAGCCAAATTTAAAAGGCTTTTGCGTAATGCTTGATGAAAATGGCTTGCAACTTGACAGCCAAGAATTCGCACAAATTTTAAACTCAAATTCACAAATTAACTTTTTCATAGGTGGAGCTTACGGCCTTAGCCAAAATTTAAAGAATAAAGCGCAAAAAATCATAAGCTTAAGCAAGATGACGATGGCGCATAAGGTTGCCAAGCTTGTACTTTTTGAGCAAATTTTTAGAGCACTTTGCATAAATGCAAACCACCCATACCACAAATAAAGGAATATAAATGACACAAACTGAGCTAAATTTTTTTAAAAAATTACTTGAAGAAAGAAAATTACAGATCAAAAAAAATATCTATGATTCATCTGTTGAAGTAAATGGCTTAAGAGATAGTGGTGTAAGCGATGAGTTTGATATAGCCTCAGTAAATACAGACCAGCTAATAGAGCATTCGATCTCGACACAACAAAGAGCGGAGCTATCAGAAATAGATGAAGCACTAGAGAAGATAGCAAATAAAACTTATGGGATTTGTGATATGTGTGAAGAGGAGATCAGCATACCGCGACTAAAGGTAAAACCACATGCAAAATACTGCATAACTTGCCGTGAAATAATCGAAAAAACAGCAAAAAACTAAGGAGAAAATATGAAAACTAGAAAATTTCTCGTCTATTGCATAATCTACATAGTAGTTGTTGCAGGGCTTACTTATTCTCTTAATAGTTCTGATTACACATTTGAGCTTTTAGGCCAAACTATAACTTTGCCAATTGCTATTTGGGTCGCTCTTCCAGTAGCTGTTTTAGCACTTCTTGCCCTACTTCATATCGCTTATCATGGATATGCTTTTTATAGATATAAAAAATGGATCAAAAAAGATAGCCAGCTTTATAAAGATTTAGCCAAAGAGACGCTTCTTGGCTTTGAGAGCAATAAAGACTTTAAAACCGACACTTACAAGATCGCCTCACAGCTTACTCGTTCTATCTCACCAGTAGGCGAGCTTAAAGATGTCGGTGTAGATGATGCCGAGATAAACAATATCTTACAAACTATAAAAAGTATAAAAAATAAAGAGATCGTCGATCTAAAGAAATTTAGACTAGCAAAAGATAGCAAGTTGAATATCCTAAATGAGCTAAATAAAATCGAGCAACTACCTACTTATTATCTTGACATACTTAAAAATCAAGATCAAAACGAGAGCCTTAAAAAAGCTGCATTTGATAAACTCATAAAAGTAGCTTCTTTTAGCGAAATCAAAAGATTAAATTTTGAGCTAGCAAGTGAAGATATAATGCTTATTATTACCCGATTTGTAAATGACGAGATCGATCTAAGCAGTGATGAAATTTTTGATCTTTTAAACAACGTAAAAGTGACAAAAACTCAATACGACAAAGCAGCCATAATGCTTAAAAATAAGCTAAAACCAGACGCATTTATCGGCATCTTTGAGAAGCTAAAAAGCATCCATGCTGATGCTGATGAGGCTTACGTATATGCGCTATTTGAGCTTCAGATGCTTGATAAAGTAAGAGAGGCTATCGAAGGTAGCGACCCAGATGAGTTTAAAGAGATAAAGGTCTTGCTGTTTTTACGAGATAACGGCAAAATGGTGCCTAGCTCGTTATTTTTTAAATGATAGACTTTAGCAAAAAGCCACTTTTCTTAGCGCCTCTTGCTGGCTTTTCTGACTTGCCACTAAGAAGCGTAGTTAAGAAATTTGGCTGCGATGTCACTGTTAGCGAAATGATCAGCGCAAATGCCTTGGTCTATGAGAGCAGTGACAAAACGCTTGAAATGCTTAAAAAATCCCCAAACGAAGAGCCCTACGTCGTTCAAATAGCTGGTAGCGATATAGAAAATATAAAAAAAGCCGCGCAGATAATCAATAAATTTGATGGAATTTATGGGCTGGATCTAAACTGCGGCTGCCCTGTGCCAAAGGTCGTTAAACAAGGAGCGGGTTCTGCTTTACTAAACGATCTTGACAAGCTTCAAAATATAATCTCAGCCATAAAAAGCGTCTCAAAAAAAGAGAGCCTAAGCGTTAAATTTAGACTTGGCTTTAACGATAAAAATGAAGAAAAGATAGCAAAAGCCTGCGAAGAAGCCGGCGCAAACTATATCGCAGTCCATGGGCGCACCAGAGCTGGTGGATACAGCGCAAAGGTTGATTACGAAGCGATCGCTAGAGTAAAGGCGAGTGTAAAAATTCCAGTCGTCGCAAATGGCGATATAAACGCACAAAATGCAGATGAAATTTTAAACCTTACAAAGTGCGATGCCCTAATGATAGGTAGAGCGAGTATTGGTAATCCTTGGATATTTCACGAGATAAAGACCAAAACTAGCGTAGATAAGGCGCTAAAACAAAAGATAATCCTAGCTCACTTTGATGCGATGATCGAGCACTACGGAGAGCATGGGCTTTGCATATTTAGAAAGCATTTGCATCAGTACAGCAAGGGTATCGACGGTGCAACAACCTTTAGAAACGATATAAATTTCATCAAAGACGCCCATGTGATGAGAGAGCGTATAAGGGAGTTTTTTGCCTAGATGCAAGGCTATATCCTGCGCGTGCAAAAGGTCAGAGACGAGGACCTTTTAGTCTTTGTGCTAACGCCAAATTTGCTCGTAAAGTCATATAGATTTTTTGGCGCACGCCACTCAAATATCATGACCGGCTACAAGATCGACTTTGAGCTAGAGCAAGAGGCAAAATTTCTACCAAAGCTTAGAAGCATACTTCATCTTGGCTTTAAATGGCTGTTAGAGCGAGACAAGCTCATCATTTGGCAGCAGTTCATGCGCCTACTTTATGATCATCTAAAAGAGGTCGAGCAGCTTGATGAAATTTATTTTAACGAGCTTGATCGTTGCGCCAAACAGATGCAGCTGCAAAATCCAAAACGCCTTATCATCGAAAGCTACGTCAAAATTTTAGAGTATGAAGGCAGGCTTCACAGCGAGCTTGAGTGCTTTATCTGCGATGAGGAGATAGAAAACGAGCTTTGCCTAACTCGTGGCTTTTTGCCCTCTCATAAGCACTGCCTTGATAGGAGCGAATTTGACACTAGCAAGATCAAAAATTTGTTTGATACAAAAAGCACGATCGAGCTAAATGATGATGAGATAAACCGACTTTATAAAATTTTACTTGACGGACTTTAAACTCTATTATGACTATTTTTTAAGCTTCAATTTTCTAAGTTATAAAATTCTAACCAGTAGCTTTTTGCACTAAATGCTTTTGTATTTGTTGTATATGACAGTTTTGATTTATTAACAAGTACAAGAATTTCATCTATTCATACATTTTTTTATTTATTTTGATACGAGCTAATTAAAATAGAAATATTTACAGCTTGCTTCTTGGGATTAGTCCCAAAAAACAAGTAAAATTTTACTCTTCACTACTGCTATTGAGAGCAAAAAAAGTATCAGTATGGATATTTTCAAATGATGCTTTTAGCGAAGTAAAAAGCTTTGGATTTTCTTTTTCTAAGGTTGCTAAAAGCTGTTTGGTTTCATACCTAGCATGCGGCATCTTTACGTCAAATCTCATTGCAGGGCATGCTTCATCACCGATAACTCTTAATTCATTTTTGATAGCATTTTCGCGAAGCTGTCTCTCGCGAACGAAGATAAATGGCCTAATAACCGTGATTCCATTTTTTGCAGTATATTTTGGAGCAAGCGTCCTTAGTGCACCATTATATGTAAAGTTCATAAAAAAGCTCTCCGCTGCATCGTCTAAATGATGAGCAATCGCAAGTTTATTAAAACCATGTTTTAAGGCGTAAGTATAAAGATAACCTCTTCTCATACGAGAAAAGAAACTACAAAAACTGGAATTCTTACGGATTTTCTCTTTTGAAATCTCAAAGATTGAGCTATCTATCACTTCATGCTCTATTCCGTGCTCATTGCAATGCTTCGTAAGATAAGCGTAGTCCTCACCCATGCCGTAGCTTAGTGTTACTGCTTTAAACTCAAATTTTTCAGGTGTAACGTTTTGGATATGCTTTAGTACGTGAGCTAGTGCGAGGCTATCTTTACCACCGCTAAGACCAAGCAAGATCTTATCTCCGCCCTCTATCATCTTGTATCTGGCATTTGTCTGACCAACTTGCCTAAGAAGCCTTTTGCTAAGCTCTATCATAAATTTTCTACCATTTCAAGTATAAATTTTGCACTAACATTTGCTGAATCTTGCAAAAATTTATCAAAGTCAAACTCTGCTGCATCACCAGCTCCATCGCTGATAGCTCTTAGTATAAAAAATGGCACACCAAGTGTTTCGCAAACTAATGCAACGCTAGCACCTTCCATCTCAGTAGCGCTCGCATTAAATATCTTTTTTATCCAATTTTTCTTTTCATTATCACAGATAAACTGATCTCCGGTCGCAATAATACCAGCACTTAAGCTCATATCTTTTTTATCGGCTATCTTTTTTGCCAGTTCATTTAGCCTTTCATCACTTTTGACAAAGATGCTTGTGCCTGGCACATAGCCATAAGGATGGCCAAAAGCCGTAATATCAAGATCATGTTGCACTAAGCTAGTAGCATAAAGCATATCGCCTATTTTTAAACTCTCATCAAGTGAGCCAGCTACGCCAGTAAAGAGCAACTTTGAGGCCTTAAATTTTTCTATCATCAAAGTTGCTGTTATAGCTGCATTTACTTTGCCTATCTTTGAATAGGCAATGACTAGCTCTTTTCCTTTATAGTTTGCTAAGTAAAATTTATTATTTGCATATTGAACAGTTTTATATTCACCAACCATTTCCAGGATCGGTGTTATCTCCTCTTGCATAGCTCCTAGTATCGCTATCATCTCTCCTCCAAAATTTTCACAACTTCTTCAAGACTTGCCATATCAGTAATACTATAAGTTGGCTTTTCAGTAATTTTTTTATTGATGCCCTTTAACGTCGCAGCACCAAGCTCGATAAAACAATCAACATTATTTTCATAGTTTTTAATGCTTTGTTTATAGCAAACTGGTTTTATTAGCTGCTCTTTTAGCAGAACTAGTGCTTCACTTTTATCGGTATAAATTTTAGCATTTACGTTTGAGACAACTGGAGAAAATTTGGCAGCCAAAGTACTCTCAAGCTCACTTGCCAACCTAACACTAGCTGGCTCAAGTATCGGACAATGGCTTGCTACTGACATATTTAAAAGCATTGCTCTTTTTGCGCCAGCTTCTTTAAATTTTGCTTCATAGCTAGCAAGATCGGCTCTTACACCAGCGACAACGATTTGTCCATCGCAGTTGTAGTTTGCAGCATAAATTTGCAAACCTTCTTCTCTTGCTTTTTTACAAATTTCTTCAACCACTTCATCACTAAGTCCAAGAACTGCCATCATGCCAGCATCTTTGCCAACGCAGGCTTCTTGCATAAATTTACCACGTAAATTCACAAGCCTAATCGCATCAATAAAATTAAATGCTCCACTAACTGCAAGAGCGGTAAATTCTCCAAGTGAGTGCCCAAGACTAAATTCTGGTTTTTCTTTAATAAAATTTGAAAAAGCCAAATAAGTCATTAGTGAGTTTAAAACAATAGCTGGCTGAGTAAATTCTGTTTTATCTAACTTATCGTTTTGTGTAAATAAAAGCTCTTTGTAATCAATGCCAGTGTCATTACAAGCATCATTTAAAAGTAACTTAGCAGTAGAAAAATTTTCGTAAAAGTCTTTTCCCATACCAATACTTTGCGAGCCTTGGCCCGCAAAAACAAAAGCAAATTTTTTCATTTTAGCTTCTTAGTGATGGTGATGTCCGTGTCCACCGCAACCGCAACCACCATCCTCGTGTCCATGTCCATGACCGTGTCCATGACCTCCGCAGCACTCATGCTCATGCTCATGATCGTGACCACCGCAACCGCAAGTATGAGCCCCAGCTACCATGCCTGTTGCTTTTTCATCTTCTGTCGCATCTCTAACTTCTAAAACTTCAACATTAAATAGCAAATCTTTACCAGCATATGGGTGATTAAAATCAACTGTTACTTCGTCATCTTTGATCTCTTTAACAATGACACGAACACTTGAGCCATCCTCATTTTGACCAAAAAGCTCCATTCCTTCATGTAAATCTATACCAGCAAATTGCTCTTTTGGTAACGACTGAATGGCTTCGTTATTATATTCACCACAACCCTCTGCTGCCTTTACGCTTATAGTTGCTCTTTCGCCTGATTTTAATTTGCTTACTTCTTCTTCAAGCTTTTCTATAATATGGCCATGCCCTGTTATAAACGAAATTTGGCCACCTTCTTGCATGTTTGACTCTAAAATTTCACCAGTATTAGCATCTTTTAGTTCGTAAAACATAGTTATAACTTGATCTTTACTCACAATAATCTCCTTAGATTTGGTTTTTTGATTAATGTGGGATTATATCTAAAAAAGATTAAAATTTAGTTTCTATTGGGAGAGGCTTTGGCTTCTTTACTATCTGGATAACCGACTTTTAAAGCCTTATAAAATCTATTTGCACTTTGCGTGTCACCTATCTTATCAAAGCTTATAGCTGTGTGATATAGAAGTTTTGGTGTATAGTCAGCCTTATCTTCGTTCTGTATGCTTTTTTTATAGTATTGTATAGCTGTACTGTATGATTTTTGACTGTAAGCAACTTCACCTAAATAATAATTTGTTGCACCAGTTTTATAGCCTTTTTTATTTAAATATTCAAAATATTCAGCTGCTTCTGTACTATTGCCAGAATTTAGAAGTTTAATGCCATCAGCCAAAATATCTTTATCGCTTTTTCCACTAAAATTTGAAGTTGGCTTATTTTGTTGTTTTGGATTTGCATTTTGCTTTGGTTGGGCAGCATTTTTATCCATTATTGCACCTAGTTTGTTTAAGGCTGCAGTAATATTTTTGTAGTTTTTGTCTTGTATATCTCTAGTCTCATCAACATAAGCCTTCAGTGATGTCAAACTTACACCAGAATCACTTATGCCCCCATTTACCTTCGTCTCTATATCATTTATTCTCTGCTCAAGCTTATTCATTCTAGCACTCATGCTCTCAATCAAGCTTTGCAAACCTTGAAGTTGTTCTAAAACACTATTCACATTCTCTTCAATATTTTGAACACTTCGCTTATTATTTAGGGTAGCTTTTTCATTGTCAGTTAGACCATATGGATTCGCACTATCCATATTGCCTGCATCAAAAGCTGAAATCTCTTGACCGGAGGTAATAGAGATAGTGGCTCCAATGAGAGCCACTATAATCGATTTTTTGTTCATTATTATTTAATTATAAATTATGGAAGTACTTTGAAATCTGCACGTCTATTTTGAGCATCGCAAGCTTTTGTTTTATCTGTGCAAACTGGATTGCTTTCGCCGAAGCTAACTACAGCGATTCTATCAGCACTAACGCCATTTCTTACAAGAGCATCTTTAGCGCTTTTAGCACGTTTTAAACCAAGGGCATAGTTATACTCATCTGTACCCCACTCATCGCAGTTACCTTCTACTTTTATAGAAAGAGCTTGAGCGTCAGCTTGGTTAAATACTGATGCATTTGAGCTAACAACGCCTTGTTGATCAGCTTTGATATTAAATTTATCAAAGTCAAAGTATACACTTTTAACTTGACTCTCGATGTTAGCAATAAGAGCTGCTAATCTATCAGCATCACTCATGCTACCTGAATTGTCTGCAGATTGATTTGAATTTGAATTCATATCAACTTCAGGGTTTTTTGAGCTACAACCGCTCAACAATAAAGTTGCAACTGCAACACTTGCTAGAACTACTTTTTTCATTCCTTATCCTTTTTTAGAAATTTGGTCGAATTATATCACAAAAATTTTAAATTTTATCAGAATATTACCAATCTATAGATTGAATTTTTCCTACTTTTAAAGGAAACTGAAAACTTCTGTTTTCATTTAGCCTAACAACACCTAGTGAACTTTGACCGCCAAGCTCTTTTATAAAGACAACACTTTGCCCATCGCTTGAGAATCTTGGATAGTTATTTTTGCCATTTGCTGTAAGCTGTCGTATAAAATCCGTTTGAGTTGAAATTAGATATATATTAAAACTACCGCTTGCTTCCCTGCTTGAATAAACAACATAATTTTCAAATGTGCTTACAGAGTTATTATTCTTACCATGAAATACCATTTGTTCAACGCTTCCGCCAGAAATCGCAGGAGTTGCAAAAACATTAGGATAACCAAGCCTATCTGATACAAAAACTATCTTACTATCATTATCTACAAAATTTCCATTTACATCTATACCTGGATAATTAGTAATCTGCGTCAAATTTTTGCTATTTGTATTATAGATAAATATATCTGGTTGATCTTTTGGTGCCATAGTTAATAAAATTTTACTTCCATCTTTACTAACATCTGAGGCTATGAGCATGCCAATGCTATCAATTATCTTTGTTTTTGTGCCAGAATTTAGATCATATCTAAATAAAGTTGGTTTATTATTTACATAAGATGTATAGTAAAATTTACTTTGATCAGCTCCAGCCCATTTAGGAAAAATATTTAGTCCGCCACTTACTATGGTCTTTTGATATGTAAGTGTATAATCTGCAACTATGATAGAGCTTTGGCGAGCTGAAGTATATTTTGAAAGAATAATAAATTTTTCCATCCAGCCAACTGGTGGTAAATTGAGCTCATTAGTAAGCTCAACTATACTTTTATGCGCCAAAAACGGATACTTTGCGCCGTCTGGCATAGTATAAACCTTCTCATATCTTGTAGTTGCTGTTTTAGCGTTTATCAGTTTTACTCTCAAAGTAAGAGGTGAGCCCATAGAGCCCTCAAGAGCATATCTAAAGATAAGCTCGACGCCTTTATCGCTCATTGTATTAGTAGTCGCATCCCCTTCATAGGTAGAAGGCACATGATCTTCGATTACTTCAAAATCGGAACTAACCTTTAGATCTCCTAGCATGATTTTAAAGAATTTATCTTTAAAAGCCATATCGCTAACAGCAGTTGTTGCATCTTGCAAAGCTATCTTTGGCAAGGCAATACCTTGATTTACAACAGATATGGTCGCATCAGCAGCATAAAGCCCTAGAGCAACGCATAAAAAAAGAAAAATTTTCTTCATCTCTACTCCGTAAATTTATAATTTTTGGTCTATTCTATCTTCTAAATCTAAATCAAAAGTAGTGCTTTTGTTTGGATTAAATGGAAATTTCTCTGCAGTAAGCTTTTCTAGACACTCTTTTACCTTTGCATTAAATTCTTCATTGTATGATAGCTCTAAAATTTCATAGCTGAAATTTCCACTTTGATCTATCATGAATTTCACCTTAGCTATATTTGCAGAGTCAGCTTTATAGCTTTGCCATCTTCTTTGAATTTGCTTTGTTATGGCTCCCTTTAATGGATCGTATGTGCCCGTCATTTGCGATTTTGGTGCGGTTGGATTTTGATCTATCTTTAGGCTCTTGATGATGTCGCTAGCCTCTTTTGCAGCTTTTGAGCTAGAAGCCTCGCTTTTTTTGCGGCTTTGTACTTTATTCTCAGCCTTTTTTATACCATCATCTTTTTTAAGTTTCGTAGGATCTATGTCACTAAAGAGATCTTTTATATTTGGCTCTTTTGGTTTTGGCTTTTCAACTGGCTTTGGTGTAGGTTTAGGCTCAGGTTTTGGCTCTAGCTTAACATCTTCTTTAGGCTCTTCACTTGGTTTTAAAATTTCTGGTTTTGGTTCTGGTTTTTTAGGCTCAGGTTTTGGTTCCTCTTTTGGAGGAGTTGGTAAGCTTGGCGTAGGTAATGGTTCATCTGGTACAACAGGCTTATTTGTAGTCTCTTGTTTATCTTCTTCTGACTCCTTTTTTGGTTCAGGCTTTGTCTCTTTAACTACTTCATCTGCTTGTTTTGGGGCCTTAATGGTTTGATCAACTTCTCTATCAACCATAACCACATCCATAATAGCATCTTTATCATCGGTATATTTCTTAGGAGGTTCTACAAAAAATGTAAGCTTTATAAATAAAATAAGTATAATAGTAACGTAAATACAAAACGCTACAAGAAACGAACTAAGCGTTGGAAATTTAACTTTATTTGACATTTTAACCGTTTGTCTCTAAAGCTACTTTATTAAAACCAGCACCTTTCAAAGTCTTTAATACAAACATAACATCATCGTATTTTAAATTTTTGTCAGCTTTTATATAGATAGGCGAGGTTTTATCGTATTTTGTACTCATTAATGCGATATTATCAGGAAACTCAGCAAGGCTCATAGTACTTTGATCAACTCTAACTTGTCCTTGCGAATTTATAGATACTATAAGATCTTTTTGCTTAGATGTTGAAGTTTTTGCCTTTGAACCATCCGGAAGAGTAATATCCTCTTGATATGTTATGGTTGGCATAGTAACCATTAAAATGGCTAGTAAAACAAGCATAATATCAACAAGAGGAGTTATATTTAGCTCTGGTGTTTCATCGGTAAATTTAGCAGCCATTTATAGTATCTCATCATCTTTTTTAAGTGCTATCATTACATCAGCCTGACGCTCGATAACGCTCATTAATTCATAAGCTTTTCTTTTTATGAGTAAGTTAAATGTATATGCTGGGATGGCAACAAAAATTCCGCAACCAGTTGCAACAAGTGCCTCTGAAATAGCTGGGGCGATAATACCAAGCGATGAACCTCCACCATTTCCAAGTTGTGAAAATGTCTCTAAAATAGAAACAACGGTTCCAAAAAGACCAATAAAAGGCGAAGTAGATGCTATTACACTTAGCCACGTTAGCCCACTTGTAGCATTTTTCTCGGCTATACTTATACATACGTTTAGTTTTTCTCTTGAGATTCTTCCATTTGCACATTTTCTCAAAGACGAATCATTTGGAATATTTTTAGCACCCATAAGCAGTGCTTCAAGTGCATTTTGCTCACGTTTTTGCCAAGCTCCAATACCAGCCATTCTTGAAAAAAGAATTGTAAAACTAACTATAAAATATATTGACAGCCAAGTTAAAACAATAATTGTAATAAAACTACTTCTTTGAATATAATTTAAAAATAAATCTATACCGCCCACTTATCTAGTTCTCACTACATTTTCCATTTTAGATATAGTTGCTGCAAAAGCATTTGTATCACTGCTCATGCTCTCTATCAAATTTCTAGCAGCTTCCAATGAATTTGCAAGCTCACTTTCACTATCACCAGAGACGTAAACCGCACCGTCAGCAAGTATTACCACCTTACCTTCATCAATCTTTGCATAGCCCCAGTTAATCGCAACAACATCATGTTTTTTATTTTTATGTTCTATATCTATAATACCTGCTTTTAAAAGAGATATTAATGAGGCATGGTTTGGTAAAACACCAAACTCACCCTCGCTACCTGGAAGCACTACACTGCTCACGTCATCATTAAATATCTGACCTTGAGGAGTTACGATCTCTAAATGTAATTTATCCATTACGCTTCCTTTTTAAATTTAAGCCTTAAGTTTCTCAGCTTTGGCTAAAGCCTCATCTATATTTCCAACCATATAAAATGCTGCTTCTGGTAAGTGATCATATTTACCCTCTAAAATTCCCTTAAAGCCAGCTATATTTTCGTCAAGACTTACATATTTACCAGGGCTACCTGTAAATACTTCAGCAACGAAGAATGGCTGAGATAAAAATCTCTCTATCTTTCTTGCTCTATCAACTGTTAGCTTATCTTCTTCGCTAAGCTCATCCATACCAAGGATCGCAATGATATCTTGAAGATCTTTATATTTTTGAAGTACAGCTTGAACGCCACGAGCTACCTTATAGTGATCTGCTCCTAAAATTTGTGGATCGAGCATTCTTGATGTTGAATCAAGCGGATCAACAGCTGGATAGATACCTTTTTCTGCGATCGATCTATTAAGAACCGTTGTAGCATCAAGGTGAGCAAAAACTGTAGCAGGAGCTGGATCTGTAAGATCGTCAGCTGGAACGTAAACAGCCTGAACAGAGGTAATTGAGCCTTTTTTAGTTGACGTGATTCTCTCTTGGAATTTACCCATTTCACTTGCAAGAGTTGGCTGGTAACCAACAGCTGATGGAATACGTCCAAGTAGAGCTGACATCTCTGCACCTGATTGAGAGAAACGGAAGATGTTATCGATAAACATCAAAACGTCAAGTCCCATCTCATCACGGAAGTACTCAGCCATTGTAAGGCCAGTTAGCGCGATACGGTTTCTTGCTCCTGGTGGCTCGTTCATTTGGCCGTAGCACAAGGCAACTTTATCCAAAACATTACTTTCTTTCATTTCGTGATAAAGGTCATTTCCTTCACGAGTTCTCTCACCAACGCCTGCAAATACAGAATAACCGCTGTGTTTAAACGCAACATTGTGGATAAGCTCCATAATAATAACCGTTTTACCAACACCAGCACCACCAAATAGACCTACTTTACCACCCTTTGCATAAGGAGCTAGAAGGTCAACTACCTTGATACCAGTTTCAAAAATTTCACTTTTTGTGCTTTGCTCTTCAAATGGAGGAGGATCGCGATGGATAGACCAATGCTTATCAAAATTTACTCCCTCGCCCTCGTCGATCAAATCACCGACGACGTTAAAAATTCTTCCCAAAACTTTTTCGCCGACCGGGACGCTAATAGGTGCACCAAGTGCTTTAGCCTCTAAGCCACGAGTCAAGCCCTCACTCATATCCATAGCGATCGTTCTAACTCTATTATCACCTAGGTGAGCAGCAACTTCTAATATTAGTTTATGTTTCTTGCCCTCAACCTCAAAGAAAACTTCGATAGCTTCATTGATCTTCGGCAAGTAGTCATTAAAGTCAACATCGACCACAGGGCCCATAACTTGACTAATAACACCCTTCATTCATACTCCTTTTATTTCATTGATTCAACACCACTGATGATCTCAATAAGCTCAGTGGTAATAGACTCTTGTCTTGCTTTATTGTAAGCAAGATTTAACTGTTTGACGCGTTGTTTAGCATTGTTTGTTGCATTATCCATAGCTTGCATTCTAGCGCTGTGCTCAGCCGCCAAAGAGTCAACCAAGGCATAATACATACTATACTCAAAATATTTATTGAGCAATTCATCCATAATCTTAGTATAGTTATCTTCTGGCTCAAATTCCATCAAAGAATTTGTCTCAACAGCAACTATCTTAGACGGCTCAATAGGCACAATATCATTTACTCTAATCTCTTGAGAAATCATATTTTTATAACCATTGTGTATTAGCACGACTTTATCAGTTATGCCATTTGTAAAGTCATCGATGGCATCTTTTATGATTTTTTGAGCTTTTTCATATGTAGGAGAAGAGCTAGCTCCGACGTAAGTCTCAAGTAGCTCAACGCCTTGAAAATTGAAAAATTCTATACCTTTTTTACCAACAGCTCTTAGTCTGACCTTGATCTTTTTGGCTTTTAGCTCATCAATCATGCGCCTAACTGTCTTTATAGTTTGGACATTAAAGCCACCGCAAAGCCCTTTATCAGCGGTAACAAATATAATATCAACCTTTTCTACACTCTTTGTTGTGTTAAAAAATTTACTCTCAGTCATAACTGAAGCATATTGATTGATCTTATAAGCTATCTCGGATAAAACCTCATTTATCTTAAGTGCGTAAACTCTAGAGTAGCGAGCAGCCTCTTCAGCTTTGCGAAGCTTTGCTGTAGAAACAAGCTTCATCGCACGCGTCGTCTTTTGAGTATTCTGAACGCTCTTGATCTTTCGTTTTATATCTTTTAAATTTGACATATCTTAGCCCTAGTTAGCGGCAAAAGTCGCTTTAAAATCTTTCAACGCTTTATGTAAAATTTCTTCTACCTCTTTATCAAGAACCTTTTTAGTTCTGATCTGCTCAAAAATTTCAGGGTATTTTGCCTCGATATATGGATATAACTCTGCTTCAAATTTTGTTACATTTGCAGTTGCAACATCATCTAAATAGCCCTTAGCACCAGCAAATATGATAACTACTTGATTCTCAACTGGAAGTGGAGAATATGGAGGTTGTTTTAGTACTTCAACCATCTTTTGACCACGCTCTAGTTGTTTTCTTGAGCTCTCATCAAGGTCACTTGCAAACTGAGCAAATGCTTGTAGCTCACGGTACTGAGCAAGGTCTAGTCTTAGTGTACCAGAAACTTGCTTGATAGCTTTTATTTGAGCTGCACCACCGACACGAGAAACAGAAAGACCAACGTTGATCGCTGGACGGATACCTGAGTTAAATAAGTCGCTCTCAAGGAAAATTTGACCATCTGTAATAGAAATAACGTTTGTTGGAATATAAGCTGAAACGTCGCCCGCTTGAGTCTCAATAATAGGTAGAGCTGTTAAAGATCCCGCACCTAGCGCGTCATTTAGCTTACTTGCTCTCTCAAGAAGTCTTGAGTGAAGGTAGAAAACGTCGCCCGGATAAGCTTCACGGCCTGGCGGTCTTCTTAAGATCAAAGACATCTCACGGTAAGCAACCGCGTGTTTTGACAAGTCATCATAGATGATTAGCGCGTGGCGAGAGTTATCTCTAAAATATTCACCCATTGTTACACCAGCGTATGGAGCAAGGTATTGAAGCGCAGCTGCATCACTAGCACCAGCATTTACAACTATCGTGTAGTCCATAGCGCCATACTCTTCAAGTTTTTTAACGACTTGAGCAACGGTTGATTGTTTTTGACCGATAGCTACATAGATACAAATAACGTCTTGACCTTTTTGGTTGATGATAGTATCGATAGCAACTGTTGTTTTACCAGTTTGGCGGTCGCCGATGATTAGCTCTCTTTGACCTCTACCGATTGGCACAAGTGCGTCGATAGCTTTGATACCTGTTTGAAGTGGCTCATGAACGCTTTTTCTTGCCATGATACCTTTTGCTTTTTCTTCGACGAAGCGAGATTCAGTAGCTTCGATTGGACCTTTTGCGTCGATTGGCTCACCGAGCGAATTTACAACACGGCCGATCAATGCGTCGCCGACTGGCACACGTAGAAGTTTTTTTAGTCTTTTTACAGAGCTTCCTTCTGTGATACCGCTAGTTTTTCCAAGGATAACTATACCAACACTACTCTCTTCAAGGTTAAGAGCCATACCTTTTTCGCCGCTTTCAAATTCAACCATCTCGCCGGCCATAACGTTTTTCAAACCATAAACGTTAGCAACGCCATCAGCAACTGAGATGACTTTACCGGTCTCTTCTACATCAACACTTAAATCAAAATTTTCAATACGCTCTTTGATTATCGTGCTAATTTCGTCAGCTTTAATTTTTGCACTCACGCTTTCACTCCTTTTTAAATTGCTTTTAATATATATTCACTCATTTGACTTTTTAGTCTGTCGATAGAGAAATTTACCTCGACACCTAAATCATCTAACTCAACTTTTACACCGTTGTATTCGCTCTTTGAGCCATTAAGCTTGATCTTAGAGTCAAATTTCTTAGAGAAATTCTCTTCCAAAGCTTTCAGCTGCTCAGCGCTTAGATCAAAATTTCCAACAACTTCGCCGCGATATGTATTTTCAAGCAAAGATTGCTCTATCTTCATCTCGTCTAGTATCGCAGGTATAAGCTCTAGTCTTTTGTTCGCACCAAGAAGCTTTATAAAATTTTCAAATTTAGCATCTTGATTTTTAACCAAAGATAGTACAAATTCAACCTTTCGTGAAGCCTTTAATGTTGGCAAACTTATAATGCTTTTAAATTTATCGCTAGCAAAAGCAGCAGCTAGCTCTGATAAATTTTCGACAAATGCATTAAGCTCATTGGACTTTACGTCGCTTAAGATCGCTTTTACGTATTTTTTAGCTACTACTTCATTCATTAGCTAACCTTTTTAAGTATGATATTTACAAGCTCTTTTTGATCGACTTTTAGGCTATCACTTGAGAAGATATCGCTCAAAATTTCATTTACAACGCCTTTTGTCATCTTGCGCTCTTCAAATTCTTTTTGCTCTTTGTAACTCTTTTGGAGGTTTGCTATATCATTTTGAGTATCGCTTTTAACCCTAGCAGCTGAATTTAAAGCCTCTTTTTTAGCAGTTTCGATTAGGGAATTTGCATTTTGTTTAGCTTCCTCAACACGTTTTAGAGCATCATCTTTTTTGGCTTTAGAATCGCGTAGCTTTTCTTGGATACTTTCAAGCTTATTTGCGATCCTGTCAATTCTGCTTTGATAAAGAGCTTTTAGTGGCTTAGCTGCAAAATATACCAAAATAGCAAAGAAAAGTAAGAAGTTTAGCGTTCTCTCGACTATGTCGTAGTTTGTTCCGCCATGTCCACTAGCATAAGCTAGAAATGGAAGTGCTAGAAAAAATAAAATTTTTATCTTCATAAAATTCCTTTAAATTTTAGAGAGCTTGGCATTTAAAGCCGCTCTAAGTTCAGGTAGTTTAGCTGATAGATCTGCCTTTAAGTTATCTTTTTGAGAGCTTAGAGCATTTAAAAATTCATTGTAATCAGCCTCTAAACTAGTTTTTACAGCATTTACTTCTTTTAAAGACTCTTCTTTTGCCAAATTTAAGGCTTCTTGCCTTATTTTATTGGCCTCAGTCCTTGCGTTTAATATAATCTCTTCAATCTCTTTTTCATGAACGCTTAGATCACTTGCATTTTTGCTAGTACTCTCTTCATCATTTTTTATAGAAGCATTTCTGTCATCTATAAATTTGAGCATTGGCTTATACAGCAAGGAATTCAAAATAGCGATCAATACCAAGAAAACGATAGCCGTTAAAAGCATCAATGGCACATCTATTTCTAACATCCACTCTCCTTATTTTATCATTAAGTTTTATTTAATATTCAAATTAAAGTCTGATTTTACAATAAATTACTAAAAATAAAAATAAATTTGTAATTCTATTTTAGCCTAGAAATAAATTCTTCCACCTGTGAAATATTATTAAATTCTAAAACTAGATTGCTAGATTTTACTTTTGCTTTTATCTTTAAATTTTTAAAAATTTCTTGTAAATTTAATAATTTTTTGCCCATTTCCTCAGAATTTTTGGCTTTTTGTCTTTTATCTCTTCCTTATTTTTTATCTTTTTTACTAAAATTTCTGTATCTCTAACGCTTAGCTTTTGACCAATTATCGTATCAACAACCATCTTTTCTTCTTCGGCGCTAAGCCCAACTATAACTTTAGCGTGGCCTTGCGTGAGCTTGTCTTCTTGTAAAAGTTTTTGCGTGTAGTCGCTAAGAAGTAAAAGCCTCATCGTATTTGTTATTTGTGTTCTACTTTTATGAATGATATTTGCCAAGCCATCTTGTGTGATCTTATACTCATTTATGAGCTCTTTATACGACTTTGCAAGTTCGATTGGATTTAAATTTTCACGTTGGATATTTTCGATAAGCGCAAGCTCTCTTAAATTTTGAGACTTGATATCAGCGATGATCGCCTTTATCTTGCTTGCTCCAAGCATCTTTGTAGCGCGGTATCTGCGCTCACCAGCTATTAACATATAGCCATCATCTTTTTTGATAACGATTATTGGCTGGATCAGTCCGTGTCTTTTGATGCTGGCACTTAGCTCTTTTAAAGCCTCTTCATCAAAATGCGTTCTAGGCTGGTATGGATTTGGTAAAATTTCATCTATATTTATCTCTTCGACCATCTCAGAGTCATTTAAATTTGCGATCTCTTTACTGTAGGCTTGCTCTACATCTTCAAGTATCGCACTAAGTCCACGCCCTAATCCACCTTTTTTAGCCATTTTTTTCCTTATTTTTTAGTTTAAAATACAATATGCCAAATTTTGATATGCGATCGAGCCTGGTGATTTTATATCATAAAGTATCACTGGCTTACCAAAACTTGGGCTTTCAGCAAGTTTCACATTTCTTGGAACGACCACAAATTCCTCTTTGCTGTCCTTACTCTTAAAGAGCTTATTTTCAAAATGCTGCTTTAAATTTGCAATTGTCTCTTTTGAGAGATTATTTTGCGAACTAAACATGGTCGGTAAAAAGCCTTTTATATTTAGCTTTGGATTTATCGTTTTTTTAATAATCTTGACTGTATTTAGGATCTGCGCTAGCCCCTCAAGTGCATAAAATTCACATTGAATCGGGATGATAACACTATCACTTGCACTAAGAGCATTTATCGTAATGCTACCAAGTGCCGGAGGACTATCGATGATGATAAAATCATAATCGTTTACAACTTCTAAAATTTTATTTTTAAGGATTAGTTTATAATCCTTATTTTGATCGTTAAATTCTTGCTCAATGCCGACAAGTCCTATATTTGACGGAGCTAAAAAAAGTGTTGGGATCTCAGTTTTTAATACGATTTGCGAGAGCTTTTTTCTATCTGTTAAGACGTGATAGATGTTAAACTCATAGTCACTTCTGCTAAAACCAAGTCCGGTTGTCGCGTTTGCCTGCGGATCGATGTCTATTAATAATACTTTTTTTTCAGCAACCGCCAGTGATGCGGCTAAATTTACGGCTGTTGTAGTCTTGCCAACGCCGCCTTTTTGATTAGCTATTGTTATTATCTCGCTCATCTTAAAGAATATACCTTTTCCCCATTTAGTAAGATCGCTCCATCATCGCAAATTTCAGCATCCTGAAGCGAAACAGCTCTATTTGCAATATGCGTAATAAAACCTTTTGACTTGCAAAAGTCTATCCTAAATTTGCTAAAAATTGGCTTCCATAAAATCTTTTTATCAAGCATGCTAACAAAGCCCCAAACTAGCTCATCTACGCTAGTTTTTATGTCTAAAATGCCCGCATTTTCGGGCGCGCTAGCTAAATTTATCCCCATACCACAAATGTAAATTTCATCTACTTTATTTGTTAAAGTTCCGCCTATTTTGAGGCCATCTACGTAAAAATCATTTGGCCATTTTAGCCAGCACTTTGAGCCAAGCTCGCTCAAGACTTCACGCATCAGCATAGAAAAATATATCGAGATCGAGGGCGGAGGTATATCGCTTGGCAGCTCATCTTCGCTTATGCAAAATGACATAAATAAATTTCCGCCAAGTCCCTCCCAGCTGTTGCCGCGGCTGCCGATGCCTTTGGTTTGATTATACGCCACGACCATATACGGAGCTTTTATCTCGTCTTTTTTTAGGGCTTCTATCAAAAATTCCTGTGTCGAGGGTAGACTTTGAAAAAACTCTACTTTCAAATCACACCTTAAATTTATAGAAGTGATTTACCGGATTTTGTCCACCGCCGATGATGACCGCATTTTTGATAGCGTTAAAGATATAATCATGCGCATTTTTTACGCTTTCTTTTAGGCTAAGCCCATTTGCTAAATTTGAAGCTATAGCGCTTGATAGCGAGCAGCCTGATCCGTGAGTTGCGGTCGTTTTTATACGCTCATCGCTAAAAATTTCATATTCCTTGCCATCATAAAATATATCAAGCGACTTGCCATCAAGTTCGCCACATTTTAGATAGACGCTTTTTGTACCAAATTTCAAAAGCTCCTTGCAAGCCTCTTTTAGCTCGCTCTCGCCCTTTAGCTCATGCTTTAAAATTTCACGCGCTTCAAAGATATTTGGTGTGATCACGCTAGCAAGTGGGAAAAGCTCCTCCACGATCGCGTCTTTTGCAGCGCCCTCTAGCCAGATGTCGCCATTTTTACAGCTCATGACAGGATCAAGCACGACTGGCGGTAAATTTTTGATCTCTCTTAGCGTTTTTGCAACGCTTTTGATGATCTCAACGCTTGGGACAACGCCTATTTTTATCACATCAACTCTTATATCATCAAATATCGCTCTTATCTGATCCTCGATGAGCTTTGGCTCAACTAACTGCATGCCAAAGATGCCCTTTGTGTTTTGAGCAGTGACCGCAGTGATCGCTCCCATCGCATATACGCCGTGCGCTATAAAGACCTTTATATCAGCTAAAACTCCAGCCCCGCCACTTGGATCAACCCCTGCTATACTTAGTGCATTTTTCATAACCGCTCCTTTAAATTTATTTTAATTCATCGCCAACGCTAAGGCGCTTACCATTTATATATGCTTTTGCGTTTGTTGGCTTTTTGCTTGGCTCTTGAAGCTCGTAAATTTTGACCGCCCCATCCTTGCAAGCAACCACAACGTGATCTTTTTCTACGCTTAAAATTTCTCCACTTTTGCCACTTTTTTCGCTTAGCTCAAGCGATAAAATTTTTAGCCCACTTGCCAGATAAATCCCTGGCCAAGGCGTGAGCGCACGAAATTTATTATAAATTTGTCCTGCCTCTTCATCAAAGCTAAAAAGCCCATCACTCTTACTTATCTTTTTGCAGTGCGAGGCCTGCGCGTCGTCTTGTTTTTGTGGCTTTAAATTTTCAAAATTTTTAAGCACTTTTACGATTAGCTCGCCGCCAAGCTCACCTAGCTCGCCAAAAAGCTCGCTTGACATCTTGCTCTCGCAGGGCGTGTAGATGAAGTCTAGCATATCGCCAGTGTCAAGGCCAGCGTCCATTAGCATAGCTGTGACGCCAGTTTGCTTCTCGCCTGCTAGGATCGCGCTTTGTATAGGGCTTGCGCCTCTATATTTTGGCAAGATCGAGGCGTGTAAATTTATACAAGTCGCCACATCAAGCACACTTTGTGGCAAAATTTTGCCATAAGCTGCCACTACGATAAATTTAGGCTCAAATGCCTTTAGCTCGGCAACCACCGCCTCATCTTTTAGCGTATTTGGTGTAAAGACTGGCACGCTTAAAAGCTCATTTTGCGCATAAATTTTGACTTCACTTGGGGTTAAAATTTGCTTTCTGCCAACTGGCTTATCAGGCTGGGTAAAGACTGCTTTTATGTTAAAGCCAGCTTCTTTTAAATGCCTAAGTATCCTAACGGCATAATCAGGCGTCCCCATAAAAACTACATTCATCACTTTCCTTTAAATTTCAACGACTTTTATTTTGATCTGCGTTTTGCCTGCTTGGCGGCCAAGAGGCGCATGGATCTTTCTGCCAGCTAATCTTTTGCAATACTAAATTTCTTAACTCATTAACGCTAACTTTGCCACTACGATCAAGATCCAGCCTTTTAAATTCATCACTAGTGCATAGATCTGGCGCTATTTTTAGCATTGGTGGCGCCTTGCACGCCACCCACTCATCTAAATTTAGCGTTCCGTCACGATCTATGTCATTAAAATCTAAAAACATATACGCCGGATCCGCTGGATCACAGCTATATACACCAAGACAAAATAGCATAATGCAAAAAATTTCTTCATTTTATACTCTTAAAAATCTATGCCCAAAGCACTAAAAAGTCGCAACTCAAAGCTCTTTTTTTAGTAGCTCAAGAAGTGCGAATTTAAGCTCGTCGATATTCTCATTTGTCGCTGATGAGATCGGCAAAATAAAATATGGTTTTGAATGATCAAAGCTGAGTAAATCTTGTTTGTAGATAAATTTACCGTTTTGCTCTGGCTTTAGCTTTAAAAATTTCATAAATTCTTTTATATTTTCATCTAAATTTTCAGCCGCATCGACTCTGGTGATCGCGATAGCATAGTCCCTGCTAGCAAGCACACTTGAAAATTTAGCAACTTCTTCTTTTAGCACACTAAACTGCTCACTCATGCTTCTGTAGTTTGCGCTATCTATCATGAAAAGTAAAATTTTATTTCTCTCGATATGTTTTAGAAATTTAACGCCTAAACCGCGTCCATCGCTCGCCCCTTCGATGATACCAGGGATGTCAGCCATGACAAAGCCACTAAACTCATCAACCTCAACAAGGCCAAGCTTTGGTGTAAGCGTGGTAAATTCGTAGTTTGCAATCTGTGGTTTGGCGTTTGAGACGGCTGAGATGAGGGTTGATTTACCGACATTTGGAAAGCCAACAAGTCCCACGTCAGCTATCAGCTTTAGCTCGAGCCTAACCTCTACGCTCTCTTCTGGCATGCCCTTTTGAGCGTATTCTGGAGCTTGGTTTATAGAGCTTTTAAAGTGGAAATTTCCGAGTCCGCCTTTACCGCCCTTTAAAAACAGTGTCTTTTGACCCTCACTAACTATATCACAGAGTAGTTCATTTGTCTGTGCGTCATAAACAGCTGTGCCAGGAGGGACTATGAGTTCTAAATTTTCGCCCTTTTTGCCAGTCATTCGCTTGCCCATGCCAGCTTCACCATTGCCAGCCTTCATGGCTCTTTTACCCTTATAATTTGCTAAAGTATGGGTGTTGTTGTCACAAATAAAATAAACATCTCCGCCATCTCCGCCATCTCCGCCATCAGGACCACCTAAAATGACGTGTTTTTCACGGCGAAAACTCACAGCTCCAGCTCCACCATGCCCCGAACTTAGAGTCAATCTTGCACTATCTATAAACATTTTTTACCTTAAATTTTTTATTTGGATTATATCCAACTTTACTGAAATTAAATCGTGATATCTTGATTAAAATAAAGCAAATATAAACACCATGAAGCTCGAAATATAGAGTTGTGATTGATTTAAAATTTCTCTCAAACAGCTATTTGAAAAATTCTAAACACTAAATAAAAATTTTGATTTTTGAATAATTTTAAGAAAGAAAGGGGCGATTGCCCCTGGTATTATGCAGCTGGATAAACAGATACTTTTTTTCTGTTTTTATCGAGTCTTTCAAATTTTACAAAGCCGTCGACTAATGCAAAAATTGTGTGGTCTTTGCCAAGACCTACGTTATTTCCAGCGTGAGTTGCTGTTCCTCTTTGGCGGATGATTATATTTCCAGCACGAACGAACTCACCACCAAATTTCTTAACACCTAATCGGCGTCCGATACTATCACGGTTATTTTGGGTTGAACCCTGACCTTTTTTGTGTGCCATATCTTATCTCCTTAAGCTGCGATACTTACGACTTTTACACGTGTAAATTGTCTTCTAAAGCCGCGTTTTAGTTTTGAGTCTTTACGTCTGCGTTTTTTGTAGATAACTACTTTTTTGTCTTTGCCTTCATTAACGACCTCAAGAACAACTTTTGCACCCTTAACAAATGGCGCACCTACCTTTACTTCGCCGTCATTTACAGCTAAAACTTCTGTAATCTCAACGGTTGATTTAGCTTCAGCACTAAAGTGGTCTAGCTTAAGGTACTCGCCCTCGCTAACACGATATTGCTTGCCACCATGCTTAAATATAGCGTATTTTGACATACTCTACCTTTCTAAAATTTGGTAAGACCAAAAAGCACTTTTTTGCAAAAGATTTATGGAGCTTTATTGGTTGTAAGGTGTGAATGTTAGCCAAAAGTTTATAAATTCTACTTTAATGCCCCTGATTTTATGATCTCGTCGGCTAAATTTTTAATCATCGCATCGTGATCCAGAAAAAATGTTTTGTTATTTGGCAAATATGGCTGATATATCAGAGTTTTAGCTACTGGCGCATTTAAAATCACATTTATCAGTTCAAGCTCAGGCGGAAAAGTAAAATAAAGTTTTGGCTTGGGAATTTCATTTTGAAAGAGCCTTTTTGCGTAAAATTTACTGAAATTTTCGTTCTTTGGTAGCTTGATCTCTTTAAAGAGCTCAAACGGTAAAAAGTAGCGTGCCAAAGCGTGAAGTCCGTGTGCGAAAATATAAAGCCTTTTTTCAAATTTAGGCGCATCTGTCCTGTCAAATGTGGAGCAAAATTTCTGCAAATGCCCACTCATGGCAGCCACATCTTTTTTATGCAGGGCAAGCACAAATTTAATCGCCTCTCTTTCGTTTGCTGGCTTTTTGGACTCTGCAAAATTGCGAGCTTTTTCTAGGGCAGGGGCAAGTAAATTTTCATCTTGCCAAAGCATCGCCGTTAGCAGATCATGCATAACGCATAGAAATTTATAGCCGTTTTTGCTAGGTGGCAGGCCTTTTGGAAAGATCCTTGCCATACTATCTGTGTCGCCACAAGCGATAGCAAAAAATGCCGGTATGAGCTTCTCGCACTGATCATATCCACCACTACATCCTGGGAGTAAATTTAGCTTAGCGTATTGAAAAATGAGATCATTTAGTGCCTCGGCGTTGCCATCAGCTAGGCACTTTTCAAGGCAAAAGTCGTAGCGTCTAGCTCTTGAAAAAGAGAGTAATCGTATGAGCTCACATAAAAAGTCGTATTCGTTTAAATTTTTCTCTTTTATTTCAGTGTAAATCATCGCATACTCGTCTAAAAGTAGCTCTTCGTCGCTTTTTGGTGGTTTTTTGGCTCTAAAAATGTTAAACAAGCCTTCTAAAAATGACATTTTGCGTGCTCCTTATTTTTGCTAATTTTAGCCAAAAACGCCTAAAACGGCTTAGTTTTTTTGAATTGCAAAAGTTAAATTTAGCGGATAGTTTAACCGCATTTTGGCTATAATCGCCCCAAATTTAAGCGAGCTTAGGACAAAGATGGCAGGCGAAGATCAGGAAAAAACCGAAGAAGCGACCCCAAAAAAGATAGAAGACGCCAAAAAGGACGGCAATGTCCCCAAAAGTCAGGACCTAGCTGGGTTCGTGACCCTTGTCATTGCTATTGGCGTACTACTTGCGATGCTAAATTTTATGAAAGAACAGATCATCTCACTTTATATATACTATTCAAAATTTATCGGTCAGCCACTTACCTTGCCAACTGTAAAAATGATCGTCGTAAATACCTTTGCAAGGTCACTTCTTATGATACTTCCAGTTTGTATCTGTGTGGCGATCGCTGGTGTCATCGCAAATGTAATGCAGTTTGGATTTATCTTTACCACAAAGCCTATAATGCCAAATTTTGGCAAGATAAACCCGCTAAAAGGGCTAAAAAATTTATTCTCGATGAAAAAAGTGATAGACAGCATTAAGATCGTGCTAAAAGTTAGCATCGTCTTTGGTGTTGGATTTTATTTTTTCTTGCAGTTTATAAAGGAGCTGCCACACACGCTCTTTTTTTCTATGTTTGATCAGCTTGCTTGGCTAAAAGAAAAGCTCATCATTCTTGTTAGTGTCATGCTTTTTATTCTTTTTGTAATCGGACTTATCGACCTTCTCATCGTGCGTTTTCAATATTTTAAAGACCTTCGTATGAGCAAGCAAGAGATAAAAGATGAGTATAAGCAAATGGAGGGAGATCCTCAGGTAAAAGGCAGAATTCGTCAAGCACAAATGCGAGCGGCAAAAAGGCGAATGATGCAAAATATCCCACAAGCTGACGTAGTCATCACAAACCCTACTCACTACGCCGTGGCGATAAGATATGATAAAAGTCGTGACGAAGCACCGATAATACTTGCAAAAGGTGTTGATTTTTTAGCACTGCAAATCAAAAAAATAGCCGTTGAAAATGGTGTGCAAATTTATGAAAATCCACCACTCGCAAGAGAGCTTTATAAAATTTGTGAAGTCGATGATACGATACCAGCACATCTTTTTAGAGCCGTAGCCGAGGTGCTAAGCTTCGTTTATATGAGCAATAAACAAAAATTTAAAGATAAGCTTTGATAAATTCTGCTCTTGCCACTAGAAAATACTAGCAGCAAGAGAATTTATATACTATAGATATCCAAAAGCAGTTGCAAAAATATAGCCAAATATACAAGAGGATATAACACCAATAAGACCCGGAATGATAAAGCTGTGATTGATAACAAATTTACCAATATGTGTCGTACCACTTCTATCAAACTGAATAGCTGCAAGGTCGCTTGGATATGTTGGTAGGATGTAGTATCCGTAGCAAGCTGGCGCAAAAGCTAGAATGATAGCAGGATTAACATCGATATTTAATGCTAATGGCACAAAAGCAACCAAGGCTGCAGCTTGAGAATTTACAAATTTTGAGATAATCAAAAGCATAACCGCATAAGTCCAAGGGTGCTCTTTTACGATGCTTCCTAGCGCCTCTTTCATCATCGGAGTGTGTACTGCAAACATAGTCTCAGCCATCCAAGAGATTCCAAATACTGCAACAAGAGCGATCATACCTGATCTAAATATCTCGTTTTTACCGATCTTGCTAGCATCTGTTGGTGTAAAGATTAAAATGATAGCGCCTGTTAAAAGCATGAAAATTTGGATAACATGAACCATGCTTAGGCTTTTTGAAGATGCTTGTTTGTTGCTTATATTGATGTAAGCACCTTGAAATTCTTCTTTTGCGCCTTTTTCATTTATATATGTTACTGCGCCATCAGCCGTGCGAGTAAGAGTTTGATTTGCATCTTTGCCGATGATTTTGACTGATTGAGCTTTTTGATTAGCATTTAGCTTATCGTTTGCTACTTTTAACTCAGCCGCCTCTGTTTGGATGCTAGCGTCTTTTATTTTTAAGGTTTTTAAGACTTTTTGCTCAGTTGGAAGGTTAGCTATTACTTGAACGACCGTTGCGTCTTTGTAAGTAGTCCAGCTTGGACGAAGATCTTTAAAATATCCAAGAAGCGCAACTACAAGGATAGAGCCTAAAAATATCCACATCGCAGCCCATTGATACCCAGGAAGCTTTTTGCCCAAAAGCGTCGCACTATCGCCATAAACATATTTTTTAAACTCAGGATCTTGAAGCTTTGCTTGAAATACTTCGTCTTTATCAAGATCTTTGCCTCTAAACCAGCTAAAAATTCCTACTGCTAAAACACCGCAAAATGTTGATGGAATCGTAATCTTTAAAAGATCTAAATACCCATCAAAGCCAGCTAGGTGAGTTTTAGCATTAATAAGAAAGCTTGTAAGAGTTACAACAGCAACTGAAACTGGGCTAGCTATGATGCCCATTTGTGAAGCTATTGAGCTTGCTGCCATTGGTCGCTCTGGGCGGATACCATTTTTGATAGCGATGTCATAAACGATAGGAAGCACGGTATAAACAACGTGTCCAGTTCCGCATAAAATAGTAAGCGTACATGTTACAAAAGGAGCCAAGATACTTACATATTTTGGATTTTTTCTAAGTATAGTTTCTGCTATTTGAAGCATAACATCAAGACCACCACTAGCTTGAAGCGTAGCACTTGCCACAACAACAGCAAGGATAGTTAGCATAACATCAATAGCTGGCTTACCAGGCTCGATATTAAATCCAAAAACGAGGACTATAAGACCGATACCGCCTAGCATACCAAGTGCGATACCGCCTTTTTTAGCTCCGTAGAACAAACAGATAAGGACGATGAGAAGCTGGATAGCAAACTGCATGCCTTCACTTAAATTCATGAGAAAATCCATGAAACCTCCTAAGTTAATACAAATTTAATCAAGATTATATCTCTTATGGATTTATATTAAACTTATATTTTAAGGATGATTTGATACAAATATAACATTTTGATTAATAAGGCTTATTTAGGATAAAATTTATAAGATTATCTCTTACAAATTTTTTATTTGATCTTGAAGATTTTATTTGTCTTAGAATATATAAAATAAAAATAGCATTGTTATATTTTAAATTTATTAATAACAAAAATTTATTTAAATTTTATAAATAACCTAGAAGTCTTGTAAATACAAAATTTAATAGAACTAAGAGAAAAAGGATTGATGTTTAAGGAAAGTTTAAATGGTGGTTAGAGGCAGAATCGAACTGCCGACACGCAGATTTTCAGTCTGCTGCTCTACCGACTGAGCTATCCAACCACTCGTTAAAGAAAGTCAGATTATACATGTTTAATATTTAAAGCAAGTTTAAAATACACACTTTTTTAAATAAAATAAGTTATGTTTTTCTATTTTGACTTGAAATATAAAAGAAATTCTACAAAGCAAATAATAAATTACGAGCTTAAGTAAGCTTGTAATTTATTTTAGTGTATATGAAATAGGAAAGCGCAGATAACGATCTTGTTTAGGCTTTGGAAACTCAGAACTTGCTCTTTGAATATTTTCTAAAGCACCATTATCAAGCGACTCAAAACCAGAGCTTTTACTAACTTTAAGTTCATCTATACTGCCGTCTTGTTTGAGTAAAAACCTAACTTCTACAACTCCTTGATGTTTCATACGTCTAGCATTATTTGGATAACTTTTATGCCTCTTAACTGCGATTATAACCTTCGTAAAATCTTCATCACCTTGTGAATTTGATAAATTTAGCTCAGGTGTTACATTTTGAACTGGAGCTGCAGCGATAGACTTGTTATTGGCTGGCAAATTTGTATTTACACTGGCTGGCTGTACAATAGGCTGCACTGGCTGAGCAATTACCGGTTCAGGCTTAGGCTCTATTTTTTTCTCTTTTTTAGGCTCTACTTTTTTTATTTCACGCTTTGGTTTTTCCACTTTTTTAGGTTCAGGTTTTGGTTCTGGCTTTGGTTCTGGCTTTGGCTCAGGTTTTGGAGGTTCTGGCGGTGGTGGCGGGGCTGGTGGAGTTGGCTCTGGGATAAGCATTTGCTCCGCTATTTGAGGTGCTGAGACTTGTGGCACTGGAGTAAATGAATTAAGAGCTATTTTTATCGGTTTTTGCTCACCTATTTTTATCTCATCAAAATTATGTGAAAGTAAAAAATATACTGCTGCTCCATGCACTATAAGCGAAACAGCTAAGCCGCTGTAATTTGAAATTTTATTCAGAGATTGTTTGGATTGCAAAATTTTCGTGGCCCTTCTCTTTTAATATATCAATTACTTTGACAAAGCTATCAAATTTCGAATTTTTATCGCTTTTTAGTTCGATCAATGTCTTTATATCAACCGCATTTAGCTTATCTTTGAGTTCGTTCTCAGAAATTTCTACATCATCTATAAAAAATTTATTATCCTTATCAATTACTACGTTTACCTTTTTATCGTCCTCTTTACTTTGCTCAGCACTGTTTGCACTTGGAAGATCAATAGCTATCTTGCCTTGAGCAATAAAAGTCGAAATACTAAGCACGATGGCGAGCAAAACAAGCATAATATCAATAAATGGGACAATATTTAACCCATCTTTTTTATTTAGACGCATTTTCAGCCTTGTATCTATTTAGCATTACATCTACTTTTCTGACAAAACCATTGTAAATCATCAAAGTTGGTATCGCCACAAGTAGTCCAAAAGCAGTTGCTTTTAGCGCAAGAGAGAGGCCGACCATTATGCTTTTAGTATCGATTCCGCCTGCAATACCCATATCATAAAATGTGATCATAATGCCAGCAACTGTACCAAGAAGTCCTACATATGGTGCATTTGAATAGATAATGTAAAGCGTGGTTAAATTTTTGGTTAGTGCCTCTTCAAGCGCTTCGATACTTTTGTAGCCTTTTATATCAACGCGTGAATAAAAAATAATACGCTCAATCGTATACCAAAGTACAAAAAAACTCATAATGCCTAAAATCGCAATAATTACGTGATCAATGTGATGTTTAATTAGCTCCATAATACCTTCTTAGTAAAAATTTTTGCGTGATTATAGCTATATTGATAACCAATGTCAAATATTTAGTAAAAATGTAATCAAATAAAAACTAAAATTTTTAATTTTGTATGTATATATTTAATTATGTTTAGAATTTCAAAAATTTAATTTTTTTCTTAGTAGCTCTATTTCAGTGATGACTATTTCTGGCACAAGCTCCTTCATACAGGCATGTGTTTTTATAGGACATACTCGCTTCATGCATGGCATACACTCTAAATTTAAGTGCACTATCTTTGCACCTTCGTCTTGCCAAGGGCTGGTCTCTTTAAATTTTGTCGGTCCAAAAAGAGCCACAAGTGGCACTTTATAGGCAGCTGCGATATGCATAGGGCCACTATCATTTGTCAAAAAGATGCCATTTTTTATAGAACCTATAACTTCGCAAAGCTCTTTTATGCTCGTTTTTCCGGCTAAATTTTCACATTTCATACCATTTTGCAAGAGCGTTTGCTCGATTTCATTGCAAATCTCAAGCTCGGCTTTTGAGCCAGTGATCTTTACATCAAATTCATCTTTAAAGTGCAATGCAACCTCTGCAAAATAGTGCGGATACCACCTTTTGGCACTTCCGTAGCTAGCACCTGGATTTAGCACGAGGAGCTTTTGCTTACTTTTTTTGGCTTCATAATAAATTTTTAGTTCGTTTGAAATTTCTTTTAAATTCAGGCTTTGCTTTATAAAATTTAGATATTTTTGCACCTGATGCAAGCTCTCGCTACTCTTTTTAAAGCAAAATTTTTGCGTTGCTTTTAGAAAAAATAGCAAAAATTTACTAGCAAATGAGCTTCTAAAACTAATAGCAATATCAAATTTTCCAAGCTTTCTAGCCGTTTTTATAAGGCTTAAATATCTTGAGTTTTGTTTTTTACTATCGTCAATGACTACTTTTTCGCACTTTGGATGTGATTTATAAAGCTCACAGGCCACGTAAGAGCCAAAAAATACAATATTTTTAGCATTTTTACTTAAATTTTCTATCGCTGCGCTCGCCATCACAGCATCTCCAAGCCAAGTTGGAAGCTCTATAAAAACTCTCACTTTTGCTCCAAATTTAGTACTTCGTTTATGGTTTCAAGAGTTTTGCTTGCATTTTCTTCTATACTAAATTTTTGCGAAAGTAAAAATGACTTCTCTTGCAGCTCTCTCATCATGTCATTATCATTAAGCACCTGCTCCACTAGCTCCAGTATACTTTCATCATTTGGTTCACGCATGATAAAACGATTTTCTAAAATTTCAGCAGCTCCATTTTGAGCCGTTGTAAAGACAATATTTTTAAAACTAAGCGCCTCTAAAACGACATTTGAAAATGGCTCATAGTGTGTTGGAAATATAAAAATATCGCTTGCTTCATAAAATTTGGCAGTCATTTTTTGCTCACCTGTAAAAAATGCATTTATCTTTAGCTTTTTTGCTAGCTTCTTATATGAATTTAAATTTTTATCTTTGCCTACTATTAGCGCATTTACTGGCGTTTTTAGCTTTGAGACAAGAAGCAAAAAGTCCTTTGCTCCTTTTCTTTTAAAGCCATTTCCTACAAAAAGCACAATTGGTAAATTGTAATCAAGTCCAAATTCTTCGCATACGCTAAGTTTTGCTTCTCCTTTTTCTACTTTTTGTGGCAAATTTATACCGTTGTAAATGGTAACGATCTTTGACTCATCGACACCATAAGCTGAGATGATTTGCTCTTTTATGTAGTTTGAATTTGCGATTATCTTTTTAGAATTTTTAAAGCAACGTTTTTCTAGATATGGATAGACAAAATTTAGAGGATTAACCCACCAAAATGGCTTTGTGGCACGATAAATTTTATGTACGCCGTCCCCTGCTCTATAAATATCTGCGCAGCTCACTCGCTCCAAGCTAAAATATATCTCATCACTTTGTTTTTGGCGTTTTACTTGTGCGTTAAATCTCAAAGCCTTTTTCCATGACGAGATCCTAGCCTCTCCTAGATATGAGCGTATAGATGTATCTATACCTACGTCTTTTAGGGCTTTGGTAAGCCTCCTTAAATAGCGTTCGGCACCACCGACTGCGTTTGGATTGATACGTAAAAAAACTATTTTTTTCATGACCTCAAAGCTTTTTATTTTTGTGATTTTTCATTTGTAATGTCCGCCATAATATCAAAAAATTTTATAAATCAGCCTATTTTTTGCCTAAATTTCATAAAATTACACAAAGGATAAAAATGAAAACACTTACGATTATTGACACTTTTGGTTTCTTTTTTAGGCTCTACTACGCCATGAGCGGACTTAAAAACCGTGAGGGCAAGCCAAGCGGTATGATTAGTGGCTTTGCAAATTTTATAGCAAGCCTCAAGGATGAATACCAAAGCGACTATCTCATATTCGCACTTGATAGCAAAGGTAAGACCTTACGTCACGAAATTTTAGGTGATTACAAAGCAAACAGAAACGAGCCACCAGCTCAGCTAAAAGAACAGCTTCCAGTTTGCATAGATATGATAGAAAAAATGGGACTTTACAGCCTTAGCCGCGAGGGCTACGAAGCCGATGACATCATCGCAAGTGCGGTTAAATTTTGTAAAGATAAAGATATATTTGTGCGAATAGTCACCCACGATAAAGACCTTTACCAACTCATAGAGGACGGCAAAGTGAGCATCTACAGCCCACAAAGCAAGATCGATCATGATAGTGCAAGCTGCTTTGAAAAGTATGGCGTCTATCCAGCTCAAGTAAGGGACTTTCTAGCCATCGCAGGCGATAGCTCGGACAACATCCCAGGAGTCAAAGGCATCGGTGCAGTGGGAGCTAAGAAGCTTTTGGCTGAGTATGGCAGTCTAGAGGGAATTTATGAAAATTTAGCCCTTCTTAGAAACGAGCGTACTAAAAATATGCTAGCAGCTGCAAAAGACGAAGCATTTTTGAGCAAAAAGCTGGCCACTTTATTTGATGACGCAGTTAGTTCATTTGATCTTGAACACTCTAAATTTCCAGAGCAAAATCCTTTGATAAACATCTCAGAAATTTTAAAAGAGTACGATCTAAACAGACTTCTTAAGAGCTTGCAAAAAGAGGAAAATGCTGAATTTAAGCTTGGCTTTAGAGCAAATTTGCTTCTTGATGAGGCTAGCATAGAAAAACTACTTTCTAACATCACACCAGAGACTATCATCGCCTTTGACACCGAGACCACAGGCGTTGATAGCAGGAGCGCAAAGATCGTTGGATTTAGCTTTTGCTTTAACGACGAGGACGCCTATTACGTGCCAGTAGCTCACAACTACCTTGGTGTGCCACAGCAAATTAGCCTAAAATTTGCCACTTGGGCGGTAGGGCAAATTTATAAAGGCTGCGTGATCGGACAAAATTTAAAATATGACTTTGAGATCGTGAAAAACAACCTAGGTCTTAATCCCCCAGCAAATTTTAAAGATACGATGATACTTGCGTGGCTTAGCGATCCAAACTCAAGTGTCGGCATGGATGCACTGGCAAAGAGGCTTTATGACTACGACACGATCAAATTTGAAGATGTGGTCAAAAAGGGGCAGACTTTTGGCGATGTACCGCTAGAAAATGCCGCCAAATACGCAAGTGAGGACGCTTGGATAACGCTTAAATTTTATAAAACTTTTTTAAACACACTTGATAAAAATTTACTAACCCTTGCCGATACGCATGAGTTTCCTTTCATCCTCACGCTCTTTGACATGGAGCAAAACGGCATCAAGATAAATGAAGCTAAGATGCAAAAGCTCATCCTTGAAAACGACACCAAACTAAAGGCGCTAACAAGTGAAATTTACGAGCTAAGCGGCGAAAATTTCAACATAAACTCCGTAAAACAGCTTGGCGTTATACTTTTTGAGCACCTAAAACTCCCTACCAAAAAGAAGACAAAAACAGGATATAGCACCGATGAGAGCGTGCTAGCTGAGCTTACGGACGCTCATCCGGTGATAGAGAAAATTTTAGCTTACCGCGAGCTATATAAACTGCAAAGCACCTACTGCGAGCCACTTTTAGCGCTTGCGAAAAAGGACGAGGGCTCGCGAATTTACACGAGCTTTTTACAAACTGGCACGAGTACCGGCAGGCTTTCAAGTAAAAATCCAAATTTACAAAATATCCCAGCTCGTGGCAGCCTCGCAAAAGATGTCAGAGAGTGCTTTGAGGCGCGTGAGGGCTATAGCTTCGTGGGGCTTGACTACAGCCAGATCGAGCTTAGACTGCTAGCTCACTTTAGCCGTGATCCTGCGCTGCTTGAGGCGTTTAAAAATGATGAGGATATCCACGCAAGGACGGCTATTAGTATATTTGGTAGCAGCGACGGGCAAAATAGAGCCGTGGCAAAGAGCATAAATTTTGGCCTCATTTACGGCATGGGCTCAAGCAAACTGGCAAATCAAGTAAATATCACAAGAGCCGAGGCAAAAGAGTATATAGAGCGCTATTTTAAGGCATTTGCGACGATCAAAGAGTTTTTAGAGAGCATAAAAATTTCAGCTAAAAACGATGGCTTTGTGCAGACACTACTTGGCAGAAAGCGCTACTTTGACTTTAAAAGCGCTACGCCTATGCAAATAGCTATGTTTGAGCGCGAGGCGGTAAATACGGTATTTCAAGGCTCCGCAGCAGACCTTGTCAAGATGGCGATGGTAAAAGTTAGAGCAAATTTAGATGAAAATGCCAAAATGTTGCTTCAGATACATGATGAGCTGATCTTTGAAGTAAAAGACGAGTTTGCGCAGGAATTTGGCAAAGCGACACAAAGGACGATGGAGGAAATTTACACGTTAAATGTGCCACTTAAAACATCGCTAAATATCGCCAAAAACTGGGGCGAGCTAAAATAGATAGATAAATTTTGCTGGAGCTTTTAAGATGATTAGCTCCTGCTTTATACTTAAAAAATAAAGCTGTGATTTATCGCTATATCTTTGGACTTTTATACTTTTGTAAAAGGCAAATGATATCAGTCAAATAAGCTAGCAAGCAGCCCAACGCGTAACATACGATGTCGCTAACGTCAAATGTTCCGCCAAAGACTATGCGTATTATTAAATTATGAATATCTAAAATTTCAAGCACTTTAAAGTATTGTAAAATTTCTATAAATAGCGAGAAAATAAATATTTCAAACGCTAAAATTTTTGGTGTAGTTTTAAACACGGCTCGTCCAAATGCGTAAAGCATCGCCGTAACTAGCACATCACCCAAGTAATGGCGCACAAAGCCACCTTTAACAAAAGCTGCGATATAAATTTCGATTGCTAAAATCACGACTGCTACGACTAAAAAGGACAATCTAACTCGCAAGCTATGTCTCATTTTCTCGTATTGAAAAGATTTGTATATTTTTCGTTTTACTTGCATTTTTTTATTTATTTGAAATTTTACTTTTTTACAAATTAGAAATGATATCCATACCATCTTTAAAGCCAGGATTGTACTGGATATATTTCTCGCCCACAAATGTATTTATAACTTCTACCATATGCTCGTCAAAAAGAGCATTCCATTAGGTTTTACTTGAAATGACCAAAACCCGGTTATTCCATGAATTGTAACAGATAATAGCAATATTGCCAAATAAAGGAAATTTCTTAATTTTAAAATTCTTTGACAAAAAATATCAATCAAAATGGCTTTTGAAAATATTTTTTAGACACTTAATAACTTTTTGGTTTAAGGACAATGAAATTTATGGATTAAAATTTTTCTATCAAATCTTTAAAAATTTCATAAAGTTTATTTACTTCGTGGGCGCTAACTCGTTCGTTTTTGGCGTGTATGCGGTCGTTTATGACGCCAAATTCTATTGCATCTATGCCAAATTCAGCAAAGTGCCTTGCATCGCTTGTGCCACCTTTTGTATTTAGAACCGGTGTGACACCGGTAATTTTTGCGACAGAGGCCATTAAATTTTTTACGATTTTGCTATCTTTATTTGTTAAAAATCTCTTTGAGCTTTGCTTTATACTAAGCTCGTAATCAAGCCCATCTAAAACGCCTCTAAGATAGCTCTCGACGTCATTTACGTCAGTTAAATTTGAGTTTCTAACATTAAACATTATGCTAAGCTCGCTTGGCGTGACATTATAAACTTGCATACCACCTCTGATATCAGTTACCACGATCTTGCTTGGACTAAAAAACTCGCTCCCAGCGTCCATATCGTGATCAGCTATCTTATTTAAAAGTGGAGCTATTAAATTTACCGGATTTACACACTTTTCAGGATACGCCACGTGCCCTTGAATGCCCTTTATCACGATCTTGCCATTTATTGAGCCACGTCTGCCAACTTTTATGCTATCGCCAAATTCTTTATCGCAAGTTGGCTCAGCCACTACGCAAAATTTTGGCAAATCATTTATTTCGCGTAAATATTCAAGTGCTAAAGGCGTACCATATGTGCCATCGCCCTCTTCGTCGCTTGTTAAGATGAGGCTTAGTTTACCATTAAATTTCGCATCTTTAGCAGCACAGATAAAAGCAGCCACGCCACTTTTCATATCCTGTGCGCCTCTTGCGTAGATGTAGCCATCTTTTTCATATGGTGTAAATGGCTCGCTATCCCAGCCCTTACCTGGAGGCACGACATCAACATGCCCTGCAAAAGCTAGATGCTCGCCATCACCATAAATTTTAGAAAGTATGAGATTTTTGGTGCCATTTTTTTCTATAAATTTCGCCTCAAAATCAGGTAAAAATTTAGCGATAAACTCTAAGCTTCCAGCATCATTAGGTGTGATAGAGCGAAAGCTTAAAAGCTCCTTTAAAAAGCTAATTACCACTAAGCACCTTATGAGCCAGCACGCTCTGGTGCACCAAAATAAAAGCCCTGGAACTCATCTATGCCGATCTCTTTACAGATTTCAAATATCTCTTTTGAATGCACATATTCAGCAATAGTTTTTATACCAAGGTCTTTTGCAAATGCCACGATCGCACTTGCGATAGAGTGTGAATCTTTATTTATGTCTATATCTTTTATAATAGAGCCATCGATCTTCACGTAGTCAGGCTTGATCTTTATGATGTAAGAAAAATTTGAATATCCTGAGCCAAAATCATCGATAGCGATCTTTGCGCCCATGCTTTTTACACGCTCGATAAAATTTGAAACTCTCTCTAAATTTTTAAGCTCTTCATCTTCAACGATCTCAAATACTACTCTGCCAGCAACATTGTGCTTGTTCAATAAATTTAAAACAAGTGAGCTAACATCACCATCGATCATATCTCTACTACTTAAATTTATAGAAAGTACTAAATTCTTATCCTCTACAAGCTGTTTAAAACACTTTTTAATGAGTTGTTTCTCAAGATCAGCATAACGCTTAATGCGCTTTGAGATATCTAAAAAGACATTTGGTGATATAACGTCGCCTCTATCTAAAAGTCTTATCAAACATTCATATTTTACAGGTACCTTTTGATCATTAACTATCGGCTGAAAATAAGGAACAATATTGTTGTTTATAGTGGCGTATTGTATCAGTTTAGAGCGTTCTATTTGAGTTGCGTATTCCTCTTTTTGATTTAGCCCTTTAAAATAGCAAACATAGTCTTTATCTTGCTCTTTTGCTGTTTTTAATGCTATTGTTGCTTTTCTTAGTGTTTGGTCACTATCAAGAGCAAAGCCTATCGTGCTATGTATCTCGATACCTTCTATCTCTCTACCATCTTCATCGACTATACTTAGCATACGGCCTTTAAAAATTTCTATCAAATCTTCAACCATATCTTCATATCTATCGATAAAGCTATCGCTATCTTCTACCAGAGCAAACCTATCTGCTTCTATACAGTAAGCCTTCATATTCTCGTTTTTGGCAAATTCACTGATCAAATCAGCCATCTTGACCAAAATCTGATCACATGCAAATTTACCGTAAAAGTCATTCATCTTACCAAAATCATCAATATCTATAAGCACTACTTTAGGATTTTCATAACTATTAATATCACGCACCAATGCTGTTTTATTTAAAAGTCCAGTCATCGGATCGATATAAAGCTTTTCTCCAAGCTCTTCTATCTGTTTTTTAGTATCTGTTTTTAATGCGTTATAGTTATTTTTTTCTTTTATGTACTTGACCGCATACCATATACAAGTAGACAAAGCAACTATTGCGCCAATGAGGCTTAAGATGAATGTTAAAGCCATATTGTTTAAAAGCCACTCAAAAAAGTACTCATCATGCGTGCCAGTAATACGTTGATCGACCTTTCCTTTAAAGCCTAATATATACTCTCCAACTGGCACAAACATACAAACTTGAGCGGCATTTTCTGGCAAAATTTTTGCCCAAAAATAATCTTTTTGGAAATTATGAGCAAAGATGTTTCCACAGCTTTTGTCATTAAACTCTTGATTTATTATTCTTTTATCTGAAGACGCTACGACCTTGTATCCATTTTTATTATCATCCTTTAATAAAAGAACATCACCCATAGCACTATCATTAATGTAAGATTGGAAATTTGCGACATCATATTTGCTGACATTTTTGAAATAATCAACATATTGATATGTCAAATAATCAACTTTCTTTCGAAGATTAAAACCATTTTCAGCAGAAGCATTATTAAATTTAAAATAAAAAACTGCCAGGTTTTCGACTAAAAAAATACTTCCCAAAACAAACACTAAACCTATAATCGTTTTAATGATGTTTAGATTTTTACCAGTTTGCTCGTCCTTGTTACTCAAAAGTTACTTCCCTTGTTTTGTGTAATTGCCCTGATTATATCAACCTTAAAATAAATTTTAACTTTTGGAAAAAAGTTAAAGCCTGACTATTTTAGCTCCATATCCGCCTTGATTTGCCGGTGCGTCAAAAAATTCTTTCACGCTTGGATGCTCTTTTAAGAAATTTTTAACTGCAAAGGCAAGCTTACCAGTGCCGATGCCGTGAAATACGCTAACCTCGTCAAATCCCATAACAAGACTATCTGAGATAAATTTATCAAGCTTTGCTATCGCCTCGTCAGCTCTCATGCCGTGCAGATCAAGCGAGAGCGAGGCTGTTTTTGGCTTATCTACGCTTAAACTTACGCCGCCTTTTTTAGGCAAGACCACTTCGTTGCCATTTTTTCTTAAAAGCTCAAGTGGTACGCGTAAATTTATACCATTTGACTCGATCATCGCGTCATTTTTAGAGATGCTTAAAACCGTACCTTTTATATTTTCATACTTCACTCTATCGCCTATTTTTAGGCTCTCGCACTCAGTTTTCTTAGGCTTAACGATGGCAGCTTTTTTCTCATTTGCCACGTTTAGCGCTCTTTGCTTGTCCTTGACATCTTTGAAATTTATAACAGCTTTTGCCGCATTTATCGCTTCATAATACTCTTTTTCAAGGCGCGAAATAGTCGCATTTAGCTTGATCTCATTTTTCTCTTTTAGCTCTTTTTGCTCCTCAAGCAAGCGCTCCAGCCGCTCCTCTTTTGCCGTGACCTCTTTTATCCCATCGTCAAGCTTAGTTTGTAAATTTAGCGTCTTTGTGATGATCTCGTTTAAATTCTCTTTATCTTCGCCATAAATTTTCTTTGCCTGCGCCACTAAATTTTGAGATATGCCGTATCTTGCCGCTGTTTCAAAGGCGTAAGACTTGCCGATCGTGCCCTTTAAAAACTCAAATTTAGGTCTTTGTGCCACCTCGTCGTAAAGTGCCGCCACTAGCTCAACCTCTGGATTTTTAGCTAGCAACATCGCAAGGCGCTTGTGGTGGGTCGTGATGATCATTTTGATATCTTGAGTGATGAGGCGCTCTATCATGACGCCATACAAGCTCGCAGCCTCCTCAAAATCGGTGCCAAGCTCGATCTCGTCGATACCGATGATGATCGATTTTTTAGTAAAAAGCTTTGCAAAATGCACCATCCTGCCAGCAAAGGTCGAGATGTCGTTTTTCACACTTTGCGGATCTTCTATGATCGCGTCAAATTCTTTAAAAGAGCCGATGCTTGAGCGGTTTGCATCGATACGCATAGGTAGTAAATACTTTGCAAGCAGCGTGGCTGAGATGATAGATTTTAAAAGCATCGACTTGCCACCAGCATTTACACCGGTTATTAAAAGCACCTTTTTGCTAAAATCCACACTCACGCTTTTTGGGTTTTTAAGCGCTGGGTGGGCAAATTTCTCAAGCTTGATAACATGCGAGCTGTTTGGCAAAACAAACTCATAGTCACGCGATCTAGCCAAATTTACGCGCGCCTGATACGCATCAAACTGATCAAATGCGTTATTTATAAATTTCAAAAAGAGCAGGCTCTTGCTCATCTGCAAGCTAAATTTCTTGCAGTGCTCAAAAATGATCTCCTCTTTTCTATCAAGTAGCTCGCTTTGCTCCTTTTTTAGGCGCTCAGTACTTGCAGGTGCGACGTAGAAGTAGCCGCCTGAGCTTCTAGCGATCACGGTGCCTTTTAAGGCGTGATTAAAGCCGCCACGCACCAAAAGTGCCTCTTGCGAGTTGATGTAGTGCGTCTGGGTATCGACTAGATAGGGCGTGATGTGCTTTGAGTAGATGAGCTTTTTAAGCTCAGCGTCGATCTGGCGCTTTTTCTCGCTAAAAGCCTGCTTTATCGCGTAAAATCTCTCATCCACGCTGTCACTAAACTCGCCATTTTCATCAAAACTGTTTGCCATCTGGCTCATCGCTTCAGGGATCTCAACCTTTGCGATCCACTCCCCAAGTCTGCCTTCAAATTTTTGCTTTTTTAGATATGAAAAATACTTAATGATCTTTGCAAACTCGTAAATTTCACTGATGTGAAGCACTGCTTGCTTGCTAAGTCTAATTAGCGCATCATCAAGCTCTTTTATCTCATCAGGCGCTTTAAAATCATACTTTGAAAGCTCGCTAATGTTTTCAAAGTGGATTTTGCTGTCACCTTGCAAAAATAGCGGTTTTTGCCTTGCTAAAAAGGAGTTAAATTTCTCTAAATACTCGCCCAAATCGAGCTTTAAAAATATCTCTTCAGTCATTGCTCACAACTTTTTATAGGCACGATGACGCCTGAGAGATCACTAAATTCTCTTTTAGCCAAAAATGACGCCGTGCCAAATTCGTAGTTAAATTTCTCCGCGCTCACGTTGTATTCGCCACATTTTAGCACTTTACCCTGCTTAAAGTCAGTCACTAGCTTTGAGATGGCGTCCTCGTTTTTGGACAAATTCTCCTCGTAAAAATAGACGCAAACAAGGATCGCTACAAGCACTGCGCTAACGAGCGCTTTTATGCTTTTGCTGATCTTTTCATCTTTTATCCCCCAGATCGCTCCAAAAAGTACGATAAAGCCAGCGATTAGGATCAAATTTCTTACCATTTCACGCCTTTATACTTTGCGATGAGCTCTTTGTAAAGCTCAGAATGAGGATTGATCTTTTCTAAAATTTCAGCCCTAACCTCACTGATATCTTGCTTTTCAACTAGTAAGCAAACAGCCATATACGGGGCATTCGGTAACATATCTTTTATCTGAGTGCTATTTAGTTTTTGCGACCTTGCAAGCGCGATCAAGATATCTTTTTTGCCTAAATTTATAAGGCTTGAAATTTCGTCTTCACCAAGCTCTTTTTCTTTTATCTCTTTTAAAATTTCATTTTCATCTTGAGGCTTGAAAGTGTTTAGATCCATTAATATCCGCCCCTTAGCTGCACGCTGATATCACCCGCTCCAAAACCAACTACGATGCCATCACTTAGGCGGTTTTTCACGCCAAATTCATCTGTAAATTCTATGCCCTCTTCAACCCTCTCGACCTTATCAGTAAAGATCGGGTTATACTCGCTAAACTCGCTCTTCATATCAACTTCGATCGGACTTTCTCCAGCTGCATAAACTGGCAAGATGACAAGTTCATCAACGCCTTTAAAGCACTCTTTAAAGCCAGGTAAATTTGTGCTAAGTCTTGTGTAGCGGTGTGGCTGAAATATTGCTGTGACGCTGTTTATGCCTAAAATTTTAGCGTATTCAAAGACTGATTTTAGCGTCGCTTTTATCTCGGTTGGATGGTGCGCGTAGTCGTCGATTAGGACGAAATTTTTGTTTGCGCTAAGGATGTCAAAACGCTTTTTGATACCTTTAAAATTTAGTAAATTTTCTCTGATGTCTTTAAGTGGCGTCTCGTGCATCGCAGCTAAAATTGCTAAAGATGCGTCTATGGCGATGTGCTCGCCCATGCCAAAGGCTTCAAATTTGCCTAAATTTTTAAGGTTAAAGCTAGTGTATGGCTGATAGTCTCTTACAACCATCGTAAGCTCGGTGATATCGGTGCTTGGATAAAGTCTGATCGCATCAAGTTTAAGTGTGCTTAAAAACTCGTCCTCAGCATTTATCACCCTAACCTTTGCACGCTCCAAAAAGCCCTTGTAGGCTGCGTAAAATTTAGCTAGATCATAGTCATAGTGCTCCATGTGCTCTGGCTCTGCATTTGTGACGATGGCTAGATATGGGTTTGAGTTTAGAAAGCTAGAGTCACTCTCGTCTGCCTCAAATACGACGTTATCGCTTTTAGCGTAGCGCATGTTTGAGCCAAACTGTTTTGAGATGGCGCCGATGATGACTGAGCCTTCTATTAGGCTTGCTAGCATCGCTGAAGTCGTGCTCTTGCCGTGTGCGCCAGCTACTGCAAAGACGCACTTATCCTCAAGCACATAAGGCAAAATTTCCTTTCTAGAAAAGCACTTTATGCCCTTTCGTCTGGCCTCCACTAGCTCAATGTTATCCTCTTTTATCGCGGCTGAGTAGACCACAAAGTCTTGGTCTTTTATCGCCTCTTTACAGTGTGGCGTGATGACTTCGATGCCTTCATCTTTTAGCTCTAGCGTCGTTTTGCTCTCTTTGATGTCGCTGCCGCTTATCTTGTGGCCCTTTTCGCGTAAAAATCTAGCGATGGCTGAGATGCCGATGCCGCCGATGCCTATGAAATGGACTTTTCTGATCTCGTTGTTTAGCTCTTGCAAATTTTATCCTTAAGTTTTTCGTGATTTTAACAAAAACTACTAAATTTAAGGCTGAAAATGGCTTTTATTTGCTTAAGCTAAAGCTTTCATCTATCAGATTAAAAACGGCTTTTTGTGAGATTTTGGAGTTTAAATTTACACTTATCCAGTGCTTTTTATTCATGTGATATGCTTTAAAAATTTGCTCTTCATCAACTAGCACCATGGCTAGATCAGGGCTGCATTTTAGATTTAAAACTTCTATCATTTCGTCACTTTCAAGACCTAGCTTGCTTGCACTTATATCCATAAGCAGTGCAAACCACTTCTCATTTTTCTTATGGCGAAAGGCGCTAAAATTTGGATATTTTGGGAAAATTTGCTCGCCCAAAACGTCAAATTTCTCTTTTATATATTTTTCAATCTCGCTTCGTTTCAAATTTCACTCCAAAATTCCTTTAAAGAGCGCTCATTCTCGTAGTCGTGATGTCACATTACCCAACTCGTAATCGCGATAACTTTTGCTAAATTTGCTCTTTTCTACCTAGGCACAGCGCTTCATCTTTTAAATTTCGCCTCTATCTGCATAAAACCCCAAGTGCTTCTAGCCTCGCTAAGCTCCTTTTTGCTAAGCTCATCTATCATCATCTCTTCATTTTTACCAAGCCTATTTTTAACTTCACCAAACGGATTAATAAGCATCGAATCGCCGTAAAAGCTCCACTGAGCATCGTCACTTTTATGGCTTCCTACGCGGTTTACGCGCAGCACGTAGACGTTGTTTGTAAAGGCTCTAACCTTCAAAAGCTCCTCCCAGCGCGTCTGAGAAAAAAATGTACAAGCCGTTGGCACGAGCACGATATCGACCTTTTTAGCGCTCATATACGCCCAGCACACATCAAAGTGCGCCTCATAGCCAAACATGACGCCAACCTTAAATTTCTCGTAGGTAAAGACAGGCAAATTTAGCTCATCGCTTGTGTTATTAAAGAATTTCGCCTCATTCCAGTGAGCGTAAGGCATGAGAATTTGCTGATCATATAGCTTTACTTGTGTTGGGGTAAATTTAGCTAGACTTTTAAAAATTTCCTTGCCTTTTAGATTTACAATGGGTGCAACGATATTTAGATTATACTTTTTTGCCATTGCAAAAAGAGCCTCTTTCTTGCGCTCGCTCTGCTCTTTTATAAGGCTTTTTGGCATGCTAATGAGCTCTTTAAAAAAGCTATTTAGCACGTATTCACCAAGCACAACAAGTCTTGCATTTTCGTCCGCACAAATTTTTAGATAATAATCAAGCCTCGCCTCACTTAAAGGCTGAGTTGGTAGCTGAAGAGCACAAATTCTACTCATCATCCACCTGCTTTATGCTAAGTTTTGCGTTTTCTAAAATTTCTCTTGCTTCATTTAGTAGCTTTTTGCCCTGCTTGTGTAGCTTTATACTATTTTCTAAGCTCACATCATCTTTGTTTAGATCGTTTAAAATTTTATCTGCTAGGGCTAATTTTTCTTCAAAGCTTTGCTCTTTTTGCTCCATTTTCTATCCTTTTAATATATTTTTTATATATCCATCAAATTTTTCTATCTCGACCAAAAACGCATCATGGCCGTAGTTACTATCTATCTCTACAAAATTTGTCTTCAACTCTCGCCCCATCTCACAAAGTGCGTCATAAATTTCTCTCATGCAGCTTGGAGGAAAGAGTAAATCGCCCTTAAATGCGATTAGATGCAAATTTGCTTTGATCGGCGCAAGGGCGTCTTTTAGGTTATCATAGTGCCTTGTACAGTCAAAAATGTTCATCATTTTTACGATATATAGGTAGCTTAGCGGATCAAACCTCTTTGGGAAGTTGTAACCGTTGTACTCCATGTAGCGATCCACCTGAAAACGTCCAGAAAGCTCGTAAAGGCCGTCAGTTTCTACGTAGTTGCGTCCAAATTTATCATCCATGCTATCAGGGCTTAAAAAGCTGATATGACCTGCCATCCTGCCGTAAGCCATACCCTTTAGCCCATTTTTTCTTATAAATTCCACATCGTATTCGCCATTTTTGAAATTTTCATCGTTTAAAATGGCTTCGATGGCGATTTTGTTAAAAGCTATCGCCCATGGCTTGGTCTGATAGGTACTTGCAAGCATGACGATATCCTGCGCAAATTCTGGAAACTCGATAGCGTAGCAAAGTGCTTGCATACCGCCAAGACTACCACCTATCACGGCTCTTGCTCTTGTGATGCCAAGCTCGCTAAATAGCCTCATCTGCGCTTTTACTACGTCGCTTATGGCAAGGACTGGGAAATTTAGCCTATACTCTTTGCTACTACTTCTATCCACGCTTAGTGGCGAGGTCGAGCCAAAGCATGAGCCTAAGATATTTACGCAAATAACGTAAAATTTATCCGTATCGACCGCCTTTTTGCTGCCTATTAGCCCGTCCCACCAGCCAGCTTTCTCATCGCCTGCGTAGGTGCCAGCAGCGTGGTGCGAACCAGTTAGTGCGTGGCAGATCACGATAACGTTGCTTTTGTCAGCGTTTAGCGTGCCGTAAGTCTCATAAATAAGCTTGAAATTTGATAGCATACGGCCACTCTCAAGATAGAGTGGCTCGTTAAATTTAATAGTTCTAGTTTGCAGGTTTAACACTAATTAACTTTGTAGTTTGGTGCCTCGTGTGTGATAACTACGTCGTGGACGTGGCTCTCTTTTAGTCCTGCGCTTGTTATCTCGACAAATTCAGCTCTTTCTTGAAGAGTTGGGATATCTTTTGCACCGACATAGCCCATAGCGCTTCTTAGGCCGCCTATTAGCTGATGGATCACATCTTTTATACTGCCAGCAAATGGCACACGACCCTCGATACCTTCAGGCACAAGCTTGTCTTGAGCGGTACCCTCTTGGAAGTAACGGTCCGAGCTACCCTTTGTCATAGCACCGATCGATCCCATTCCACGATAGACTTTGTACTGGCGACCTTGGAATGTTATAAGCTCGCCTGGGCTTTCCTCGCAACCTGCAAGCAAGCTTCCCGCCATAACGCAAGCTGCACCTGCCGCAAGAGCTTTTGCCACGTCGCCTGAGTATTTTAAACCGCCATCTGCGATAACTGGGATGCCATATTTCGCTGCTTCGCTTGCGCAGTCGTCAATCGCTGAAATTTGAGGCACGCCAACACCAGCAACGATTCTTGTGGTACAAATAGAACCTGGTCCGATACCTACCTTTATGCCGTCCGCTCCTGCTTCTGCTAGGTCTTTTACGGCTGCTGGATTTGCGATATTGCCAGCTACGACATCGACATTAAAATTTGCTTTTACCTCTTTTAAAGTGTCGATGATGCCCTTTGAGTGGCCGTGAGCTGAGTCGATGACGATGACATCTACACCAGCATCAACAAGTGCTTTAGCGCGCTCTATCTGACCCACGCCAATAGCCGCAGCCACGCGAAGTCTGCCATAGCTATCTTTATTTGCATTTGGATACTCTTTGCGTTTTTTTAGATCTTTTATGGTGATAAGGCCATCAAGTCTGCCATCTTTATCGACGATAGGTAGCTTCTCAACCCTGTTTTGAGAGAAAATTTTCTCCGCATCATCAAGCGTGCAGCCCTTTGGTGCAGTGATAAGCGGTGCTTTTGTCATGCGGTCTTTTACCAAAGTGCTCATATTTGTCTCAAATCTCAAATCGCGGTTTGTTAAAATTCCTATTAGTTTGCGGTCTTTGTCGATGACTGGAACGCCTGAAATATGAAGATCTGACATAAGGCTTAGAGCTTCAGCCACGGTCGCTTCTGGATTTATAAAGATAGGATCGATGATGACGCCACTTTCGCTTTTTTTGACGCGCTTGACCTCTTTTGCTTGGCTTTCGACGTCCATATTTTTGTGGATGACGCCGATACCGCCAAGCCTTGCCATCATGATAGCAGTTCTATGCTCAGTCACCGTATCCATCGCAGCAGAGACGATCGGGATATTTAGCGTGACATTTTTGCTGATCCTGGTTTTTACATCAACTTGCTTTGGCAAAATTTCAGAGTATTGCGGTACAAGAAGCACATCCTCAAATGTTAAAGCTCTCTTTACTATCTTCATATTTTTATCCTTTTATTAAATTTTCTAGGCTCTTAGCACCATTTATCAAGGTCTGTTCGTCCCACGCTTTTGCGATGAGCTGGGCGCTCACATTTAAATTTTGATCATCTTTACCAACTGGCACAGAGATAGCTGGTAGGCCTGCTAAATTTACGCTGATCGTGTAGATGTCGCTTAGATAGGCTTGAAGCGGATCGCTGTGTGCTCCAAATTTATAAGCTGTGCTTGGGGCAACTGGCATGAAGATGAGATCATTTTCTTCTAAAATTTTCTCGTACTGAGCTTTTATATGCGCTCTTGCTTTTTGCGCTTTGATGTAGTAAGCATCATAGTATCCGCTACTTAGGACAAATGTACCAAGCAAAATTCTCCTTTTTACCTCTTCGCCAAAGCCTTCTGAACGTGAATTTACATATAGCTCTTTTAAATTTCTAGCCTCTGCACGTCTGCCGTATCTCACGCCATCGTAGCGGCTTAAATTTGCGCTTGCCTCTGCGGTTGCGATAATGTAGTAGGCAGCGACATCATATTTTGAGTCTTCAAAATTTGTGTAAGTCACGCTGTGTCCGTGTGATTTTAACTTCTCTATCGCTAAATTTAAAGCAGCTTTTGTCTGCTCGCTTGCGTTTTCTACGTAATTTTTGATGACGCAAATTTTTAGCTTTTTGTTGCCATCTATCTTGTCGCTAACGCTAACAAAAGGCACATCTGCGCTCGTACTATCTTTTGGATCGTGTCCAGCGATCGCGTCATATAAAATGGCTGCGTCTTCTACGTTTTGAGCGATTGGGCCTATCTGATCAAGGCTGCTTGAGTAGGCGCCAAGGCCATATCTGCTCACTCTGCCATAAGTTGGCTTAAGTCCCACACATCCGCAAAATGCCGCTGGCTGGCGGATCGAGCCACCAGTGTCGCTACCAAGTGCGGCTACTGCAAGGCCAGCTGCGACTGCTGCTGCTGAGCCGCCGCTACTGCCACCTGGGACGTGAACGTGATTTAGTGGGTTTAGTGTTTTGCCGTAAAATGAACTCTCAGTCGTGCTTCCCATCGCAAATTCGTCCATATTTGTGCGGCCAAATGGAGCTAAATTTTTGCTAAGTAGCTTCTCAATGACAGTTGCGTTATATGGTGCTACGTAGCCTTGTAAAATTTTTGAGGCACTTGTTACATTCCAGCCTTTTACCTGGATGTTGTCTTTTATAGCGATAGGCACGCCTTCGCCTAGTTTTGCGATCTCTAAATTTGCTAGCTGCTCGACATAAGCGCCAAGTTCTTTTTCTTTTATGATCTTTGCCTCAAGCTCGGCTCTTAAATTTTTTATCTCTTCAGCTGAAAATTTCAAAGCTTCTTTTAAAGTTACCACTATTTTTATCCTTTAAATTTATTAACCAAAAATATGCCAAACAAGCTAACAACGACCACCGCAGCGATCGTTGCTATTATGATAGTTGCGCTTACTGGCTCACTTAGCACTTATGACCTCTTCGCATCTTGGGCATAGCGCATCTTCTTTGCTAGCGTTAAATTTCCAGCATCTTGGGCATTTGTGAAGGTTACTTGCTATGATCTTAAATTTATCACCCTCCAGCTCAAACTCAGCTAACGGCTCGCTATCATCGTAAGCTTTAACTGAGCTTACCATGTAAAGATCGGCCACTTCGCGCTCGTCGTAGCCTGTGATACTGTGGCTTGTTGTCTCTAGGCTTAGCTCTAGAGTTGATTTTATCTTTTTGTCCTTTTTAAGAACGTCCACGATCTCGTTAAATTTCTCCCTGCTGGCAAAAAGCAGCTCATCTTCAAAGCTAAGATCAAATTTGATTGGCTCATAGACTAGATCAAACGCGTCTTTTGCCTCGCCTTTGATGATCTTTGGAGCATAATCCATCACCTCATCAACGGTGTAAGTAAGCGTTGGAGCGATGAGTGGAAGTAGTGTTTTTGTGATGATCGCCATTGCGCTTTGAGCCGACCTTCTTCTTGGAGCATCTTTTGCGTCGCAGTAGAGTCTATCTTTGCAAACGTCAAGATATACGCCGCTAAGATCGGCTGATAGGAAATTTAAAAGGATGTTAAAACCCTTTGAAAAGTCGTAGTTTCTAAAGCAAGCGCTCGCCTCATCAAAGACTTTTTTAGCGCGTGCTAAGATCCACTTATCAAGGATGTTAAAATCCGTTTTTAAGATCTCAAGGTCATTTACGTTTGCTAGTAAAAAGCGGATCGTATTGCGAATTTTGCGGTATTGCTCGCTGATTTGTTTTAATATATCTTCGCTTATTTTTAAATCGCTTGAATAATCACTCATGCCAACCCAAAGGCGTAAAATTTCCACGCCGTGAGTCTTAGCCACATCTTGTGGAGCGATGACGTTGCCCTTACTCTTGCTCATCTTCTCGCCCTTAGCATCGACAGTAAAGCCGTGAGTTAATATGCTTTCATAAGGTGCGTGAGAATTTACAGCTGTGCTTACTAGAAGCGAACTTTGGAACCAGCCTCTGTGCTGGTCTGAGCCCTCTAGATACATACTTGAAGGGTATTTGCCAGCGTCGTAGTTGTCGCTTTGCAAGACCGCATGCCATGTCGAGCCACTATCAAACCAAACATCAAGGATGTCCATCACTTTTTCTAAATTTTCAGCCTTATATTTTGAGCCTTTTGGCAAAAGCTCGTCTATGCTTAGCGCCCACCACGCATCAGCGCCTTTTTCTTTAAAGATAGACACGATGTGGTCTAAAATTTCACTATCAAATATAACTTCTTTTGTCGCTTTATCTCTGAAAAATGCGATCGGCACGCCCCAGTCACGCTGACGAGAGATACACCAGTCTGGGCGATTTTCTATCATTGAGCCTATTCTTTTTACGCCAACGCTTGGGTAAAATTTAACCTTTTCAAGCTCTTTTAGCGCTGTTTGTCTAAGCGTTTTTCCGCCTAGTTTTGCCTCATCCATAGCTATAAACCACTGCTTTGTGGCTCTATAAATGACAGGCTTATGCGTTCTCCAGCAGAATGGATAAGAGTGTCTAAATTTAGAGACGCTAAGTAAATTTTTGCCAAGTAGCTCTAAAATTTTCTCATTTGCTTTAAAGATGTGCATACCTACAAACTCGTCTACCACGTCACTTCTAAATAATCCGTGATGTTTTAGGCTCTCATCGTAGCAGCCGCCATCATCAACTGGCATCAAAATTTCACTAAAGCCATATTTCAAGCAGACGTAGTAGTCGTCCTCGCCGTGTCCTGGAGCTGTATGAACAAGTCCAGTACCACCATCCATCATAACGTGATCACCTAGTAAAAATCGCGACTTTCTGCCGTTTAGTGGATTTATCGCGTGAGTGTTTTCAAGCAGGCTTGATTTAAACTCTTTTTTGATCTCACCCTTGCTTAGACCGCTTTGCACAACGCTTTCAAGTAGTGGCTTTGCAAAGATCAAATTTTCAGCTGTTAGCACATAAATTTCATCTGGTTTTAGGCTTATGGCTTGATTTGCTGGAAGTGTCCAAGGCGTGGTCGTCCAGATGACAGCGCTTGCCTCTTTTACGCCAAGCTTTTCTAGCGCGTCGCCATCAAGCTCAAATGCTACGTAAATAGAGTAGTCCTCTTTCTCCTCGTACTCAACCTCAGCTTCAGCTAGCGCCGATCTAGCCGCCCAGCTCCAATAAACTGGCTTGCTTCTTTCAACCAAAAGGCCTTTTTTAGCGATCTCGCAAAGCGCTTTGTAGATGTCAGCCTCAAACTCAAATTTCATCGTCATGTATGGATTTTCAAAGTCGCCGATGATGCCAAGGCTTTTAAATTCATTTCGCTGAATGTCTATAAATTCTCTCGCGTGCTGCCTGCAAAGCTCCCTGATCTCGACCTTGCTAAGCTCTTTTTTCTTATCGCCAAGCTTTACTTCGACTTGCTGCTCGATAGGTAAGCCGTGGCAGTCCCAGCCTGGCACGTAGCGGACGTTTTCACCGCAAAAATAGTGCGTTTTTGTGATGATATCTTTTAAAATTTTATTTAACGCGTGACCGATGTGTAGGTGGCCGTTTGCATACGGAGGGCCGTCGTGGATGTTGAAGTTTTTAACCGCATTTTGGCGATTTTTCTTCATTTTTTCATAAACCTTGCGCTCTTCGTACCATGATTTTAGTCTTTGCGGTTCATTTTGTGGGAGATTTCCGCGCATCGGGAAATTTGTCTCTGGGAGTAAAAGTGTCTCTTTGTAGTCCATTTTTTACCTTGATTTTAAAATTTGCTAATTTTACACCTGTGCTGGTTAAATCACACTGAAAAATAGTATAATGAGGCAAAAAAAGGAGCTTAAAAATGAGACAAAGTATCTTGATAATAGGCGAAGATCTTGAGATAAATAGAGAATTTCTAAACTACATTTTTCAAAGTTACGAGGATCATTTTGGCGAGCTTGGAGTGGTCAGTTTTGCTCCCAAAAATAGCAAAGAGCTACCTTTTATCATCGAAAATTTATCAAAAGATTACGACTTTGTAAGCATTTTTGGCTCAGATGAAAATTTTGCCATCGCTGCAAAGATCGTAGCGACGCTAACTGGGGGCTCGCTCGAGCTAAAAGATAGCACGACCCTTGCGCTTAAAGATAGCTTAGACTACTCTAAAAATAGCTTTTTAGCCAGCCTAAATAACGCTCAGATAAATCTCATAAAAGCTAATCCAAATGAAGAACTGGGCGAGTTTCTCACCGAGTATGAGCCTGATTTTAGCTACTTTCATCTAATAGACATCGACGCAGATAGCGCGAAGATCCTTATGCTGCCACTTGCTAAAACTTATGAGGTCGATATCACTCTTGCGCAGATCCTGCCAAATTTAATACTAGTAAGAGCAAAAAGCAACAAATTTGGTCAGATCGAGAGCTTTTTACAAGGTGTAAAAACGCTATTTTCGCAAAAATTTATCCCGCAAAAAGATGTGATCAAATTTGTAGCAAAAAAGCTCATGCAAAAGGGGCTTAAAATTTCATTTGCTGAGTCTTGCACGGCTGGGCTTGCGGCGGCTAAATTTGCAAGATATGGCGGCATCTCGGCTAGCTTTGATGGCTCATTGGTGACTTATGCAAACCACATAAAACACGAGTGGCTAGGCGTTGAGGATGAGATTTTAGATACTTACGGAGCCGTGAGCGAGCCTTGCGTAAAAGCGATGATAAAAGGTACGCTAAGCACGACAAATGCGGACTTCGCGCTTGCTATTAGCGGTATAACAGGACCAGGTGGTGGCACAGCTAGCAAGCCAGTTGGCACGGTATATGTCGCAGCTGGCGATAGAAACGGCAACATCGAGGTTGAGAGGCTACTTTTAAAAGGGGAGCGCAACTACGTTAGAGAGCAAAGCGTGCTAAGTGCCTATCTATGCCTACTTCGTCTAAAAAGCGAGATATTTTTCGCGTAAAATTTCGCTTTTACTAAAAATTTATAAAAGTCTTACGCTAAATTTAATGAGCCAAAATAAAATTCGGCAGCGATTTTCTAGCAGAAGATCAAAAATAAAAAGCCAAATTTGGGAGGCTAAAGATGTTTAAAAAGATATTGTTTCTAGCCGTTTCTTCGTTATTTGCATTTGGTGCTGAGACACAAGCGGGCGAGATAAAAGCAAGCGACTCGCCCTTTGGTTACGCTAGCGTTGGAGCAGAGCAAAATTTTGGCGGATACGCCGGCAAAGAGAGCAAAGAAGTCGTCGTAAAAGATAGGCAAGAGCTCGTAAAATACGCTCAAATGGGTGGTTACGTAATCTATGTGGATGGCCTCATAGACCTTAGCGAAGGTAATATCCCGCAAAATAGCAAGAGCGAGGGGTTGGATAAATTTGTAAGCGAGATTAGCGGTGGCGAGTTTAGCTCTTATGCCAAATTTATGCAGGCTTACGGCACCTCATGCCGTGCAAATTTAGACGGTTCGCAAGATCCAAAGTTAGCAGCGCTTCGCAAAAATTTAGCCAACGAGTACAAAAAGCTCATCGTAGTGCCGGTAGCTAGTAACACCACAATAATCGGCTTAGGCGAAAACTCAGGCATAAAAGGCGGCTCGCTTTTGTTAAAAAATGTCCAAAATATCGCGATCCGCAATATGAAGATCGAAGATGCTTTTGATCCATTTCCAGATATACAAAAAAATGACGGCTTTAATGCGCAATATGACGGCGTCAGCATAGAATCAAGCAAAAACATCTGGGTAGATCACTGCCATTTTAAGGACACGGTCGAGCTTGGTCATGTGCATTTAGCAGGCGGAGAGCTTACTAAATGGCAAACCTATGACGGACTATGCGATATCAAGGGAGACAGTGCAGCTATCACGATCTCGCACAACATCTTTGAAAACCATGACAAAACGATGTTAATTGGCTCAAGAGACTCTGACGGCAGCAGCGAAACAAGGACTATAACGGTCGCTCATAACGTTTTTGACAACTGCGCACAACGCCTACCTATGGCACGCAATGCAAAGGTGCACGTCTATAACAACTTTTATGACTCAAAAGATGGCTTTTATGACCAAAAATACGCCATTGGCGTGCGCTTTGGCTCACTAATATACGCTCAAAACAACTACTTTACAAATGGCGTCAAGATAAGCTACAAGTGTAACAAAGGCACCATTTTTGAAAGCGGCAACATAGACCTTTCAAAAAAAGGCAGCGTTTGCGAAAAGCTAACCAAGCCGCCATTTGAGCCTCCATATAAATTTGAGCTCCTCAAAGCCTCAAGCGTCCAAAACGAGGTAAATCAAAACGCAGGCACAGGCAAACTAGCCGTCATAAAATAATATCACCAAAGCCCCAAGCAAGCCACTTGGGGCATGAAAATCAAACTAAATTTTTATATTTTTACAAGATAAAACGCTAGCGCATAGCCCATATATCAGCACGCAAAGGCTAACGCTTAATCCAAATACGCTAAGAGCGGCAGTCTGACTAAAAGATAGCGTAAAAAACGAGATAAAACTCGTGATAAATGCGCAAAATATCCCATAAATTCGCTCTTTTTCGCTAAGACTCTCATTTAGCGCAAATATCATGTAATCAATCCCCACAGCGCTTGCAAGGATGAGCCCAAAGACGCCAAAAATGCTTAAATTTACGCCAAAAACGGCAAAGATAAAGATCGTAAGAAGCACGCCAAAGATGATGACACCCATCACAAGTACCGAAATGATCGCACTAAAATAAACCCAAAGCAGTAAAAATGCTACCACAAGCGCTGCTATTTTTAGCTTTAGAGCAAGCTCTTTTGCCTGAGTTAGGCTCTCATTTAGCGAGTCAGCAAAATTTAGGCTAAAAGCGTTGTGGCGCTTCAGCACCTCATCACTTTGCGCCCCTTTTACAAAGCCACTCGCGTAAGCCACACTTGTATTTTCATCAAGCATAAATTTCTTAAAATCCTTCATTGATTTTAGAGCTAAAATTTCTTTTTTAAATCTTTGACTCCGATCTTTTCTTTTGAAATGGCTAAAGCTGCGATATTTTTTTATGAGAAAGACAGATTTTACCTCGCATCTTTGCTTTAAATTTTAAGTAGCGAGATATTTTAAATGAGTTTTGTTTTATTAAATTTGGGTATTTTTTTACTCTTCTGCGATCTTTTTTATCTAGCATTTTTGGGCTAAATTTCTCACTGCAAAAGCTGATAAGTAGATGAATTTCACCCCTTTTTATAGGCATTTAATCTCTTTTTATAATTTTCATCAAACTCTAATGCTTTTTCAAACTCGGCAGTAAATGCTCTAAGGCAATCATTTTTTTGCTGGTTTTCATCGCCAAATGATCTGATACGTGACGTAAAAGTAATCTCATCTTTTCTAAAATCAGCCTCTTTTAGATCAAAGTTTAAATTGCTCATTTTGCTATTTAAGATATGCAAGGCACATTTTCTTGGCCCAAAGATAAAATTTTGCCCGTTTAAGGGCTTTAGGCTTCTTACTAAAACGCCACCATAAAGCGATGGCTCGCTTTTAAAAGATATGTCAAAGCCAAAGTTATGAAAGTAAATCTCTCCTGCCTCACACTGCCTTTTGTAGGTATTTGCGTCAAAACAAGTATAAATTTCAAGCTCGCTAAATTTATACTCTTTGCCAGAAACAATTAAAACTTTACTTTGCATAAGCTCGCATAAAAAGCTCTGAAATTTCTTATCAAAAAACTCTTTAAAACCAGTAGTACCAACTATCTCTTGCTTTATATTTTTATCTAGAATTTTAAAGTTATTTTGTTTAAGTAGGCCAAATTTTTCTTTATCAAAATGACTTTGCTCTAAAAATTTACTAAGCACTGCCACTAGATCAAATTTAGCAAAATGGCTTTTAAGCAGCTCACCAGCTAGCATCTTTGCTCCTAATTTTTTTATATTTTAAAAGATTTGAGCTTTACAAGCTAATTTTTGATGAAATTTTACCAGCTGCCACTTGCTCCGCCTCCGCCAAAACCGCCTCCGCCGCCACTAAAGCCACCACCTCTTGAACTGCTTGAATGGCCACTGCCACTACCATTTGAGTCTGATCTATCTCGTCTGAAGCCACTATATGTATTTTTGCTTTGAGTATTTTTTTTAAAGGCATTTTTTAAAATAATAAAAAATATTACAAACACAATGGCAAAGACAATGAAGTAATTTTGCACGCCAAAAAATTGCTCAAATACCGTAGATATCAGCCCTGCAAAACACGCACTAAAGCCAACTCGCATAAAAAATTTACCTAAAAAGCCAGAGATAAAACACGAGATCATGCCAGCAAAAAAGGCAACTATTCCAAAAGGTATCTCTTCATCATCACTCGCACTTTCAAATTCTTCCCCACTAGCCACTTTTATGATGGCTCTTATGCCCTCTATCACGCCACCACCCATATCGCCTTGCTTAAATTTAGGCACTATCACATCATTTATGATCTGGCTTGATATAGCGTCAGTTAGCATGCCTTCAAGTCCATAACCAACTTCTATACGTACTTTTCTCTCGTTTGGAGCGATTATTAAAAGCACTCCATTGCTGCTTTGTTTTTGTCCCAGCTTGTAGCCTCTAGCTATCTCAAGAGAGATCTCTTCTATGCTTTTATTTTCTAGTGATTTAAGAGTCACGATAGCAATTTGCGTCGTACTATTTTGCTCGTAATTTTGCACCAAGCTTAAAAGCTCAGCTTTCTCATTTTTAGAGAAAATTTGAGCCTCGTCATTTATCTGCTCATTAAAATTTATGGCAAAACAAAAGCAAAATGTAAAAAATAAAAGAGCAAAAATTTTCTTCATCATTTCTCAAATGAAACTTTTGGATTGATCTTCTCTTCGTTGCTTATTTCAAGATTTTGTTTTGGCTTTAGCTCAGGATAAAAAGTACTTGCTATAAATTTATTTGGAAAGCTTCTAAGGGCTACGTTATACTCTTTTACAGCTTCGATATAATCATGCATTGCTACGCTTATGCGGTTTTGCGTACCTTCAAGCTGACTCTGAAGAGATAAGAAATTTTGATTTGCTTTTAACTCTGGATAGTTCTCACTAACTGCCATAAGCCTGCCAAGTGCCAAACCAAATGAGCTTTGTGCTGTCATAAATTCTTTCATCTTAGCTTCATCGCTAAGACCACTTGCATCAATGCTTACTTGCATGCTCTTGCTTCTAGCATTTGCCACATCTTCAAAAATTTTTTGCTCATGAGCTGCGTAGCCTTTTACAGTTTCAACCAAATTTGGCACAAGCTCGGCTCTTCTTTTATATTGATTTAACACCTGCGACCACTTTGCATTTACATTTTCATCAAGTGCAACAAATGAATTTATATACTTAAAAGCGCCAAAAGCAAGTGCAGCAATAACTATAATAACGGCTATTAAATTTTTCATATTTTCTCCTTTAAGGAGCAAATATTAGTAAAACAAGACTTAAAAAATAATGTGAGTTGAGTTTGAAATGAGTGCGAATTTACGCACTCATTTTGAGGATTAAAGATCGGTGTGGATTTTGTCGTCTATTTGGATATGGATAGTTTTTCCATTTATTTGATCTATGCTTGTGTAGCCTTTAAATCCAGCAGTATCATATGTATGATCTGCTGTCCATTTATGAACTAGATCAACTTTTGTGATTTTATTGCCATTAGCATCAACATCACCACCTTTTATCTTAAGCACCGTATCAGGATTATCAGTGATATCAAGGATGTTTTGTGCATTAAATTTGATCTTTGTTTCTCCTTTAAGCTCAAGGTTTTCAAAGCTTTTCACTTTTGAATCAAGATTAGCAATGCCTCTAAGATCAACTATTTGCTTATCAAACACCAAAGTATCATGACCTTCACCACCTTTCATATCTTTACTTGCGTCAAATTTAACCGTATAGTTTTCAACGCCTATATGAAGTGGTTTATAAGGCTCGTAAGACTTGGACTCTAAGCCATCTGAAGTTTTAAGCGAGGCTTTAATATTTAGATCATAGGCTGATCTTGCATTGATATCAAGCTCTTGATCAAATGTGCCTTTTGCTATATCTGCAGCTGATAAAGTATGTCTTGCAGTCTTGGTTAGTGTATGGTTGTCTGGATCAGTGTATTTAAACTCTACCTTATCTCCATCTCTAGCATCTTCATTAAGATAAACTTTAACAGAAGTAGATCTCTCACCACTTTCTGAGGTTTTTATATCTTTATTAAACATGATGCCTCTTATAGCATCGATTTCAGCATGTGCTGTATCGCTTACTGTTTTGCTCTCACCAAATGTGTCAGTTAGAGTAACTTCAGCTTTTGTTTCTTTATCAACTGCGATAGTAGCATTGAGATCAAGTGGATTATCTCTATCAAGTGTTTGTTGAGAATTATCATCTAAATTTTTAAGTGTAATTTTTCCATTTACATCTTTTCCCATAACTTCATAATGTTTAGTTAAGATAGACCCATTAGGATTTGTTATCTTGACATCTATCTTATCACCAGCTACAACACTTCCTGGGATAGAAACATGAACCTTTGAAATTTTACTACCTGACTCATCTCTTGAGATAATGCCATTGTCGTTTTTGTCAGCAACTATGCTTACACTTAATCCCGCTTCACTTAAAGGTGCAAGTTTAGCTTTTGCTTCGCTACTAGTTGTAGTCTCAGCACCATTTGTTATAGTAGCTACTGCACTAGTTTCACGACCTGGAAGCATAGCAACGCCAGGAATTTTTATAGTATTGTTTGCTAACTGTGTAGTAACATGAGTAGTATCATCTGTAAGTGAAATTTTACCATTGGCAGTTTTTGAAACTGTGTAATTTATTGTCCTATCAGCCGTAGTACCATCGGCTTTAGGCTCTTTTATAGTTACTGCTATCTTATCACCATTTGTGACATTATGCGGCACCTGAACGCTTATAATTGTCTTTTTTATATCATTGTCCAAAATAGCTTCATCTCTGTCTATTACATTGTCTCTACTTGCATTATCTTCAACAAATTCAATCTTTAAATTTTTGGTATCTACTGATTCTAATGTAGCTTTAGCTGTCTTTGTTACTCCATTTATAGTAGCTTCAACCACTGCTGGATGATCTTTATCTATATGAACATCAGAAATTTTTAGTTTATTTCCTGGCTCAAGTGCGACAAGGCTGCTACCTGCATCTTTTATAGTAACGTTTGTACCATCATTTGAAGCAACGGTATAAGTTTTCTCTGCCCCACCATTTACCTTAACTTTTATAGTATCACCGCTATTTACAGTGGTTGGGATTTGAAGTGTTGCCGAAGTAGTATTTAAATTTCCATCCTTCATAGCTTCATCTCTACTTAGAACTCCGTTTCTATCTTTATCCTCATCAATAAATAGCCTAAAGCCTGTTCCAGAACCGCTACCTTGAGCATCAAGCGTAATATCGCTATTTGTCTCAACCTTATCAGCACCAGTATTATCAGTAACCTTGGCATTAATGATAGTCTTATGATCTTCTGTTAAGCCAAGTGTGTATTTGACCACCTTATTGCCGTCAGCATCATCGGTAATATCAAGCTCTTCACTACCATTTTTAGCTATTAATTTGCCGTTATTGTCTTTTACTATCTCATATGTCTTGGTCGTTTTATTGTTTGGCGTGTCTTCGTTGTGTGACTCTACTATTAATTTATCACCTAAAACAAAATTTGAAGGAAGCTTGATAGTTGCTATAGTAGTCGCTCCAGTTGCCTCTGTGCTGCCCAAAATACCATCATTATTGGTATCTTTTTCAAAAGTTATCTCCATGTCTTCATGAAGCTTTTCAAGAGTATTATGATTTTGAGCTTCGGCTTTCTTGCCGCCACTTGCATCGGTGGTCTCAGTAGTTACATTGATGGTCTTGCCAGCAATGATCTCTACGCCAGGAATTTCTATCTCATTTTTATCACTTGCAGTTATAGAAGCATGAGTAGAAGTATCTTCTAGCATGATTTTACCGCTTGGGTCTCTACCTGTAACCTTATAAGTTTTAGGTGAAGTGCCATTATCTATTTTTACAGTTACCACATCGCCAGCTATAACGTTATTTGGCACTTTTACTACTACTGTCGTTTTATGTAGGTCGCCATCCGCGTCCTTGCTCTCTGCTCTCGTTAAAGATACGTTACGGTCAGCATCCTCTTTGAAATATACTGCCATATCGTTTATATTTGAGATAGTAACCGTGCTTGTATCTTCTGCATGCTGAATACCATCTTTATCTTTTATCTCGGCTGTTACTTTAGTTTCTAGACCAGTTGCTGTTTTAATGCCAGAAATTTTAAAGCTTCTACCATCTGTTTCTGTATCTATTTTATTGCCATCGCTATCTTTTACAAAGAACTTACCATTATTATCTTTTCCAATAGTGTATTTTATTTCTCTAGCAGTAGCTTCATTTGGCTCTTTTATAGTTACAGTTAGTTTATCTCCACTTACTGCATTTTTAGGAAGCTTTATAGTGACTGTTGTGCTATTAAGATCATCTTTGCTGATAGCTTGCTCTCTAGTCATAGTTTTAGCTCCATCAGCTTCATCAAAGATAACTTCAGGTTTTTTTACATGCTCTAAACTAGCCGATACTTCTGGCTCATTTATAGATGTATGTCTATTTGGATTTAAATTTGTAACTTTGGCCTTAATAGTCGTATCTTCTCCATGCTTTAGTTGGATACCAGAAACATTGATGATATATTGATTATCACTTGCTTTTATAGGCGTTAAAACATTAGAAGTTCCATTTTCTGTTACACTAGTTACAACACCTTTACTATCCATATGTATAGTAAATTCTCTTGTATAAGTTTTAGAAGGATTATTTACAGGATCATCAGGATCAGGTCCAGTAATAGTTAGCGTAAGCTTATCGCCATTATCAATTTTATTTGGCAGAGTAATCCTTGCTGTGGTTTTATTTACTTCATTGTCATCAGTACTTTCTTGTCTTGAAATTTCATGAAGAGTCTTTTCTTCTGGTAATGTCATTTCTAAATTTCTGCCAATAGGCATTACACTATCTTGATCTGACTCTTCGCTTTTTCGAACATTGTTTTTATCTACCACATGAACACTAGCTGATGTTCTTACATCTGGAAATATCGGAAGAGATGTATTTACTTTTTGACTATCAATCATCTCTTGTGTAAGAGAAATTTCTTTTGTTGTATCTTGCTTAGTTAGTGGATCGGTATAAGTTATAACAATCTTATCGCCAATAACTACATCTTTTGGTAGAGTTATCTCTACTGTCGTGCTTCTAAAGTTATTGTCTTGACTATTTTCTGGATCATATAAATAGCCATTGTTGTCTTGATCTTCTGTAAATGTCAAAGTCGGTTTTACATCAAGAGTAGTAGAGTCACTTGCAGTTGCACTTCTCATCGTGTTTGTGCTATCTGCTACGTAAGCTTCTACTTTTGAAGGCTTACCGTGCTCAACTGGCATATTATCTATCTTATATCCATTATCTATTATGTTTTGATCAATAGATACATTTCTAACCTCAGTTGTACCATCAGGCTTTGTTAAAGTCACGTGAAGCACATCTCCAACAATCACATCTTTTACAGTTATAAGCACTGGAGTTTCATTTAATTTGCCATCTTTAGCATTTTCAGTATATGTTAATAGATTATTATCAGGACCGTTATCTTCTGTAAATTTAACCTCTGGAGCACTAAAGCCACTTGAAGTTACGCTATCTTCACTTCTGCCACTAACATTTCCTTGGAAATTTGTAATAGTTGCATCAACTTTTGAAATTTTACCAGTCTGTATTGGTGCATCAAACTGATAACCATTGCTTATGATAGTTGGAGTGATAGGAATTGTTTTATTTTCAGTATTACCATCTGGCTTAGTTATAGTGATATTTAGTATATCTCCGGCCCTTACTGTGCCATCATTTGGAATCGTAATAAGAACTTTTGATGTGTTTAAATTTGTATCTCGTGCATGCTCAACCCTACTTAAAGTACCATCGTTATTAAGATCGCTTATAAAAGTTACAAGAGGATCGCTTGGGATTATAGATCATCTCCACCATTGTATCCGCTTATTGAGCTATCGTATGATGCAAAAGCTCTGTTTGTATCACTTAAATTTCTATATGTTGCATTAATGTTTGAGTAGTGGCCACCCTCAGCAAATTTAGCATCACCTAGGCTAACACCATCTCCACCACCAGCAGCAGTGTTTCCACCAGCAGCAGTCTCTTCAAGTTTTGTTAGATCTCCACCATTTAAAATAGCATTTTGCAAATCACTAACATCTGCCAAACCTTCCGCGCCTATAGTACTTTGATTTAAAGCAAGTGTATCATTGCCTACAATTGTAATCTCTTTTCCATTATTTGAAACGATTGTTATTTTATCAGCGGCATCACTTGTCTTGATGCTCTCTCCCATATAAAGGATGTCACCTACTTTTAGCTCTCTCTCATTTCCATTTTGATCGATAGCGACCGCCTTGCCACTAATAAATTTTACTACTCCAGCTTCTTTAGCCAAGATTGCTCCTTATTATTATTTTTTGTATTATTTAAATTTTTACGTGATTATATACTATCTTTATAAGATATAACTTTATATGAGAAATTTTATCTTTTAAGAAAAAAATATATTAATTAAATATATAAATTCCAAATGTCAATAGTTTGTAAAAAGCGAATTATAAGCTTTTATCAAAAAATAGCTTTTTGATTGTCAATATAATTAATCATGTAAAATATAATACTTTTTATAATAAAAACTTAATTTAAGATATTTTTAATTAGTTTGAAACAACAATATAACCAAAAAAATCATAATTTTTTAAAAGATGTGTGATCACCATAAAATTTTTACTTATAAATTTCACAAAAAAATCATCAGTCTAAAATCTACAAACTTATAGTTAAGTTTTTTTACTAGGTAAGCAATTTTCTAACGCAGAAAAATTTTTATATAAAGATATTCAAAAAAATAATGTTAAACAATAATAAAATTTATGATTATCTATAAGCAGTGGCGGACAGAGAGGGACACTCCGCCATTTTGGCGTTTTGATACACATTTAACCTTTCAGAAACGCTTATATAGACGTGTTTTATGAACTTTACAATTATACATTGTAAAGCTTTATTTTTACTTATTTTCTGTAACAAAAGTCCAAATTCTATGTAACACACTCTAGCCCTTTTTATTAAACTATAAATAACATTTTTATTGGAAGAATTTTGTCCTAAATCAGGACAGATTTTATAAAATATCAAATGTACCCTAAACCCAAACACATCAGCCTCCACATACATTCTTTCATAAAAATTTTTATATACTTTCACTAACCTATACGCCACTAAAATTTACTGCACAAAATTTACATCCAGCCTATATCCCGCAGCATTTGCATAGGCATTTAAAGTAGAGATTGTTGGTGAAATTTTAGAGTTTAGGCTCTCTAATCTTGAGATGTTGCTTTTACTAGTATTCATCCTGCTAGCCATCTCCTCTTGAGTTAGATTTGCAGCTTTTCTGATCTTTATAAGCTTTAGTTTTAACTCAAATTCAATCTCCAGCCTATCGTATTCTTTTTTTACCTCGCTTCTTTTTAGAGCTTTTTCTTTAAAGTCCTCAAATGTTGGTCTCATTTTATCTCCTTTGCTCTTTGCATAATGATCTTCATATCTTTTTTAGGAATGGTGTCTGATTTTTTAATGAGCGTATGCAAAATCACTATTTCTTTATTTATAACATTTACAAAGACACTTCTTGCAATACCTTCTTTGCCTTTTGCCCTAAACTCAAATAGCCCATTTCCAAGAGGAGCACTATGCGGTCTACCCAAATTTGGTCCAACCTCTTTTGCCATTTCAAGTACTCTAAGTAAATTAGCTAGTATCGTATCTGGCAAAGATAGTGTCTCGTCTTCAACACTCTTATCATAAAATGTAATTTTCCATAATTGATCTTTCATGTTGGCTATATTATCATATTTGATAACTTATTGTCAATTTCACATCCCAAATTCATACACCTCACGACTTTTGCCTTTTGTATTGGCAGGTTTTATACTTGCTTCTTGCTTGTATTCTATATTACGCATTTGCTCTTTTATTTGTTCTATCTCTTCTCTAGCTGCCATTATCTCTTCATCTTTGTAAGATATCTCATCTATTAAATTTTTTATCTCAATATCTTTCTCGGCAAGTGTTTCATTTGCTAGTGCGAGCTCATCTTTAGTATCTAGTAGCTCAAGTAACTTCATAGCGTATAGTTCTATACGCTCCTTTATCTCAGATTTCAGCCCTTCGTTTTGTATAGCCAGCTCTCTTATCTTATCCCTTTGCTTTACCTCAGTTTCAAAGGCGCTTTGCATCTGAGCTTCCTTTTGCTCTACTAGACTTTTTAGCTCTTCTATCTGACTAGCTAGCTTTTCGTTTTCACTAGCCACTCTAAACTCTTTTAGTTTTTTGTGTTTGCTGTTGCCACTGCCTTTTTTCATACCTAAAATTTCAGCATTTGTGTTATATACATTTTTAAAAACAGTCTTAGCATCTAAATTTGCATCAGCACTGTATCTTTTAAACCTTTGCATCTGGTTTCTGCTAGATACTAGAGTGTTCCACTCTACGTGTGCATGCCTTTGAAACATAGGCTCAAACTCATCATATCTTAGCTCCGCTCCTTTTTCATAGTACTGTTCGCCTTTTTTGTTTTCTTTGATATGTATGTAGTATGCTCTGCCGTCTGTATCAGTCACATACGTACCACCTAGCTTACCATTTTCATCACGAAAGAGTGGATATATCTCTTTACTATCACGCTTTCTTAAAAGATGGCCCTCATCGCTATGTATATAGACATTTATGGGCTCTATGTTTAAAATTTCTCCTACTGCCTTTATGGAGCGTAGCAGGCTTGAAACACTTGTATGCTCATTTAGCCCTATGACGCACTCATAGTGACAGTTTTGCTTGAGTGGTTTTTTGCCCCTTTCTATATCCACCAGCTTTGTTTTGCCATTACGCACCACTTCACTCTTCATCTCATCTCTTCTTTTTTGCCACAGCTCATCAAAACTAAGCTCGTTTAGCCTTATATACTCCACTGGCTTAGATACGCAAAAATTTTCATTTAAGTAGTATCCCGGCATGAGATATTTTGGTCGGTTTTCTCTACTGTTATGAGCATTCAGGTGCTCACTTGCTAGTTCAAATGTTATATTTGCTTGTTGGTCTTTAAACATCTTACTCTCCAAAAACTATGATCTAATTACTATTAATTATATGTATTTTGTTAAAAAGAGTAGGTTTTAACCATTTAATGCCCAAATGGGTTTAGAGAACTCTAAACCCTTGGGCTCTGCGAGGCTTTCTAATGCAAGAGAGACAGCCTACATTCTTTTAAAAATCTAAGTCCTATTTTGACTTGCTTGTTTCAAAGTACTCTAGCTTGTATAGACTTTGAAAGTAGCGGATCGTAGTTTAAATTTGACCCAAATAGATTAAATGAGTCCTTTTATGTATACCCTCTACTAGCTTGTTTGTACATCATTTGCCACATAGACAGTGTTGCCATCTTTTTTCTTTTAAAAGAACATCTTTGCCATATATCCTTCTATAGACAAAGTAGCTTTTGCATCCAACAAGCTTATAGCCATAAACGCTACAACTTTTATAATGTTTTCACATTATCTCTTTTATTTTATAGTTTCTAAAATCTTCTTAAGATACTTTTTAAATTCGTCAGCAGATGTTTTATTATCATTTTTTAATACATTGAGTATAAAAATTTTGTTTTCAGGACTATGTCTTATGTTTCCTAACCCATTAAAGACGTCACTTTTAGCATAGATTAGAATTCCAGTGTTTGAACCGGCCTTCTCCACGTATTGTTTTATTTGCAACAAATTCTTGAAGTCGGTTTCGCCTAAATTAGCATTATAAAAATGCCTATATTTGGCATCTAAAACAGCTAAAATTTTCCCTTTTTCGTCTTTTATTAAAAAATCGGGCTTCAAATTCGAGCCAGGAATTTTATCCTGCGTTTCTAGCCTAAATTTACCGCCAAATTCGCCTAATACGCTTCTTATGAGTCTCTCAACATAAAGCTCAAAAAGATTGGGTGCATACAGCAAATAACCGAAATTTAGATTTTTGACGGCGTTTTCGTTCGCGTATCTTGAATCTTGTAAAATGATAACCTTAGCGATTTGAAGAGCGATTTTGTAATCTTTATAAAGCTCGTTCATCACGGATTTTGAGTTTAGGGCTACGTTTATATCTTTTACGCTTTTCATCTCGCCGTTAGCGTTAGCTAGCAAAAAATTTCTAATCTCCTTATCGTAAAGCCCAAATTTAGGGTTTTTTCTAACCAAGATATCATAAGCTTTTAAAAGCACCCTTGCGACCACTTCGTCGGGCACTCGAGAGCTTTTGCGGCTTGAGATTTTACCCGTGAATGGCTGATCTTTTTTGATGAAATTTTTAACATCAAGGCTTCCGTGCACGGCGTAGTCTCTAAAAGGAATTTTCTTGTAAATGCTCGGGAAGCCGCTTAGTTTGGCTAGCTTTAAGCGGCTGATAAATGAGGCATAAAGGACATCGTCCATAGGAATGTCGCCGTTTACCTCGGCGACGCTACCATCGGAGCTAAAAAACGCCGAGTCGATAGTTTTTAAAAGCTCGGCTTCTAGTTCTTTACCGAAACGAGAGTTTATGACGTACTCTTGCCACTCAAAGGTAAAACGGCCTATATAGTTGCCGAATATATAGTTGTCATCTTTACACTCTTTAAGGATATAGTGCGCATCTTTATCGTCTTTTATCTTGGGCTTAAATTTATCGTGCCGTCCGTTTAGAAATACTATGCCCGTCTTGCCCTGCGCCAGATCATTAAAGGTTATTTCTTTTTTATGATCTCTGGAATCACAAATCCTATTATCGTTGAATACATTTTCCATCTACAAAAATACCCTCGGCTATTTTTAGTTTTTTCTCTACTTCGCCGTCGCCAAACTGCGTTCTAATATATTCACGTAAGATCGGTTCTATATGCCTATCCCAAATTTGTTGCTCGCTCATTGTTTCCTTTTTGAGAAAATATGAATGTCCAATCTCGTAAGCTCTGCCTAAATTTAAGCCACTATTTTTTTCGTATTTTTTCTTGTCATTTTCTTTTTCTTTTTCTTTGTCTTTGTCAGATGCGCTTGAAAATAACTTATTGTAAGCTTCATCTCTTTTTTCGGTATTATCGTAAGACTGAATAGATTTTATTTTTACCCTAGTTTCATCTTTGTATTCGACTAAATATTTGAGGTCATTGGTGATGTAGTTATTTAATTTTTTACATTTTTCTTTATAGTCGCTGTATTTTTTGTCCAAATCGCTTAAAACCTCATAATCACATCTCATTAAGACCCACGCAAAGCGCCTTCTTAGAGCCAAGTCAAAGCAGTCGATGCTTTTATCCACGTCGTTCATCATACCTATGAAATATACGTTGCTTGGTATAGAAAACTCCTGCTTACTAAGTGCATAATTTTTAGTCTTTATGCTTTTACCTCGGTAATTCTCCTCCAAAAGTGATAGCGTTTCGCCAAATACCGCCGCTATGTCGGCTCTATTTATTTCATCGACTATAAAAAAGAAATTTTCTTTTTCGTTTTGTGCCGCTTTTAAGCAAAATTCTTTAAATATGCCGTTTGTCAAAGCCAAATTTAAATTTCCGTTTTGTATGCCGATCGGTTTTATGCCGTCTATAAAATCCTCGTATTCAAAACCGCTATGAAACTGTACCCATTCGGTTCTAGTACGTTTCGGATCTAAAATATCAAGGCAGTCTTTTACGAATTTTGTCTTGCCGGTTCCAGGCGCACCGTAGTAGATGATATTTTTTATACCATTTTGAATTAATTCGCCAAATTCATCAGGAATACACCCATGCAAAATACCAAAAATATCCCTTAAAACAACACCATATTTTTCATATACTTCTTTCTCTTCATCTGTTAGTGTTTCTATAAATTTTCCAGTATCTATATATCTGTCTCCATTTGAGACCATTGTATTTAAATTTCTTGCTACATAATTTTTAAATTTGCAAATTATTCTATTAATAACAAAAAACTCTCTAAGTCTTTTAGCAAGTTCATCATCTACTGGCTTTACATTGCCATCTTTAATGTAAAAATTTACATCACCTTTTTGAAAGTATTCAAGTAGTCTTTGAAAGATATTTAAGTAAAAGATCGTATGAGTATCTTTGATATTTAGTTCTTTTGTACAAATTTCTAAAATATCATAAAAAGCAGTGTATAACGTGTCAAAATCATCAAATTTAAGATCGCTAAGCTGGTGCAACAAAACTGAAAAATGTGTATTTGCTTGATTATTTATTTTATTTTTATCTATCCTTATTTCTATCGTAAAATCTTTCAGCGGCTCGATATTTGCTCTATCTATTATATGAGTTATATCACTTATACTTAGAGCTTTTTGCGCATTATTATATATGTCTTCAAGACTCACTTTACTCCAGTCATCTACTATTGCAAGAGATTTATCTCCATATGGGCTTTCTTCATATATAACAATATTGTTTTTATCCTGATCCCAATCAAAATCCTTAAACACCTTCAAATTTCCCTTGCAGTCGACAACTCTACTAAAAATTTCGTTTATTTTTATTATCTGTTCAAACGTAAAATTAATCATTTCATTCTCCAAAATTTTAAAAAGCTCCCGCAAGGGGAGCAAAAGGCTTTTTAAAGCGCCGCCATTAAGTCTGAATTTCTCAAAAAAGAAATTTCAAAAATCAATCCTCTCGGACGCACCGCACGAAGTAGCGATTAAAAACGTCTCCAAAGTTATCCTTGCCGCTCTCGAAATTCACTAACCACACGGACCACTGGTCGCCGACATATTTGATAGAGCTCCAATACATTTTCTCGCCCTTGTTGTTCGTCTCGTATGCGACGTTTTTAAAGGCTTTGTTTATCGCAGGCTTATACCTGCTATTGTCCGTTGTACTTAGTAGTTCCATTCTAGTCGGTAGTCTCCAGTCTTTGTATCCGGCCAGGCTTAATTTTTTGCAGTATTCTTGCGCCTCATCCCACGTTCCTTCAAAGCTTTGTTCTTCGTCTTGCCACATTAGTCTTTCCAGCTTTTTTTCGCTACATACCACTACGTTTTTCTCGTTATCTCGGTAGCACTCAGGACTTAGCGCCTCAGCGTTTAACAGTCCGCAAAGCAGCAAAGATATAGCTATGCATCTTTTCATCCATCTTCCTTTACTTTCTAAAGTTATATATCGCTTGGATATTTTCACGGCTTTCGTCTATCAAAGCCACCTTTTGTCTTAGCTTATACAAGTTAGCCCATTTTATATGAGCTAGAAACGAAGCCTGAACGGCTAAAAATTTATCTATCTCTTGCGCGGTGCATCTATGATAACACTAAGCTCATGAACTCATTTTCTAAATAGACGCAAAATCTCATAGAAGCTCTAAATATAGGTAAATTTTCATATAGCAACTCTTTCAAATCCTTTCAAAAATCAATACTGCCGGACGCACCGCACGAAGTAGCGATCTAAAACGCTTCCAAAGTAATCGCTGCCGCTCTCGAAATCCACTGACCACACGAGAGACGACGGGTAGCCGGCATGTTTGATAGAGCTCCAATACATTTTCTCGCCCTTGTTGTTCGTCTCGTATGCGACGTTTTTAAAGGCTTTGTTTATCGCAGGCTTATACCTGCTATCGTCCGTGATGCTTAAAAGCTCGTTTTTGGTCGGCAAGCGCCAGTCGTCGTAACCTGCAAAATTTAAATCATCGCAGTAGTGAACGGCTCTGTCCTGAGCCATCTTATCTGGCAAATTATCATCTTGCCACATCAGTTTATATATATCATCTCTAACAACCCCCAAACGGTCATCTCTGCTAAACCCAGCTGTGGCCCCTGGTGCCTTTTTGTTCGTAGTAAAGTCCGAACCCAATGTCTTTTCACTTGTAGCTGAGCTTGAGCTCAATGCCCTTTTGATCAATATTACCGGGTTAAAATCAAATGCAGAGCTACTGCACAGCAAAAGCGCAAGCATAAAAGCCATCTTTTTCATCTTTATCCTTTCTTGTCTTTGTCTTGCTTGAAATTACACTTATTAATCTGATAGTGTATGTTAGTGCACAAAAAACTATCACTATTAAGAATAAATTTACTATACGGATAATTTTATTAATATTATGCTTATTGAATAATAAAAGCTATATTGACATAGAAAAATAAATTTGAGTTAGTAGTGTATTGTTAAAAAAGAAAAATTTATATGCGATAAATATATTAAAAAATAAGGTTTGTTGGAAGAATTTTAGTAGCTTACATGTTAAATTCTAATCCACCTATGCGTTTCATATTTTGTAAAGTAAGCTGTTTGTTTTGTTCTAAAATTTCTATTAGTCTCTCAAGCATAGGCATAGAAGCGTATTCGCATAGGTTTATTAGTTTTAAAATCGCTTTATTTTTCTCATTAGAGCTCTCGTTTTCACTTTGTTTTTTAATAAATTCCTTAAAAAATTCAGTCGAGTCATTATCTAAAAATAACTCCTGCTCACTTACATCAAGAGCCTTTGCCATATACGGTATAAGCTCAGCTTTTATCTCTCTAGTGCCATTTAGATAGTTGTATATCGTAGGGATAGATGGAATTTCACCAGTGCTTTTAAGCCTTGGCTCTAAAGAGACAAATTTTTGCAAAAAGTCCTTTTTCTTTAACCCTTTGCTTTTAATGATCGAATTTATCCTTTCATGAATCTGCATATTTTATCCTCTACGGCTAATTTATGCGATTATACTTTTGCTAATTATGCTCATTAAATATTTTTATACGTATAGAATAATATATGCTATAATTTCGCTCTTTTAAAATCATTAAGGAGTAAAAATGAAAAATGTAATCTTAACAACTTTGACAGGTAAGATACCGAGCCATGGAAATGTTATCTTACACAACAAACTAAGTAGCGCAAGTGATGAGAGCTTAAACAAAATAAGTACATCAATATCTATGCTAAATTTAAAAAGTCCTATAGTAGGGCTAATACTTGGATTTCTTTTGGGCGGATTAGGTATAGATAGATTTTACAAAGGCGATATAGGGCTTGGTATCATAAAGCTTTTATTGTCAGTTGGTAGTATGCTTTTTTATGACGCTGGACTATCAGAAAAAGACGAATCTCTTCTTGTTGTAGGAAGTATTTTATTTATTGCGAGTATGATTTTTTATGTTGTTGATTTATTTTTAGTTTTTACTGGCATCAAAAAGGACAATCTAAATAAAGTTCTTATGGTGCTTTGATTTATATGCTTGTGTTTGCTCAAATACAAGCCTTATAACATGCTGTATTTTGGTGTATTGCTCGAAATTTTTAAAAAAAAGGAACATGGATGAAAAGGATATTTGCTTTACTTTTGTTGGCAACCAGCATTTACGCTTCTACTCAGGGCAAATATGATATAGAAGAAACTATCACCAAAGATGGCGTTACAGTTGCGTCTAAAATACTGCAAGGCACTGAATCCATTTATGCCTCAGACGATCTTTATGCGCAACTAGTATTTAATTTTTTTAGCATAAGTGATGATCTACCTAGTGATAGAGTAAAAGGAGGCTGTGATAATACTATATATGATCAGAGAAATAAAGGTATGCTGATCATAGATGGATACTACTATTTGTGTAAAAAAACAAAAAACTCACAAGACATAAAATGTGGTAATGACCACGAAGAGTTGGTATTAAACTTTAATAAAACTGATAAAAACAACACATATAGCTTAAATTTCATAGGTAAAAACATTGAGCTTAAAAAAGTATTAGACCAAAAAATGGTATTTGCCATATATGACACACAAAAAATAGAAAGAGAGAGATTTTTGGGAGAATATGAGGGTATAGATACTATTTTAGAGCCACTTTTTGGCGACAAAACATTAAATGACTATGTTTTTAACAAAAACTTTAACTTTATGCCAGCTTATAGCTCTTATACAGCTATATATATCGCAGGGGACAAACTAGGGCTTAAATACAATATGTATTGTAGTTGTCAAGCTGGCACAGCTGACGGTAGTTATGCTAAAATAGAAGTTTTTGATGTAAACGGTAAAGTATTGGATAACAAATACTTTGTGAATGATTATTCACGCTTTATAAACCATATAAAATATGGTGGAACAACTGGCTTTAACCTAGATAAATACTATAATATACGCATAGGGGAGTATAGAATATCTCTTTATCCTTATAGAGGCAGATTGTATTTGTTTCACAAAAATATATTTGAAAAAAATGATCCTTCATATAGCTTATTTAGAGATGATAGCCATCAACCCAAAGCTTTTTACTATAATAGTGAATTGCAATATTTTTTATCAGAAGATGGGAAAAAATACATATATAGGTAACAAGGATCATGCCAGAGTTCGACTATTTATTATTTAGTAGTAAATCAAAATCTATATCTTCTAGTCGTATACATAAAAATAAGGAAAACAAAAGAAGCTATAGTAACTCACTTATAAATATATATGCCTTATGTCTTTTTGCTGTTGAGTTTTATAGGTTTAACGAAACTGATGATCTAGATAATATATTTTATCCACATATAGGCTCCAAAGCAAGCGATCTTAAACAGGTCAAAAAAGATATGGAAAGAATATGTAAAGAGTGTGGCAAAGATGCTCTTAGGCTGATAGCAAATTTTGTCAATCTAAAAACATATATAAAAGATAGCGACAAAAAGCAAGATAGCAAAAGAAGAAATATAAATAAACTCCTAAAAAAGCTATCTAATGAATACTACTTGATCCTTAACTTAGCTAAGAACCTCTCAAACCAAGTGCAGCATATAAACGACAAAAATAGCTATATATTATCCCCAAACGCATATCTACAAAATCATGTTAAGCATATAAAACATGAGCTAAATTTTAGTGATGATGAGAAATTTTATTACCTGCAAGATAGTGCCTTTGTGATGATATGCCTGTATGTAGAAACAAACGAATTTGTCTGGATAATAAAAAAATCTAATTTAGATTTTAAAAGCCTAGACATGCCTATGCCTATCCTGCCTGAAAATATCATAGGCTATATAACTAGCACAGAAGCATACAAAGAGCAAAAGCTTTATAAATTTATACAAGATATAAGCGTGCTTATCATAAAAGATGGCTTAGTAAAAGCAATAGATAAAGACAACCGCGCTGTAAGCTTTATAAATTTAAAAGCTGAAATTTTTAAGCTTGAGATATTTAAAGACAGATACATAAGTTTTAGAGAAAATGATGCGTTAGTCATATTTTCACCGAGATTTTTTAATGGAAATTTTACGCAAATTTATGCTGATATAATAAAAATAAGAAACAAAGAAATAAGCTACAAAAAATCTCTTATAAAAGGCTTGCTTAGGACACTTAATGACTCATCACTTTTAGAGCCCAAAGCAGTTTATAGAGATCTTAAAAAAGCTAATGTGCTTGTTTTAGAGAAATTTTTAAGTGCACTAAATAGTCTAAAAAACAACCTCTCATATAAAAGTTTTAATGCCTCACAAAACAATACCTCAAGAAGCTGGCTCATAGATGATATTTATGGTCTTTATACCTGCACCCATAGCTTTTGTGAGCATAAGACCCCTAAAGAACTAGCCAAAATTTATTTCGAAGATATCATAAAACAAAGCCTAAATGACTACCTTAACAAGCATAATTACCCACTTTTTGCTCAAAATATTGACTTTGAAGTACTATAAAAATTTTATCTACCCTAGCTGAATAGAACATTTCAAGCAATAGGTGGAACAAGTAGGCAATCTTTTTATTTTACAATTTCACTCACAAAAAACAAAAGGAGTGAAAATGCAAGAAAAAGAGAAACTAAATTTCACCGATATTCATATGAGCTTACTAGCTGATAGAAATATCTTTTTATACGGACAGATAGATCAAGAAATTTGTCTAAATACTCAAAAAACACTTTTATATCTAAACTCCACAAACAAAAGCAGTGATATAAATATCTACATAAGTGGGCCAGGAGGCTCTATATATGATGGCTTTGGGTTGATTGATTTTATGCAAACCATAAAAGCACCCATAAATACCTTTTGTGTTGGTCTAGCCGCCTCTATGTCAGCACTGATATTTTTAAGCGGAGATAAACGCTATATGCTACCAAACTCCAGTCTGATGCTACACCAGCCACTAGGCGGAGTATCAGGTCAAGCAAGCGATATAGAGCTAATGGCAAATCAAATTTTAAAGACAAAATCAAAAATAAATAACATGATAATGCAGAGAAGTAAGCTAGAGCTAGAAAAAATTGAGCAGATAACAGATAGAGACTGTTACATAGACGCAGATACAGCCATAAAATACGGTTTAGCAAACGAAATAATAACATCAAACAAAGGAGAATAACATGTCAGTCTTTTCATTAATCAACAAACAAAACAATACGGCTCTAGCTAGTAAAGAAACTTCACTTAGCATACCTATTAGCTTTACTCATGCAATGATCACAGGTCAGACAGGTTGTGGAAAAACCACATCTGTTATATTGCCAGCTATTGATGAGCGTATAAAGGCAAATCACGCAATGCTTATCCTTGATTACAAAGGAGTAGAACATAAAAAGGTAAAATTTTTAGCACAAAAACACGGTAGACTGCGTGATGTTGTGATGGTAAATGTCCCTTGGGGCTACAAACTAAACTTAATGTATGACACAAATGATGTATTGCTAACAAATTTTTTCAAAAAAACATTTGGTACTGAGCGTGATACTTTTTGGGGAAATTTGGCCACAAATATCTCAGCAAGCTCTCTTGATATGATGAAAGCAATATATGACTTTAGCAAGAGTGCCTTTTGCAGCATAAAACTGTGCAAAAAAGCAGAAGGCATCTATCCTAGCTTTGCAAATCTATGTAAATTTACCCAGCAACTATCTGATTTTAGAAATTTCTATGACATAGTGCTTGAACTAAGCAGATATGCAAATGACAACAAAGCGATAGCAGATGACATAAGCAGTAAAATCTCAACTCTTTGTCAGCCGATGATGCTAGCTGAAAATATTTGGACATTAAACACTTTTAAACAAAAATCTAGCAAATTTTTGCAAGCTTTTAAAGAACACACTAGTGCTGTTGGCGAGATAGAGACATATAGAGCAAGGATGTTTTCAAACTATACGTTTATGCTTCAAGCACTAAGAGAACTAGCTGATGATGAGATGCTAAACGAAGACATCACTATGATGCAAAGCATAAGCACCCTACTAAATCAAGGAAAAATAGTGATCATAAATGCGCAAGGACTAAAAGATAATGTGATAGAACTCATACTAAACTCCACTCTTTCAAGCATGACAAGACGCATTTTAGATGAATATAAAGTACCAGTTAGTATTTTTATAGACGAGGCACAACGCGTGTTAAACCCACAAACAGATCTGCACGCAGATGTACTAAGAGAGGCAAAGGTGGAGCTCATACTTGCTTTTCAAAATGAAGATGTGCTAAAAAATTCTTTAGGTGGAGAGTCAAAATATAAAGAGCTAGTTGGAAATTTATCTCATCAATATTTCTTTAAAAACCACATAAAACAATACGCAAATGGAGAAAATAAAGACTTTAGTGGGCTTAAAAATTTTGAGTGCTATCATGAGGAGAAAATTTATAAAACAAAACCTATGTTTTTAGATGAAAAAGACCTTTTAAACGCTGAGCTTTGTTATCAAAAGAGCCTTAAGCTAGGGGCAAAATACACTGAGAAGGAGCTTTGTGAAGATGAAATTTTAGTATTTCATAGGCAGATGGCTAAAGACTATGGCTTGATCGCAGTACTAAATATAAAAACAAAAAATACTTACTTTTTACCTATACTAAGTGCAAAAGATAAAGAGTTGCTAAAAAGTATCAACAACCTAGTAGAGTCCAAAAAAGTAGCTAGTAGTGGTCAGGATATTGAGGTATTATAAACTCACTCATGGGATTGACCTCCCATGAGTCTAATAATAGACTATAAGACATCGTCTAGTCTCGAGAGTTTATCCTCAAGCTCTTTTAGATGCCTTTTGCAATCTTTCTCAAATTCTTTTACTGTTGTAGAGCAGATACAAAGCCTACAATATTCTAACACTAGCTCCTCCATAAACCCAGAGACATCATTATGTAATTTTTTGCAAAACTTATAGACTCTTTCAAAGGGCCATGGATCATTTTTGCTACCACCAACTACATACTCCATCCTCTCTTTTTCATCACTATACAGTGTTTCAAAACCAATTAAAACAAAAGGTATTTTATATTTTAAACCAATAATAGCCATATCAAGCCAGCAATTGATAGTCTGTAGCCCATTGTCTAAAGTATAAGGTTCCTCTGAATCAAGAGGTTTAAACAAAATTTGATCTTGCCCTAATAAATAAAGCATTTATTCCTCCTTATTTTATTATTTATTGTTTATAATAATTATACCTACAGAAAAGTTTTCTACTTTTTCTGACTCTTTTTTGAATTTTTTCTATGTTTATCCGTTTTAAGATGCGGTATGTTTGGATTTTCTAGGTATTTAAAAAAGCCAAATAATGAGTCAAACCCTTTTATAATCTCTTGCTTTCTTTCTAAATACTCAGATCTAGCATATATATCAAAAGCATCAGACAGTCCATAACCTAGCATATGTTCTACTAGTGTTGTATATTGTCTACGTTCATATTTTTGAATATTTGGCTTATGGCCAAGAGCTCCATCAACATCCGCAATAGACTCGCTTATTTCATTTCGTAAATCACACTCTGTTAGTATATTTGCAAAGTTACCACGCAAACGGTGATCACTGACATCTTTATCAGAAGTTATTTTTCTTATACATCTATTAACCTTTTTTCCAAAAGACTTTATGTCTGGGTATTTTGAGATTATCTTTTTAACCCAATCATAATTATGCAAATCTTTAATATTTTCATGTATAACTATCGCTCTTTGGGATGTTCTACCACCCTTGCCTTTGGCTGTATTTATGATGACATAATTGTAAGTCTTTCCATTGATTGTTTCTGTTTTAAAGCTATCAGCACTTAAACCAAAAAACTCTCTCATGCGAAGTCCAACATGTAGTTTAAAGCGAAAATAGTCTAGTATCTCTTTTTCTATATTATGTTCTCCAGAAAATAACAGCATTAACTCGCTCATAGAGAAATTTCTCTTTGTCGTTTTCTCTTTAATACCAAATCGCTCTATCGCTTCTTTTTTAAAAAAGTTATCACCAACTACTCCTAAATGTGCAAGTCTATTAAACACATTTGATAAAAAGCCTACTATATTATTTGCTCTCTTTTCGTTTCTTGCTCTCACACCTTCTTCTTTAATAAGACCTTCATGAAAGTCCTCAGCTACTTTTACATTTATATCGCTTATGCTGATGTCTCTATCATTAAGAAATTCCTTAAGCAGCTTAAGTGCATGACGGTACTCTTTTTTTGTACTATCACTAAAATTTCGCTTCCTTGCAACATGCTCCATAAAATCTTTTTCTATATCTTCAAAGTTTTCTAGTTTAACACCATATTGATGCTTTACAGGTACTATCTTTGTCTTTTCTTGTTTTATAATACACTCTCTAATTTCTAAAAAAATATAACTCGGTATAAATTGACCCCTTACGAGAAAGCCATCTCTTACTTTATACACTCCATCAGATATTTTTTTACTCACTGGGGTGTTGTAATAATCATTAAAGTCTATCTGCCCATAATGCAGTTGAAGAAAACTATCCCACTTTTTTTGATCTATATGAAGTTCTGGCGGTAGTTTATTTTGACTTACGACTTGATCTTGATTAATAATTCTTTTTTTTCGAGACTCTTTTTCGGCTAAGTTGTTAAAAAAATTAGTAATCGTACTACTAACTATGCCTTTTTTATCTAGTGATAAAATACACGGATACAAACTTGCTAGGTTTAAAAATATCTTAAGCCAATATTGTCTTTTTTTCTCACCACTAGACCTAGAGTATCCCTTATTGAGGCAATATATTGCATCTTGCTTCAATAACTTTATATCAGTATCATAATACGCCCTTACTCTCCCATGATGAACATCCTCATATTTTTCTACACAAAGCAGCTTTTGCATTGTCACATCCATAGATTTTTTATTGTTTTCCATCGAAAATCCTTTTTGCTTTTATTACTAATTATACCGATTGCTTTCAAAAATCACTGGTTATGTAAAAATTTAAAAATTTTTAGTCCAATCATAGAATTTTGCTTAGCTTTTAAAGATATTTCCTTTGCGTACGTATCAGTTGCAAGATCGGCACTATGTCCTAGCAAAACAGATGTTAGATCGGTCAAGGAATTCTCCAAACAGTAATCCTTTATAGCCTTAGCAAAATTTCCCCTAAGCCTATGAAATGTAACGTTTGCTAGTGGGATACATTTATGGATGTGTCTATTTAATCGCTTACTAAAGTAATCGCTATTAACCTTACTGCTCTTAATATTTTCTAGCCACTTTAGATCGCTTAAATACTCAATATTTTCATGCAAAGGTATCTGTCTATACTTTTTCACTCCCCCTCTTTGTTTTGCAGTTCTAACATTTATAAATTTTATTCCATCCTGCTCACCAACATTGTCGCTATCAAGTTGCCAAATTTCATTTAGTCTTAATCCCGTATGAAGTGCAAACATCATATAATCTCTCAAATCTTTTCTTTGAGTGTCAAAAACTATCTTTAATTCATCTAACGTAAAATTATCTTTTGGCGACTTCTCATCAGATGTAATTTTAAAAGATGTAAGCATTTTGAAAGGATTTACTGTAAGCTTGCCTATTTTTATACCGTAATTAAAAAGCCTCTTAGAATAAGACGTATAATTATTTATAGTCTTTTTGTTTAGATTTTTATTTAACAAGCTTACTTGAAAACCTTCAGCATCGCTGTATTTAAACTCCCCTGAATGATTTTTAAAAAACTCATCCAAAAGCTTGCCAGTCTTAATATAATAGCCCTTGGTCTTATCACTGGACTTTAGCTTCAAACACTCGGTTGACACGTATCTTTTAGCTATTGTCTCAAAAGACACTGACTTGTTTAGCTCACTTGACTTCTCTTGTTTATTATTTGGTGTCACCTCTATTTCTGATTTATCTTGCACTGATATTGAAACATTGTAAAATTTTGCTATAACACTTTGAGATATTTTTTTATACTCACTCACATCCAAATATAAACGTTCTTGTTTTATCTTATGTTCATTTTGTCTTTTTATGTTTATTAAGGATGTCAAGCTTTTAAGATTTGGGTGTTTTGTTGTTAGATGGCGTGATAGTTCATCATTTGCAGTGTTTTTTATAAGTCTGGCCAGTATCCTTGCCTCATCCAGATCCTTAGTAAATAAACAATACTTTACTGTTATTTTCTTGTTATTTTTAATAGCCGTATCAAAAAAATAAAAATTTGGTCTGTTAGGAACTTTGGTGATCATTCTAGAACTCATGGAATAATCCAAATAGTTTCTGTAACAAAATAGCAAATTTTCTGTAACAAATCTGATTTGTCCGAAATTTTGGACAAAAATATTCATTTAAAAATATAGCTAAAACATTGAAATTTAGGGATATATAAATGGAATTTAATGAATTTGTGGCGGACAGAGAGGGATTTGAACCCTCGAGCCCCGATTAAGAGCTGCACCCTTAGCAGGGGTGTGGTTTCAGCCACTCACCCATCTGTCCATAAAAAGAAATCGCATTATAATTGAACGCCGCTGATATCTTGCTTAAATTTACATTTTCGCGCCTGCCACTCTCCCATAGAAAAATAGCCGCGCAAAACTACTCAAATTTAAACGACTCTCCGCAAGTCAAATTTTGCAAATTTAATCCTTCCAAAGCTACCATTTTAGCTTGGCTTTGTCTAGGTGCGGCGTATTGGCGTAGTAGCAAATCATACGATAAAACATATAAAAACGCCTATCGCTACCGCGACCAAACGCCTTTGTGCACTCGAACATCTTGCTATGATCCGCGCCATTTAGTAAAGCGATATCCTTAACCAAGTACTAGTAGATACACTTTAGCCGCTCAGCCAACAAGAGGATTTTCTTAAAATCACTCAAATTTAGCTCCTCACTTCGCTTTGATATCATCTTCACGCAACATTTTGTAAAAAAGCTTAGTTAAAAATCACTTCACACAAGTTCAAATTTTAAATTTGCTCCAAAATTCGTTCACAAATTTCTCTTGGATTTACATTCTCATAAATCGGCCTACCAACAACGATAAAGTCGCTACCTTCTTGCTTTGCACTCACTAAGTTTGCTACTCTTTTTTGATCTCCAGCGCTCTCGCCAAAAGGCCTAACACCAGGGCAAAGAGTGATAAATTTCTCATTTGTTACATCTTTAATGAGCTTGCTTTCAAAAACAGAGCAGACCATTCCATCAAGCCCTGCTTCAAAACTCATCTGGCTAAATTTCCTAACAGCTCTTGCGATCGTATCGTTATAAACAGAGTCAAACTCGCTCTCACTAAAGCTAGTAAGTGCCGATACTGCAAGCACTAAAGGACGGCTTCCAAGACCAGCTAGCCTATCCATAACTGTCTTCATTGCGCGCTCACCAGCGCTAGCATGCACATTTATCATATCTACGCCGATTTTTGAGACGACTTCAGCCGCATCCGCCATCGTATTTGGGATATCATAGAGCTTTAGATCGAGGAAAATTTTAAAATTTCCAAGCCCTTTTAGCTCTTCTATAAATTTTGCTCCGTCCCTAAGATAGCTTCTAAGCCCTACTTTTAGCCAAAGATCAAGCCCTTTTAGCTCACTAGCAAGGGCTAAATTCTCTTCACGACTAGCCATATCAAGTGCGACGCAGAGCCTCACAGATCGTCCTTTAGCTTATCAAGTACGCCATTTATAAATTTTGGCGCCTGATCACTTCCAAGTTCTTTCGCAAGCTCGATCGCTTCGTTTATGATGACGGCTTTATCAGTTTGGCTAAATTTCATCTCATAAAGCCCAAGTCTAAGAATGGCAAGCTCAGTCGCGCCAACTTTGCTAAAATCACCATCTTTTAGATATGGCTTTAAAATTTCATCTAGTTTTTCTTTATTTGCGAGCACCTCTTTAAAAGTCTGCAGCGCCTCACTTTTTCGCTCGTTTCTTATCTTTTTCTCTTCCAGAAATTCCTCTTCAAATGCAGCAGTTACTGGATTTATCTCGTTTGAGTAAAGTAGCGAAACGACGGCTTGTCTGACCTGATGACGAGTCGCCATTTTACGCCTCCAAATTTTTATATAAGCTTAGCATCTCGATTACGCCCGTCATCGCTTCAAAGCCCTTATTTCCGGCCTTTGAGCCCGCTCTCTCGATGGCTTGTTCGATGCTATCGACCGTTAGCACGCCAAAGGTCACCGGTTTGCCGTATTTTAGCGTGACGTTTGCGATACCCTTGGTAGTCTCGGCGCTAACGTAGTCAAAGTGAGGCGTAGAGCCGCGGATAACCGCTCCCACGCAGCAAACTGCGTCAAATTTACCGCTAGCTAGCGCCTTTTCAAGCGCCATCGGTATCTCAAATGCGCCAGGCACCAAAATGAGGCTCAAATTCGCCTCATCCCCGCCGTGACGCAAAAACGCATCCCTCGCACCCTCGACCAGCCTATCGGTGATGATATGATTAAACCTAGCACCCACTATGGCGACCTTCTCACCGCCTTTTAGAGCCAAATTTCCTTCGATTATTTTCATTGATTTCTCCTTTAACTTATCTTTAACATTACCGCGCTTAGCGTTATTAGCGATAGATAAAACGCCTTTTGCGCGCTCATTTTTTCTTTATCGAACACTATCCCGACGCCCACGGCTCCGATCGCTCCGATGCCCGTCCAAATCGCGTACGCCACCGACATCGCCATCGCCTGCATCGCGTAGCTCAAAAGCCAGAGCGAAAGGGCGAAATTTGCGGTTAAAATCAAAAAATTCGCCGCCTTTTTCACGCCGACGCTTTTTTGAAATTTCGTTAGAAAAAACACGCCCAAAACCTCGCAACACCCGGCCGCCAAAAGAGCTAAAACGTGCATCAAGATTTTAGCCTTTTTAGCCCCAACACGCCCGCGATCAGCGTCGCTATGAAAAATAGCCGCAATAAATCCGGCGTCTGACCGCTCGCGCGAAATTCGCTCACGATCTCGGCGATCACCACAAAAAACGCCCCAAGCCCCACAAATACGGTATATGCGACGCTAACGGGGATGTATTTTAAAGCCTTTATAAACGATACGAAGCTAACACAGACTAACGCGGCAGTAAGCGCGAATCCTACGGCATCTTGGGCGTGTTTTAGCCCGTACGCCCAGCCGCACTCGGCGACCGCGCCGCCTAATACCCACAAAAAGCCCTTAGTTTGCATCGCCAAGAGCTTGCTTTATCTTAAAAATTTGATCGATATTTGCGTCTAGCTCGTCCAAATTTAGCATATTAGGCCCGTCGCAAAGCGCCTCGCAAGGATTTACGTGCGTCTCGTAAAAAAATCCGTCCACGCCGGCAGCCGCCGCAGCTCGCGCTAGATAGGGCACAAATCTCGCGTCTCCGCCGCTTTTCTCGCCCAAAGCCGACGGCATCTGCACGCTATGCGTCGCGTCGAAAATCACCGGCGCAAACTCCCTCATCAGCACCAAATTTCGCATATCTACTACTAAATTTCCGTAGCCAAAGGTGCTGCCTCGCTCCGTTAGCCACACGCCGTTTTGTTTAGCGACCTCGTATCCCTCGCCCTTTACGCCGCGCGTTTCTAGCACTTTTTTGACCGAGTGTTTCATCGCAGAGGCTGCTAAAAACTGCCCTTTTTTGATATTTACGACCGCCTTTGTCTTAGCCGCAGCTACGAGCAGATCGGTCTGACGGCATAAAAACGCGGGGATTTGCAGCACGTCGGCCACTTCGCCAACAGGCGCGGCCTGGTAGCTCTCGTGGATATCGGTTAAAATTTTAAAGCCGAATTCCTTTTTTACCTTAGCTAAAATTTCGCACCCTTTTTCAAGTCCGGGCCCGCGAAACGAGCTTATACTCGTGCGATTCGCCTTATCAAAGCTTGATTTGAAATAAAAATCTATCCGCTTATCTTCGTTAAATTTAACCAGCCTTTTTGCCACGTCAAAAACGAGCTGCTCGCTTTCTATGACGCAAGGTCCTGCTATTAGTATCATTTTTTCTCCTTTATTTTTCTTTAACAACTAAAATTCCACTCACTATTACTAGCAAGATACCTAAAAGTGCCGTTTGATTTGGCAATACATCGCCCATAAAATAGCCAATTATAAGTGTAAAAATAACGTCTGCGTAGCTAACTGCAGCGATCACTCCAGCCTTTTTACCAACCGCAAACGCCTTTGTCATGTACGACTGAAAAAAATATCCACTAAGTCCCATTAGCAAGATAAAAACAACGTTATACCAGCTTGGCATGCTAAATTTTGAAAACAAAAAATCAAGTGGCTCGTAGGTGAAAAATTCTGCCAAACCCATGCAAATAAGTGGCAAAAACGAGCCCCAAAGCATAAAACTTAGTACGATAACATTTGTACCGTAGCTCTTGTTTAGCTCCTTAACACTCGTGTATGCGATCGCCGCACCAAGGCCACTCCAAACACCGATAATATCAGTCTTGCTTATGCCTAAATTTGGCTGGATAACAAGCAAAATTCCACCAAATCCCAAAAATACAGCAAACCAGCCAAGTGAGCTTAGACGCTCTTTAAAAATAAAAGCTGCAAGGATAGCTGTAAAGATTGGATTTGTCTTTTGAAATGTAAAAGCTGTGGCCAAATTTACATGAGCGACATTATAAAAAAAAGCAAAAAGTGCCACTGTGCCGACAAAACCGCGAAACATCAGCAAGAAAAAGTGTCCGCCAGCTTGCTTAAATGGAAATCTATAAATGGCATAAATAACAATAAAAAGGCCTATTAAATTTCTAAAAAATACAACTTCGATAGATGGCATATCTTTGCTAAGATACTTTGCAAATGCGCCAGTAACGGCAAACATAAAGCAAGCAAAGAGCATATAAAAAATGCCAAGATGCGAAATATAAAATCTTTTTAACATCATATAACCTTTAAATTTAAAGTAGCCATTTTAATGAAAAGTGGCTTAAATTTTGGTTGATTTTTTCTTTTATTTTGGCGCCTTTAAGCAAATTTTTATACTTTATATAAGTCAAAAATTTGTATAATCAGCCATCACGAAAAGGACAAAATTTGCAAAAAGTAATATTAGTAGGCAAGCCAAATGTCGGCAAAAGCTCACTTTTTAACCGCTTAGCTGGTCGTCGTATCGCTATAACAAGCGATGTTAGCGGCACGACAAGAGATACGAACAAAGCTAAGATAGAGATTGAGGGTAAAGAGTGTATTTTAATCGATAGTGGTGGCCTTGATGATAGTAGCGAGCTTTTTAAAAATGTAAAAGCAAAGACCTTGGCAGAGGCTAGAAATTCAGACGTCATTTTATACATGGTCGATGGCAAAATGATGCCAGATGACGAGGATAGAGCCATTTTTTACGAGCTTAGCAAGCTAAATTTACCAATCGCTCTAGTCATCAATAAAATAGACAGCAAAAAAGATGAGCAAAGGGAGTGGGAATTTGTAAGCTTTGGCGCAAAAAACTCATTTGGAATTTCTGTAAGCCACAACACAGGCATAGATGAGCTTAGCATGTGGCTAGCAAAGCACTTAGAAAACAAAGTGCAGATAAAGGCCGATACAAGCGAAGATTTTGATGATTTTTTAGAAAACTATAACGACGAGGGCGAGCTAAGCGACGAGATAGACTATGAGAGCAAAAATATAAGAGTTGGTATCATAGGCCGCGTAAATGTCGGCAAAAGCTCACTTCTAAATGCTCTTGTAAAAGAGAGTCGTGCCGTTGTTAGCGACGTAGCAGGCACTACGATCGATCCGGTTAATGAAATTTACGAGCATGATGGCAGGGTTTTTGAGTTTGTTGATACTGCTGGTATTAGAAAGCGTGGTAAGATCGAGGGTATTGAGAGATACGCACTAAATAGAACTGAGAAAATTTTAGAAGAGACAGACGTGGCTCTACTCGTGCTTGATAGCTCTGAGCCACTAACTGAGCTTGATGAGCGTATCGCTGGCATCGCCTCTAAATTTGAGCTTGGCGTTATCATCGTGCTAAACAAATGGGACAAAAGTAGCGAAGAATTTGACGAGCTTTGCAAAGAGATAAAAGATAGGTTTAAATTTCTAGCATACGCGCCGATCATCAGTGTCTCAGCGCTTGGCGGCAAAAGAGTGCATAAAATTTATCCACTTATAGTTGAAATTTATAAAAACTACACCCAAAAAATCCAAACTTCAAAGCTAAATGAAGTGATCGGTGAAGCGACCAAGGCGCATCCACTGCCACGAGATAAAGGCAGAGTTGTGAAAATTTACTACGCAGTGCAGTTTAAAACCGCACCTATCATGATAGCCCTCATAATGAACCGCCCAAAATGCCTGCACTTTAGCTACAAACGCTACCTAACAAACAAACTTAGAGAGAGCTTTAATCTAACTGGCGTGCCTATCGTGCTAATCCCTAAAAAACGTGGAGAGAGTGATGAAAACAAAGAACAATAATATCGTTTTGATAGGGTTTATGGGCGTTGGCAAGGGCACGACTGCAAGGGCGCTAAGCAAGGCACTAAAGACGATGAATCTTGACTGCGACGACCTGCTAGAGAGCTCACAAAATATGAAGATAAAAGCTATCTTTGATGAATTTGGAGAAGAGCATTTTAGACAGCTTGAAAAAGACCTTGCCAAATTTCTAGCCACAAATGTCAAAAATGCAATCATCTCGACAGGTGGAGGCTTTGCCAAGGTTAAAAATTTAAAGAAAATTGGCACCGTGATCTATCTAAAAGCTAGTTTTAATGCGATCATGCAAAGACTAAAAAATAGCAAAAATAGCGAGAAAAAGCTCGCCAAACGTCCGCTTTTAAGTGATCTAAAAAGAGCTGAGGCATTGCATCTGGAGCGCGAGGAGCTTTATGAGAAAAAGGCTGATTACATCGTTGAAGTCGAGGGTAAAACTCCAAAGCAGATCGTAAAAGAAATAAGGATGCTTTTAAAAATTTAGTTGTAAAGTAGCGTGATTGCTGCTTGCAACGATAAATTTTTAAGATCAGGCTAGATGGCTATCTGGCGTGGTGTTGAAATTTCGAGTCTTTGAGCTAAATTTAACGTTTTGTAGTTAGAAATTTTGGCAAAGTATCGTAAGATGATTTTTTGCTTCACTTTATTCGCAACGCTAAAGCGACGAGAGTTGTGTGATAAAAATTTTAAGATTAAGCTAGACTAAAAAGTCTAACGTGATGTTAAAATTTAAAAGCTTTTGGTAAAGAATTTTGTTTAGGCAAGGCAAAATTTTGTTTTTTAGCGAAGGCTAGACGCATGGTCTGCTAGTTAAATTTTAAGATTAGATTAGATACAAAAACTCTAATGTAACGTTAAAATTTAAAAAGCATTTTGGCGAAGTATCGCGAGATAATTTTGATAGTTGTGTAGAAATTTTAAGCCGAGGCTAGACACATAGTCTGCCGAAAGCTTAAAATTTCAAATCTCTATCAAAAGCGCTCACGAGAAAAAGCCAAAATTTGAAAGGATAAGATGAGAGTATTAACCGGCCTCCAACCCTCCGGCAAACTACACCTTGGCAACTATTTTGCCTCGATAAAGCAGATGGTTGATATGCAAGAGCAAAACGAGATGTTTATGTTTATAGCAAACTACCACGCGATGACAAGCCTTAGCGAGGCCAAAGCCCTAAAACAAAACACTTTTGAGGCTGCGTGTGCGTTTTTAGCACTTGGGATCGATCCAAATAAAAGCATATTTTGGGTGCAAAGTGACGTTAAAGACGTGCTTGAGCTTTACTGGGTGCTAAGCCAGCATACGCCTATGGGGCTTCTTGAACGCGCGCACAGCTATAAAGATAAAGTCGCAAAAGGTCTTAGTTCGCACCACGGACTCTTTAGCTATCCAGTTTTGATGGCAGCTGACATTTTGCTTTATAATGCGCAGGTCGTACCTGTGGGCAAAGACCAGATCCAGCACGTAGAGATCGCGCGTGATATCGCGATAAAATTTAACAACGAGCATGGAGAAATTTTTACATTGCCTGAGGCAAAGATCGATGAAAATGTCGCCACTGTACCTGGCACAAACGGCGAAAAGATGAGCAAAAGCTACGGCAACACGATCGATATTTTCGCAGACGCCAAGACGCTTAAAAAGCAAATTTCTAGCATCGTGACAGACGGCACACCGCTTGAAGAGCCAAAACAGTGGCAAAACTGCAACGTCTATAATATCGCCAAACTTTTCTTAGACGAGAGTGGGCAAAAAGAGCTTCAAGCTAGATATGAGCGTGGTGGCGAGGGTCATGGGCACTTTAAAGCTTATCTAAATGATCTTATTTGGGACTATTTTAAAGATGCGAGAGAGAAATTTGAGCATTATCAAAATAATCCTGACGAAGTGTCTGGAATTTTAGAAATAGGAGCCAAAAAGGCAAGTAATGTTGCTCAAACAACAATAAAAAAAGTTCGTGAAGCAGTCGGAATTTATTAATAAAGGAAAAATATGCAAAATTTATATCCATACGCACAGATAGTTCATCTTTTTTGTGCAATCATCTTTGTTGGTTACCTCTTTTTTGATGTAATCATTTTTAAGGCAGCTTGTAAAAAAATGCCACCTGAGCTTGCTCAAAAGGCAAAACAAGCTATCGGTTCAGTTGCCATTAAGATAATGCCACTTTGTATCTTGCTTTTGGTATTAACTGGAGGCATGATGATGAGTAACTGGGTCGGATCAAAGGCTGGAGGCTACTTTGAGACAAATTTACAAATCATTTTTATGATCAAATTTTTCTTAGCGATGCTAATCGTAGCTGCGGTTATAACAAATTTGAGCTGCAAATTTATATTTAAACGTCCTAGCCCACTTGGCAACATTCACCCATTTGCGCTAACAGCGGCAGTTTTTATCGTACTTTTTGCAAAAGTTATGTTTATGGTTTAAGGATACGGAATGATAAATTTAAAACTACTCGAGACAAATTACGATGAATTTGTAAAAAAACTTGAGGGCAAAAATGTAAAAGCTGGGCTACTTGACGAGCTTTTACAAACTTTTAACGAGCTAAAGCAAAAGAGAAAAGCACTTGAAAATTTCCAAGCGATCCAAAACGCAAAGAGTAAAGAGCTTGGCATAAAGGCAAGAGCCGGTGAAGACGTAAGTGAGCTTAAAAATGAGCTAAATTTAAACAAAGCCGCACTTGCTGATGCTGATGAGATCGTTAAACAATATGAAGAAAAGCTTGAGCAAATTTCATTTAACGTGCCAAATATCACCGATGATGACGTGCCATTTGGCAAGGACGAGGACGATAATGTCTGCATAAAAACGGTGCTTGAGCCAACTAAATTTAGCTTTACACCAAAAGAGCACTGGGAGTTAGGTGAGAGTCTTGGCTGGCTTGACTTTGAAAGGGGCGCAAAGCTTTCAGGATCTCGCTTTACCGTGCTTCGTGGCATGGGAGCAAGACTTAGTAGAGCGCTTGTTAATTACATGATCGACTTTAATAGCTCACGTGGCTTTGAGCTTGTAAATGTCCCTTATCTAGTAAGCTCAAACACACTTTTTGGCACTGGTCAGCTGCCTAAATTTGAAGAGGATCTTTACAAAGTACGCGACGAGGATCTCTACCTCATCCCAACTAGCGAAGTGCCTGTGACAAATTTATACAATGACACGATCATTGAAGCTGAGCAGCTTCCTATAAAGATGACTTGCTACTCAGCATGCTTCCGCCAAGAGGCAGGCTCAGCAGGACGTGACACTAGAGGTATGATCCGCCAGCACCAGTTTGAAAAGGTCGAGCTGGTAAGCATCACAAAGCCTGATCAAAGCGAAGATGTGCTAAATGAGATGGTATCGTGCGCAAGCGATCTACTAACTAGCCTTGGACTTCCTCACCGCCATATGCTTCTTTGCAGTGGCGATCTTGGCTTTAGCGCGGCAAAGACGATAGACCTTGAGGTTTGGTTACCTGGTCAAGGTAAATATAGAGAGATTAGCTCTATTTCCAATACTCGTGATTTTCAAGCAAGGCGTGCAAAAATTCGCTTTAAAGATGGCAAGAAAAATATGCTTGTAAATACGCTAAATGGCTCGAGTCTAGCTGTTGGTAGGACTCTTATTGCTATCATGGAAAACTACCAAAAAGTAGATGGCACTATCGAAATTCCAGAAGTTCTTAAAAGGTATATGTAGTGGCTGAAGAAGAGGTTGTAGTTTTAAAACCACCTGGCGAGCAAGCAGAGCAAGCGCCTGAAGAGGCAAAAGCCGAGGCACCTGAAGAGATCGTCTCACTTGAGAGTATCGCAAGTGAGGGTGTTCTACAAGATGAGAGCATCCCAGAGCCAATCCCTGTAAAAAAGAGCAATAAAAAGCTCTTTATAATAGCAGGCGTGGTCGCTCTAGTACTTATCATCTTGATAGTGGTTTTGCTAGTTGTCTTGCTAAAGAAAGTCAAAAAAGAGAACATAGATACTGCAAGTATCGTAAAAAATATAGAAAACAACTACCAAACGCAAAATTTTGGCGCTTCAAAGATCGATGAGATGATAAATAAGGCCAATCAGCTCTACGAGCGTGGCAATAAATTTGAAGCGTTAAAAATTTATGAAAACATAGCTGTTTATAACCAGTCTCTCTCAAACTACAACCTCGGCGTTTCGCAGATGAAACAAGAAAGATGTGATGAGGCGATCATATCTTTTAATAAAGCCATAACCGATAGAGAAAACACGGCGGTTAGTGCCATAAACGCTGCTGTTTGCTCACTTGAGCTAAATAACACTAAAAATTTTAACTACTATATAGGACTTGCTGACTCATTTTTGCAGTATGAAAATAACTCGCCACTTTATAGCTATTACTACGCGCTTATAAGCTACTATAAAGGCAACTATTACGAGGCGCTTCAAGCACTTTCTCATCCAAATACCGCAGATTATAAAAACGAATATGCGTATTTAAGTGCAAAAATTTTATCACTTCTTGGAGATGATGAGAAAGCAATAGCTAAGCTTGAAGGGCAAAAGGCATTTAAGGCCGACTTCACGCTAGCACAGCTCTATGCAAGACTTGGCAAATATGACAAGGCAAGGGATTATTTAACAAAAGCTTCTAAAAATACGCCAAATATCGATCTTATCAAGATGACTGAGGCGCTAATTGATCTAAAAACTTCTGACTATGGCGATGCAGCAGCATTTATCAAAGATGTTTACGACTACAATGCTTCTTTGCCAAGCAAAATTTACAAGATAAAAACGATGCTAAAGCCTGATCTTTTTGATGTCAGCCTAGCTCAGGCACACTTTAGCGACGATATGTTTTTTGATAGAACAAGGCGCTATGAGACCCTTTTTTACTTCGCACCTTACAAGGTCTTTGATGCAAAACAGAGTATCGAGCAGATAAGAAAAGGCGGTGTTAGCGTCTTTTTAGACGATACTTCAGCAGCAAACGACTATCTTAGCCAAAGTGCGGCTGCTTCAAAAGTAAATGCAAAACTTAGCGAAGCTATTGCAAAAGCACTAAGCTACCGCTTAAAAGAAGCAAATAAAGAGTTTGAAGAGCTAGCCAGCACTTATCCAAATCACTCTATCTTACAATACAACCTCGCCCTAAGTTATGCTCAGCTTGGAAATTTTAGCCTTGCAGCAAAGCACTTCATAGCAAGCTATCACCAAGATGTAAATAACCATCTTGCAGGTATTTTTGGGGCGATTTGTCTAGATATAAATAGAAATTTAAACCCAAAACTCATTGAAGAGATCGGCGAAAATTTAGAAAACGACAAGAGTTTAAAGCCTGTAAATTTATATGCCTCGCTTCTAAGCCTGATTAGCGGCAACCAAAGTGCGATGATAAGGTGGCTTGAAGAGCCAAAAGAGCCTACGACGCTAAATTTAGCCTTTGATATCATCACCGCTAAAATTTCAAACAACGATGAGCTAATGTCAAAAAAAGCTGATGAGCTCATGAAAATCTTACCAAACGATATCATCGCAAATATCTTAAATTTCATCTCTAAAAACAAAGATCAAAACATCAAAGAGTACGCAAAAGCGATACAAATTTACTTTAACGATAAAAATCTCGACTCGAATGCCTTTTATCACGGCGCTGATATCATCAAAAAGCAGTACATCAAGCTACTTCAGATCTCAGGCTTGCTAACAAGGGAGCGCGACAAACTAAGAGCGGAGCTAAAGAGTGCGCCAAAGAATACAAATTTGATCCAGACTTTGGCATATGTGGATATCTTTACAAACGACTTTGACGAGAGTTTTAAGCTTTATAATGAGGTTATAGATGAGTTTAAGATAAATGACGCTGGAACGCTCTTTTTGGCCTCTGTGGCAGCCACTGGAGCAAACAAAATAACAAATGCGATCGCACTTTTGGAGCTAACAAAGCTAAATGATCCAAGCGCTGTTGAAAACAGAGCTGCTCTTGGCTTTATGTATCAGCAAATTGATAACATAAAAGCAGCTCTTATACAATACAGCAAGATAGGAAACGTCGGATATAACAACGAATTTTATGATTTTATGATAGATAACTAAAGATATTTAAAGCTAGGAGCTTAAATTTAGCCTCTAGCTTTAGATAAAAACGGCTCTAAATTTAAATATTAGCAACCTCAAGCCTTATCTGATCTGAGGCTTCACTAAATTTATAAAGCAAATCACCGCACTTATACTCTATGCATCTTTCATTGTTCTTATCTTTTTTATCTTTTTTAGACAAGATTTTCTTCATAACGCTAGGCAGCTCTCTTTGCAAAAGCAGTTTATAAGACATCCCCATGCCGTGAGTTAGAGACTTTATAAATTTGCCATCAACCTCGCTCTCATCTTTTATCATATGAAGTGTTGCGTCAAATTTAAGCTTTTTAAGAGCCTCGTAAAGCTCGGTTTTATCCTTTGCTGGGGCTGTTTCTTCATCAAAAATGCAGTGATAGCTCACGTAAATTGGCTTTTTATAACCGCTTTGAACATTTAAATGATCTAAATTTAAGATATTTCTTATCTCTTCTCTAGCGTCGATAAAATAGTTAGGCGACTTTTCATTAAGCGTCCAGTAGGTCTTATCAAAAAAATAAAGAAACAAATTTTGATACAAAGTGCCAGTGCCAAAACAAGGATAACTAGTAAAATCGATCTCTTTGCCAAAACCAATAAGACGCCATAAGAATATAGCGTAAGAGCTATTATCTATCACGGCATCAACTAGCCACGGGGCAAACTTAGCACACATATGCGCCAAATATCCGCCGTGTGAGCTACCTACCATTATGACAGGTAGATGCTCAAATTTGGCACTATTTATATATTTTTTGTATAAAGCACAGCATTTAGCACATCCATTGCTTGCATAACACAAAAATTTTGGTATTCGTTTTTAGTTGGCACCATAGTAATGCTAGCTTTTAGCTTAAAATCATCTGGCAAAACCCCGCTCTCTTTTCGCAGCGTGATCTCTTGACTAAGAAATTTAAGCAATGCATCGACTTTCTCGTGGCAATCAATACTCTTTAGGTCAATTGGTAAATTTATACCTATACTTGCTAGCTCTTTTGTTAAGATAGCGCAGTCTATATCATCAAGCCCAAATTTAGCTCCAAGCTGCGGGCGGTTGCCTATACAGTGATAATCCACACTAATGCACGCCACATCATAAGACTCTGCCATGGTTCGCATGAGATGAGTCCTATAACTAGAGTCAGAGTCCTCTCCAAGCCCAGGGATGATAACCAAAAGCGCTTTTGCCTCTTTAACATTGTCATAACAGGCATAAAATGATAAAGTAGAGCTTCTTTTTATACCAAGCTCGACATCATCACAAGATAAAATTTCATAGCTTCCATCAACTAGCATTTAAATCCTTTTAAATTTACTAACTTCCACCTACTTTTGTGAGACATTATAGAAAAAGCCGACGATCTGTTTTGCTAGGCGCTCTTTGAAAAATGGCCAGATATAGCTTGGCGAGTAGACATTGCCAGCTTGCATGAGCGAGATATTTGTCGCTTTCTCGCCACCATCTCTTGGACGCACTAGTACGCTTACTTGCATGTAGTAAGCATAGCTGTTTGTGCTAAAGTCGTCATCATAATCATCATAACCAAATGGGAAAAACATCGAGTAGCCAAAGCCAAAACTTGGTCTGCCAAAGCCATATCCCATACCCATTGAAAATCTAGGATCTCTTTTGGTTGTCCTAGAAAAGCTTTGCACGTCGCCAAGGATGATGAAGTCAGCATTTTTGATATTTGGCTCATTTCTAAAGCCAGCCTTTGCAAATTCGCTTAAAATTTGAGCATTTACATCTTGTCCAGTCGCGCTATTTTTAAAATTTACATAGACGCTTTTGTTTGCTTCACCAAGCGTAAAAAATATCGGATCGCTCGTTTTTACCGAGATATTTGGCGTGCTACTAGCACATCCGACAAAAAATAACGCCAAGACAAATAAAAAGAAATTCCTCATCTTCACTCCTATAAGAGCGATCTTATAGCACCTTCAAGCACACTTTTTGGTGTAAGACCGATAAATTTTGATCGCATCTTACCATCTTTATCAAAAAAATAGATAACTGGCACGCCCATAACGCCGCCAACTGCCTTGCTAAAGTAATCAACTGAAACCTTGTCGCTCGTAGTTTTAAATGTAATGTTGTGCTCTTTTAAAAGCTCAATATCTTTATCAAAACCCTTGCTAGGCCCTAAAACACCAATAAATTGAACCTCTTTACCATACTCTTTTTCAAGCGTATTTAGATCAGGTATAGCGGCCTTGCATACTCCGCAGTCAGTGCCAAAGAAAAATAGCATATATGGCTTATCGCCTATCTTTAGCCTCTTTTCCGTTGGAAAAAACTGCGTATCAATGCCACTTGAGTCATTTAGCGTGATATGATGCTTTTCATACTGCTTGACGCAGCCCATAACTAGAGCTGAGACTAGACATAAAAATAAAATTTTATATCTCATTTGGCACCTTTGGGTTTTCAATAGTGCGAATTTTCTCTAATTTGCCGTGTCTTAGATATACGATCTTATCGCCATACTCGCCAAGATCAGGGTTGTGAGTTACTAGAAGTATCGTCTTGCCATCTTTTCTTAGCTTGCAAAATAGATCAAGTATAACTCTTTCATTTGCTTCATCAAGGTTACCAGTTGGCTCATCTGCTATTAAAATTTCAGGATCATTTATGAGCGAGCGTGCGATACAAAGACGTTGTTGCTCACCACCACTTAGCTGACTTGGTCTGTGTGTTAGCCTGTGAGAAAGACCAACTGCCTCAAGTGCCTTTTTAGCGTCCTCTTCATCAACTGAGCTGTGATAGTACTGAGCAATCATTACATTTTCAAGTGCGCTAAGATATGGCACTAAGTGAAACTGCTGAAAAATAAGACCGATCTTTTCACGTCTAAATTTAAGTGTATCATCAGCATTTAGATTGCTCGCATCATCGCCACCGAGCATATAAGTGCCACTACTTGGAGTATCCATTAGAGAAAGGATATTTACAAGCGTACTCTTACCACTACCACTTGGTCCCATGACGCTGACCCACTCACCTTTTTTAACCTCAAAATTTATATCATCAAGTGCTTTAACATCGCCAAAAATTTTACAAATATTTTTTAATTCTAGTGCATTTTGCATATCATTCTCCTCTTAGTGTATCTGCCATTTTGTTATTAAGTGCCCGTTTGATCGGATAAAATGCTGCGATCGCTGCAAATAAAAGCGATATTATCACAGCTACTGGGATGCTTAAAATTCTAAAATCAATACTAGAATCAAATATCGCATAACCTAAAATTTGAGCTAGTAAATATCCTAAAAATGCACCAACTAATGCTGAGATGAGCGCTGTCACAAATGTCTCAAAGCCAAACAGCTTTAATACATCCTTTTTGCTTGCACCTATGGCTCTCAGAAGTGCGATCTCCTTTGAGCGAGAGAGCAAGATAGCACTAAGCGTTGTGTTTACGCACATTGAAGTAATGAGCAAAATAACAAGGCTAACAAGTGCCATTAATAGCTTTATTTTCTCCAAAATATAGCCCTCAGACTTTGAGACCTTTGCCACTGGTTTTGCAGCTATTTCTTCATTACTTATAGTCTTTGCGAGCGATGTTATCTCGTCAAAGTTACCAAGCACAACAGCTTCAGCATAGTTTATTTTGCCAGCTTTATTTGAAATTTTTTGAGCCAAAGATAGTGACGTGATCAAAAGCGCATCCTCTTTGTCGCCACTTGCGACTACGCCTTTTATCTTTACATTTATGCTCTCATTTGAGCCAATGGCGCGAATTTCTATATCATCACCTGCTTTAAAGCCAGCCTGACGAGCTAGATCGACGCCTATTAGCACGTTTTTATCGTCAAAATCGACATTTATCATCGTTCCATCTCTAACATCTAAAAATGGTTTAACTTTTTTTAGATTGCTAAATTTTGTTCCCATGACGATAGCATTTGTTGGACCGATATTTGCCTGAGCAAAGAGATAACCGCTCTCACCAAGAAGCTTATCTTTTGGTACTTTAGCGATCATCTCATTGTAAGTTTTTTCACTCATATCATCGCTTGTAGCCATATCTTTTGGAGCAAAGATCATATTTGCACCATAAGTTTTTAGCTCGCGTGAGACTTTAGAGTCGATGTCTAGATAGACATTAACAAACGCAGCACACACGCATGCTCCAAGCAAGATAGAGATCACGATGACCATGACTCTTGATGAGCCGTTTTTTAAACTTTTATAAATTGTATTGTAAAAGAATTTGCTATTTGCGGTCATATAGCACCTCCGCAGGTAGTAAATTTATGACGTTTCTCATTGGCATTAGCGAGCCAACGACTGAGATAAGTAGGGCAAATGCCACGCTAATTGGTAGTACGATCCAAGCTATACCGATGCCATGTGAGAAGATAATGTAAGACATCACGTAGCTTAGTGCGTATCCTAAAAATGCTCCCGTGATGCCTGCAAAAAAGGCTACCACAAGGCTCTCGCTAGCAAAAAGGGCGTAAATTTCAAAGTTACTAGCACCTATGGCTTTTAAAAGGCCGATCTCTTTTTTACGGCGGTAAATTTCACTTGTCATTAGCGACGTTACGCCAATAGCTGAAACCACAAGAGCGATGATACTAACGATGCCCATTAGGCTTTGGATTTTCTTTACGATGTTGCTCTCTGCATCACTTACTTGAAGGCTTGCTTTTGCGCTAACGTTTGGTAAATTTTCTTCTATCTGAAATGCGATTGATCCTGCATAGGCTGAGCAGTACCATTTGTCGTACTCTGCGCTATCAAGATTGTCTAAATTTCTTCTTGCTTTTAGCGATAGGTCATTTTCTGGGATCGTCATGGCTGAGACCTCAGCTTTTGTATATGATCCAGCGTGACCTGATAGATCGCCAGCAAGCTTTAGTGAGCCAACTAGCTTATGCGTCTCGTCACTAGCTCCTTTTAAAATTCCAACTACGCTAACCTCTCTTGTACCGTTTTTACCAGCAAGGCTAAGCTTGTCGCCAACCTTTAAATTTTTAGCCTTAGAAAGTTCTTCGCCAACTAAAATTTCATCCATACTTTCATCTTTTGGCCAAACACCCTCAACGCCCCAAAATCCATACAAGCTCTTAACGCCTGTGCTAAATTCTGGCTCATCTTTTAGACCGATATTTTTATCAAAATAGGTTCCTTCAAAGGCAAATTCAATTCCTTTTTCATCTTTAACTTTTGCTTCTAAAAACGGCGCAAAAGCAACGATATTATTTCTCCAAAAGATCTCTTTTATCTTATAAATATCAGCTTCTGAGAGTAAATTTTGTGATTTTAGTGGGGTGAAATTTTTACCCTCGATCTCGATACTTAAGCTCTCACCTCGTGGCAAAACAACGATATTTGAGCCATATCCTCTAAGCTCGCTTGCTACTTGATCGCCGATTTTTAGCGTGATATTTAGCATGCAAGCTATCAAAAGAGCAGCTAGTAGTATGGTGATAAAGGCCATCGTCTTTTGCACCTTTGAGCCCGTGATCGAGCTTTTTATCATTCTTAGTTGCATATTTTTCATTTTAACGTTCCATTTGTTTCTACATATTTTTCTGGATTTGCTTCAAATTTCGCCTGAGTTTCGTTATTTTCAAAGAAATATGTGCGTCCATAGTATAAATATGATCTTGACTCAAGGTTGCTCACTTTTTTGCGACTAACTGGGTCAAGTACCATTTTTTCGACAACCTTACTAAAGAAATTTGCTCCATCTGTAATAGTTTTATAATCAACTATGATATTTTTGCCATCGAAGATAAATGGCATTGGTATCGGATTGCAACCACCCTCTTTGCCAACTGATGGCAAGAAAATTCTAACATTACAAGAGATACAAATAAGGTCATTGCCTCTCTTTATATAGCCCATATCGCCGCAAATCATACAAGAATCAAAGACGATAACAGGCGATACACGGTCGCTAAAGCGATTTAACAAGAAAAACCTTATCTGCTTGCCCTCATCTGTTATATAAGCAAATCTATGAAGTTCATTATCTTTTAACATATCAACATCAAATATAAATTTATCTCCCACTGGCTCAACTAGCACTGGCTCTGAAATTTCAGGTGGACGAGATGCGTAAAGATCATAATAGAGCGAAAATCCAAGTGCTATCAAAATACTACAAAATGCAAATTTTGCATTATCAGAAATATTTTCTCTAATGGCTTTTGTAAAGCGGTATTTGATAGAACCAAATTTATTTTTATCAATACTTTTTGGCATAAAGAAAAGTGCGGTGATGCATAAAAGTAAGATCACAAAGATATAAAAATAAGTACCAAATTCTGATACGTAAATACCTTTTGCACTGACAGATAGAATCTGGGAGTTTAACTCACTACTTATTTTTAAAGCCCCGGCACGCAAAAGCTCAAGTGCTGTCTGAGAGCTCCTATCGATTAGCAAGAAAACTAAAGTGATAAGGGCTAAAATTTTAGCTATTAATGGAGAAATGCTAGATTTTAAATTCGAAATAAAAAAGAATAAAAATACGAGCAAAATCATTGCAAATATCATTAGAAAGAAGCTAATGACAGAAAGCGTATCTAGTAGCTCACCACCAAATAGTGGAAATAACACACTGCTTGAACTATAGCCAAAGCCAAAGCCGATGCCTAAAACAAAAAACGTTACAATTTTTGCTATCTTAAGCTCAAGAAATATCCATAAAATGCTAATTAGTAGAAAAACTAGCGTCACTGAATCGATGAAAATTTTAAACTGATCATCTATAAGTGCGTGACGAACGACTTTAAAAATAAATACGCCAGCTACGACTCCAAAAAGTGACGGTAAAAAAAGTGTTTTTAAACTTTTATCCTTGTTATTTAAGGCAGCAAAAAGCGTAAATCCAAGGAGGGCTAAAAAGACCTGATAGAAATAAATTGACATAACTAAACCCTGTGAGAATTTTTTAAAAGGGGCGAGAACGCCCCTGGTGATTATTTAACAGGACCACCTGTCCATTGAAATTTATAAGTTGTTGTGAAAGGCTCAAACCATTTACCAACACCGCTCTCTTTGTCAGCGTGACGACCAAAACCTTGTTTTTCTGGATTATCAATGTGGAATTTAAGCTCATAGTTGCCTACGCCTGTATCCATTTTTACGTTAGCACCATAGTGTGGGCCATCGCTTGCAACCATTGGCATAAAGGTACCTTTTTTAACTTTGCCGTTATCAAGGTTTTTTAGCTCGTAGTTAATCTTTAGGTATGGGATCCACTCACCTTCGCCAAAGCCGTTTTTATTACCAGCAATAGCATGTATGTCAGCTTCTAGGTGAAAATCAGCTAGGCTTGGAGCTAGGTCAATACCCTTTGGTTCCATGTCGATTGGTTGCAAATAAACTGCAGCTATCTCCATTCCATTAGCCTCTACAGGCTCACCGATTGGGTGCTCTCCAGCAAGTGCAAAACCAGCTGCTAGGCTAAGTGCTAGAGCTGAACCAAGAATTTTATTCATATTCTCTCCTTTAAATAAGATTAATTTTTATTTTGTTTTGATTTCATAATAACGATGCCAATAACTAGGGCAAGCACCATAATGATTTGAGGCACTAAGCTCTCATAATATGGCTGAAGTCCTAGCCAATCTCTCGTCCAGTCAGGGAAGCTAAGTCCTTTTATGATAGTTGGGATGAAAATTTTGCCTTCAACTAGCTCGCCAACGCCCTTGCCAACAAAGACGATCGACATGTAAAAGATGATCGCTGACGTAAATATAAAAAATGGTTTAATAGGAATTTTAACAGCAAAAATTTTAAATAAGAAATAGACTATTAAAAGAACGACAAGTCCTATCACAAAGCCAGCAGCGATCATCGAATAACCAGCTGAATCTTTAGCTCCAAAAATAAGTGCCTGATAAAATAGTACAGTTTCAGCACCCTCTCTAAATACCGCTAAAAATACAGTCCACCAAAGCGCTGTGCTCGAGCCACTTGAGATAGACTCAGATACATGTGATTTGATGTAGTCGTTCCATTTTTTAGCGCCAGCATTTGAAAGAAGCCAGAAGCCAACGTAAAATAGAAGTCCCACTGCAACAAGCATCGTGATGCCTTCCATAAGCTCTCTTTTTTGACCTGCTGCCTCGCCAAAGATGACATTCATTATCCAAGCCATGACAAAGCTTAAGATGACAGCCACGCCAACTGAGCTATAAACAACTTTGCCCATCGCTTTAGCATTACCAGTTTTTACAAGATATGCAACAACAGCAGCAACAATGATAAGTGCCTCAAAGCCCTCTCTTAAAATAATAGTCAAAGCCCAAACAAATAAAGACCAAGGTGAGCTTGAGCTGCTAGTTTTCTCAAGTGCAGTTGCAAGCTGAGATGACATTTTGCTTGCACTTTCTTGAAGAGTTTTTTCATCTGCGCCTGACTTCATAAGGGCTACAAGATTGCCAAATGTAGCTTCAATAGCTGTTTTTAAATTTACATCTATTGCGCCTACTTTATTCTCCATGCCGCTACCTTCAAACTCATCAAAGTAGATGTCTTGGATATCACCCATGGCTTTTTTTGCATCACCATTTTTATAAAGTGTGATAGTAGCTTGAATTTTGTCGTTTATGTTTTGAACGACTTTGGTATAATCTACACCACTATCTTCTTCAGAAGCTGCTTCTACATCGCTCATATCAACTTTTGCAAGTTTTGCAGTATCAGCTGGGAGTTTTGAGATTGCCTCATATGCTAGCTTTTTAATCTCATCTAGCTTAGTTTTAAAGTCATCTTTGCTTATACCATTTGTGATGCCGCTGATCGCTTCGCCCATCTTTCTTTGGATATCAGCATCTATGCTTTTACCATTTTCTATATGCTGGCGAATAGCGATTTCAAGTTGAGTATTTCTGTAGTCTGTAAATTTAGCATCTTGGATAGCACTTTTAGCATCATCTTGTTTATCACTCTCATAGCTTACTATTGCTTTATCTATATCAGCTGATAAATTTGTAAATGCTACCTTCCATTCAGGGATAAATTTAGAAGTATCATAGCCACTTGCAGCAGCTTGAGCTGGGGTGTCTGAATACTCGCCAACAAGCTTGTGTCCGTTTAAAATAACTGGTAGAACTTCAGCGATTTCGCTATTTATCTGGTCTATTCTTTTTTGCACGTCATCTGGTGCTTCGCCAGCTTTTATCGCTTTTCTGATCTCGCCAAATTGCTTCTCCATAGAGTAAGCTTTTTTCTGACCTAAATTTATTCTGATGCCAGCTTCGACATCTTCAAACAAACCAAAATAAGCATTTTGAGTATCACTGACCGCTTGTTCAACATTGCCCGCTCTATACTCTGTTATTACTTTTTGTAGCGACTCTTTTATCTGAGCTGCGACCTGCTCGTAATCCTCATTTTTTGCTATAAGCCAAATAGGCAACAACATAATTAGTATAAATTTTAAGAATTTATTCATTAAATAAACCACCTGTGAGATTTTTTTGAAGCGAATATTACCAAGGCTTTACTTTGATTAAAATAAAAACGATTATCATAAAATAGAGCAAATTGAGATAATAAAGAGAAATTTGTCTTCAAATAGCCAATTTTAAATGGTTTTAGAAATTTTCTAATGTAAATTTAAAATTTATCTTTTGAGTAAAAAATAGTAGCTTTATAAAAAATGAAAAGGTTTTAAGTTTAAAATTTTGAATTTAAAGGAGAGCAAATGCTCTCCTTCTTGTTAGGCATTTAGCCCGGTGTTTCTTAGCATAACGCGTTTGCGATATACATTTGATACTTCAGCCGCATCTCCAACTAAAAGTGCATTTGTAGCACAAACAGCCGCACACATAGGCACTTTTCCTTCGGCCATTCTATTTTGGCCGTAAAGCTCTCTCTCCTCGTGTGAGTTTGTTGGCTCTGGACCGCCTGCACACATTGTACATTTATCCATAACGCCCTTTACACCAAATGCTCCATCTTTAGGGAACTGTGGTGCACCAAACGGACAAGCATATAAGCAGTAACCACAGCCTATGCATATATTTTTATCATGAAGCACGATGCCATCAGCTCTAATGTAGAAACAATCGACCGGGCAAACTTGCTCGCAAGGTGCATCAGTACAGTGTTGGCATGCAATAGTAGTTGAAACCTCTTTACCTTCAATGCCATCGTGAAGCGTAATGACCTTTCTTCTATAAATTCCTACTGGAAGTTCATGAGCAGAAGAGCAAGCAACTTGGCAACCATAACAACTAATACATCTATCAGTATCTACGAAAAATTTCATTCTTGCCATTTTATTCCTCCTTACTCTTTACCCATGGCGTCTCTCTCGCCATATTCATGGAAAAACGATGTTTTAAATGTATTTTCCTCAGCTTTTTCTATACGGCAAAGACCTGCGTTAAACTCTGAAATTTGAGTAACTGGGTCAAATCCGTAGTTAGTAACTGTGTTAAAGCTCTCACCGATAACATAAGGCTTAGTGCCCTCTGGATAGCGAGCTGAAAGATCAACACCTTGCATAATACCAGCGAAGTTGTATGGCATACAAATTCTATCTGGAGTTACCATCTGGCTGTGATAGCATCTTACTTTGATCTTTGTGCCTTGTGGGCTGTGAATCCACATCATATCGCGGTCTTTTATGCCGTATTTTAAAGCTAGCTCTGGATTAACATTAGCAAACATCTCTGGCGTGATAGCTGATAGATATTTACTAGTTCTTTCGATCATTCCTGCACCACTTAAGTTTACGACGCGTTGCGTGCTAAACACGATAGGGAACTCTTTTGACCAATCTTTTGCTTGTTGCTCTGACTTAAACTTAGTAGAAACACGGAAATTTCTAGCTTGATCTTCAAATGTCGGATACTTTTGAACAAGATCCCAGCGTGGTGAGTGAACAGGCTCTCTATGTTTTGGAATAGGATCAAGGAATTCCCAAACGATAGCTCTTGCCCTTGCATTACCATAAGGTACAACACCTTTTTCACGGCATTTTTCAAAGATAATACCACTATAATCCATACTCCAGCTTGGTCCCATCTTAGCTTTCTCTTCTTCAGTTAGAGTTATGCCTAAGACTTTTTCTATATTCTCTTTTGTGATTTGTGGATAGCCACCTTTTATAGCTGAGCCAACAAGTGTTGTCTCTTCACTAGCTAGCTGACTAACGCCATTATGCTCTAGACCAAAGCGATTTCTAAAGCCTGAACCGCCCTCAACATAAGGCTTGCTCATATCATATAGTATTGGTGTTCCAGGGTGTTTTTCATCCCATGCTGGCCATGGTTTACCGTAGTATTCGCCTTTGACTTCACCGCCAATACCTATTAGCGTATCTGGATCAAATTTATCCCAGTTTGCTTGATGGCGTCTAAACATCTCGGCTGTTCTACCACCATAACCTATAGAATTTCCAATTCTTGCTATCTCATTTGTCGCATCATCAGGCCATACAAAGTCATCTTTTACTTGTTTTATTTCACGATCTACGATACCCATTTTCATGCCTTTTACGTATTCATCGTAAAAGCCAAATTTCTTAGCAAACAAGAACATCACTTCGTGATCGCCCTTGCTCTCATAAAGTGGATCAACAACTTTTGTTCTCCATTGTCCTGAGCGGTTTGTAGCACTTAGGTGACCTTCATTTTCGAATGCAGTTGCTACTGGCAAGATATAAACGCCATCTTTTCTGTCTGAAAGGATAGAAATTTCATTTACAAATGGCTCTGCTACAACGATCATATCTAGTTTTGAAGCTGCTTCTTGGATTTTAGCCAAGTGCGCCATAGATGTCAGACCAGTTCCTTGAACCCAAAGAACTCTTAATGCACCACTACTAAATGTATTCTCCTCTTTCAAGACGCCTTGCCACCATTTTGAAAGTGACCAGCCTTTTTCGTTTCTCCAGTTTCTATCTTCTGGATGTTTAGGATCGTGGTAATAATACTCTTCAAAGACTGTGTTTTTAACAGGAGTACCGCCTTGCTTTGGCTCTTTTGTTGAGACTGCAAAGCGTTTAATAAATTCATCATAATCAACGCCCCAGCCTTTGCAGTAATATTTCCATGCTGCATCAGTTAAGCCATAATACATTGGCAAGCTATCTGAAAGGTTGCACATATCAGTTGAGCCTTGAACGTTGTCGTGACCACGAATGATATTACAGCCACCACCTGCTTTACCCATATTTCCTAGAATTAGTTGAAGGATAGGTAAAATTCTTGTATTTGATGTACCAACTGAGTGTTGAGTAATGCCAAGTGCCCAAACAACAGTACCCGGTTTTGTATGAGCTAGGATATCTGCAGCTTTTAGTAGTTTATCAACTGGTACTCCAGTAACATCAGATGTAACCTCTGGTGTCCAGTGCTCAGCCTCTTTTCTTATCTCATCAATACCGTAAGTTCTATTTTCTATAAATTCTTTATCTTCCCAGCCATTTTTAAGAATGATATGAATAAGACCATAAACAAGTGCAATATCAGTTCCTGATCTTTGTCTTAAATAAAGATCAGCATGTGCAGCTGTCTTTGTAAAATTTGGATCAGCTACAATTACTTTTGCATTGTTTCTATCTTTTGCTTGTAAAGTGTGCTTCATGCCACCAACTGGGTTTGCCACAGCTGGATTTGCTCCAATGATAAATATACATTTTGAGTTCGCAGCCATATCTCCAAAGTGGTTTGTCATCGCGCCATAACCCCAAGTATTCGCCACACCGGCGACTGTTGCGCTATGTCAAATTCTTGCTACGTGATCGTTACTGTTTGTACCCCAAAATGCACAAAATTTTCTAAAGTAATATGCTTGCTCGTTATTAAATTTAGCCGATCCTAAGAAAACAACACTATCAGGGCCATCTTCTTTGCGGATCTGAAGCATCTTATCGCCGATCTCATTTACAGCTTGATCCCATGAAATTCTTTGCCATTTACCATCAACTTTTTTCATAGGATATTTGATACGTTGTTTGCTGTGTGTAAGGTCGATCTGATCGATACCTTTTGAGCAGTGTGAGCCCTGAGATATCGGATGGTGCATCGCCATATCTTGACGAACCCAAACACCATCTTTTACCTCAGCCTCGATACCACAGCCTGCTGAGCAAATAGAACAAATCGTTCTAACCTTTTTTGAGCCAGGGAAAGGATTTTTTATCTCCTCATCACTTGCTTTTCTTATCGTTTCATTTTCTCCAAAAGCCATTGTGCTTCCAGCACCAAGTGCGGCTAGCTTTAAAAATGAACGTCTTCCTATACGTGCATCACTCATGGTTTTCTCCCTTAGTAAGCGATTTTATAGTAGGTTTCCCAGTTCTTGCTTTTTTTATAAAGCACCTCTTTTTTGTTTGACTTGCCAACGACGACACCATTGTCATCAGGAGCTAAGTCGTCACTAGTCACTTTTGCTACGGCTGAGACTGCTAGTACACCGCCGGCAGCACCGACTTTTAGAGATTTTTTTAGAAAATCCCTTCTTGATCCTTGCATTTTTTCTCCTTAGCTCTCAAACTTAAAAATTTGAGAATTTGGTTTGATTGGTCTTCACAATTTGCAACTTTAGAAATTCTAAAATATTGCAAGGCCTATTTCAGGGCTTTTTATAGCCTAGATTTAAACTCTGCAAATTTAGCATAATTGCAAGATAATCAAAGTAAATATAAAGCTTTAATTAAATATGTTAAGTTATTGTTAAAAATATAAGAAAATATATTTAATATTTTAACTTTTATGAATTTTGAGAGAAAGGCTAATTTAAAGTATAAATTCTAGGGAGAGCTCCCTAGAAAATGTTATTTTAGATCACTTTTATTTATTATAAATGGCACTGATCTAACGCCAGCTGAGAAATATTTTTTACGTAAAGTATCGATCTTGTCGCTCTCTTCTTTGCTAACATTTTTTTCATCCACGTTATAATCTTCAGAGAAATACTTTCTTAAAATTTTAACCTTATCGCTATCACTTTTTGCATTTTTTATATCTTTATAGATCAAAGCACTTTTTTGCAAAGATGATAGTTCATGCACTGGAGTTAGGATGATTTCAACATTATTGTCTTTTAATGTCGTTTCGATCTTTGCTAGCTCGGCCCTACAATATGGGCATTCAGGATCTGAAAACATGATAAGAGTTGGCTTTTTGCTATCATTGCCAAGAGTTATAACATTTGCCTTGTCTTCATTTTTATAAATTTTAGCTAGTGATTTTACTAAATCAAGTGCTGCTTTTTCTGCGATTACCTTTTTTTCTTCAGCCAAATAAGACTTTTGCTCCTTTAAATTTACAACATCAGGAAACATAAGATCGCCCTTAACAAAAGTCACATCTTCTTGAGACATATCTCCTTTGCTAAATTTTAAGCTTACTTTTTCTATATCATCTAAAATTTTAGTGCGTTCTACGACTTTTACATTAACATCATCGATATTTTGATTTTTAAAAACTTCTGAGTAAAAATCTTCTATTTGCTTATCGCTTGCTGCCATTAGGCTAGTTGCCGCTATTATTGAGGCCAAAACCACTTTTTTCATTTTTTTCCTTTTTAAAAATTTGGCGGATTATATTTGCTTTTTGTAAATGAATACTAACCACGAAAGACTCTATCATTTCCTTGCTTCATTATGTCACTCTCAAGGTCAAGTTGCTCAAGATAAGCGATTACATATTTTCTACTTAAATTTAGTGCATCCTTGGCATTTGTGACATTTACAAAGCCTTGATTTTTGATGATCTCTCTTAGCTTATCAAGTACCATTTTTAGCGAATTTCTAGTGATAAAAAGATTATGCTCCAGCCTTACAACTCTGCCCATTGCAGTTAGTTTTTTAAGTGCATTATCACCACTTAGCCTATCTATTTCCAGCTCATCATATATATTATAAGGTGCCGTTGGGGCTAGCTTTCCACTTTCTAAAATTTCATAAATTTTCTCTTCAAGCCTTACTTTTAGTTTGCTTATATCAACGCCTTTTTTTGTATAGACGCCATCATTTTTAGAGATTAAGTTTATACTTTCAAGCTCATCAAGTGCTTTTTGAGCCAAATTTTGACTAGCCCAAGCAAGTTTTAAGCTTATACTTTGAGCTGAGAAAACGGCAAATTCGTTCTTTTCTATCATAAATTTAATGGCTGATTTTATCCGCTCAACCGCGCTTAGATCGTAGATGTTTAAAGCCTTTTCATCGACAAAGACGTTTGAGACTTTTTTGGCTACATTTACGGCCTCTTCGTGATTTAGACCAAATCTTTGATAAGAAGAGATGATGCCAAAGCCATTTTTGTGGGCTTCTTTAAGTATAGAAAAGGCTCCAACAAAATCATGCTTTAAAAGTGCAGCCAAAAAGAGAATTTTGCCAGCTTTTTTTAGTGGCTCAAGCACAGGATTTAGCACTCTGCCGCCACCTATCACGCGTGCATCTGAGATAAGCACAAATGCCTCGTCAAATTTCAAAAACATATCGCTTTGAAATTTAAAGGTAACAAAGTAGCTATCATCTTTTTGGCTAAGGATTAGCACCTTTGCAGGCACATTTTTAGCTCCTACGCAAAAGGTTACGCTTTGCGAGTGAATGAGATTTTTAGCAGTTACGACCGCATCAACCTCTCTAAATCCCCTAAAAAAGCCTTTTTTACTAAGCAACTGCCCTTTTTTTAGCTCGCTAAGCTCAATGCCAGTTAGATTTAGCGCCACACGGCTGCTAACTCCTGCGCTATCTACGAATTTATCGTGGCTTTGCACACTTCTTACTAGCACCTCTTTGCCGGCGTCATAGTTAAAAAGCTTCTCATTTTTACTAACGCTTCCCTCTATAACGGTGCCAGTTACGACATTTCCGATACCTTTTAGGCTAAAAACCCTATCGATGTAGTATCTAAAAACGCCGTCTTCATCGCGCTTTTTAGCTCTTAATGTAAAGAGGTAGTTTCTAAGCTCATTGATGCTTGCCTTATCCTTTATACTAACGGCAAAAATTTCTAAAATTTGCAGGTTTTTAAATTTAGAAATTTCATCTCTTATCTCTTTTTTTCTTAAATTTATAGTCGCTTCATCTACGAGGTCACACTTAGTAAGTGCCACGATCAAAGACTTCACACCAAGGAGATTTAAAATTTCAAGGTGCTCCAAGCTTTGAGGCATAAGGCCGTCATTTGCCGCCACCACAAATAAACACGCGTCAAAGCCATACGCGCCACTTATCATCGTTTTTATGAGATTTTCATGTCCTGGCACGTCGATAAATGCGATATTTTCATCATTTTTGCTTAAATTTGAAAAGCTTAGATCGATCGTTATGCCACGCTTTTTCTCCTCTTCAAGATTGTCCCCCTCAAAGCCGTTTAGCTCCTTTATAAGCGCGGTTTTTCCGTGGTCTATATGCCCTGCTGTTCCTATTATTAAACTCATTTTTCTTCCGTTTCATTTATTATTTTTATTAGTTCATTTACATCTTCATCTAAAAGCGTTCTTAAATCAAGCAAAAATTTATCATTTTCTATGCGGCCGATCACCTTTTTTTGCCTAAATTTTTGCTCATTTAAAACTGCATCTCCACTAACTGCCAAAGCCACGCTTGGAATTTTTTTATTTGGCATCGCACCGCCTCCTACAAAGGTTTGTGTACGAACTATCTCAAGCGGGGTTTTTAGATTTTTATTTATAAAATTTGCTAAGCTTTCAAGCTCTTTTACGCTTTTGTGAAGTAGTTTTTGTGTTGTGATTAGCTCAAATTCTTTGTTTAAATAAGCTTTCATGCTCTCAGCCAAAAGCGAGATGATCACTTTATCTACGCGAAGCATTCTTAAAAGCTGGTTTTTTCTAAGCTTTGCAATGAGCTCTTTTTTGCCAACAATGATTCCGCACTGCACCGCACCAAGCAGCTTATCACCGCTAAAGCTAACTAGCGAAACATCTTTTAAATTTTTTAGATCTGGCTCATTTTTGTCTAAGTTGAAGGGCAAATTTCCGTAAAATCCACTGCCAAGATCAAAATAATCTATCAAATTTTGCTCACATGCCAATTTACTTAGTTCATTTGCTGTAACCTCTTCACTAAAGCCCACGATGTCAAAATTTGAGCGATGAACCTTTACAAGCATCGCCGTATTTTCATTAATTACCTCTTCGTAGTCTTTTAGCTTAGTTTTGTTTGTCGTGCCAACCTCTTTCAAAAAGCAGCCCGCATTTACCATCACCTCAGGCACTCTAAAACTACCGCCGATCTCGACTAGTTCGCCTCTGCTAACGACGACTTCTCTGCCTTTTGCAAAGGTATTTAGCACCAAAAATACAGCACTTGCGTTATTATTTACAACGATAGCGTCTTCAAAACCAAATGCTCTTGCGATCATCTCACCGATATAGTCGTATCTATTGCCACGACTGCCTGTTTTTAGGTCGTATTCAAGGTTTGAGTATCCTGTGATAACAGGCGTCGCTCGGTTTAAAATTTCCTTATCGATGACACTTCTAGCAAGGTTTGTGTGAATGGTTACACCAGTTAAATTTAGCACTCTTTGAAGGCTTGATTCATTAAATTTATGATATTCGTTTAGGATTAAATCTATTATTTCTTGCAACCCAAAATTTGCATTTTCATTTAAAATTTTAGCTCTAACTTCATTTAAAATTTGCCTCGCAAGCAATGTGACTAAATTTATATCAAATCCTGAAAATGCTTCGTTTTTTATGATCTTATCAACTTGTGGGATATCTCTTAAATCGCTCAATTTGTGCTCCTAGTAAGTTAGTTTTACCAAGCCGTGATTTTAACATAAAAAATATTATAAATTAAACCTTAGAGCAAAAAGGAACATATAAAATTCAGAGTCTATTAATCCCATTAATATTAAAATAAGCCTGTTTTTGATAATAGGAGAAATTATGAAAGAATTTGGCTTTTATAACGATTTTGACGATACTTTGATGTTAAATGAACAGATAGAAATAAATAACGAAAAGGAAGAATATTTAGTTTCTAACTCACCAAAGCTTAAAGCAAACATTACCGCACCTGAGATAAATTTTTATCTAAAAAATACAACCGCAAGCGTCTTAGAAAAAGCTAAAAATACACTTTTGCTTTATGAAGCAAGAGCAACTGCATTTGACATGGCAAAGGATGTTGATTACGAAAAAGAAGTCGGAAAAAACGTCGTAATAGTAAGCAACTCAGGCCGTGAGGAGCTAGCAAATTTATTAAAAGAAAATGGCTATAAAGTCATTGAATTAACGCATTTTGAAGTGAAATTTATTTATGGCGCAGCTGGCGAGCTTAGTGTTTTGATACTTAGAGCAAATGACGAATTTGAGGTCGATTGTGACTTTTTCTTGGTTGAAAATGCAAGGGATTATATGCTAAAACAAAGCGGCTGTTACGAAATAGCTGGGCTAGAAGATGAAGCTGTGCTTAAAATTTTAAATGAAAAAACTCCAAAATTTAAGTACAAAAGCCTAACTCAATACGACTCTTCGATTTGCCAATATCACGAACGACGAAATGAAATTTGTGGACGCTGTGTTGATGTTTGTCCAACTGTAGCCATTTTAAAAGAAGACGAGACAAAGCATCTTGTTTTTTCACAAATCGATTGTGTAAATTGTGGTAACTGCATTAGCGTCTGCCCTAGCGGATCTCTTGACTCTACACTTATGCCACAAAACTCATTTGCTACTATTGCCAAACTTTACAAAGGTAAAATTCCACTAATAATCTCTAATGAAACAAATTTAGACGAGCTAAATATAAGTCTACCTGAAAATGTCCTACCTTTTTTCATATTAGCACCACATATGTTAAATCAAGCTCATCTACTTACATTGCTTCAAGAAAGTGGTGCGAGTGTGATTTTATTTAGCAAAACTCTTGGCAAAGGCGAAAAAGACGCCATTAGCATCTTAAATCAAATTTATGAGCTTAAATTTAAAGAGACGGCGATCTATCACGCTAAAGATAAAAATGAGCTTGAAGATGCGCTCAAAAAAGCAAAATTTATAGCTGACTCACAGCACACGATAAACGAATATGCCTTGCCAAAAAGAGAAATTTTTGCAAAAAGACTTGAGTTTTTAGTAGGTAGCGAAGATCTTGGCGTTGTAAAAAGCGGTGAGATGATAAGATACGGCGATGTTAAGATAAATACTGATAGCTGTACACTTTGTCTAAGTTGCGTTGGTGCTTGTAACGTAAGTGCGCTAGTGGCTGATAAAAAGACAAATTCGATTTTATTTAATCCAAGCGTCTGTACAGCTTGCGGATACTGCGAACTAAGCTGTGCTGAAAAAGATACCATAAGCCTTGAAGTTGGGAAAATTTCTCTTAAGCCTGAGTTTTTTACCTATAATGAGCTAGCACGAGATGAGCTTTTTGCCTGTGTTGAGTGCGGAAAAGAGTTTGCGACTAAAAAAGCGGTCGAAAAGATCGCAACTATAATGCAACCAAGATTTGGCAACGATAGGGTTAAGATAAAAGCACTTTACTGCTGTGCTGACTGTAAGGCCAAACTAATGGTTCAAGCCCAAATAAACGCAATGAAAGAGGATTTATTAAATGGATAAAAACATTATAAAAGCAAGATCATATTTTTACGAATTTCTAGCATATCCTATGTTTTTTTACACAAATGATGAGAAATTTTCAAGGTGGAAAGAGCAGCTAAAATACTTAAGCGCAAATCCTTTAAGCAAGGATAGTGATGCTGCATTTAAAAATTTAGATAAATTTAGCTTTGAAGAATTTTCAAAAGAACAAAATGACGTTCTTTTTGGCTTTACAAATATCCCCTTAAGTGCTTCATTTTATGAAGAGGGCAGAGATAACGGAGCAGCTAGGCTTAGGGTTATTGAATGTTTAAAACTAAGCCCATATAGACGTGATAGCGAGCTTTGCAAAGATAGCGAGGACTACGTTGGATTTATATTTTTAGCGATGGCTACATTTTTAAAAGATGAGTTTAATGATGCAAAAAATATTAGCAACAAGCTATTTTCTGAAACTTTAAATTTATTTGTAGATGAGTTTGGCTCGCTACTTTTAGCTCACAAAGAGGCAAATTTCTTTCGTTCGTATGCGATCATCTTAAAAGACTTCATCGAGCTTGAAAGAGCGGTCTTAAACGTAGAAGCACCAGCTAAACCAAAAGGCGATAGTGTCGCTATGGCAGCACTTAAAAAAGAGCCATTTCAAAGCAAGATGCCAACTATTAAAACCAAGCTTCACTGGGAGGAATTCTCCCCAGTCATCTCACACGAGTTTAAAGACTAGCTTAAATTTACTCTTAGCCTGGCTAGGAGTAAATTTATATCTTCTTAAATTTTGTAGTTATTTTTGGCGTTTTTAGCTATTTTGGTCATCTATGTGTAAATTTTTTATCTTATCGGCGTCATCCCGCTTCTTGGCATCGCACTTTTAGAGCTAAATTTGATCTATAAAAGCGCAAACGAAAGAGCAAAACTAAAGCTTCACTTTTGCCTGCTCATCTTCTTTTTGATTGTCGGACACGTCGCTATGATATTTAGCATGATTGATCCTACCACAACAGGCTACAAGGCTAATGAGGGCGCGATGAATATGCAGATGAATATACCAATGAACATGCCAGCAGATATGCCGATGCATGATCACCAAAAGATAATGATGCAAAATATGAGCTATGATAACTCAACTAATATGCATATGCGCCACTAAATTTTATAGCTTCTTGGCAACTGCTAAGAAGCTATAAAAATTTAATTCTTTTTTGCTGCTTTTAATAATCTATTTTCTTTAAAAAATTTTCGAAGTGATTTTTGCTCTTTTGGACCTATTTTGTAGCTTATAAATTTAAGATACCACTTGATATCTTGCTCGCTTATGTCGCGGCTTTTGGCATACTGGGCTAAGATATAGTTTGGGATCTTTACATTTTTTTGTAGAAATTTTGCGACCAGTTTTTTGTAAAACGAGCCATTTTTTACGTAAGAAAATCTACCAAAAACAAATGGCAAATTTGTCTTTTCGTACCAAATTTTACCAAGGTCGTAAAAGCACTCTTTACCCTCTCTTAAGTATGCCTTTAGCGCCCTGTCGCCTATGATCACCTCGCCATTTAGCTTAAGCACCTTGGCTAGGGCGTTTGAGCTGGCTGAGGCAGGATCTGGCTTTGAGGCTGAGTTCTTGCGCACAAGCACGCTTTTTACATCTTTTTTGGCGACTATTCCAAAATTTAGCTTCTTTAAATTTGCCTTTTTGCTAGCTATGCTTGAGATCACCGCAGCATCGATTTTTCTGGCATTTAGCGCCCTATTTAACTTGCTTGGCACACCCTTTTTAAACTCGATCGCCTTTTTTATCTGAGAACTTAGTGGAGCTGATTTTAAAAATACGTGAAATGGGAGTAAATTTAGATAATCAATCTTTCCAAATATCATTTTTCATCTTTTACAAGCTCAAATTTAACTAGCTCATTTTCGTTGCAAACATCGCAAAATAGCCGAATCAAGCTCACGTTTGTGGCACTATCCAAAGCACTTTCATTTTTTAGCTTTATAAGCGTTGGCTCATTTATCTCGCAAAGACAGTCAAAGAGCGCGTCTAAATTTTTGCCGTAGTACTCTGGTAAGTCAAATTTATTAGCAAAATACTCATGCATCTTCTCTTTTTCGAGCATCTTTTTAGCATCCAAGATCACGATTTTCATTGCATCCTCTTTTCATAAAGCAGATAAAAATGCTCGTAGTGATCGGGCGTGTAGTAGATAAGGCCGTCGTTTGAGTATAAAATTCTCTCAGCGCCGCGCCTGCCGCCATTATAATTCACATCGCACTCAAACCACTTTCTACCATCAGCTTCTGGCAGCCTCTTTTCTCTGTTTGAAAATCTATCTCCGCCGATACTTTTGCCACCGCTTATCTGCCATAAATTTCCGCTTTTTGCGTCCCAGCCAAGTTCAAGTGCCTCTTTTTTGGTTATGAAATTTTTTGGCAGTTTGTTAAATTTATAGATATAAAGAGCAACCTCATCTTTTGAGGTGTATGAGCCATTTTCTGCAAGACTTTGGCTCCTTTGTCCCTCTTTGTTTAGCTGCTCAAGTAAAATTTGAGCGTTTTTGTTTGCTTCGCCGCCCTCTTTTGAAAAAAAGAAGGTGCCAACGATGATAGCAATGACAAAGGCAACTAAGGCTGGCAAAAGTCTTTTATTCAAATTTTGCCCTTAAAGCGTGTTAAAAACTCTATCGCCAGCATCACCAAGACCTGGTACGATGTAGTTTTTCTCATTTAGCTTTTCATCAATCGATGCTGTATAGACCTCAACGTCTGGGTAAATTTCACTAAATCTCTTTAGCCCCTCAGGAGCAGAGATGATAGAGATAAATTTGATCTCCTTAACGCCCTTTTCACGCAAGAATTTGACCGCATCTATCGCCGTGCCACCAGTTGCAAACATAGGATCGATGATAATCGCCATGCGCTCTTTTGCGTCTTTTGGAAGCTTTGCGTAGAAAAACTCAGCCTGTGCTGTCTCTTCGTTTCGCTGAAAACCCAAAAAGCCCACACTTGAATCTGGAATGATGGTAAAAACGCTATCAAGCATACCAAGAGCAGCCCTTAAGATGGGGCATATCATCACTTTTGTAGTAAGCCTCTTTGCATCTGCCACCGCAACTGGAGTTTGGACTTTGACATCTTTTACTTTTAAATTTCTAGTCGCCTCAAAGATCATAAGATAGCTGATCTCATCAACTAGCATGCGAAACTGAAAAGGTTGGGTGTTTTTATCACGTAGAATAGTTAATTTATGCTCGATCAGTGGGTGCGAGATGAGTTTAACGTTTTGCATTTTTTATCCTTAAATTTACTGTTTTTACAGGGTTTATCTTTACAAAATGCCAAAAGAGTTTAGCCCAAAATTTGGGCTAAATTTTAAAATCCTTTTGCAAGTTTGGCTCTATAAGCCTCAACATCAAAATCTTTTACTCTAGCTACGCCATCTTCAACTGCAGCTTTTGCAACTGCTGGAGCGACCGCTGTTAGTACGCGCTTGTCAAATGGTTTTGGGATGATGTACTCTTTGCCAAATTTTAGCTCGCTAACGCCACTTGCTTTTAAAACTTCAGCTGGCACTGGCTCTTTTGCAAGCTGTGCAAGCGCTTTAGCTGCTGCCATTTTCATATTTTCAGTGATCTTTTTAGCTCTAACATCAAGCGCACCTCTAAAGATAAAAGGAAAGCCCAAAACGTTATTTACTTGGTTAGGATAGTCGCTTCTGCCTGTGCCCATCATAACGTCACTTCTTACAGCCTCAACATCCTCTGGATAAATTTCAGGCACTGGGTTTGCCAAAGCAAAGATGATAGGCTCTTTATTCATTGAAGCAACCATCTCTTTTGTAAGTACGCCAGGCTTAGAAAGGCCTAAAAACATATCAGCGCCCCTCATCGCATCAGCCAAAGTTCTATCCTCAGTTTCAAGCGCGAACTCTACCTTTTCAGGTGTAAGATCTGTTCTTTTTGAGTGGATGACGCCTTTACTATCTATCATCACGATGTGTTTTGCACCAAGCGCTTTATACATCTTCGCGCAAGCGATACCAGCTGCACCTGCGCCACTAACTACGATCTTTATCTTTGAGATATCTTTGCCAGAAATTTCCATCGCATTTATCATGCCAGCACTTGTTATCATCGCCGTGCCGTGCTGATCGTCATGCATGACTGGGATATCGACTGCTTCTTGAAGCTTTCTCTCGATCTCAAAGCACTTTGGAGCACGGATATCTTCTAAATTTATACCACCAAATGTCGGAGCAAGGGCCTTGCAAATCTCAACGATCTTATCTGGATCATGCTCGTCTAGCTCGATGTCAAAGGCATCTACGTTTGCAAATTTTTTAAATAAAACTGACTTTCCTTCCATAACTGGCTTGCCAGCGATCGCACCGATGTCGCCAAGCCCAAGAACAGCTGTGCCATCGGTAATAACAGCTACCAGATTTGCTTTATTTGTATATTTATAAGCTAGTTCATTATCAGCTTCTATCTCTTTGCAAGGTTCTGCAACGCCTGGTGTATAGGCCATTGAAAGGTCTCTTGACGTCTCGCAAGGCGTCTTTACCTTTATCTCGATCTTACCGCCTATATGGTAGTTTAATGCTTCTTCTTTAGTTACATGTGTCATTTTTCTTCCTTTAATAAATTTTGTATTCTATTTTTCGTCTCGCTACTGCCCACTACTTCAAGCACTTCAAAGATGCTTGGGCTCACGCTTGAGCCAGTTAGCGCTATTCTTAGAGCCTGAGCTAGGTCTTTTAGCTTTAAGCCATTTTGCTCTAAAAATTTATTAGTTAGCTCCTCATAGCCCTTCGCGTCAAGGTCGCGGTCTAAAATTTGAGCAAATTTAGCCAAAATTTCTTTGCTATTTTCATTTATAAATTTGGCCCATGCTTTCTCATCGTAGCTTTTTGGAGCGTTGATGATCGCATTTGCGCTATTTGCCATTTCTATTAGTGTCTTTGATCTCTCACGGAGCGAATTTAGCAGTAGCTCGCCCTTTACCAAAGCCTTAAAATCTACGCCAAACTCAAGCATATCGTGCGCTAGCCTCTCGTAAGGTAAAGTCTTAATGTAGTGAGAATTTAGCCAGTCAAGCTTTTGAGCGTTGTAGGTGCTTGAGCTTTTGTTGATATCGTTTGGATTGAAGTATTTAAGCATATCCTCGATAGTAAAAATCTCATCATCGCCGTGGCTCCAGCCAAGACGAACGAGAAAATTTAAGAGCGCTTCAGGCAAGTAACCCATCTTTTTATACTCCATAACGTCAGTTGCGCCGTGCCTCTTGCTAAGCTTTTTGCCGTCCTCGCCGTTTATCATCGCTACGTGATAAAATTTTGGTACCTTAAAGCCAAGTGCTTCGTAAAGAACAATCTGTTTTGGGGTATTTGAGAGGTGATCATCGCCACGGATGACGTCTGTTACGCCCATTAATGCGTCATCTATCACAACTGTGAAGTTATAGGTCGGTGTGCCGTCGCTTCTAGCGATGATGAAGTCATCTAAGATATCTTCAACCTTAAATTTAACCTCGCCCTTTATGCCATCATGTATGACGATTTCGCCACTTAATGGGGCTTTTATACGGATGACTGGCTCGATGCCGGCTGGAGGCGTGCCAGTAAAATCTCTATATCTGTTGTCATATTTTGGACGCTCTTTTCTTGCCTCTTGGCTAGCTCTAAGCTCTTCAAGCTCATCCTTACTCATATAGCATTTATATGCCTTGCCTTCTTCAAGTAATTTTTTAACATACTCTTTGTAAAGATCAAATCTCTTTGACTGATATGTTACTTCGCCGTCGTGATCTAGCTTGCACCAAGCAAACGCTTCTTTTATGGCTTGCGTGGCCTCTTCTGAGTTTCGTTTTAAATCAGTATCTTCGATGCGAAGTAAAAATTTTCCATTATTAGCTCTTGCGTATAAATAATTATAAAGGGCTGTCCTAAGTCCGCCTATATGTAGGTATCCAGTAGGCGAAGGAGCAAATCTAGTAACTATCATTTTGTGCCTTATTTTTATGTTATAATTGCCCAAAATTATATTTACTAAATACTTAAATAAAGGTTTTATTATGAAAAAATTGCTCTTTTTGGCTACTGGCATGCTAAGTGCTTTAAATTTATATTCGGCTCAGATGATAAACGGTATCGCAGCTATTGTAGAGAACGAACCAATCACGCTTTATGAAGTTTATAGCTTAAAAGAGCAGCTAAGAGCTAGCGAACAAGATGCTTTAAATTTACTCATAAGAGATAGACTCGAAGATGCTCAGATAAAAAATTTAAACATTAGCGTAACACCATTTGAGCTAAACGACAGGATCGAATCAATCGCAAAGCAAAATGGTATGACAAATTCGCAGTTTAGAAGCTCTATCCAAGCTCAAGGCATGGACTTTTTGGAGTTTAAAAACAACATAGAAAAAAAGATGCTTCAAGAAAAGCTTTATAAAAGCATTTTGGCTGAAGCTGGCAAAAATGTAAATGAGCAAAAAGCAAAGATGTATTTTGATGCTAATCCTGATAAATTTAAGGTCTTTAGCACCGCTAGAGTCGTAGTTTATAGAGCAAAAGATCCTGAGCTACTTGAGGCTCAAAAGACAAGTCCGAAGCTGCTAGACGGCGTGCAAACACAAGAGGTTAGTTTGGACTATCAAAGCATAGATCCAAGGCTTGCTGCGATCATCTCAAGCACAAATAACGGTGACTACACACAGCCTTTGCAAGGGCCTGACAGCTTTGATATGTTTTTAGTAAAAGAGAAGATCGGCTCATACACTCCAAGCTTTGCAGACGTTAAGGATAATGTTATAAATGAGCTTTATCAAGGTGAGCAAGAAAAACTTATGGCTGATTATTTTGATAAACTCCGCGCAAAAGCAAAGATTCAAATTTTAAGATAAACTCAGTTTTAGCCATCTTTTTGTGGCTAAAATTCCTACTTCATTTCACACAGTAAAAGATTACACCGCCAAAGAGAAGGCGGTGTAAATTTTAGTTAAAAAGTGTAGTGCATATTTAGCATAAACGATCTCTCATCACCCGGTCTTGAATCAGAACGCCAGTATTTTTTATTTAAGATATTATTTATCGCTAGTGTTATTTGAGCGTGTTCGTTAAAGTTATATCCAGCACTTGCATCAAATCTAGCAAAACCAAGGAGATGTTCGTCTATGACTCTGCCATTACTTATGCGGTAGCTATATCGTTTAGAGTATCCTGTTACTCCACTTTCGACATACCATTTATCGTTTTTAGCATATCTTAAAAAAACATTGCCCTGCCAGTTGGTTGTATTGTTTAGACTAAGTCTTTCGTTTAATGGATTTGATTTATCACTTGCGATAATGGCCCTCATATATCCAAGAGAGCTTCTTAGATATAAATTTTCATAAATTTTACCCAAGATATTTAGCTCTATACCACGACTTCGCTCTTTACCACGTTGCGCCCAAGTATATGGATCATTTATAGGATCTGGTCTATATCTTATATTGTTATGCTCGATCTGAAATATCGCTAAGTTTGAGCTAAATCTATTATCAGCCCATGTGCTTTTTAAGCCGATTTCATATTGCTCATTATTCTGCGGTTTTAGATCAAGCATCGTTGTATCGCCTATACTTATACCTATATTCCCGCGACCACCATAAGGTGCAAAGCTCTTTGAGTATGAGGCGTATGCGGTATGTTCTGGAAAAAAGTCCCACAGTAAGCCTACTCTTGGACTAAAAGAGTGCCCTTTGTAGCTATTTGTCATATCTGCAATATTTCTTGTTTTAAACTTATAAAAGTCAAGCCTTCCACCAATCAGTAGCCTATATTTGTCGTCTAAGCTTATTAGATCCTCGAGAAATACTCCATTATTTATGGCTTTATGCTTATTATCAGTATTAAGTGGTATGTAGCCAACACTACCCCAACTTGATCTTGATGCATATGGATTTATAGTTACATTTTTTGCACTATCAAACCAAAGCCTTGGATGGCGAGTTTCTACGCTGTTGTCATATCCAAAAGTAAGATTATGCTTAAATCTTGTAAATTCAAGCTCCTTTGTAAGTGTTATAGCATTTGAGAGTGTGTCATTATCAGTTTGTTGTTTAGCATAGTTTTGCTTTAGTCTATTTCCAGGCATTATGGTGCCACTAAAATAATGGTCAAAATTTTGACTAGCTTTTCTATAACCAAAAACCCATTTTAAATTCATATCCTTTATTAACTCTGCATTTAGCTCGGTACGAAAGAAATGAAGCTTGTCTTCAACAAAGTCTCCATCATGAGAAAATCCCTTTGTATAGTCGATACCAAGCTTGTCATAGACACTTTTTGTTGGCATTCTATCAGGTACACGCCAAGCATTATCATATGTGTATTGCGCCTCAAAGCTTACCGTTCCGCCATCATTTGTCACAATAATGCTTGGACTTACCATAAAATTTTTATATTTTACGCCCTCTCTCCATGATTTTCCACGCTCCATATCAGTCGTTAATCTTGCAGCTAATTGATTATTTACTACGTGATTTATATCGATACCACCACCATATCTACTCCAGCTGCCAACTCTTCCTGAGAGCTTATAAACAGGCATAAAATTTGCCTTCTTACTAACTAGATTTACAACCGCACCGCCATCGCTTCTTCCATATAAGATCGAAGCTGGTCCTTTTAAAATTTCAACTCTCTCAACATTTGCTGTACTGCGTCTTATCTGGCCAGAATCTCTAACACCATCTCTATATATATCGCCACCATCAACACTAAAGCCTCTTATCTTGATGCTCTCGCCTCTCATATCATAGCCTGCATCAATACCAGCATTTCCTTCTAGGATACTTGAGAGATCATTTGTGCCGTAGCTTCTGTTCTTTTGTATATCTATATTTTCGATAGTTTGTGGCGTCTCTTTGTTACTGAGTCCATTTCTATTGATATCCGCACTATCATACGCGATATAACCTTTTAGGGTATTTTGCTCCGAGATACCTTCCACCTCGATAGTTGGTAAAACAACTGAATAATCACTGTTATTTGTATCTAAAGCCCACAGCGAGCTAAAGATCAGTGATGAAGCAAGTATGCTAAATTTCATAGAATTCCTTTAGATAAAATTAAAATCGATATTCTATATCAAAATAGCTTAAAATATTTACTTTATATTGATACTTATTAAACTTTGCTAATTTATTGTTAAAATTTAGTTCGATTTAGAATTATCGTTTGCCATATCTTAAAACAAAATGCAATTACTATTGCTGCTAAAAAATTTTAAGATTAAGGCTAGTATTTCAATGATCACACATCAATGTGAGCTTTTTGGACTTTTTGATGAGGTGATAGATATAAAAAGTGAGTAAATTTGACTGCAAAGGCAGCCAAATTTGTATTATGCTTTTTTAGTAAAAACTCCGACATAAATAGCATAGATAAAGCCGATCGCTACGGCATATGGAGCGTAAGGAGTGATGCCAGCTCCTGAGCTTGCAAGTATGAAGTTATGGCTTATCGCAGCGCCTGCTCCCATGCCTAAGACAAATACAGCCGAGCTTAAATTTCCAGCTCCCATTTGCACTAAATGTTTGCCTGGGCAGCCATAACTTAGGCTAAAGCAAAGACCAGCCAAGCTCATGCCAAGAAAATTCCAAAGGACGTCATTATGAGCGATAGGTTGAGCTTCAAAGCCAAATTTATATTGTCCAAGAGCTAAATTTGTGATACTTGCAAAAACGATGATAGATACAATGCCATAAAACATTGAAAGATCACGCTCAAAAACTTTGCTAATCGCACCAACCGAGCAAAATTTACTTCTTTGCATAAAAATGCCAATAACAATGGCGCAAATAAGTGAGATAAAGATATTTGCGTGCTGTGAGCCTGGACCTTTTTCTGAGCTAAATAAAGCACCATTATCGCCAAGTTTTAAACCAAAAACAAGGGCTATTAAAAGCAAAATAGCAATGATTAATGGCAAAAACGCAACTGGTTTTGTAGTGGCATCATTTTCAGGTATGACGTAACCATTTTTCTTGAAAAATCGTCCAACAAAAACGCCAGCAAATAGACCGACAAGACCAGCAATAGCGGTCATATCTCCTCCGCCAAGACGTAAAAATGCTCTCCATGGGCAGCCCAAAAAGATAAGGCAACCAATCATAGCAAACACGCCTAAGAAAAATCTAGAAAATGCCGCACTGCCTGATACTGGAGTGAAATTTCTACTCCAAAGCATACTTGCTAGAAAGCCTCCGATGATAAGACCTAAAATTTCAGGCCTTAGATACTGCACGACCTTGGCTTGGTGAAAGCCAAGAGCACCTACGCTATCCCTTAAAAAGCAAGCCGCACAAACGCCCATGTTTGCTGGATTGCCAAAATAAACAAGCACTGGGCCAAGAATGCCAAGGCTTGCACCTGCGATAATGTAAAGCACTGTTTTATTCATGAATTTTCCTATGTATAGGGTAAAATCAAACTGATTTCTTAAATGGCATTTTAATAATCATTAAATAAAACAAAGATTAATTTTTTAAGAGCGAAATGGATAGAATATGCAAAAATTTCATAAAAAGGATAAAAATGAAAGATTTTATGAGTTACGCAGATAGCCTAAAAATTCTAAAAGATACAATCAATGCGTGGGAAAAGGTCGAAAAAGTAGCCATCACGGACGCACTTGATAGAAATATCTCCTACGACGTGACAGCCGCTGAAAATTACCCAGCAAAGCCGGTTTCAGCGATGGATGGATACGCTTTTGCCTTTAAAGATGGTCTAAGCGAGCTTGAGCTCATCACAGACCTGCCTGCTGGAAGCGACAAAGGATTAGTCATAGAGGGTAGTAAATGTGTAAAAACTTTTACTGGCTCACTAATGAGCGAAGGTACTGATACTCTTGTACCGGTAGAAAATGTCGAGGTTGTCGGATCAAAAATAATCATCAAAAAGAGTGTGCCAAAGGGCTTTGCTGTGCGCGAAGTGGGGGAAAGCTACAAAAAAGGTGAAATTTTGATCAAAAAAGGCACTCGTCTAAGCTACGCTGAGATAGCACTTCTTGCTGAGCTTGGTGTCTTTCACGTAAGCGTTTTCATACGCCCAAGAGTGGCGATACTAGCAACTGGTAGCGAGATAAAAGACCTTGGCGAGCCATTAGAAAATCCAGCACAAATTCACAGCTCAAATCACGTAGGCATCGCTATGCAGATACGCAAAATGGGTGCGGAGCCGATCCTTTGCGAGATCGTAAGAGATAAGGCTGAACTTGTCGAAAAAGCGATCATAAACGCACTAAAATCAGCTGATATATTAGTGACGACTGGTGGCATAAGCATGGGGGACTATGACTTTGTAAAAGGCGCTTTAAATGAAAATTTTAGCCTTATCATCGAGGGTGCTGCGATAAAACCGGGCCGTCACATCAGAGTGGCAAAGTCAGGCGATAAATATATCTTTGCACTGCCAGGATTTCCGTACTCGGCAATGGTTATGTGTGTGCTTTACGTAAGGGTCTTAATAAATGCGTGGTTTGGTCAAGAAGAGCCAAAGATCACGGCTATAATGGACGAAGACTATAAAAAACGCTCACCATTTTTAGAATTTACGGCTGTAAATTTAGAAAATCGTGAAGGAAAAAATTTTGTAAATCTAAATGGCAAAAAGCTTGGCAGTTCAGCGATCGTAAATAACTTGACAAACAAGGCTGCACTTTTAATGATTCCGATGGATAAAGAAATTCTTAAAAAAGGCGAGATAGTAGAAGTCTTGATGATGCCTTGCTAAAATTTTAAGGATAAAAGTTGAACACGTCAGAAATTCAAACAATTATAGTTTTTCTTATAATGGCATCACTTGCCTTTGGAATAGATCTTTTTGCTCATAAACATGATGAGAAAATTTCACTAAAACAAGCCGGTATTTGGTCTATCTTTTGGATAGGAGTTTCGGTACTTTTTGGCATATATCTATATTTTGAGCTAGGCAGCGAAATAGCAAGCCTTTATTTTGCAGGATATGCGCTAGAAAAGTCGCTCTCGGTAGATAATCTTTTTGTGATGATGGCGATTTTTTCATGGTTTAATATACCTGAAATTTATCGCCACAGAGTGCTTTATTTTGGCGTTATAGGAGCTATGGTATTTAGACTCATCTTTGTAGCCGTAGGTACGATGCTTTTTGCCATCTCGCCTTGGATGGAGCTAATATTTGCAGCAATAGTCGCATATAGTGCTGTAATGATGATAAAAAAAGATAAGTGTGATGAGGATATAAAAGATTATTCAAACCACATAGCTTATAGGGCAGTTTACCGCTTCTTTCCGGTTTTACCACAGCTTTTTGGACATAGTTTTTTTGTTAGATTTAGCGAAATTTCTAAGCAAATTTCAGATAGTCAAAAAACTACTCTTAACGATCAGATTTTAAGGCTAAAAGCTACTTGGATAGCAACACCATTATTCTTGTGTCTTTGCGTGATTGAGCTAAGCGATGTGATATTTGCTTTTGATAGCGTTCCAGCTGTCATTGCTGTGAGCAAAGATCCTGTGATTGTTTATTCAGCGATGATATTTGCGATACTTGGGCTAAGAACGCTTTATTTTGTGCTTGAAGCACTCAAAAATTTTTTAAAGTATTTAGAAATTTCTGTGATAGTGCTTTTATTTTTTATCGCAGCAAAGCTAGCTATAAATGCGACCTCTCATATCTTTCATCATGGTTTTGAAATTTCTGCACAAATTAGCCTTTTTATCATTCTAGCCATCCTTGGAGTTGGGGTCGTAGCAAGTTTGGTTAAAAAATAGCTACCACAAAAGTATACAAGCTAAAGTTAGGCGAGCTTAAAATTAAAAATTTATAAGCATAGAGCTTTATGTTTGGTGTCTAAATTCTTTAAAATTTTGCTTGCTTGTGCAAAAATTTATTACTGTATATTTATGCTACCGGCTGGAGTTGGCATATCGCCTTTTTCATCAGCAAATGGTGGCCCTTTTTGAAGCAAAGTGGTGATCTCAGATGCTACTTTTGGATCCATTTTTGCCATGATAGTAGATATCTTTTTGGCATCAAGGGCATAAAGTATGGTGGCTGCGTTTGATCTAGGCATTTTAGAGAGCACCTCAGCTGCCACACCATCTTTCATCTTAGAATACGACTCATTGACTTTATCACTAGTCATTGTGCGAAGTTCTTTTAAAATTTTTTCATTTTTGGCGACCACTTCATCGATCTCTTTACGTTTTTGCTCGATCACTTTCATTGTTGCATTTAGGTCCGCTTCTTTTTTGGCAAGCTTTTTATTATTTTCTTCATAGGCTGCTGCCGAGCTTGCACGAAATACTTCTAAAGCTTGGCGCTGCTCATCTATGATCTCAAGTTCCTTTGAAATTTCTTCTTTTCTAGCTTCAAAAATTTGCGTACAATCAACTGGTACTTCAAAACAAAATGCAAAATTTAAAATAGTTAAGAGTAATAAAACCGCTCTCATCACAACTCGCTCTTAGCTGTAAATTTCATCACCGCAAACTCATCAAGTGCAAGTGCTTCAGCCTTTTGTATGCGTTTTATCTCTTTTTTAAACTCTTCTTTTTCTAGATATTTCATCTTTTCGTACTCTAAATTTGCATTTTTATATTTATGTTCGTAATGCGAAACCTCTTTTTTGGCTATCTCAAGGCTCTCTTTGCAGGCATTTAACTCTTGCCTTGCTATCTTTATAAGCTCTAAATTTTCCTTTAACTCGCCTATATTGCCACTTTTTGGCAAGCAAAACTCCTCAAGCCTTGCTCTTAAATGCACTAAATTTTCTTCAAAATTTCTTACATTAAGCCTAGCAACGGCAAGCTTTGCCTCTACCTTATCCATCTCTTGTTTTTTTACACGGACGATAGAGGTAAATTTGCTTTTCATCTAATGATCGTATCGCTTCTTTCAGGGCTTGTTGAGATGTAGCCGATCTTTACGCCAGTTAGCTCTTCTATTCTTTCGATATAGGCTCTTGCATTTGCTGGCAAGTCTTCATATTTGCTTATGCCTTTTACGCTATCCCAGCCTGCAAGTTCTTCATAGATAGGAGTTGCATTTTCAAGATCTGTCGGCATATAATCAATCGTTTCACCATTATATTGATAAGCTTTGCAAATTTTTACCACTTCAAATCCATCAAGTACATCAAGCTTCATAAGCGCATAAGTATCGACACCGTCAAGCCTTGAAGCATATTTTACACTCACAGCATCAAACCATCCACAACGTCTGCGGCGACCTGTTGTTGTGCCAAATTCCTTGCCGATATCGCACATCTTATCGCCACTCGTACCTTTATCTTCTGTTGGGAAAGGACCAAAGCCAACACGAGTTGTATATGCCTTTATGACGCCTATTACTTCACCGATTTCCTTTGGATTTAGTCCAAGACCTGTGCAAGCACCTGCACTTATGGTATTTGAGCTAGTTACGTATGGATATGTGCCATGGTCGATATCTAAAAGCGTGCCCTGAGCGCCTTCAAGTAATACCTTTTTATTTTCATCAAGTGCCTTCCACACTAGGTTTGTAGTATTTGCGATAAATGGAGCTAAAACCTCTTTATATCTTTTTAGCTCTTCAAGCAATTCGTTCTCATTAGGAATTTTTACACCAAGTGCGTCAAATACACATTTGTTTGTCTCAAAATCATGCATCAAAGCATCGCACAAACGCTCTGGCTCAAGTAGCTCGCCTACTCTATGACCACTTCTGCTTATTTTATCAGCATAAGTTGGTCCGATGCCTTTTCCAGTCGTACCGATTGCTTTTTCGCCTTTTAGTCTCTCTTTTGCTTGATCGATTTGACTATGGTAGCTTAGATTTAAATGTGCTTTATCGCTAATATAAAGCCTTCCTTCCAAATTTTCAAACTGAGCCATTTCAGTGATTAATACTTCTGGGCAAACAACAACACCATTGCCAATAATATTTATGATATTTTTATGTAAAATTCCACTTGGAACAAGGTGAAGCGCGTATCTAACGCCATCAACCCAGATCGTATGGCCGGCATTATGGCCACCCTGTGAGCGACAGATCATATCATAGTTTAGTCCTAGCATATCAACTATCTTGCCTTTACCCTCATCACCCCATTGAACTCCAACTACTAAATCAGCCTTTCTCATTCTTACTTCCTTAAATTAATTTTTTCTTCTATCAATGCATCCGTATAAACAGCAAAACCACTATTTATTTTTCCGTCTATTTCGTAGCTACCGCCACTTGCTATTATGCTGTTATTTCTTAAAAATCTAAAAAATAAACTATCATAATATCTCATTTTCGAGTAATATAGCGGAACTATTCTTAAATTTTTATATTCTAAAGCGCTGGCTAAATTTCTCAAATTTTCAAGCGGTTCTTTTAGTTTGCTTGGAGAAATTTTAATCACCTCATCCAGTTCATCAACTGACTTTAAAAGAGCAAGAGCGCTTAGCCATGGAACATTTTGAGATAAAATTTTCTCCATTTGTCCATTTTCAAAAATTTCAATAGGCACGCTTAAAATTTCACAAATCACTCTTGGAATTTGTATATTGCTCACTTGTAAAAATGTATCCATTTTTAGCTCATTAAGAAGCTTTGCTACGATATTTATGCTTTTTAAAACATCATTTTCACCGATTAGTTCGGCTCCGATTTGATAAATTTCTTGGCTTGGATAGCGAAAGACTGGCTGGATATAAAACCATCTTTTTGATTCGTTTGCCTTTAGTCTTCTAAGCACGATCCTTACAGTATCTACCGTGCTATCAGCTCTTAGGCTTATTTCGTGATTTAGGCTATCGCTAAAACGTAAAAGATTTGTCGCATCTACACTTAAATGCTGGTGATATGAGAAAAATGGCGTTACGATCTCGCTAAAGCCTTCATTTTCTAAAATTTCACTAGCTTTTTGTTCGATCTGTCTCTTTAGCTTTGCGCTACTGGCAAAGTATAGCTTGCTTCCATTTGGGATTTCATGCTCATAAACATTTAAAACATTTTCATTCATTATTTATTCGCTCCACTCAAATTTAGATCATTATCGCATAATAAAATTGCCTCATTAGCTAAATTTATTACGTTCTCTTTATCTATTTTTACAAGGATCGTATCTAAAATTTCAGCTAATTTTTCATTTATTGTTCTGATATCATCTACTTGATTTGCTATTTCGCTTTTTAATTTTTCACTTATTTTTTCATCGCATTTAAGTAAATTTATCAAACGAGTCATAAGCTCTTTTACGCCTACTATTTTGCAAAGCATATTGTAATTCTCATCATCTTGAAAATTTCTTACATTTAGCGGAGATGATAGAGTGAATTTAAATTTGAGCACATCATCCAGGCTAAGCTCTGGCGCAAAAAGCCGTCCTTGAAATCTACTAAAGCCAAATCCAACAAAAATTTCAAGCATGCTTTTATCTTCTAAATTTTTTATCATGACATCAAAATTAAAAGTATCTGATACATACTTTATCATGCGTATGGTCTTTAGTGCTTCTACTGAATCAAAAATCTGTTTACAAAATCTTTTATCTATATTAAATCTGTTTGTTTTTAACATACCTAACGCTTCTACCGAGCCTGAATAAGACGCAAAATCATCAAGCGAAAAGCTAACGCCTAGCTCCTTATAAGCATCAATATATCTAACAACATCATCTAAATTTACGCCACTTGCAGAGTCAACGATATCTATGATTAGCCCATTAGCGTCTAGTTGCTCATCTTTCAAAAGCTTTTTAAATTTCTCAAAAAACTCAGATGTCATTAGCTTTTTAATGCATAAATTTACTCTAACTTTTGCATTTATTCCCTCTTTTAGCCATACAGCCCTAGCTTTTAAAGCATCTTTTAGTGTAAATAATGCGATAGCAACAACTGCTTTTGAGCCTTTTGCAAGCGGTAAGAAGTCTGATGGCCTTAATATCTTATCGCCATTTTTCCATCTAATAAATGCCTCAAAGCTGCTAACTTCCCCACTTTTTATATCAATCTCAGGCTGATATAGTAAGAACATCTCGCCAGCATCGATAGCTTCAATAATCTTTGAGTCGTCTCTATATTCATTTTTAAAGTACGTATCTTTTTTCGAATTAAATACATAATATTTATTTTTTCCATTAAGCTTTGCTTGATACATGGCCCAATCGGCTCTTTCAATTAGATCATCAACGCTAAGTGCATCGCTACTTAAACTAATACCAATACTTACGCTAAGTTTTTTTTCATCATCATCAATAGAAATTTTACTCTGGCCCACTCTTAAGATGTTCTCAGCAGTCTCGTAAATTTCTCCCAAATTTTCATAAGGCATAGCACCTATAAACTCGTCCCCGCCTATTCTTGCAAATATTCCTTGTTTTGGAAAAATTTCATCTATTTTTTTTGAAATTTCTATTAGGATTTTATCGCCTACTTGATGTCCGTATCCGTCATTTATCGATTTAAAATTATCAAAATCAACATAAAAGGCTGCTATTTTTAAGCTTTTTTTTGCTTGTTTTAGTAGATTTTCTAGCTTATTAAAAAGTAAAAATCTATTTGGCAGCCCAGTTAGTGTATCGTGATACGCGATAAATTCGAGGTACTCTTTATTGTAGCAGTCATCATTTGCGCTTGAAGCTAACAAAATATATCCCTCTTGATCGCCAAACGCGTTTAAAAGCTTGCTTATACTTATGACTTCGAGTCTATTTTTGCTTCGAACATCATGAATAAGACCTTGCCAAAAGCCAGTTATTTTAAGTGAATTTAAAATTTCATCTTTAATATCTTTTAGTCCGTTTTTAAAATTTATTATATCTTTTGAGTAAATTTTCTCTATAAAATTTTTATCTCTAGAAATATCAAGCGTATCGAAAAAAGCGTCATTAGCATCTATGATCCTAAACTCATCATCAAGCATAATAATTTGCTCTTTTGCGTATGAGAAAATTTTTGCTAAAAGGTCTTGATAAGAAAAAAAGCTATTTTGCACACTAAGATCTTGCATTGTGCCTTTTATGACGCTTACTTCACCATCATAAAAAGCTATTGCTTTTGCTCTAATCCTTACATAAATAATCTCTTTATCAGCCCTATAAAAACGCACTTCGCCATCATATACTTCACCTTTTTTTATAAGGTCAAAAAAGTCCTTAAAGCTTACAAATTCATCTACAAATATAGTTTTTGCACGTTCAAAATTTATACTCATATCCCCATTTAATGCATATCCGAGCGACTTGGCAATAGCATTTGGGATATAAAGGGTGTCGCTTTTTTTATCCCATGAAAAGACAAGCGCTTGGCTTGCCCAAAGTATGCTTTGAAAATATTTTAATTCAGCATCGTACTTTTCTTGCAACTTTGCTATATCACTTAAGTCATTAAAAAAGTAGATGATTTTTTGCTCTTTGTCAGCACCATTATCTATAAATTTTACTTTTATCTTAAATGGCGTTTTGTTGTTTTCATTTGTTTGCATATTGGCTACGAGATTTATTTCGCTATTTTTGCCGCCTTTTTCAAAGAATTTTTTAGATTCATTAGAAACATTTACAGCAAACTCATCTAAACTTTCAGGACTTATTAGATCTTTTAAATTTATAAGCTTCTTATCTTGTGCGACTTTAAAGACACTATCGATATTTTGCGTACTTCTTACGATAGAAAATGGATCGCTATTTAATGCTTCTGCTATTACATTTGGCGATAAAAACGAATAATCATTTATTGCTTCGTTATCCTTTTTCGTAAATTTTCCATCATCAAGCTCGTGTATAAGCATAAAATTTAGCCTAGAATCCCTTAGCTCGATCTGCGACTCTTGTAAAAATCCCTCTTTAGTGCCGCCATCTTTTGTTTTTAGCTCGATTTTAAAGCTCATATCGCTATTTTGAGCGTCTTGTTTCATTTGCATAAACAATGCAAAATCGCCATCTATTAAATCATTTAAATTTAGCTCTATAATCTCATCTTTTGTGTAGCCAACGGATGATAAAAATGCATTACTAGCATCAATAATATCGCCGCTATAAGCATCATAAACTACTATTTTCAAAAAGCTTTGTTCAAAAATATAGCCAAATCTACTTTTGTATTCTTCTAGCCCATCAGTTGCTTTTTTGGCTTCTATCTTTAGCTTGTTTATTCCATTTTTTATATCTTCAAATTCTGTTACATTAAGGCTTCGTTTTATCTCGTATTCATCACCATCTAAAGTATCTCTTACCTCTTTTAAAGCTGGCATTATTCTATTTTTTACAAATTTTACATCTCTAACCCATAAAATTAAAGAAGATATAAAACAAAAGATCGATAGCCAAAATAACACAAACTGCATAAAGATATGAAAATGCTTCGTTGAAGCAGTAATAACAAAAATTTTATACTCTGGCATATAGCTTATGAGATAAAAGCTCATATGGCTTAAAGAAAATATTATTTTATCCTCTTTAAACTCATCGCCAAGACTCACATAAGGCAAAAACATCGATTCATCAAATTTTTTATAAAACTCATCTCTTGATAAATTTCCATATTTATCTACCAGATAAGCATAAGTTTTGCTTTTATCATCATAACCTACATTGGTGTAGTTTTGCAAAAATTTTATATCAATTTGAACTAAAATGCTGCCTCCATTTTTTAGTCCATAAGATGCATAAATGTCTCTAAAACGATTGTTTTTATAAACTCGATCTGATACTGTAAATTTCCCGGCATCTGTCTCGTTTAAACTTAGCTGAGATAGATCCTTTTCGGCTATGTCATCAGCACCTAAAAATCTCTTTGAATAGAGTAAATTTCTATTTTTATCAAAAACATAAAAAGATATATAAAGATCGTTTTTTGTTGAATTTTTATCAAATAGCATATCGCTAAGACCTGCTTCAACCATTTTTGATTTTAAAAATAGATCGTTTTTTATTATAAAAAAACCATTTGAGATTGATGATTTTATATTTGAATTAGTTGAGCTAAGATCATACTTTATATCGTTCGTGCCGGCACAAACTACAAATAATGCTAAAAATATAAATGAGAGTAGAAGTAAAATAGCCTTTGTATAAAACATTTTTACTATTTGAAGGCTGGTTTTTTGTTTCTCAAGCACGATAGACACCTCGTTAGTTTAGGTTTTGGCTCTGATTTTATCCCATTTTTACTTGATTTGGGTTTATAAAGATAAGTATTTATTTAGAATTTATTGATTTATTTAAAATTGAGCCAAAAATTTATTTAAAATTTGGCTCAAATATCTTAATAAACCCAAGTAACGATATCAGAAATTTCTCTGCGAAGTTTTTTTGGTTGTGGATTTAGGCGGTAGCCAAATGGCACCATAATAGCCACTCTTTGAAAGCTCTCATCAAGCCCCAAAAGTTCATTTAAAGCATGTCTATCAAAGCCTTCTATCGGGCAACTATCAATGCCCAAACTTGCAGCTGCATTCATCATATTTGTGGCGATTATCATGCACTGCTCATGCGACCACTGAAATGTTAGCTCATCATCATTTTTAAAATTTGCAAGCAAAAAGTCATGATAAAATTTTTGCCTTGCAGCAATGGCTTCAGGATCTTTATTGCTATTTCTAGCGATCATTTTATTAACGTATGTGCTTCCAAATTTTACCTCTTTGATCTTAGCTAAAACGACAACTAAATGTGAGCAAGATGTGATTTGCGCTTGATTCCATGAAAGAGCTTTTATTTTTTCTCTAAGCTCTTTATTTTGAACGACTAAGATATCCCACTGCTCAAGGCCAGTTGAACTAGGGCTTAACCTGCCAGCCTCTAGTATAAAATCAAACTCTCCAGCACCGATTTTTTTGCTTTCGTCAAAAACCTTGCAAGCATGACGAAATTTTAAAATTTCAAGATAATTCATCATCTCTCCTTTGTAGTTTTTGAAATTATAGAATGGTTAAGTAAATTAAAAGATTTCACTAACACAATGGATAGCATGCTATTTTTAAAAATTTATCTTAAAAATATACCAAACTCGCTCTTTGACACCGCAGAGCCAACGATAGCCGAGCTTTCATAACCTACTTCTTTTAAGCGCTTTACTGCAAGCATCGCATCCTTTTCACCAACTGCAAGCAAAAGTCCGCCTGAAGTTTGTGCGTCAAATAGTAAAATGTCAGCTTCTTTGTCTATAAAATGCTTTGCAAATTCGCGGTTTTTATAGCTTCCTTCTGGAATAATGCCCATATCGGCAAATTCCTTTGCGCTTGCAATGATTGGCACGTTTTTTTCATAAATTTCAAAACTGATCTTTTCATTTAGCATTTCGCTTAAATGCCCCAAAAAGCCAAATCCAGTCACATCAGTAGCGCCGTAGACTTTGATACCATCAAGTGCCTTTAATGCATAAAAATTTAGCTGTGCCATGATAGTTGCAGCCTCTTTTATCTGCTCCATGCTTAATAAATCAGCCTTTATTGCTGTGCTTAAAATGCCGCTTCCAAGGGGCTTTGTAAGGATTAAAACATTGCCATTTATGGCTGTATTATTTGCCCAAAATTTATCAGGATGTACCCTTCCAGTAACGCTAAGCCCATAATACATCTGCTGTGTCTCAATCGTATGCCCGCCAACGATTATACCGCCACACTCTTTTACTTTATCGGCTCCACCTTGTAAAATTTCGCCTAAAATTTCAGGTGCCAAGTTACAACTATCAAAGCCTACGATATTTAGAGCATTTATCGCCTCACCACCCATTGCAAAGACGTCGCTTAGGCTATTTGCGGCAGCGATTTGTCCGTAGATAAATGGATCGTTTACCACAGGCGTTATAAAATCAAGCGTTTGAACAAGTGCAAGATCACTTGAAATTTTAAAGACACTCGCATCCTCATTAGAATTGGTGCTTGAGAGCAGATTTGGATGAGATAAATTTAAACTACTAATCGTTTTGTTTAGACCCGACGGGTCAAGCTTAGCAGCTCAACCAGCGGCTCTAACGAACTGCGTAAGCTTTTTGTCGTGATAGATCATAATTTGATTTGCTCGTGAGTTGAGAGTATATCGATGATCTCATAAGCATTTGAAATTTCGCCAATCGCAAGATCGCTTACTAGCTTATAAGCCTCCAAGCAGCTTCCGCAGCTTAAAATTTTAACACCAGCAGCTTCAAGATCTTTAAGCGGCTTAAAACTTGGGTGTGAGCGGTTTGTAGTCATCTTTACAGCGTTATTTACGCAGATTATTATCTTTGGCTTTTTCTCAACTTGAAGAAATGCTCCTAAGAATTTTGATAGTAAATTTATTCCTACTTCGCCACTTCCCGCGCGCTCTTCATTCAGATAGAGTACTTTATTATTTTTTGGTGTTATGTCGCAGACAAACTCATCAAAATTTGTAAGCTCAAGCGCATTTTTGCCTTTTGTAGCTAAAATTTTAGTCTCATTGCCATTGCTTTCTAGGCTAAAGTTTATATTTTGATTTTTTAAAAATCTTGAAATATTTTCTTTTGGGGCTAGTGCATTTACCAAAATTTCTAAGCTTTCGCCTTCGCTTAAACTATCAAGTGCATTTTTTGTCATTATGACTGGTTTTGGACACTCTAAATTTCTACAATCAATTGTTGTCATGATTTTTCCTTTTGCAATTAGTATTTCAAACCTTGAAACTAGTTTGGATTATAGCCAAAAAAATATTAATTATTTTAAAAATTTTAATGTATAAATTTGAGATAAAAGAGGGCTTTGACCTCGCTTACTAGCAAGGTCAAAGTAAAGTTAATTATTTTAAATTTGTATAAGACTTTTCATAATCAGATACTGGAATTTTATTCTCTCTAACAAGCTCTTGATACCAGTAGTGATGAAGAACATAAACTTCTTCTTCCTCTTTATATCCAGTAATCATCGACCAAATAGCACCATGAATAGCAATAGCTGCCATATAAATATGAACTAAGAAAAATACTGCACATGCGATGCCAAGACAGTTATGGATAATTACGCTGTATCTTAAAAGATCAATTTGTGTAAGACCAAACCAAGAAGCAACCGCTGGCTCTTTGAAGTCCGTAAAATACATAATCGCGCCAGTAATTATCATAACGATACCACCAGGGATAGCGATCCAGTACCATGCTTTTTGACCAGCATTAAATTTACCAGCTGGAACAGGTCTCTTTTTCTTTGATAAATAGCCACCAACTATCATCATCCATCTAATATCATAAATTGCCGGAAGCATTCTCTTTGTCCAGGTAAATAACATAGGAAGCACAGAAACAGCAAAGATCACAGTTGCTGTATCGTGCAAGTATCTACAGAAACGCACAAATGTTCCACCGCCAAGCTCTGCACCCCACATAATGATGATACCAGTTGGCACTAAAATGATCCATGAGATCGCTGCCAAACCATGAGCTATACGTATGATCAATGAAAAAGCAAACACCTTTTTACCATCATGACTAAAATGTTTTGGTCCAATGATTAAAAAGTGTAATGCAAATGCTCCAATAACAGCCAAAATGATAGAAAGTGCTGCTATTGCAAAGTAGTCATTACCTTGGATAAAAGTAAATATCGGCCCCAAACCTTGTTCGTATGGCTTGATATTTTCTATCCTTTCAGCCGCCCAAATGGCACTATTATATTGATTGACGCCAGTTGGTCCTTGAGTTGCCATTGCTGTTACAAATAATGTAAAAAGCAGAGTAAGAATTCTCGTCATTGTAGTCCTTTATGAGTTTGAGCTTAAACAATTTAAGTATTGGTTAAATACGTTAAATCGCATAGCTACGCTATTTTGATCGCTATTATATCAGAGCTAATCACAAGCAAACCTTAGCAAAAAAGATTACTAAAAAATTTATAAAAAATATTTAAGCTTTGTTAATTTTTATAAGAATATTAAATCTAAATTCATCCTATTTTATAGTTAAAAATTATTTCAGATTTTGCTTTTAAAATTTAAACGAGAACACCAAAGATTTTTAAAATTTCTATCCAAAAAGCAGAGAAATGAACCTCTTTTATCTTTTTAATGATTATGAGGCGCTTGATCTAATGGCAACGAGTTTATATCGTATCTTAAAAAGTATATTCTGGCTTCAAATTTTTGCCTTAGTCTCTACACTGGCTCAGCCTTGCTAGCTCGCACTGGAGTGCTTGACGGCTTAAAGGCTACCTCAAATAAAAGATCACTTGGGTCGATGAAAGGATAAGGCGAGGCAGTAGAGTAACAAGAGCATGCCAACTAGGCAAAAGATGATAAATTTTACACGGCTTCAGGCGTGGCTGCTGGCATGGATATGGCCATTGGCTTTATCAGTGATCATTTCGGTAAAGAATTAGCTCAAAGTATCGCAAATGAAACCGAATACAACTGGCAAAAGAGTGCAAAGATAGATAAATTTGCCAAAATTTATGGATATTAATCTATAAAAATTTTATAGACATACATACAAATGAACTTTTAGTATTTAGCCGCTAAAACACCAGTGATTAGTTTCTGCGTTTATACTCTTCATATCCGAATTCGCGGATCATTTTAACTTCGCCATTTTCTTTTAAAAGGACAAGGTCAGGCAACTTAATGCCATTAAATGTCGTGTTTTTAACGATGGTGTAGTGAATTTGATCTTCAAAGATGACGCGGTCGCCTATTTGTAGCTCGCTATCAAATTTATACTCCGCATCGTCCGCTTCAAGACCCACTATATCGCCAGCTAAGCAGGTATTACCGCCAAATCTATAAGTAAATTTACCATTCTCACTCTCACCCCTAACGGCTGGGCGGTAAGGCATCAGCACAGTATCAGGCATGTGAGCCTCGGCTGAGGTGTCAAGGATGGCGATATCTTTTTCGTTATGCACGATGTCAAGCACGCTACTTATCAAAAAGCCAGTCTGCCAGCCCACAGCCTCACCAGGCTCCAGATAGATCTCTACGTCGTACTTCTCGCGAAAGCGCCTAACTATTTTTATAAGCAGCTCCACATCGTAATCAGCCCTCGTGATGTGGTGGCCGCCGCCCATATTTATCCATTTCATCTTTGGGATAAACTCGCCAAATTTCTCCTCAAATGCCTCCAGCACGACCTGTAAGCTACTTGCACTCTCCTCGCAAAGTGCGTGAAAATGAAGCCCACTAATACCATCAAGAAGCTCAGACTTAAAATTTGCCCTTGTAATGCCAAGCCTGCTAAATTTACCGCATGGATTGTAGCTATCAGTTGGAGCTAGCGAGACCTCTGGATTTACGCGCAGGCCGCAGATAATGCCATTTTGCAGGGCAATACCCTTAAATTTTTGCCACTGTGCAAAAGAGTTAAATGTAATGTGCTTTGAAATTTTTAAAATTTCATCAAAATCCTCCTCTTTAAACGCTGGGCTATACGTGTGGATCTCGCCTTTTACGTATTCGTTTGCAAATTTTGCCTCATGAAGCCCACTACAAGTCGCGCCGTCAAGATACGAGCCCACCATATCCATCACTCCGCTAAATGCAAAGCCCTTAAGTGCTACTAAAATTTTAGCTCCGCTTTGCTCTTTGACATATTTTAAAAGCTCTAAATTTTTACGTACTCTTGCCTCTTCGCAGACGTAGGCTGGGGTTTTTATACTCTTTAAAATTTCGTTCATTTTTGCTCGCTTTTTAAATTTTTAAATAAGTATATCTAAATTTATTTTTAAGTAAAATCAGCAAAAATCTCAAAGGATAAAACGTGATAGAGATCGAATTTCTTGGGCCTATCGGGCTTGAAAATATAAAAGTAGAGGCAAAAAATTTAGGTGAAGTAAAAGAGGCTTTAAGCGAGAAAGAAGAGCTTAAAAAATGGCTAAACATCTGTGCTGTGGCTGTAAATGATGAGATCGTAAGCGATATAAATTTCGCTCTTAAATCAGGCGATAAAATTTCTATCTTGCCGCCAGTTTGTGGGGGCTAAGATGCAAATTTATAATGGAAGTTTGGATGTTCAAAGCATCACAAACGAGTGGTATGAACGCTTTAAGGATAAAAACTGCGGTGCGCTCATCACTTTTGTTGGAATCGTAAGAGAAGAAGGTGGTATTTCGGCGCTTAGCTTTGATATCTATGAGCCAATACTTAAAAAATGGCTAGATGCTTGGCAGGAGCGAGCCAAAAAAGAAAATGCCTACGTACTCTTTGCTCACTCAAAAGGCGATGTGGCCGTGCATACGAGCTCTTATGTTGCAGGCGTTGTGAGCCCTCAAAGAAAGGTCGCGCTAAGGCTTATAAACGAGTTTGTCGAGGACTTTAAGGCAAATGCGCCGATCTGGAAATATGACGTGATAAATGGCGAGAGAATTTATGCAAAAGAGCGCAGCCAAGCGATAAATGGTGCTGGAATTTTAGCTTAAAAGGAAAAATGATGATAACAAAAGAGAGTAAAAAAGATGTTTTTTGGGCGCTAACATTTGGGCTTGGACTTTTTGCCTTTAGCATCGTTGGCTACCTTTATCTAGCTCTTGGCGCAGCGTCTCTCTTTGGCATCATCATTGGCGCTCTCTCAGCGTTCTTTTGTATCAGAAAAATTTTACAAAATAACTTTTTACGTATTGAAGATGATGGATTTATCATCACTAAAGGCTCAAAAAGCATAAAATTTTACTTTAAGGATATCGACGAAATCGCCATTAAAAGCTTTGGCGATAAGAAAAAAGTTGAAACTTTGAGTGTAAAATTTAAGAAAAACCGTCTTGATAGAGATGCTTGCTTTGGGTTAGTGCAACCACTAGGTGATGATTTGATCATCATTTTTGATAAATATGAACTCTCAAAATTTACCATTTCAAAAGAGCTAAGAGATAGGCTTAATAATTTTAGAGCATAATTAAATCAACCTATGATCTAAAAATTTTTATATAACAATTATCAAAATTTTATACATTTTTCACATTAAATTTACACCATTTAGCTACTCTTACAAAAATAAAATTAAGCATTTTATCTACAATAAGCTCGTAATTATGGATTAAAAATTTAAAAGATGACTTACATCAACTTTTATAAAGGCTTTTACTACTACAATTCTGATAAAAGAAATCATAATTATATCTTTAAAAGGAGTTTACATGAGGCCCATTTTAAGCCTAGCAGTTCTTTCATCACTGCTTCTAGCAAATGAAGCAAATTTAGACATTATAAAGCCTATTAGAGAATTTGCTCCGCCGCCAGTCATCACGCCAAACGTTGCACAAAGCGCCTTTGTGGAAAATCAATTTGACCGCACTCAAAGAAGCGAATATCCATTTGTTACAAATTTGCTTGATAACTCAGCTGATATGTTTCATATTTCGGCTGGAATGTATGGCAAAAGCTTTTACAACTCATCGCTTTTTAAATATCGTGGCGCAAATTTTTATACCATTTTAAATGCAAATTTCACCAAAGCAAATAATTATAAAGATGGAAGTGGCAAAAGATGGGACTATGGCTACAATAGGCAAGGCCAAAGCGCTATCTTAGGCTTCGTGCCAAATGATCTTAGCGAGCTTAGGCTTACGTTTTTAAGGGATAATATCGATAAAGACAAGCAGCCAGAGCACGTGATGGATGCCTTTAAAACGACAAGAAAAGTCGGCAAGCTAAATATTAGATTAGGCGAGGAAGATCTTTCAAATACGCTAAATTTCGAATTTATCCTAAAAAAAGTTGAGCGAAAAGCTGATAATTTTCATCTAAGAGATGCCACTCCAAATGTGAAAGTGGATTTAAAGAGAAATATATTTGAGGCAAATTTAAAATATGACGCTGACTTTGCAAGCTTTCACAATCAAATAGGCGCTGGCTTTGAAAAAGATAAACATGACGGCAAAAGATACATGAAGCAAGGCAACAGCTGGATCTTTAACGGATACAGATTTGCCGATGTTAGAAATGATAAATTTATGCTTTTTGACACACTTGCTTATAAATTTAATGAAGCAAATGAAGCCTCACTTGCCTTAAAATATGAAGAGCAAAGAAGTAAGCTTAACGGACTTGATACTAAATTTTTTGCACCAAATCCAGCTATTAGCACGACTCGCGGACTGCTTCGTCAAATTTATGGTGAGGACGTAAGCGATAAGATCAAAAAAGACGCTTTTAGTGCAAGCCTAAAATATAAATTTACACCAAACGACAAGGATAGCTACTTTGCAAAGCTTGAAAGCTTATCTCGCTTGCCAAGTAATATGGAGCGTTTTAACGCACTTTATGGCGCAGGCGATAACGGCTGGATAGCAAATCCAAATTTAGAGCCAGAAAGACACAATAGAGCGGTTCTTGGCTTTAAATTTGGTAGCGAGTTTTACAAAGAGTATCTAAACTCGCTTCAAAACAAAGATGCATTTAGTCTTAGTGGACATTTCATCGCTGATAGCGTTAAAAATTTGATTATTTTTGATAGACGCCACTCAAAAGCTGCGATGCAACTAAATAAAAACGCAGTCATCTCAAGAAACGTTGATGCAACACTTTATAGTGTAAATTTAAACTCAGAATATAGCTTTGCAAGGCATTTTGGCTTAAAAAGCTCACTTTACTACAACTACGGACAAAACAAAACCGACGGCAGGCCGCTTTATCAAATAAGGCCTTTTGAGGTAAATTTTGCATTTGACTACAAAGACTATGCAAGCTTTGGTAGCTATAATCTTGGCACTGCACTAAGGCTAGTTTCAAAGCAAACTAGAGGCGATTTTAGCAAGCAAAATGGCCTAGGTATCGACAAAAAAGAGGCCGCAAAAGGATTTGGTTTGCTTGATCTTTATGGTGGCGTAGAGTTTAAAAATAAAGTTGGCATAAGATTTGGTGTAGCAAATTTATTTGACAAAGATTATGCAGAATTTATTAGTGGTGATCACGTAGCAGCACTTGATCCAGTAGTCGTTCATGCCCCTGGCAGGACATTTTTCATTAGCTTTCACAGCAGTTTTTAAAGGAGAAAAAGATGTTAGATAGAAGAAAATTTTTAGGACTTAGCACAGCTTTAGGCGTTAGCGCATTTGCGCCAAATTTATTTGCAAAAGAGAGCTTTACTATGTGGGGCGCACCAGCGATCCCAAGCGTTATCATGGCGGTTGCTGCATTGCAAGGCGAGTTAAATAAAACTTATGATGTAAGTCTAAATATCTGGAAAACACCAGATCAGCTTCGTGCAGGCGTGGCTAGTGGAGATATTAAAGTCACGATGTCACCATCAAATGTCGCTGCAAATTTAAGAAATCAAGGGCTTGATTTTGCGATGTTAAATTTACTAACTCTTGGCGTAATGAACGCTATGGTCAAGGATGAAAAGATCAAAAATTTAGAAGATTTTGTAGGCAAAAAGCTAGTCATGCCATTTCGAGGCGACATGCCTGATCTTGTTTTAAGAGCGCTTTGCAAGAAGAGAGGCATAGACGTTAGCAAGATAGACATCACCTATACAGCAACGCCGCCTGAGGCTTTGCTTTTATTTTTACAAAAAGATTTTGACATTTTAATAGTTCCACAACCTCTTGGCGAAGCGACTATTTTGCGCGGTAAAAAAGCAGGCGTTAGCGTGCATTACTCAGTTGATTTTCCAAAAATTTGGGGCGAGAGCTTTGGTACAAAACCGATAATCCCAATGGCTGGCATTATCGTAGAAAGAGGCTTTTACGAGAAAAACTTAAATCTATTTGACACACTTCATAGTGATCTTAAAAATGCACTTTCATGGATACTTGAAAACAAACAAAGTGCAGCAAAGATAGGTTCAAGCTACTTGCCAGCTCCAGAAGTAGCACTTGCAAATGCCTTTGACAAGGCAAATCTAACAGTAACAAAAGCAAATGAACTACAAAATGAGATCATGGCATTTTTTGAAGAAATTTATCAGTTTAATCCAAAATTTCTAGGCGGCAAGATGCCTGATAAAGGTCTATTTTTATGATACTAATTGATGGCATCAAAAAAGATCGCTCAAGCTTTTTAAAAATAATTGACTATTTTTGGGGCGGATTTAGCGGATTTGCCGTAGTTTTTTTGATCTTAGCTATTTGGCAAGTGGGAAGCGAGTTTAGCTCCCCACTCCTACTTCCGCCACCAAAAGATGTATTTTTAAAAGCCTGTGAGATTATAAAAGATTATAAAAACAGCGAGATAAATATAACGCTTTGCAGATCACTGATTGGAGTTTGCTCGGCAACATTTTTTGGTATATTTCTAGGGCTAATAGCAGGTAGTTTTAAAAGTTTTGCAGCCTTTTTAAAGCCTGTTATCACCTTGCTTTTATCGATGCCACCAATTATTTGGATAGTGCTTGCTATTTTTTGGTTTGGATTTGGAAATTTTAGCACCGTTTTTACTATCTTTATAACCGTTTTACCGCTTACTTTTGCAAGCTCAGCAGTTGCTATGAGTAGTGTAGATGAGGAGCTAAAAGAGATGTTTGACGCTTATAATCTAGGAATTTTAAAAAAGATAAGACACCTTTACATCCCGCATCTTACGAGCTACATAATAAGTTCTATTAGCGTAGCTGTCGCAATGGGCGTAAAGATAGTCATAATGGCTGAGCTACTGGGTGCAAATAACGGCATGGGAGCAAAGATAGCAAATGCAAGGGCAATGCTTGAAACAACCGAAGTAATGGCGTATGTTCTTTTAAGCATCACTCTTATCATGCTTTTTGAATACCTCATCATCGAGCCACTAAAAATAGCTTTGATGCCTTGGAGAAGATGATGCTTGAGCTTAAAAATGTAGAGTATGAAATTTTAAGAGATAAGGTCGTAAGGAATTTTAGCCTAAACGTAAAAAGTGGCGAAGTAGTGACGCTTTTTGGGCCATCAGGATGTGGTAAGACGACGATACTTCGGCTTATTAGCGGACTAAATGAGCCTAGAAAAGGAAAAATTTTTAATAACTTTAAAAAGACTACATATTTTTTTCAAGAAAATCGCCTGCTTACATGGAAAAATGCCCTTGAAAATGTGCTTTTAGTTATGGATAAACCAGATATTAACGCTGTTTTAGAGCTTTTTAAAAAGGTTGGGTTAAGTCAAAAGGACACTTTAAAATACCCAAGCGAGCTAAGTGGCGGTATGAGACAAAGGGTAGCTTTCGTAAGAGCGGTCGTGACAAAGCCTGATCTACTTTTAATGGATGAGCCTTTTTCTGGGCTTGATTATGATATGAAAGAAATTTTAATTGAGATTATTGGCCAAAGAGTAAGTGAAGGTATGAGCGTAGTTCTCGTCACACACGATAGAATGGAAGCTGTGAAGATGTCAAATAGAATTTACTTCCTGTCAAATAAAGGCGCAGTCATACAAAGAGAACTTGAAATAGACAAAGATTTCAAAGAGCGCGATTTTACTTTTATTAGCAAGATGATAGATGAAAATTTCAAAGGGCAAATTTATTATGATTAATAATTTTTTTACTCATCCTATGAGGATATTTTTCTTAACGAGTGCCGTCTGTGCAGCGCTTGGTGCTAGTGTGTTTTTTACTCCAACTGATTTTGTGAGTTTGCATAAATTTATATTTTTGCAACTTTTCTTAGCCCTTGCTTATGCTGGATTTTTGCTAACTGGATTAACTGATTGGACAAATTTTCAAGCATCTCTAAAAATACACGCCTATATATTATTTTCACTCTTTTTCATAAGCTTTATCTTGGCATTTTTTAGCCTATTTTTAGCACACTATTTTATCGCTCTTTTTTGGCTTTACTTGGTTTTGCTTTGCCTTTATATGATCTGGCGAGATAAAAATGATGATCAATTTGGCGTACTTGGCTTTTTGTTTGGCATTTTAAGCTTTGAAATTTATTATCTAATAAGCGGCAACGAAAAATTTCTAAATTTACAAGTTTTTATCCACGTAATCGCTATCTTACTCATCTCCTACCGCGTTAGTGTCGTGCTTGGGAAAGAAGCGCTAAAAAGAGAAAAAGGTATGGATGAAGCTGTTTTTGTGCCAAATTTTATCTATAAAAATATCGCTATCTGCTGCGTTTGTGCTTTTTTACTTTTAAATATATTTTTTGAAGCAAGCTTAGGTGTCTATTATGCCGCGATAGCTTGTGGAAGTGCGGTACTTGCAAAGCTTAAAGAGTGGCACTATAAAGAGCTTTTTAAACATAGCTTTGTGCTTTTATACTATTTTATGCAACTATTTTTAGCAGTTGGATTTTTAGGGATCGGCTTTAGCGGCATTTTTGGGCTCCATCTTGAAACAAATTTTATGCATCTAATAGCGATAAATGCGGTAATTTTTAGCGTGATGCTTATATTTAATGTCGCAGGGCTTCGTCACAGCGGACAAGAACTTGAGTTTTTACGCCTTAGTAGAATTGCTTTTATTTTAGTTCTTTTAGCTGGCATTAGTAGAGGAATTTTGGCTTATTTTTGGAGTGGCTTTTACATTCATTTGCCCGCAATGCTCATAGCAATCGCTTTTGTTTTTTGGCTCATAAATTTTTATGTGATCTTTAGGGATAACGATTTTAGCGATGATCCAGAGTAAGAAGCTATTAAAAATTTATTCATTAATTAAAAAGAGTTTTTAAGTCTTTTTTGAAGTAAGTGGGTATATAATTTGCGATATTTATTATCAATATTATAAAAAGGATTCTTTATGAACAAACTTACTTCTGTTGCTTTAGCAGCTTCATTTTTTGCAGTTTCAGCTCTTGCATTTAGCGTAGAAGGTGAACCAAAGGTAACATTTACTGGCTACAAGCTAGCAAATAAGACAGCCGTACCAGGTACTTTTAAAACGATAAATTTTAAAAGTCAAGAAAATGTAAATTTTGCTGATTTTTTAAAGAGCTTTGAATTTAAGCTAGAGCCAAAAGATATCGACACAAAGCTGCCTGACCGCGATAAAAGGATTGGCATTATTTTCGATGGCAAGGCCGTAGATGGTAAGATCATAGCAGTAAATGGCGACGATAAGGCTGGAGAAATGGATGTTGAGCTTAGCATAAATGGCAATTCAAAAATTTTTAAAACAAAATATGAAGTGCAAAATGGCAAGCTAGTAGCAAAATTTTCAGTTGATCTTGTAGATGATTTGAAGCTAAATGAAAGCTTTGATAAATTTGCCGCTGTTGCTAAACCATTTCATGGTGGAAAGAGCTATCCAGATGTAGATGTTGGCTTTGAAGCAGTAATAAAATAACTTTCAAATTCGGCGCCAGCCAGTAAGTTAGCTTGCGCCGAAGTTACCTCTTTATCCTAGTTTCTTGCTCTGTGATACCGAAAAATCAAAGATGACGGATTTTTCATATAAAAAGCGGCAAGAATGCGAAATTTTACTTTAAAGATATCAAGCAAATCAGCATTCGCGAGATAGACGCCAAGCGCAAAATTAGCGTTTTAAATGTAAAATTTAAAAAAGGTGGGCTAGCATACGACCTCATGCAGCCTACTGGCGATGATAATGCCGTGATATACGACAAATACGAGCTATCCAAGCACGAGATTTTTAAAATTTAAAGCAGAAATTTGAGGCGCTAAGCGCGCAAAAAAAGCGAAAATAAGAAAAAGTAAAATTTGGCTAGGCCTGCCAGCGCTAAATTTGATTTTTGGCTTTGGCGACCGAAATTTTACAAATTTGACCAAAATTTGAGTCAAACCCGCAAGGCTAAATTTATTTATTAAAATACGCCGCGAGTGCGCTTAGCCAAACAAACAACGCTATTATCCAAGACATCGCCCACGGCGTAGCCGCAGAAAACGCCGCAAGCATCGCCGAGGAGAGGATGCCGCTGCCGTATTGCAGCGAGCCGATGAGCGCAGCGGCCGAGCCCTTCATCTCCTGCGGCACGCTATCAAGAGCGGCGGCATTGGAGCAAGAAGCTATAATGCCGTTCATGCTAAAAACGAAAAACATCGGGATTATCACGCCAAGAACGTCGCCCGTTTTGAAAAACGCAAACAGCACGCTGGCAGCAAGCGCGGCAACGAGCGCGGAGACTATGAGCAGGCGGTTTAGCGCATAGCGCTTTACCAGCTTTTTATTTACGAAACTTAGCGCCATGACGCCCACGATGTTTATGCCGAATAAAAATCCGTAGTATTTGCTAGGAATGCCGAAATAATCGATATATACAAACGACGAGCCAGTGATAAAGGCATAGGCGGCTACGTAGAAAAACGTCACGCTAAGAGTGTATCGCATAAATTTGGCGTCTTGCAATAATCTTAGATAGTTTCTAAAAGACGATACGATGGGCTTTGTGGAGCGCTTTTGCGGCGGCAAGGTCTCCGGTAGAGAAAAAATCATCGCAAACATAACCGCGCTAGCTAGCGCCATCAGCCAAAATATCCCGTGCCAAGAGCCAAATTCCAGTATCGCACCGCCCAATAACGGACCCGCTATCGGCGCTATTGCCATGATAATAACTAGCGTAGAGAGCATCTGTGCGGCCTGCGAGCTACCGAAAAGATCGCTAATCATCGCCCTGCTTAGCATCGGTCCTACGCACGCGCTCACGGCCTGAAACACGCGCCATAATACGACACTAGCCATAGTGTCTGACATCGCGCATCCTACTGATCCGGTCGCAAAGAGCGCCATACCGATAAAAAGCGGGATTTTACGCCCGATCCTATCGCTGATAGGCCCCCAGACGAGCTGCATGGTAGCAAAGCCGATCAAAAAGCCCGTTATCGTGAGCTCCGAGTCTCCGTGCAGCTGCCGCTCCATCGTAGGCATAGCGGGCAGATATACGTCCGTAGATAGCGATGTACATGCCATGAGCGCGCTTAGTACGACTAAAAAAGATAGTGAAGTTTTTGAGGAGTTCAAATTTTTCCTTTTGTTATTATTTGGGTGGGCGTAGAGTTTGCGCGACTGGAGATTGAGAGCTTTAAATTTACTCAAATTTGTTTTGATAGATTCTGCACGATTATAGCTAAATTTAAACGCTTTTCGATGTGGAAGCTTAAATTAAATTGATGCAAAATTTGAATGCAAGCGGTGCAAAATTTAAACTAGAAATTTAAATACGGTAGATCAAAGCGCGGTATTTTTGCCTTACTCAAGGCGGATTAAAATTTTACGACTGAGCAAGTAAAATTTAAGTTAGCAAAAATTTGAACAAAAAAGAACAAGGCGTAGTATTTTTTGCTTAGAGGAGGCGGTTTTAAATTTTGTGACTGGAGTTACCGAGTGGGTAATGACCGAGCAAAATTTAAAACCAACAAAGTATAAGTAGAAAAAGACAAGCCTTAAATTTAGACTTCATACCTCTCGCCGGGTTTCATTTCGATTATCTCCCACGGCAATCCCTGTTTATTTAGCTCGTCCATGAAAGGCTTGGCGTCGAAATTTTCCATGTTAAAGACGCCTTTTCCACTCCAGATGCCTTTTGCAACCATCATCGAGCCGATCATCGCAGGTACGCCCGTCGTGTAGCTCACCGCTTGCGCGCCCGTCTCGGCGAAGCAAGCCTCGTGGTCGCAGACGTTGTAGATATAGACCTGGCGCTCTTTGCCGTCTTTTAGGCCGCGGATCACGCAGCCGATGTTGGTTTTACCCTTCGTGCGAGGGCCGAGGCTTGCAGGATCAGGTAGCAAGGTCTTTAGAAACTGTATCGGCACGATTTTCACGCCGTTATGCTCGACCTCGTCTATGCGCAGCATCCCCACGTTTTCTAGACACTTCATGTGAGTTAGATAGCTCTGTCCGAAGGTCATGAAAAAGCGGATTCGCTTTAGCCCCTTGATGTTTTTAACAAGGCTTTCAAGTTCTTCGTGATAGAGCAGGTAGCTGTCCTTGACGCCGACTTTCGGATAGTCCCATTTGAACATTATTTCCATCGGCTCGGTCTCTTTCCACTCGCCGCGCTCCCAGTAGCGGCCCTTTGCGCTAACTTCGCGCAGGTTGATTTCGGGATTGAAATTCGTCGCGAACGGATATCCGTGATCGCCAGCGTTGCAGTCAAGGATGTCGATCTCGTGGATCTCATCAAATAAATTTTGCTGTGCATAGGCGCAAAATACGTTTGTCACGCCTGGGTCAAAGCCGCTTCCCAGCAGCGCCATCGTGTTTGCGGCTTTAAACTCGCCGTCTTTCGCCCACTGCAGCTTGTACTCAAATTTAGCGGTATCTGGATGCTCATAGTTTGCGGTGTCGATGTAGGGGATGCCGGCGCGAGAGCACGCATCCATGAGGGTTAGGTCTTGATACGGCAACGCGACGTTTAGCAGCAGCTCGGCACCCGTTTTTTTGATGAGAGCGACTACGGCGTCCGTATCGTCCGCGTCGATCTGTGCGGTGTCAATAGCCACACCTAGGCGGCCTTTGATAAATTTGGCGATCGAGTCGCACTTGCTTTTGGTGCGGCTAGCAAGGGTGATCTTACTAAAAACGTCCGCGTTCATCGCGCATTTTACGGTTGCGACTTGGCTCACGCCACCTGCTCCGATGATTAAGATATTTGACATTTTTGGCTCCTTAAAATTTTAGTGATTTTAGCAAAGTTAATATAAATTTCTCGCTTTAAAAGGTAAAATAAGGCAAAAATTTTAAAGGTAAAAACATGAAGAAAATTTTGCCATTTTTAGCGCCTATTTGCCTCTTTGCAAGTAGCTGTGACGAGCTAATACAAGAGAGTGTGAGGGAGTTTTATAAAAGCGATAGAAATTTGGAGAGAGCCATAAATTTAGCCGAGCAAGCGACTGATGTCTGCTTAAAAGAGGGCAACACCGAGCAGGCGATCACTTCGCTCATAAATAGCGCTAGCATTTGCATGGTAAATAAAGAGCCACAAAAGGCGTTAGAGCTCTCACAAAGAGCCCTAGAGCTTGCGGCAAACGTTAGCGACAAGCTGCTACTAGCTCGCTCTTATCATAGCCTAGGTGCGGCACAAAAGGCGCTAGGCAGATACGACGAAGCGCTTGCTAATTTTCAAGAAGCTCTAAAAATTTATGACGATGCGCCAGATGCTCCAATGCACGACGAGTTAGTCTGCATAAAAGGCATCGCTAGTGCCTACTACCTAAAAAACGACTTTGACAAAGCCCACGACAACCACCTTTTAGCGCTAAATTTACTTGATATTACGCCGGAGTTAAGTGGCAACGAGCTTGTGCGATCAGAGCTTTTAGTAGAGCTTGCTAACGACCTAGCAAAGCTTAATCAAAAGGACGAAGCTACCCAAAACTACAAAAAAGTGCTTGAAATTTTAAATGGAAAAAAGCAAAATCCTCGCGCACGGGATCTTTTAGAGAGAGCTAACAAAGGGCTAAATGGGCTTAACTAAAGTTTTTCTTTAGGCTCTTTAGCACAAAATTTGCAAGTTCAAGCCCCTTTGAGCGGTGAGAAATTTTAAGCTTCGTCTCATTATCTAGCTCACCAAGCGTTTTAGTAAAGCCATCTGGGATAAAGAGCGCGTCGTAGCCAAAACCATTTGTGCCACGCTCCTCATTTACCGCCTTGCCATACATAAAGCCATGCGTCGTGTAGTCGCCAAATTTCGAGCTAATAGCGATACAGGCAGTATAGTGAGCTGGTGAACTCTCTAAATTTAGCGCCTTTAGCTTGCTAATTAACTTTGCTCTGTTGTTTGCGTCATTTGCGTTTTTACCGCATACTTTGCCATTTTCATCAAGGTCAAAATAACGAGCTGAGTAGATCCCTGGCTCACCGCCAAGTGCATCCACGCTGATGCCACTATCATCGCTAAGAGCTATAAGCTCATTATCAAGCCCCTGCTCTTTAAGCTTTGCAAAAACAGCCTTTGACTTTATGAGTGCATTTTGCTGAAAAGTGCTACCATCTTCAACGATCTCAAATGGCTTTACAACCTCGCTTAAAGCGTAAATTTCATAGCCTTTTAAAAACTCTTTTATCTCTTTTACTTTGTCTAAATTTGATGTCGCAAGCACGATCTTCATTGCAAGAGCTCCTTGATTTTTGGGCGTATTTTACAAAAAAGTAGATTAAATTTTTAAATTTAAATTAGCGTTAAAATGATAAACTTAGTCCTTTTAAAAATAAGGAAAATTTTATGTTAAAAAGCGTTTTACCACTATCTTTTATCATAGCAAGTAGATTTTTAGGTCTTTTTATAGTTTTGCCAGTGCTTAGCCTTTATGCCTTAAATTTACGCGGAGCAAACGAGTTTTTAGTAGGGCTAATAGTAGGCGTCTATGCGATCTCTCAGATGATATTTCAAGTACCTTTTGGAGCACTCTCGGATAGGATAGGACGCAAAAAAACATTAACAATCGGACTTTTGGTTTTTATCATCGGCTCAATAATTTGTGCACATACAAGCGATATTTTTACCATGCTATTTGGTAGATTTTTACAAGGTGTAGGTGCTATCGGAGCAGTTGCAACTGCGATGATAAGTGACTATATAACAGAAGAAAAACGCTCAAAAGCTATGGCGATAATGGGCGCTTTTATAGGGCTTAGTTTCACACTTTCTATGGTGCTTGGGCCACTTCTTGCCAAAGACTACGGACTTTCAAGTCTCTTTTACCTAAGTGCCGCTCTTAGCCTACTTTGCATTGTACTTCTTTACACCGTTGTGCCAAAAGAGATAAAAGTGAGTGCCAAAAGTGAAAAAGTGCCATTTGGTAAGCTGTTTTTACAAAAAGACTACATGATCATAAATTTCACCTCTTTTATGCAAAAGATGCTAGCAAGTATCGCATTTTTGGTGATCCCTATCGTTTTGGTAAAAGAGTATGGTTACGAAAGTAGCGAGCTTTACAAGGTCTATACACTTGGCGCCGTGCTTGGCTTTTTGGCTATGGGGCTAGCTGGCGCCCTTGGCGATGGCAAGGGACTTAGCAAGGTCATCTTGATAGCTGGTACGCTACTTTTTGCCCTAACCTACACTATTTTTGCCATTAGCTTTACACTTTTTATCTTCGTTTTGGGAGTTGCTATATTTTTTATAGGATTTAACCTTCACGAGCCCATTATGCAATCAACTGCAACAAAATTTGTAAAATCCTCACAAAAAGGCTCAGCCCTTGGTGTATTTAATTCATTTGGCTATCTAGGAAGCTTTGTTGGAGGTGCGTTTGGTGGGTATATCTTGCACGCCTTTGGCTTTAAAGTACTCGCCATCATCTGCGTGGTGCTTTGCGTGATCTGGCTTGTTTTACTCTTTAGCCTAAGCGATCCAAGAATTTTTAAAAATATCTATCTAAACCCTGAAGTAAGCTTAAATTTAGAGTTACTAAATAGCCAAAAAGGTGTAGTCGATTATTACAAAAACGAGAAAAATCAAGTGATAAAATTTGACTCTCGCCTTACAAGCGAGGCTGCTTTAAAAGAGAGCTTGAAGCTTTGATCTACGACGTCATCATTATTGGCGCTGGTGCTAGTGGACTATTTTTAGGAGCAAATTTAAAGGGTAAAAAGGTTGCCATCTTAGAGAAAAATAGCAGCGCTGGCAAAAAGATCCTAGCAAGCGGTGGTGGCAGATGCAACATCACAAATCACTTCATAAGCGCTAAAAACTATCTTGGCGAGCAAAAATTTATAGAACAAATTTTAAAAGTGCTGACTCCAGATCAAGTTTTAAAATTTTTTAGCGAGCTTAAATTTAGTGAGGAAAAGCAAAATCAGTTTTTCTGCGATAGCGGCGCAAAGAGCGTCTTGAGCGTACTTTTAAAAAGACAAAATGCAGATATTTTTTATAACAAAGAAGTTCTTGGCGCTAAAAAAATAGATGAAATTTTTGAAATTTCAACCAAAAGTGAGAAATTTAGAGCTAGAAATTTAGTCATTGCAAGTGGAGGACTAAGCTACAAAGCCCTTGGCGCAAGTGACATTGGCTATAAAATAGCAAATAATTTTGGCATTGAAATCTCAGCTCTTGCGCCTGCACTTGTTGGATTTAGCGTGCAAAAGGATGAGTTTTGGTTTAAAGAGCTTAGTGGCGTCAGCCTAAACGCGGACGTAAAGATAAATAGCAAAAACGAGAGTCATAAATTTAGTGGCAATTTGCTTTTTACACATAGGGGCATAAGCGGACCAGCGGTACTAAACGCCTCTCTATTTTGGCAAAAGGGGCGAATTTGCATAAATTTTTTACCCAAATTTAGTGAGAAAAATTTAATAGATGGTAAAAAGCAGTTTAGCTCGGTTTTGCCCTTGCCAAAAAGGTTTGTGCTAGAGTTTTTAAGAAATTTTGGCTTAAAAGACAGAGCTTTTTATGAATTTAGCGATAATGAGAGACAAATCATAAAAAGGCTTTTTGCTTATGAATTTGCCCCAGCTGGGACATTTGGCTTTGAAAGAGCGGAAGTTACAAAAGGTGGCGTAAAGAGTGAATTTTTAGATAAAAATTTACAAGCTTATAACGTTAAGGGGCTTTATTTTGTTGGTGAAGTCTTGGACATCACTGGCATGCTTGGCGGATATAACTTACATTTTGCATTTGCAAGCGCTCTAAAGGTGGCTAGGGTCTTAAATCTATGATCTCCTAAAATTAGCTAATTTTAGATAAATTTTATATTTTAAATAAGATAAAATTACCATGAAAGTAGCGTTTTTAAGCAAATTTATTTAGAGTAATTTAGATGTTAAAAATTCATAATAAATATTTTTAAAAAGATTTTGTACCAAACAAAGGTAATAAATTTTTGGAGTAAATTTTATAGCTAAGCAAGCTAAACATTAGGTTGAATTTAATTTAAAGTATAAGTAGTTTAGGAGTATTAGATTATTAAACCTCTTTTATAAAGCCAACGGCTTCAAATGGGTTTGAGAAAATATGTTTACTAAATTTCTCCAAATCACTCTTTTGACCATATCCACAAGTTAGACCTACGCCTGTAATAAAAGCAGCTTGTGCAGCCATTAGATCCATAATGGTATCGCCTACCATAAATGCATTATTTTTATCTTTATTAAGTCTAGTTAAAGCCAAATTTATTGGCTCTGGATTTGGTTTTGGATTAGTAACATCATCTCTTCCAATAACAGTTTTTATATATTTCATAACCCCTAAATGCTCAAGCAAGATAATAGAAAATTTTGAAGTTTTCGTAGTAACTATACCCACATCAGCAAAGCTACTTGCCTCCTTCAATGCTTCATTTGCATAATCTAAGAGTACTGTCTCATCAAGATAAATTTTTTCGTAGCAAGCTTTATATTCTTTTATATAGCTATCAATTAAATTTTTGCTTGCACCAAGTCTTTCAAACATTATTTCAAGCGGATGACCAACCAAAGACTTTAATGCATTATGGTCTGGCTCTTTTTTACCATGGGATAAGAAAGCTCTATCAAATCCTTTTAAAATAGCAGAAGTTGAATCAATAAGCGTACCGTCCAAATCAAAAAGTATGGTTTTTTTCATCATTTTCTCCGTAGAAATAAAAAAGGGCCTAGCCGAAGCTAAGCCCCTAAAAGAAGTAACTTTAAATAATAAGATTATTTATTGAAAGTAGCTTCAACGCGTCTATTTTGAGCGCGGCCTTCTTTAGTTTTATTTGTAGCAATTGGTTTAAGCTCACCGTAACCAACTGTTGAAATTTTATCCTCACTTACACCATAGCCAGCAAGAACATCAGCTACTGCTTTTGCTCTTTTCTCAGATAGTTTTTGGTTATAAGCTTCTGCGCCTACGCTATCAGTGTGACCAGCAAGTACAACTTTATAATCTGGGTGTTCGCCCATAAAGTCAGCTACTTTTTTGATCTCAGCAGCATATTTTGGTCCAACTTTATAGCTATCAAATGCAAAGTTAACATCTAAATCTCTAAGAACGATAACTTTTTCGCATCCTCTTTCATCAACAACAACGCCAGCTGGAGTGTTAGGGCATTGATCTATATCGTTTGGCACGCCATCATTATCATCATCAAGAACTGGAGTTGCTGCTGGAGTTGCTGCTGCAACTGGAGCTGCTGCCACAACTGGAGCTGCTTTTGAATCAAGACCGATACCAAAGCCTAGTGAATAGAATAGGTTATGATCAGCATGTTCAAATTTGATAGCGTCTCTTGCTTCTGCTTTAAGAGCAAATCTATCAGTTACTTGATATCTTAAGCCAAAACCATATTGGCCAAAACCGCCATCTTCATTTTTAACAAAAATAGCTGGAACATCTTCATATCCAGCGCCAACTAAGCCATATAGACTAACTGGTCCAAAATCAACTATATCTTTTACAAGATTCGCATGATATCTAAGGACTCTTCCTTCTCTTGTTAAGCTACCTGTTTTTTCTTTTGCTTTTTGAGTGTAATCAACACCAAGTTCTACTTGATCAAAGAAAAAATCTTCAAGATTTCTAGCAGCTCTAACACCAACGAAGTTGTGGTCTTTTACACGTAAATTTCCCTCTGGGTGAACGCCACCAATAGTTGGAGTAACTTCATAATTATATGCTGCGTTAGACGCAAAAACCGCTGTTGCGGCAACCATAGCTAAAGCAATCTTTTTCATATTTAGAATTCCTTTCTTAGGATTTATCTTAAAGTGGTTACATTTTAACTGAATAAAATTTAACCGACTCTAAATCATAATTTAATTAATAATGTAAATTTGAAATTTACACAACTTAAATTTTGCAAATGCAAAAGCACTTGCAAAAACTCATTAACGTTTAGAGAATTGTGGGCTTCTTCTTGCCTTTCTTCTACCAAATTTCTTACGTTCAACAACACGAGAATCTCTAGTTAATAAGCCTTTTGGTTTAAGTGCTGCTCTAAAATCAGCATCCATATCAGCTAAAGCACGTGAAATACCGTGTCTTAAAGCCTCTGCTTGTGCTGAATAACCACCACCTAAAGTTGTGGCTACTACATCTATTAAACTCTCTTGTTTTGTTACTAAAAGTGGCTGAATTACTTTAAGCTTTATAGCTTCATGTCCGCCAAGCCAAGTATTAAGGTCCATACCATTTACTACGATTTTACCGCTTCCAGCTTTTATCCAAACCTTTGCTACGGCAGTTTTTCTTTTACCAGTTGCATAAACTTTTGCCATAATTATTTTCCTTCTTTTTTAGCTATTTGTGCCGTATGAGGATGCTCACTGCCAGCATAAACTTTTAGTTTTTTTATCATCTCTCTTCCAAGTTTAGTTTTTGGAAGCATTCCACGAACAGCTAATTTAAATAGTTTTTCTGGCTTATTTGCTATCAAATCGCCAAATTTTTCACTCTTTACGCTACCAAAATATCCTGAGTGTCTGTGATAAAGTTTGTCTTCAGCCTTGTTATTACCAGTAAATTCTACTTTTGAAGCATTTATGATGATAACATAGTCGCCACAATCTACGTTTGGCGTGAAGCATGGTTTGTTTTTGCCACGAAGTATAGTTGCTACCTCAGTTAGCAATCTACCAAAACGTTTACCAGCTGCATCAACAACGATCCAGTCTCGTTTAACTTCGTTTGGCTTTGTTATTTTTGTCATTTTCTTACCTTTGCCAAGTTAATTTTTGAGTTGTGATTGTATTTAAACAATGCTTTTATAAAGCTTAAATTAAGTAGCATTTAAACTTCAATATATGAAATTTTTCCATCAAGAGCGTAGAAGATGACGGCGATTATACTATGCTTTGGATAAAATTTACTTAATGCCTCTTTGTATTCTCCAACTTGTTTTTTATTTTCCTCGATATTTTTATCGGTCGTTTTATAGTCAATCACGCAAATTTCGCTCTCTCCAATACAAAATAAGTCCATCTGTTTTAGTTCATTTTTTACTTTAAATGGCTGCTCTTTGTAAATTTCTTTATCTTTTATGCACTCTATAAATTTTGGCTCATTTATTAGCATTTTTGCCCGTTTAAAGGCATCTTCGAGCCTATCAGGTGAGAGAAATTTGTAAAATTTATTTAGCATTAAACTCTTGGCTTTTAAAAGCGAATTTTTATCAAATTTCTCACTCATCTCAAGCAAATAGTGAAACGCTAAGCCAAAATAGATTGCCTCTAAATTTTTACCGCTCGTTTTTTGCTCTCTTGCTTCTACCTCTTGTCTTTCTATCTTTAAAATTTCAGGCATTTTTTCATCTTTTATAGCTTCTTTTTGCTCGCTCTTGCTAGGTAAAATTTTGCCAAAGCTAAACTCTTTTAGATCAAGATAGTCGCTTACTTCGCTTTTATCACTTCTAGTATAAAAAGAAAAAAAGCTAGGGCTATTTCCACTTGGAGCGGCTTGTTTAATGATAATAAGCGACTTTGTAGCCCTAGTGAAAGCAACGTAAATTTTATTGATATTTTCTTGCTTCTCAAGCTCTTTTATTTGCTCTAACACGCCAGCATACTCAGGATCAAAATTTTCTCTACCAGAAATTCTACTTTTTACTATCCACTCGCCTTTTTCGCTATATTCTGTTATGAAGCTTGAGTCATCGCCCCTGCCCTTGCTCATCATATCACAAACTATCACGTGAGCAAACTCGAGCCCTTTTGACTTATGAACAGTCATTATCTTTACGCCGTCAGCATTTTTAGGACTGATTTTAGAGCTGAAATTTTCAAGATTAAAGATAAAATCGCTTAAATTTTTATAGCCACTACTTAGCTCAAAAAGCCTTAAAATATCAACATCAGCCATATTTATATATAAATTTTTTGCTAGATAAAATAGGCTTTCTGTCGCGCTATCTTCAGCTTTTATTTTTAATTTTTTAGGATTTGTATTTACGAGTGCTTTTACATTTTTTTCATAAATTTCTTCACTAAAAAGACAAAATTTCGCATACTCGATGATCGCTGCAACAAATGGCGTTCGCTTTAGCTCCAAGGTGCCTTCATTTACGCTTTTTATCCCCTCACTGCTAAGCACCTCTGAGATAAGACTGATGTCACTATTTTTCCAGCAAAGCACAGTTATCTCACTTGCATTTACGCCAGCTGCAAGTAGCTCTTTTACTTGTGAAACGACTACACCCGCGATATCTTCGTAACTTAGCACACGTAAGTAGCCATAGTCATCTTCCTTGACCTCAAAATAAGGACACTCGCCACTTACTTTATAGCTTAGTTCCTTATCTTTTTTAGCTGGATCTTGTGGCTCAAAACTAAGCCCATATCTATGATAAATTTCTTCAAAAATAGCGTTATTAAATTTCACTAAAGCCTTTAAACTACGGTAGTTACTTGGTAAATTTTCTATATCTATCTGACTAAAATCATCTCCAAGCTTATCAAAAAGCTCTTTTTTACCGCCCCTAAATTTATAGATACTTTGCTTCGTATCTCCAACGTAAAAGAAGCTTCCAAGTCCGTTTTGTCCGTATCCTGAAACGATTTCATTGATAATTGGCAAGATGATCTCATATTGGATCACATTTGTATCTTGGAACTCATCTATCAAAAGGTGATTTATGCGGCCATCAAGCCTGAAATAAAGCACATCTTTATCAAAATTTTCAACCAAAAGCTTAAAGACCAGCTTATTTATATCAGCAAAACTTAAAGCATTTATCTCTTTATTTAGCTCTAAATTTGAGTATTTATAAACGTTTAAGAGCTTGCTAAAACCGCTAAGTCTGTATCTTTCGACCTCCAAAATATACTCTTTTGCCGCCTCTTTTAGCTCGTTAAAGAGCCTATCAAGCTCACTTGTATAAATTTTGCTAAAAGTGCGGTAATCTAGGCTCTCTCTTTCAAAGACCTTATTTTTAAAAAGCTCAAACAAATTCTGCTCTTTAAATGTCTTTTTGGCCGTATCGCTAGCACCATTTTGCAAGGCTATATGCTCATTTATATCTTTTTGCGCTGCTCTTACCTTGCTATCATCTGGATAGCTTGCGCCACTATCTTTTAGCTCACCGCCAAAGCTCTCATAAAATTTAGCCAAAGTCTGCGAAAAACTCGCCTCTTTCTGGCTTGAGATTATCATCATGAGTGCAAGCTCACTAAGAAGCTTTTGATCTTTACTTACCTCTTTTACAAATTTTTTCCACGCCAGGTCTTGCAGACTATCTTGCACGCTGTAATCAGGACTAAGTCCTAAATTTTGACTAAATTTCTTTAGAATTCCAGAGAAAAATGCATCAAATGTATAAATTTTTAGCTCACTTTGCAAAAACCTATCAAGCTTCTCATCGCGTCTTTTTATGACCTCATCTTGGCTCAAACTAAGCTCTTTGCAAAGCTTTTCAAGCTCGTCCTTTTTGTTTTGCAAGTCCAAAAAAGTTGTGATTATGCGCTCTTTCATCTCATTGGCCGCTTTTTTGGTGAAGGTTAGAGCGATGATCTCGTTTATATTTTCGCCTCTAAGCACCAAAGCGATATAACGAACGCTTAAAGCGAATGTTTTTCCGCTTCCAGCACTTGCTTTTAGGGCTAAAAAATCTTTCATAACTCTCTCCTACAAAGTATGGCATACTCGCAAAATTTACAAGCTCCGCTCTTTCTTTCAAAATTTATCTTAGTGTTATTTATACTCTTTAGATTTTCTATCTCGGCCTTTAGATCATCCACGCTTTTTTTTGAGCTAATAAGCACAGGTTCATTTTTTAGAGCAAAGTAAGCACTTTTTACCTCGCTACCGTAAAGTGCTTCATAAAATGCAAGCTGAAGCGAGTTCGCATTTGCATCACCAGTTTTATAATCAAGTATAAAAGGTTCGCCATCAGGGCTAGCATCGATCCTATCGATAATGCCTTTTATCTTTACATCACAAAAACTGCTCTCTATATCTTTTTCACACTCAAGCACCCTAAAGCCAGCACTTAAACGTTCATTTTCAAACTCTGTGTATTCTTTAAATTTCTGCGACCAAATCTCAAGCTCAAGCGAAGAAAAATCTTGCTTTGCAAGTATTTCTTTAAAAATAGCCAAATCAAATATATTTTTTTGTCTATAAAAATCACTTGTGTAGTACTCATAAAGCGCCTTGTGTACGCTATTTCCTTGCTTAGATCCTGGCTCAGTTGCTATTGCTTTTGCTCCTTTTATACCAGCTATCTTTGCATAATAATACTTTCTTGGGCAAGTTAGAAATAAATTTAGTGTCGAAAATGATAGCGGTTTAGTGAAAAAATCATGCTCCAAAATGATCTCATCATCGCTTAAATTTAGGCCTGTATTTCCTTTTAAAAATAATTTTAAATACGCCTCGTCACTAAATTTCTCATCTTTTATTGTTTTGAAATTTTTTAAAAATCTTGAAGGAATACTCTCTTCGTTTAAAACACAGCTTATGGCGACCTTTTTGGCATTGTTTATAAGACTTTCATAGTAAAATCTCTGCAAATTTTCACGCTCAAGGTAGCTTATAAGCCCTGCTTTTTGCCTCACTTTCGAGTTTAAAAACATCTCGTTTGTGCTTCTTGCTGGGATGAAGTTATCATTAAAATCAACTATGATCACACCATCAAATTTCATTCCACGGCTCTCTAGCATGCCCATGACACTGATCTTTCCACCACCCACATCATCGATGCTAAGGCGCGAGATATTTAGTAAGAAAATTTCACTTAACTGCTTTAAGCTAAAGCTAAAATACCTACATAAATTCTCGATCCTAAAAAGCTCAAGCGCAAGCTTCTCTTCGCATCTTGGCTCACTTTCAAGCACCAAAAGCTCGTCTATTAGCTCTTTAAATTTAGCAAAATCGCAAAGATCAAAGTAGCTTGATTTAAATTTATTAAAAAGCTCTTCACTTACGCCAAGCGTGCTCAAGATAAAGCCAAGCTCCTCGTAGCTCTCACACTTGCTTTGATCAAAAACCGGCCTTGCCTCTTCATTGATCGCTCTTGAGATGTAGTAAAGCGTCTCATAAAATTTTGTATCTTTAAAGCTCTCGCCCATAGCGTAGTTAAAAATTTTATTGCTATCATGAAGCCTTAAAATTTCACTAAAACTCTCATCTGGCAATATAACAGCGATGTTTTCAGGCTTTATGCCCTCACGCACAAACTCGCTCGCCTTTGCCATAGCGTAGGCACATTGCAGGCTTCTAGTGGCAAATCGCTTCTCTAAAACTGGCTCAAATTTTTTGATATTTTCTAAGCAAATTAGCTCATTTGTCTTTAAATCTAGCTCATATTTTTTGTAATTTTCAATCTCGCTAATAGCTGAAATTTGCTTTATTTTATTGATTAGCTTTGTATTGAAAACACTAGTTTGAAAGATAATTTTTAGCGTAGTTAGCTTTGATATTTTCTCTAAAATTTCCCACTCAAATTCGCTTAAAATTCCATCTATGTGTAGTGAAATTTTACTAAAGCTTCTGATATAGCCTTCATTAATGGAGTAAATTTTTGGCAAGGTTATATCATCGTAGAGATTTTCTCTATCAAGCAAGCTCTCATACTCTTTTAAAACCTCTTCAAGTATGTTTAAATGCTCCTCAAAGTTAGCGTAAATATCGTTAAATTTGATCTCAGCAATACTCTTTTTACTAATAGCTAGCTCTTTAAAAAATGAAAAAAGATAGTCATTATTTTTCAAAAATTCAAAAAACTCAGTTGGAATTTTAAGAACCGAGTTTGCCTTTTTGACGCTAGCACAGGCTCTATTCATAAGCACTAAAGCATAGGTGCTATCAATCTCAAACCTACCATCTACATAAACTATCTTTTTATAAAACTCAGCAATACTTAGGCTTTTTGGGATTAGCTCATCATTAAAACTTGCATTAAATTCACGAATCTTACGCGAGTTCGTAAAGACAAAAAGTTGGTTTAGGTTATGCATTTTTCTCTCTTAAATTTTTAAGCAATGATAGCTAAATGCTTATAAAAGAGCGCTTTTTACGCTTAGCCAAAGCTTTAAATTTTCATCTAAATACATTAAAATTTTAAGCCTTAAAGAGCCAAAAGCTACAATCACAAAAAAGGAGCAAAAATGCATAAAGAGTTAAACAGACAAGGTTTTTACTACGGCTTTCCGGTTTTGCTAGCCACCACAAAAGATAAAAATGCAAACGATGATATCACGGTGCTTTCATCTTCTTGGACATTGGGGAACACAGTAGTGCTTGGCATAGGTATTGAAAATCAAGGCTTTAAAAATATCAAAAATGGTTCAGATATCACGCTAAATTTATGTGATGAAAGCCTACTAGAAGCTGTGCAAAAAATGGAAAAACTAACTGGCGATAGTAACGTACCAGAAGAAAAAAAGAATCTTGGCTACACCTACGAGCACGACAAATTTAAGGTGGCAAATCTCAGCAAAGAGCCTGGCATAAATGCAAAAACCGTCAGGATAAAAGAGTGCAAGATACAGATAGAAACGGTTGTAGAAAAGATAGAGTTAAAAGAGTGGTTTAGCATCGTTACTTGTAAGATTACAGGCATTTTTGTAGATGAAAATTTACTAAAAGATGAAAAGATAGACACGCAAAAATGGCATCCATTAATCTATAAATTTAAAGAATATGTCGGCACTTGCGAGCGTTTGGGATTAAATTTTGGATTTAAAGAGATTTGATTTATAGTTTTATTTGATAAAAACTTAGTATTTTAGTTTTAGCCAAAAAGATTAGTTTGTTAAAATTTAAGCCCAGCTTTGAGATCTTTCTCAGATGCCAAAGCTGCGATTTTAAGATCATTTTGTGACATTAAGATCAAATTTATAATACCTTGTATCATTGGTGTCACTTAGCCTTAAAAGTAGCTGCCACCTGCCTTCTTTTAGACTTGTTTCTTCGCTTACTAGATCATTTTCTTGCCATGAAGCTCTTAAAATTTTATTTTCTTTATTTGTCTGTGGGCGAGTAAGTAAAATTTCATATTTTAAAGCTGAAATTTCTCCTTTTTTTGGAGTTAGATGAAATTTAAGCTTAGCATTTAAGGCGTTAAAATTTGGCTCAAATTTTAGATCAAATTTCTCATCGAAGCGTTTTTCACTCTCTTTGATAAAGGTTATATTTTCATCGACATTTTGGTAGCTTTGCATATAGGAGCTATCCATCTCGACTGGATGTTTTAGTGCTATAATGATCGTTACTGCACAAGCGATAATGATAGCAATGAAGCTAAGCACAATAGCATAAGGCCAAAAGGTTTTTTTATCCATTTTTTACCTTTTTATAAAAGACAACAATTACAAAAAATGCAACCAAACCATAGATGAAAAATCTTAAAAAATTTAATGTAGTTTTGTTTGAATTTCCAACACTACTTTCAAGCTGTAAATTTAAGCTAGATGCGATTTGCTCGGCAATATCAGCGTAGCCATTTAATATAGCAGCATTATAGACATCTTTGCCATTTTTAGAAACCAAAATAGGAATTATCGTTCCTGATTCTGGATTTACGCTTAAAATTTGTTCTTTATTAAAAAGCTTTGAAGTATTAGCATCGGCAAAAATTTCTACTTTCTTTTTATCCTTTATAAGCAGCAAAAAAGCATAAGGTGAGCTAAGGTTTTGCTCTTTAAAAAGAGCTTCTAGCTCACCATCTTTATATATACCGACTGCTAAATTTATACCGCTTTTTGCGTAAAGCTCACTGCCGATCTCATTTAGCTTTACACTTACTTTTTGGCTTAGGATTTCATCATTATTTATCACAAAATTTGCTCCCAAAGCCAAACTTTGTGAGAGCAAAAATATAAAAATGAGTATAAATTTTCTCACACCTAGCCTACAAAAAGGTGGTTTGATGTAAGCACTGACCACGCACAAATAGCTCCTGCAACAACTATCAGCAAGATTATGGCTTTTTCTATTATGCCTAGCATCACTACTCCTTTATAATGACATGTTTAGCGTTGTCAACGCTCTTCATCTCAATGCTACTTGCGTCTTTTAATGAGTAAGGCTTGGTTGCTACATCTTTTTGCAAGCCAATACCAATATAAGTAAGTACGCCAAGGATAGATAGCAAAAGCAAAACTGCCACCAAATAACCGCTAATGCCATTTAAAGCAAAGATATTTCTATTTTTATTTTCCATTATTCGCCCTTTGATAGCGATATGACATATTCGCCAACTGCTTTTTGTTGTATCTCGTTTAATCTGCCATCATTAAATTTAGGCATAACACCAATGTTGCCGTTTTTACCACGATTTAGTACATCTACGATGAACTCACTTGAACCATATTTACTAAGATCAGCCGACATACCATCCATGCCTTTGCCATCATCTCCGTGACAAGCTGCACAAGCTACGTAAAGCTCTTTTCCCATAGCTACTAAATTTTCATTTTTTGTACTTTTTATAGCACTTATCTCTTTTGCTACATAAGCTGCGATAGCCTTTGCTCCATCAGCATCAGCTAGCCCTGCTGGCATCTCGCCCATAGGATAATCAAGCCCTTTTGAGCCATTTAGTATCGTATCAACTATTCCTTGTTCGCTACCCCAAATTTGTAAATTTGCAGCTTTGCCACCAATACCATCGCCTGTGATACCATGACATGCTGAGCATTGCACTAAAAATACGCTCTCTCCCATAGCATGAAGCGTTTCTTTGCTTGGGTTTGCATACTCTTTTTCAAATTTAGCGTTTGCCTCTTTTACCTCTTTATTATATTCACCGATTTGTGAGTAAGAATTTAGTGGATAACCAAGTAAATAATACCAAATCGCCCAAACAAGCGTTAGTAAAAAAACTACTGCCCAACCAAATGGAACTGGATTTTTATACTCGCCTATCCCATCCCAGTTGTGCTCGCTAAGCTCTACGCTTTCATCTTTTTTAACTTTCATTTGACCAACATACTTGCCAGCTACAACGACAGTTAGTACGATAATTAAGATGGCACCTATTAACGCAAGTAAATTTATATTATCTTCTAAATTTAGCCATTGCATACGCTCTCCTTTGTAGCCTTTTGCTCTAAAATTTTACTACCGATCTCATCATCTAGGGCTAATTTCGAATACTTCTCATAATTTCTTCTACCTTGCTTTTCACTTTTGTAAAGATGAAAAAAATAAGCGTACAAAGTGATAGCTAAGAATGCTGTCAAAATAAAATAGCCATAAGCTTGAAGTTCTCTAATATCCATTACTAACTCCTATTTTAGACTATTTAGATAGGCGATAAGTGCTACGATCTGGCGAATTTCACCTTTTTCAAAAGCTTGTTTAACCTGCTCATCTTTCATATTTTCAACGATACTTGCAGCCTGCTCTTTCACGTTAGCATTTGCTTGCTCAAAAGTACCAAGAGCTGGCATATCTTTCTCATCATAAGGCGTGTTAAAGACCTTTTTAACAGTTAGTGCTTCAGCGTAAGCAGTCTCGATATCAGCATTTTTCTTAAATAAAAATGGATATGCTGGCATGATCGAACCTGGCACTACAGAGGCTGGATTTAGCATGTGATTTTCATGCCAATCTGTCGTTCTATAATTACCCACACGCATAAGATCTGGACCAGTTCTTTTTGAACCCCAAAGATGCGGACGATCATAAGCAAATTCGCCGCTTAACGAGTACATGCCATATCTATCAGTCTCAGCTTTAAACGGGCGTATCATCTGTGAGTGACAAGTATTGCAACCATTTTGTATATATATATTTTTTCCAGCAAGCTCTAAAACTGTATAAGGCTTTGTACCCTCAAGTGGTCTAGCTCTATTTGCAAAATCAGGTAAAATTTCTACCACGCCAGCGTAAGCTATGACGATAAATACGCAAACTGCAAAAAAGAATGGATTTTTTTCTAACCAAGCAAACATCACATCACCTCCGCATTGGCTTTAGTACCGCCCATAGGCGTTGCACTTTTTGGCTCTGCCAAAATAGCTTTAGCAGAAGTTGATTTGTAGATATTGTAAGCAAACATCAAAAAGCCAATCAAATACAAAAGTCCGCCAATAGCTCTAATGTAATAATAAGGTATAAGCACTACAACAGTATCAATAAATGAGTAGAGTAAATTTCCATAGCTGTCAGTCGCTCTCCACATCATACCTTGTGTGATACCGGCGATCCACATCGAAGCAAAGTATAAAACGATACCTGTTGTTTGTATCCAAAATTGAGCTTCCATTAAGGATTTTGAATAAATTTCGCGCTTAAAGACACGTGGCGTCATGTGATAAAGTGCTGCCATAGTCATAAAACCAACCCAGCCAAGTGCGCCATCATGTACGTGTCCTGGCACCCAGTCAGTATAGTGAGCTAGTGCATTTACAGATTTAATAGCTAAGATAGGGCCTTCAAGAGTTGAAAACATATAAAAAGTTGAAGCTAGAATCATAAATTTAATAAGCGGACTCTCGCGAAGTTGTGTCCATTCGCCTTTCATTGTAAGAAGCATATTAATAGCTGAACCCCAAGAAGGTAAAATCAAAACAATAGAAAAAACCGAACCCATAGTCTGCATCCAATCAGGCACAGCAGTATATATTAGGTGGTGACCGCCAGCCCAAAGATAGATAAACATAAGGCCCCAGAATGAAAATAACGAAAGCTTATAAGAAAATATTGGCTGTCCGCTCTCTTTTGGCAAGAAATAATAAATTTGGGCGATGATCGCTACTGTAAATACAAACGCAACTGCGTTGTGACCGTACCACCACTGAACCAAGGCATCATTTGAGCCAGCATACATCGAAACTGAGTGTAGCCATGAGCCATATCCACTAACTAGTCTTGTTGGAATTTCCATGTTATTAAATAGATAAAGCATAGCAACGCCAAGAAATGTAGCAATGTAATACCAAACTGAGATGTAAAGTGTCTTCTCACGGCGTATACCAATAAGTCCAAATATACTAACACCCCAAAGCACCCAGACTACTACTACTGCAATATCTAGTGGCCACTCAAGCTCGGCGTACTCCTTAGATGTACTCTCACCCATAAAAAGTGTCACAACAGCTAGAATCATAACAAGTATATAAAGCCAAAAATGAAGCTTACCAATGAACATCAAAAACGGAGATTCGCTCATTGATACTTTTAGAACACGCTGTCCTATGTAATACCAAGTGGCAAATATACCAGAGAGCATAAAACCAAAAATGATACCGTTAGTATGAAGAGGACGCAATCTACCAAATGCCGAATACTCACCAGCTATATAGTTTAGATCAGGACAGGCAAGCTGAAAAGCCACCAAAACACCAATAGCCATGCCAACAATACCAAAAAATATCGTGGAGAACATAAAGAGTTTTGCCACACTATAATCATAATGTAGCAACTGGGATGGTCGCATAAATTTTCCTCCTAGTTAAATTTATATTAATTTTCGGTTATTTTAGAGTAGAAAAACTATAAAAAGACTTAATTAATATAAATTCTCTTTTACTAGGAGAGTCTTCTATCTATTTTGTAACCAAGCCCAGGAACATTTTTTATAAAATTACTGCCGACTTTATCCCTGACACGTTTAACAAAGGTCCTAATAGCAGCCTCTGTCACACTCTCGCCAACCCAAACAACATTTTTTATTTCATCATGAAGCACAAGCGTACCAAGTCTTTTTATGAGCAAAGATATAAAAGCAAGTTCTTTTTTTGTAAGAGAAATTTCAACACCATCTCTGATAAGCACACGTTTTATCTTATTAAAACTATATCCATTTGTAACCTGAATAATATTTGCTGTTTCTATCTTATTTTTGGCAACATTTTCTAAAGTAACCAAAAAATCATCAAGGTCAATCGGCTTTAAAACGTATTTATCAATACCAACATCTATCGCTTTTAGAAGTGTCTCTTTTTCACTATTTGTGCTAAAAACTATAATAGGTGTATCTTTTGAAATTTCTTTAATGCATTTAGCCATATCAAGGCCATTCATTATAGGCATAAAAACGTCTGTTATAACCATATTTGGATTATATTTTTTAAATTTCTTAAGTCCTTCATCTCCATTTTGAGCAGTGATAACTTTTTCGAATTTATCTCGCATAACTTCTTGTACTATTTTTTTACCATCTCCCTCATTTTCAACGATAAGAACAGTTAGATTATTAAGAATCTTGCTCATTTATTCTTCCTTTTTGGTTATATTTATCAAACATCATAAATTTTGACGCAACTAACAATTATTTCTCTTATTTTTCTATCTTAAGCATTTGCTCTATATCCTAAAAATGATAGATAAATTCCATTTATTATCATTATGCTAGCTGAAATCTTAAACATTATATCTTTAAATTTTTCATTTAAAATCCCAAATACAAAGCTAGCTAAAAGCATAGCTGGCAATGTACAAAGACCAAATATAAGCATTATAAAAGCCGAATCAATAAAATTTGCACTTAAAATCCCAAGTGCCAAAAAATAATAAACCACACCACAAGGTAAAAAGCCATTTAAAAAACCAAGTAATAAAAAATTTGTTAAATTTCTCTTTTGAATCCTCGTTTTTGCAATTCTTACTACAAAATTAAGTGCCTTTTGATTCTCTACAAATTTTAAAAGCTCGCCCCTAAGAAGCAAGGCAATGCCGATAAACGTGATCACTAAGCCAACTATAAAAAATATCACACCTCTTGCTTGCATACTAAAGCTAATAACAGCTCCAAAGGCGCCAAACAAAGCTCCTAAAACTACATAAGCAAAAATTCTAGCTAGACTATAAAGTGTGCTTAGCATTAAAATTTCTCTCTTGCTTTTGCCTTTAAAAAATAGAGTCTGTAAGCTCAAAAATCCGCTGCACATACCTACACAATGACTAAAGCTACTTAAAAATGCAACTGAGATAATCATGTAAAGGTTTATATTTTGCATCTTATAAAATTTCTAAAAACTGCTTAAATATATATTTACTCTCACTTGGACCACCACTTGCTTCTGGGTGGTGCTGAACTGAAAAGATCGGATAGTCTTTGTATCTCACACCCTCAATTGTGTTGTCAAATAAATTTCTATGAGTCACAACCGCTATTTCAGCGATGCTCTCTGGCACGTTGTAGTTGTGATTTTGTGTTGTTATCTCAATTGCTTTTGTCTCTAAATTTAGCACTGGGTGATTTGCTCCGTGCTGACCAAATTTAAGCTTATATGTCTCGTACCCAAAGGCGTTTGAGAGTAACTGATGTCCAAGGCAAATGCCAAATATAGGTATCTTAGCCTCAATCATCTTTTTGATCTCGCCTATTTCAGCCTTTAAATTTTTTGGCTCACCAGGACCATTTGATAAAAACACCCCATTTATCTCGCCATTTTTAAATTTTTCTATCAAAATTTCAGCCTTAGTGTCGTGTGGCACTACGATGACTTCAAGACCAGTTTCACATAGCTCGTTTAGGATATTTCTCTTTACACCAAAGTCAAAAACAGCTATCTTTTTACCAATACTTTTTAGCGGCTTATATGACTTTAAATTTCTATCCCAAGCGCCTTTTTTGTGCTCATACTCGTCCATCGCGCTAACTGTTTTCACGTAGTTTATATTTTCAATACGCCCGCTACTTTCAAGCCTGCGTTTTAGCTCATCTTTATCACTTATCTGCGTTGAGATATAGGCCATAAGCGCACCCTCGTCACGTAGCATCTTTGTGAGATATCTAGTATCAACGTCATAAACGCCAAATTTACCTTGCTCTTCGAAAAATTTTCCCAAAGATTTTTGCGAGCGGTAGTTTGATGGAATTTCATTGTAGCTTCTCATTATAACGCCACTTGCATGAATTCTAAGGCTCTCCATATCGTCTTCATTTATACCCACTATGCCTATTTCTGGCATAGTAAAGACGATAAACTGACCAGCATAGCTTGGATCGCTCATGATCTCTTCATAGCCAGTCATCGAGGTATTAAAAACGAGCTCGCCTGCACACTCACCATGAGCACCAAAAGCTTTTGCTTCTAAAAAAACACCATTTTCAATATAAATGTAAGCTTTCATTAAAGCATGCCTCTTTTTTTAAGCTCATCTTGATACAAACGCTCAAAGACAAGATCATATTCATCAGTTCCTGGGATTAGCTTATGTTTATAATTTTGTATCATTTCATAAACATCATCTTCTATCTTCTCATAGCTTTTTAAGTACTCGTCTATTGAGTTATAAATCACATTTTTTACGCGATTTTCAGATACATTATAATCAACAAGACCGCTCTTCCAAATAGTTTCAAGCACTTTGTGAGCGATATTACTAAATCTATCTTCGTGGGTTAAAATTACATCGAATTCACCTGCGAGCTTCTTTTTAACGAGCCAAAACATATTTTTGCGGTCAATTTGCATAGTTTGCATCTCGTCTTCATTTTTTTCCAAAAGCTCATTTACTCGCTCATCTAAAGCTCTTTCTTTTTGAATATCGACTGTTAAAATTTCACTTGTTTTTGCTACGATAGGCTCAATACCTTTATTTAGTCTTACGAAACCACAATTTAGAAGATCTATTGCTATTTTATGTGAAATATACGGAACGTGTGGGAGTTTTAAACGCATTTTAAACCTTTAAATTTTTATGCCATTTTAACTAAATAAAGGTAAAACTTTACTTTGAAATTTTAACGACTTTATTATTATCGCTTCTTAAAAAATAAATTTCTCTTCGTCCTTCATAAAGTATCTTTCCATCAGTCTTTTGCTCATTTTCTAAATTTGATGAGATATCTAAAGATAGCGATTTGCTCATAAAATAATTTTCTCCTAAAGTGCGTCCAAAGTCAGGATACCAACTAAAAGCACAAACTATCAGCAAAACTAAATAAAAGGCTCTAAAAATTTTTCTAAAAGGCGCGTAAAAAAAGCAATACCCAAATATAAAAAATACGGGCAAAAGCCATAAGAAAGGTACGTTATCAACAAAAATAACATTAAAATACTCGCTTATGCCATAGTAAGAAAAGTAGTTGTTGTAAATTCCAACAAATAGCGTAAAAATAGGAGCAAGGACAAATATAATACCCGTAAAAAAAGCATTTAAAATTTTCATAATCTCTCCTTTTGAGTGAGATTATATTAAACATAAGCTTTAATATTACTAGATTGATGAAAGCTAAACTAAAATTAAAAGCAAAATACCATATATGAACATCTATTGCTTCTAACAATACTTTAAAAAACAGTTTAGCTATAAGCTAAACTGCCTTAAATTTATTACTTTTTAGATAAATACTCTTGCAAGCTTTTTACTTCAAGTGCTTTACCAGTTTGAACCGCACTTAGGGACTTAGCAGCTGCTAGTGCTGCACGGATCGTTGTGAAGTAAGGAATCTTAAATCTAAGCACATTTTGGCGGATCTTTTTGCCATCATCCACGCTTGATTTTGTATCACTTGTATTTATAACAAGCGCGATGTCGCCGTTTTTTAGCCTATCTTCGACGTTTGGCCTGCCTTCGCTTATCTTATAGACAAACTCAGCCTCAACGCCAGCTTCGCTTAAAATTTTATGCGTACCACCAGTTGCGATGATGCTAAAGCCAAGCGCTATTAGCTCTTTTGCAAGGTCTGGTGCGTAAGATTTATCAGCGTCAGCTAGCGTTAAAAAGACCCTACCTTTGCTTGGCAAAGTGTTGCTAGCAGCGATCTGGCTCTTTGCAAATGAGCTTGCAAAATCGTGGCTTATGCCCATGACCTCGCCCGTACTCTTCATCTCAGGGCCAAGGATGAGGTCGGCGCCACTTAGCTTGTTAAATGGCAATACACACTCTTTTACACAAATATGCGAACTTACGCGAGGTTTTAAGATGTCACCATCTTCATAAACAACCTTGTAATCATCATAAAATTTAAGCGCCTCACGTAAATTTCCCTGCCACATAACTCTTGTAGCTACCTTTGCCATAGGCACGCCAGTAGCTTTGCTCACAAACGGCACAGTTCTGCTTGCGCGAGGATTTACCTCGATCATATAAAGCTCGTTTTCATAGATAGCAAACTGGATATTCATAAGGCCGACAACGCCTAAATTTAGCGCGATATCTCTGGTTTGCTTCTCCACTTTTTTTATCATCTCATCGCTTAAGCTCATCGGTGGCAATATGCAAGCCGAGTCGCCAGAGTGAATTCCAGCCTCCTCGATGTGCTCCATTATCGCGCCAATATAGACCTCTTTGCCGTCACATATCGCGTCTACGTCGAGCTCTTTTGCATCTTGTAAAAATTTATCAAGTAGCACTGGCGAGTGGTTGCTAACTTTCACCGCCTCGCTCATATACTCTTTTAGCTCGCTCTCGTTGTGCACCCTTCTCATCGCCCTACCGCCTAGAACGTAGCTTGGGCGAACAAGCACTGGATAGCCAATAGTTGCGGCCTTTTGTAAGGCTTCCTCTAGGCTAGTGGCGGTGTCATTTTTAGGCTGAAGAACGCCTATTTTATTTATAAATTCGCTAAATTTCTTTCTATCCTCGGCCACATCAATCACTCTTGCAGTTGTTCCGATGATCTTAGCGCCGATCACGCTTAGGCGTTTTGCAAATTTAAGCGGAGTTTGGCCGCCGAAATGCACGATCACGCCGTCTGGCTTTTCACGCTCGATGACTGATCTCACGTGCTCAAAATCAATCGGCTCAAAGTACAAAATATCACTCGTATCGTAGTCAGTCGAGACGGTTTCTGGGTTGCAGTTATACATTATCGTTTTTATGCCAAGGTCTCTTAGGGCGTAGCTTGCGTGCACGCAACAGTAGTCAAACTCTATGCCCTGACCGATCCTATTTGGACCACCACCTATTATCATCACCTTTTTAGCGTCTTTTGCTAGCTCTTTTTTAGGGAATTTAGTGATATTTGTGGTTGAGTAAAGATATGGCGTTAGTGCCTTAAACTCGCCCGCACAAGTATCGACCTCGTTGTATTCAAGCTCGATGCCAAGCTTTTGCCTAGCAGAATAGATATCATTTTGACTAAGCTCAAGATCGTCTTTTTCATTTATAAGCACAGCTATCATCTTGTCTGAAAAGCCCATACTTTTGGCCTCTCGCAAAAGCTCTTCATTATTTAAGATATCCATGTCGATCTTATCTTCAAATTTAACTATCTCATAAATTTGCTCCAAAAACCAAGGATCGATCTTGCTAAATTCATGCACCTCAGCCACGCTAAATCCATCTCTAAAAGCTTGTGCTAGATATAAAATTCTTCTCTCATTTGCATTTCTGATGCCATAAATCAAAGCGTTTTTCTCTAAACTAAGGCTGTTAAATCCGCAAAGATCACGCTCTAGGCTACAAAGCGCCTTTTGGATACTCTCTTTAAATGTCCTACCTATCGCCATTACCTCACCAACTGACTTCATAGCGGTGCCTAGATATGGGTTTGATCCTGGGAATTTCTCAAATGTAAAACGTGGGATCTTTGTCACGATGTAGTCGATCACCGGCTCAAAGCTAGCAGGCGTGCCAGTTATGTCGTTTTTGATCTCATCAAGACTAAAACCAACTGCAAGCAGTGTCGCGACCTTTGCGATAGGATAGCCAGTAGCTTTACTTGCTAGTGCTGAGCTTCGGCTAACGCGTGGGTTCATCTCGATAACGATCATGCGGCCCGTTTTTGGGTCTATGGCAAACTGCACGTTGCTACCGCCAGTATCAACGCCTATCTCGCGAAGTATGGCAAAGCTAGCATCACGCATCGCCTGATACTCTTTATCTGTGAGCGTTAAAGCTGGCGCAACCGTGATGCTATCGCCTGTGTGAACGCCCATTGGGTCGAAATTTTCGATCGAGCAGACGATGATGCAGTTGTCATTTCTATCTCTGATGACCTCCATCTCGTACTCTTTCCAGCCAAGCAAGCTCTCTTCTATCAAAATTTCATGTATCGGACTTGCGTCAAGGCCAGTGTTGGCTAGCTCTTTAAATTCGTCCATATTATAAGCCACGCCACTTCCTGCGCCACCAAGCGTGTAGCTAGCTCTTATGATGAGTGGGAAGCCTATCTCATTTGCCGCATTTAGCGCGTCGTCCATGTTATAAGCATATCTACTCTCAGGCAGGTCCATGCCGATCTTTTGCATGGTCGCTTTAAAAATTTGTCTATCTTCGCCCTTTTTTATCGCTTCTGGGTTTGCACCAAGAAATTTCACATCCTTTAAAAGACCGCTCTCAAAGACCTCCATAGCGGCATTTAGCGCTACTTGTCCGCCCATCGTTGGCAAAATGGCGTCAATATTTTCTTTTTCGATGATCTTTAAAATGCTATCTTTTGTGATCGGCTCTATATACGTTGCGTCGGCGAAATTTGGGTCAGTCATGATGGTGGCTGGGTTTGAATTTATGAGCACTACGCGGTATCCAAGCTCTTTTAGCGTCTTGGCTGCTTGCGTGCCTGAGTAGTCAAATTCGCAGGCTTGACCGATGACGATAGGGCCTGAGCCTATTAGCAAAATGGTATTTATATCTGTTCTTTTTGGCATCATTTTTCCTTTGTTACAACGTATAGGTAGTTTGGTATGTTTAGCTTTGCATAGGGCTCAACTATCACGCTTTGATAGGAGCTCTCTTTTAAAATTTTACTCACGCGCCCTACTGGCACCCCACTAAAAAATATCCCGTCAAGCCCGCTCGTAAAGACCTCGTCGCCCTCTTTTGGGCTGAGCCATTGTGGGATAAATTTCACCATTATTTGGCCTTGATTTCCATGCGCGACGCCTGGAATTTTGTCATTTCCTATATAGACTGCAAATATACTTTTTGGGTCATTTTGCAAGTAAGCTAGTGGCTTGCCATCTTTTGCGATGACGATGCCAGCGCTATTTCCTTGATAGATGAGTCCATAAATTTTATTTGGGTCGTATCCTTCAAACTCACTTATCCAAATTTTATTATAATCCCCGATATGCACGTAGCTAAGCCCTTTTACTAGCTTTACAGCTGGGGCGTAGGCAGTCGAGTTTTTATCTTTTAAAATTTGATTTAGCTCGTTCGCAAAAGTAGAAAGAAGCGTGGCTGAGCGCTCTAGCTCTTCATTTTGCGCTCTTAGTTTTTCTATCTCGCTAGCCTGCCTAAAATATTCGTTTATATAGTCTTTCACGCTTTTAGCAAAATTGTCGTATGAATTTGTAGCATAGTTACTAAGCCCAATAGAAAGATTACTTAAAATTTCTCCCTTGAAAACTGAGGCCATAGCAAGCAATGCTATAAAAACAAAAAGAACAATCTTACTCTTCATTTGTCAGCTGTTGTAAAAGCCCAATCTCTTCAAGTGCCTTGCCCGTTCCTCTAGCAACCGCAAGGAGTGGCTCATCTGCTACAAAAACTGGAAGTTTAACGATATCAGATAAAAATTTATCAAGTCCTCTAATAAGTGCTCCACCACCAGTTAGTACGATACCAGTCTCCACGATATCGCCCGCAAGATCAGGTGGCATCATCTCAAGCACGGTTTTAAGCGCATCTGCGATCTCTTTTAGTGGCTCTCTCATCGCCTCTCTTACATCTTCGCTTGTTAGCTCGACTCTACTTAAAAGACCACTTACTTGGTCGCGTCCTTTTACCACTACACTCAGCTCTTTTTCAAGCTGTACAGCAGAACCTACGGCGATCTTTATCTCCTCGCCAGTTCGCTCACCTATTAGTAAGTTATATTTCTCTTTTATGTAATTAACAATACTAATATCAATCTTATCGCCAGCTGTGCGGATTGATTTTGAAATAACTAGACCACCAAGCGAGACAACACCTATCTCAGTCGTACCACCACCGATATCAACTACTAGGTTACCTTGTGGCTCACGAACTGGTAAATTTGCGCCAATCGCTGCTGCCATAGGCTCTTCGATCAAAAATACTTCTCTTGCTCCAGCACTTAAAGCACTTTCTCTAACAGCTTTTCTTTCGACCTGAGTAAGTCCATAAGGAACTGAGATGATGATCCTTGGGCGTAAAAAGCTTTTTCTTTTATGAGTCTTTTCTATAAAATAGCGTATCATACGCTCAGTCATATCAAAATCCGCAATAACACCATCTCTCATCGGCCTTATCGCCTCGATATCGCCTGGAGTTTTTCCTACCATCTCTTTTGCAGCATGTCCGACCGCTAAAATTTTTTGTTTGCCATATTTCTCACGCCTTACTGCAACAACAGAAGGTTCATTTATTATTATGCCTTTATCTTTTACCAAAACAAGTGTATTTGCCGTACCGAGATCTATGCCCATATCACTTGAGAAAAAACCTATAACCTGATCTAAAAACATCTATTTCCTTTACGCTATTTTCTTATCGTGCTTTATTAAAATTGGCTTTGCCTTATCTTTTACAGTCTCTTTTGAGATAACAATATCATACCCTTTTAACTCTGGCAGCTCATACATTATGTCTGTCATAAGCTCTTCCATTATACTTCTAAGTCCCCTGGCTCCGGTCTTTCGCTCAATGGCTAGACTTGCTATCTCTTCAAGTGCCTCATCATCAAATTTAAGCGTAGCACCGTCAATTGCACAAAGCTTTTGATATTGTTTTAGTATCGCATTTTTTGGCTCGGTTAAAATTTTAACCATATCTTCTTTTGTTATCTCGTTCAAAGTAGCTACTACGTGAAGTCTGCCAATAAGCTCTGGGATGAGGCCATATCTTACTAGATCGTCTGGCTCAAGCAGGCTTAGTAAATTTTCTTTTTCATTTTTGCCACGTTTTTCTTGGTTAAATCCAAGTACGTTTTTTCCAACTCTTCTTTCTATGATATCAAGAAGTCCGTCAAATGCACCACCGCAAACAAATAAGATATTTGTCGTATCTATCTGGATGAAGTCTTGGTTTGGATGTTTTCTGCCGCCTTTTGGTGGGATGTTTACGACGCTTCCTTCGATGATCTTTAAAAGTGCTTGCTGCACGCCTTCGCCTGAAACGTCTCTTGTGATGCTTCTATTTTCGCTCATTCTAGCGATCTTATCGATCTCATCTACAAAAACAATCCCCTGCTCCGCCTTTTTAACATCACCATTTGCAGCTTGCAAGAGCCTTGTAAGGATATTTTCAACGTCCTCGCCGACATATCCAGCCTCAGTTAGGCTTGTCGCGTCACAAATCGCGATAGGCACGTCAAGAAATCTCGCCAAAGTCTGAGCCATCAATGTCTTACCACTTCCAGTTGGACCAACAAGCAAGATGTTTGATTTTGAAATTTCAGTATCGTCTTTGATGTCGCTTTGTTTAAAAATTCTCTTATAGTGGTTATATACGCCGACACTAAAGACCTTTTTAGCCCTGTCTTGACCGATCACGTAGTTATCAAGTACCGCTTTTAACTCCTTTGGTGTGAGCTTTTGATACTCTATCGTTTCGTCATTTTTACTCTCTTCTACGCTAGTATCTCCATGTATCATATCGTATGCGGCTGCTATGCAGTACTCGCATATATAGGCATTTCCTTCGATATCAGCGAGTAATCTTCTCTCGGCAGACTCTGCCTCTCCACAAAAATTACACTTTCTAGCCATTAATCTCTTCCTTTTGCAAGCGGAATTCCTCTTGTCGTTTCTAATATAAATTTACACATTTTCTTTACGTTTTCGTCGCTGGTTTTAGCGATCAGCTCGTTTGCTTGATCTTTTAGGCTAATGCCTTGATTAAACAAAAATTTATAAGCACGAACAAGCTCTTCAACCTGCTCTTTGTCAAATCTACGTCTAATGCCGACTAAATTTAAGCTTCTTATATATGCTCTATTGCCCTCAGCTAGGCAAAATGGCACTACATCTTGGCTTAGTGCACTTGCACCTGCGATCATGCAGCTCTCACCCACTCTAACAAACTGATGAATAGGCGTAAGACCACCCACAACAGCGTAGTCACCAAGCTCGACGTGACCTGCCAGGGTTGCGTTATTTGCCAAAATGACGTTGTTGCCTATTATGCAGTCGTGTGCAATGTGAGAATATGCCATTATAAAAGCATTATCGCCGATCCTTGTTATACCATCGCCCTTGTGCGTGCCTGAGTTTATCGTGCAAAATTCACGTATAGTTGCGTGCTCGCCGATGATGACGCCAGTATCAACCTCGTCTTTATAGCTGATATCTTGCGGGATGTCGCCCACGATCGCGTAGCTAAATACACGAGAGTTATCGCCGATTTTAGTCTTGCCAAGCACCCTTGCGCCTTGCTTTATCGTGACGTTGTTGCCAAGGACTGCATCTTTACTTACAAATGCATAAGCCTCGATATTTGCGTCATCTCCAATGATCGCTCCATCTTCTATAACTGCTGTTTGGTGGATATTTTTCATTGTCTCTCTTTTTCTTAAAGCCTATTTATCGACTATCATCGCTTTTAGCTCAGCCTCAGCGCAAAGTGCGTCATCTACATATGCCTTGCCTTCAAGCACCCAGATATTTCCCTTGTGTTTTAATACATTTAATCTATACTCTAGTCTATCTCCAGGGCGGACTGGATGGCGAAATTTCGCTCCGTCTATGCTCATAAAATAGACCACTTTATTCTCGATACCAGCTTGATGCTCGTCGCTCATACTTTTAAAAGCTAGCACGCCGCCAGCTTGCGCCATACCTTCAATGATCATTACGCCAGGATAGATCGGGTGACCTGGGAAGTGTCCTTGAAATATCGGCTCACCAATGGTTACATTTTTATAAGCGACAATGTTTTTTGCAGGCTCTAGCTCAACAACTCTATCTATAAGTAAAAATGGGAATCTATGCGGGAGAATTTTTTGAATTTCTACGACGTCTATCACGTTTTAGCCTTAGTAATGTAAATTTGTGGCGATTGTAACAAATTTATACTAAGAAAAAAATTATTAGCCTCTTTTAAAAATCTCTAAATTTCGCCTTATGTAGCAAAAATTTAATTCACCGCTTTAAGATAAATTTTATAAACTCGCCTTTTAGTCTAAAACCAAAATTTCTTCGCTGTCGTTGTAAAAAACAGCCTTTGCGTAAATTTCGTAGCTACCCTTTTTGACCTCGTCTAGGATGATGATAGGATTTTGTGAAAAATCTCCGCTTATATCACGGCGAAATTTCAGCTCCTTATCAAGCTCAAGCGGCCTTTTGCAAAGCTCATCAACGCTTTTAAATTTACTATTTGTAAATTTATTAAAGCGATCAATACTTATAAAAATCGCGCCCTCTTTTAGCTCATCGTCCAGCTCACAAGAATTTTCTACATTTAGCTTCAAATTTTCTCTTTTAAAGCCAGAGTAAAGCACAAAGTAGCTTGGTATCACAGCGTTTTGAAATTTCACACTAGCACGTAAAAGCCTGTAGTTTAAAAATCGCCTTCTAAAAAGATGAAATTTCTCATCTCTCGCCTCGCACTCGCGCACCTTTTTATAAAGCTCAAGCCTAGCCTCAATGCTTCCATAAAGCGCCCTTGCGTGTAGCTCGCTCATTAGCTCACTTTGGGGCAAATTTTGCGAGTCGCGCTGTTTTTTTAGTGCAAAGACACAGCCGCAGTAATTTTGGTGATAGAGTTTGTCTTTTTTAGCGAGGATAAACTGTTCGCTCGTGCCGCCATTTTTTCTATAATCAACCGCAACAGCCTCTAAATTTGAGCCAGCCACCGCCTCATCAAGCGCCTTTTTAAGCTGAGAAAAGTCCTTTTTTGGACTCATTAAAAGTGTCGTCGTGATCTTATTTAGCCCCAGCTCAAGCGCCTTTTTAGCGGAGCCTTTCATACGAAAATCAAAGCAATATTCGCACCTTTTGCCCTTTTCTGGCTCATCTTCAAGCCCCTTTGTGCCACCAAGCCACGCCTCATAGTCGTATTCGCCGCACATTAGCTCGATGCCTAGCTTCTCGCAGCTTCGCTTCACGTCCTCAAAACGCAGTAAAAATTCGCTATATGGATGTATGTTTGGATCATAAAAATAGCCGACTATTCGTTCATTTGGGAAGTCTTTTCGTAAGCGCCCTAAAAAGTAGTGGCTATCGACCGAGCAGCAGATGTGAACTAGCAAAATTTAACCTTTTTTTGCTCGCATTATATCAAAGATTATTTTTATAAATTTTTGCAGCATCAAGGTATTTTTTAAGGACATTTTGGCTTGCAATATCCTCAAATTTACCAAAAGCCACCTGCTTGCCAGCCTCGATTATTAGCACCTTTTGTGCTATCTTCATCGCGCTTAAAATATCGTGCGTGATAAAAATAATGCTGATCTTTTCATCTAAGCTTAAAAGCAAATTTATGATCTTTTGCTTTGTCTCGTTATCAAGCCCGCTTGTTATCTCGTCACAGATTAAGATTTTTGGCTTTGAAAGAAGTGCTAGCAGTATCCCGACCCTTGTCGCCTCACCGCCACTTAGTTGAGAGGGGAATTTTTCTAAAATTTCATCTTTTAAATTTAAATTTGCCAAAAGCTCTTTAAGCTCATTTTCACTAAAGCTAAGCTTAAGATATGACCTCACGTGAGCGATCGCGGTTTTTACTTTTAGCGCTGGATTTAGGGCTTGTTTTTGATTTTGCAAGATATATCTGATGTCCTTTTTAAGCTCATTTTTATCCGTGATCTCCTTATCGTTTATGTAAATTTTGCCCCCACTTTTTGGCTCACTAAATGATATAAGCTTTGCAAGCGTGCTTTTGCCACTACCACTTTGCCCCAAAATGGCTAGATTTTCGCCATCATCAAGCTCGTAATTTATCCCCTCCAAAAGGTGCAACACTTCAGCTCTAGCGTTAAAATGCTCCTTAAAGCTTAAACTTTTTGATATGTTTTCAAGCCTGATTTTCACGCATTTTCCTTTAAGCTTAGCCGTCCATCTCTCATCTGCCAAATCTCATCACTAAGATAGTTCGTTAGCGCCTCATCATGCGAGATAAAGATGACGCTCATCTTGCCTTTTAGACTCTCTAAGATACCTGCTACGTGGCTAGCGCTAATGCTATCAAGCCCACTTGTTATCTCGTCGCAGACTAAAATTTTTGGCTTCAAGCAAAGCGCAAGAGCGATCTGCACGCGGCTCGCCTCACCGCCACTTAGCTCGTATGAGTATTTGTGCCAGATGAGATTAGCATTATCTAGCCCAAACTCCCTAAAATAGCTAAATGCAAGCTCTTTATTTGATTTATTATCGCCGCCAAGATAGGCGTTGAAGTGATCGCCGACATTTAAGAGCGGATGAAGGCTGGCAACAGAGTTTTGAAAAACGAGCGCAACGACCTTTCTGCGGTACTCTTTTAGCTCATTTTGGCTAAGTTTTAAGATATCTTTTTTATAAATGCTAAATTTATCCGCCCTCACTCTAAAACCATCATCAAAAAGCCTTATTAGGCTCTTTGCAAAGAGCGATTTGCCACTGCCACTAGCGCCTGTGATACCTATAAATTTACCCTCGCTCATGCTAAAATCAAGCTCACGCAAAAGCTTCTTATCCTTATAAAAAATATTTAAATTTTTAATCTCTATCATATTTTTATATTGCCGTTTTTTGAATTTGATGTGATGATCGAGGTTGCAAGGATGAGCAAAAAGAGCATCACACCAGGGAAAAGCACCATCCACCAAGAGCCAAGAAAAAGTGCCTCTTTGCTCTCATTTAGCATGATGCCAAGGCTTATCTTGTTTGCGTCGCTGCCCACGCCAAAAAAGCCAAGTGTGGCCTCCATGACGACTGCGTTTATCGCGTTTATGCCAAAGATACTAATTATTAAATGCTTTAAATTTGGCAAAATTTCAAAGCAGATAAGGCTAAATTTACTAGCTCCATTTATCACAGCCTGCTCGGCGTAGTCGCACTTTTTACTAAGTCTTAAATTTTGCATAAAAACTTTTGCGCCCTGCATAAACGAGCAAATGGCGATTATAAAAGAGGTGATAAGCAGATCTCCGCTACTAAATGAGCTAAAAAGCATGATAAAAACGATGTTTGGTATGCTTAAAAATGCATCAAGTCCCTTATCAAAAAGACTCTCACAAACTCTGCTCTTACTCATGCCAAAATATGCGTAGATGAGCGAAAAAAGCGTCGTTAAAAAGCCAGCAAGAAGCAAGATAAGAAGCGAGTTTTTAAGCGCGTAAGCTACTCTTATGAGATTGTCCCTACCAAGGATGTCAGTGCCAAAGATATGCTCGCTACTTGGGGCTAAATTTACCGCCATAAAGTCAGTGAAATTTGGCTCAAATTTAGAGAAAAATGGCGTCACAAAGGCAAATATGACAAGTGACAAAAAGACAAAACAGGCTAGAAAAAATATGACTTTTCTCATAAATTTCTCTTATCTGCCAAGATAGCGAAAATTTTTGCCAGTAAATTTGCAAAAACGACAAAAACAGCCGTTAGCAAAATGGTCGCAAGTGCGACTGGATAGTCTTTGGCGATCACTGCATCAAGACTAAGTTTGCCTATGCCTGGAAATGAAAAAATGCTCTCAATGACGTATGAGCCAGCAAAAACGCCAGCCACAAGTGTGGCAAAATAATAGACTATATCGGTGCTTGCGTGCTTTATGGCAAAGAGATAAATTTTGCCCCGCCCCAAACCTCTAGCGTGAGCCGTTTGGATAAAGTCAGCGTTTAGGCTTTGATTTAGCCTGTCTCTTACAAATTTCACGTTTGCGCCAAGGTGTGGCAAGATGATGGCAAGAGTTGGCAAGATGATAAATTTAGCTCCCAACCCGCTAGATCCTAGCTCGTTTGCGCCAGAGCTTGGCAGCACGTTTAGATAGACGCTAAAGATCGCTATTAGCACGAGTGCGATGTAAAAATGCGGTAGTGATGCCAGTAAAAAGGAACTAAAGTTTATAAAGATATCGGTAAATTTGTTTTTATAAATGGCGCTTAAAAGCCCCAAGAAAAATGATAAAAAAACTATCAGAAAAAACGAAGCAAAAAATAAGATAAGCGAGTTTAAAAGCCTCTCTTTAATGAGTAAAAAAACGCTTGCTCCGCTTACAAAACTGGTGCCAAAATCCCCCATGACAAAGTGAGCCAGCCATCTAAAATACTGCACAAAAAAGCCATCTTTTAGCCCCAAATTTTCTAAAATTTGCTCTTTTATAGCAACGCTTAGCGCTTCACTTCGCAAAAACATCGCGTCAGTGACATTGCCTGGCAAAAAGTATATGAGCAAAAATAGAAAAAATGAGATGAAAAACAGCAATCCAAGGCTTGAGATCGCTGTTTTTAAAATGGCTCTAAACAAAGTTTTTATCCACTATTTTACTTGCCACTCTCTTATGTTCCATAAAAATCCAGCTCCATGGTGGCCTAAAATTTGCGTCTTGATGCCTGAAATTTTATTGTTAAAGACGAGCGGATAGTCAAGATAGGCTATGAAAATATAAGGTGGATTTTCAAAAAGCGCTTTTAGAAATTCTTTGTAGTATTTTTTTCTAAGCTCCACATCCTTTGTATATCTTGCATTTTTTAGGGCAAGATCGACATTTGCGTCTTTGTAGTGGTTAAAATTCCAGCCATTTTCATTCACACTCACATCAGCAAATCCACCAAAAATTCTATACGTGTGAAAATCTGGATCAAACGGACTTCCCCAGCCGATGATAAAGCTATCAACCTCGCTTATGCTAAAGGCTGTTCTTGGCTTTGCGTAGGCTTTGGCTCTTACGCCAAATTTATTTAGCTCACTGCTTAAAATTTTGGCTAGATTGACCCTTAAGATGTCGTTATTAAAGGCGTAGATATCAAAGCCAAGCTCCTTGCCGTCTTTTTCAAAAAAGCCAGCCTTGTTTTTCTTAAAGCCGCTATTTTCAAGTAGCCCCCTAGCCTTTCGCGGATCGTAGCTAAATTTAAACTCGCCATCATTTGCAAAGCTTTTTTCTATAGGATTGTTCGCCACACTTGCATATCCGTGAAATAAATTTTTAACTATCTCATCTTTATTTACCGCGTAGTTTAGGGCGATTCTTACATTTTTATCTTGAAAAAGAGGATCATTAAAGTTAAACATCAAAGCTCTATAATCCGCGCTTTTAAATTTAAGCAGGCTTAATTTTTTATCATCTTTTATGAAATTTACACCAGTTGGAGAGATGAGTGCGACGTCGATCTCACCACTTTTAAGCCCAACGAGCCTTAAATTTTCATCACCAACAATTTTAAAAAATACCCTTTTTATCTTTGGCTCACCTTTATAGAATTTCTCATTTGCCACAAATTCCAAGCTCTCATCTTTTTTCCATTTTACAAGCTTGTATGCGCCAGTTCCTACTGGAGCCTCGTTAAATTTATCGGTTGAGATATCTTTGCCTTTTAAAATGTGCTCAGGCAAAACGCCAAAGCTAAGCGCGTCAAGAAATGGCGGAAACGGCTCATTAAGCGTAATCTTTACTTTGTAATCGTCTAAAATTTCAACGCTTTTTACGATTTCATAATTTGAGATAGCAGGCGCATTTAGCTTCTTATCTTGAGCCGCTTCAATGGTAAATTTCACATCTTTTGAGCTAAATTTTACCCCGTCATGCCAAAAGGCATCATCTCTTAGCTCAAAAACATACTCCAGCCCATCATCACTCACCTGCCAAGACTTGGCAAGTTCTGGCACAAGTTTGCTGTTCTCATCGTGGCTCGTAAGACCAGAAAAAACTAGCGAAAGCGTAGGATCGTGATCCTCGTCGTAAAGTGGATTTATACGAGGTGTTTGCTCCTCGATAGCGACTACGACTTTACTCTCATTTGCGTAAAGATAGGTGCCAAACAACAAGAAAAATACGAATAAAATTCTCTTCACAATTATCTCCTTTGATTGAAATATTTGTGAAATGGTAATACGAATTTTATAAAAGTATTATTAACTAAAATGCAAATTTGAACGTCTAAAAATTTGGAAATTTCTAACTAGAATTTAACCTTATTTAAAGTAAAATCAAAGTTTATTTTAGATCACTTCAAGGTAAAAATTTAAATGAATAAAAATAAAAAAATAGCCCTAATTTCAGGCATAAGTTTAGTTTCACTTTTGCTTTTTTATACGCTTCTTGGCTTTTTTGGTGTTCCTTATGCTATCAAAAATGTTGCTCCAAAGTATCTAAAAGACTACAATGCAACACTTTTTGTAAAAGAGGCTAAATTTAACCCATTTACTTTTGAGCTAAACGCTACAAATGCCGAGCTAAACACCACTTTGCCGCTTTTTAGCACAAAGCAAGTCGATGTCAAGCTAAAGCCATTTTCTATCTTTAAAAAATTAGTTGAAGTTGATATTTTTAGGCTTCAAGAGCCAAATGTCAAAATTTTAAGAGATAAAAATTCAAAATTTAACTTTAGCAATTTTATAAGCGACGATAACGCAACTACCGAAGATAACAGCACTAGCTCTATAAATTTTGCCCTAAATAACGCAAAAATCATCAAAGGCTCATTTTCATATAGCGATCAAAATTTAACAAAGCCATTTAACGTAAATTTTGACGATATAAACTACGAGCTAAGCTCGCTAAATACGAAGAAAAATAGCGCAGGCAGCCACATCTTTGACTCAAATTCGACTCTAGCTCACAAGATCGATCTAAATGGCGATATCAAGCTAAATCCCCTAAAAATCGAGGGCAATATCAGCATAAAGAACTTTAGCATCGATCCAGTCGCGATTAGCTTCATCGATAACGACACACTAAATCTTAAAAATGCGGTCATAAATTTAGGAATAAATTACGCTTTAATTGCCGACGAGAACGCTACAAATATAAATTTAAAGGATAGCTTTTTAAATGTAAAATCGCTAAACATAGATGAGGGCAAAAACGAACTAAGCCTTGGTGAGCTAGAGCTTCCAAAATTTGATTTATCGAGTAAAATAGCAGACAAGATAGATGCTAAATTAGAGTCAAATGCCATAAATTTAAGCGATGTATCATTTAAAAATGCAATAACAGCAAGCTTAAAATCACTAAATTTAAACGATATTTCGCTTTTAGCAAATTTAAATGAAAAAAGTGAGCTAAATGCGACAGCTGCACTAAATAGCATAAATGCAAATGCCCTAAAAATAGACGAGACTGGTAAAAATTTAGTAAATCTAAAAGATATAAATGCCTCAAATTTAAATGCAAATTTAGCAAATAACAAAACCAATCTAGCGCTTGAAAAAATAGCGTTTGAAGGTATCAATGCCCCGCTTAGTAAAAATGCGAATGCAAATGTGGCAGGGACTAAAATCTCAAACATTAGCTTCACTCAAGATACTAATAAAAGCCTTGCAACTCTTGATGAGCTTAGTATAAATGGCATAAATTTAAAGGCAAAAAATAAAGAAATTTTAGATATCGCTGATGTGCTGACAAAAACGATCAAATTTGATATTTTAAATATGGCTTTGAGTGCTGAGAATATCGATGTAAATAGACCAAAATTTAACTCAGAGTTAAATGGTAGCAGCTTAAGCGCGATAAACCAGCTTGGACTTGGTGAGCAAGAGCCAGCAAAAACAGCCAATCATCGCACTAAAACTAAAAAAGAGAATACATCAGCTTCAAAAAGCAAAGAGAGTGAGTTTAAATTTGACATAAAAAATATCAATGTAAATAACGCCAATATCGCTTTGACGCATCTTTTTGAAGGCGAGAAGATCGCTCATAAATTTGATAATTTGTTTGTAAAAATAGCAAATTTAAGTAGCGATTTTAGTAAGCCATTTGACGCAAAAGTGGATATGAAAAGCTCGCAAAAGCTAAATTTAGACCTAACCTCAAAGATCAAACTTGAACCACTTGATATAACTGCTAAAATCAAACTTGAAGATAAAAATTTGCCAAAATATTTTGCCTACGCAAAGCCATTTTTAGAGGCAGACCTTTCAAGTGGAGAGATGAGTATAGATGCCCAGCTTCACTATGCAAAAGATATAAAAGCGGATGCAAAGCTTAGCGTAAAAGATATTAGATTAGATGATAAAAATAAAGAAAAGCTAATCGCATTTAAAAGTTTAGAAGTGGATAAAATTTCACTTTTTAAAAATAATCTTGAAATTACTGGAGTTGCTCTAAATTCGCCATTTATCAAGGCTCATCTAAGTAAAGAGCGCGAATTTAACCTAAGCAAAATCGTAAAAGAAGATAAAAATAAAGCCCAAAGTGAGCAAAAAACTGAGAGCAAAAAAGCAGCTAGTAAAAAAGATGACGAGCTAAATTTTAGCATTAAAAATTTCTCACTTAACAACGGCGAGGTTGATTTTTCAGATGCGTCTCTATTTATGCCATTTGCTACGAAAATTTCAAATCTAAATGGCAAGCTAACTGACATCGATAAAAAACGTCCAAGTTCTGGCGAGTTTAAAGGCACAGTTGGTAAAAACGGTTTTTCTCAGATTACAGCAAAACTATTTCCTTTTGAGCTAAAGCAAAATACCGATATTAAGCTTGATTTTAAAGACATCGATCTAATCGACATAACGCCATATAGTGGGCAATTTTTGGGTTATAAAATAAAAAAAGGTAAGTTAAATTTAAATCTAAATTATAGCGTTGTTGATTCAAAACTAAACGGCTCAAATCTTATAAATTTTGACACACTCACACTTGGAGAAAAGGTTGATTCAAAAGATGCTGTAAATTTGCCACTTTCGCTTGCTATATCGATATTAAGCGATCAAAATAATCAAATAAATATCGACCTGCCAGTTGAAGGAAATTTAGACGATCCTGACTTTAAATATGGCGGTGTCATTTGGGCTGCTGTTAAGAAACTCTTTGCAGACATTACGTTAGCTCCGTTTAGATTTTTAGGTAATGCTCTAGGACTTGGCAGCAAGGATCTTAGCTCTATTGATTTTCTTGCTGGAAGTAGCGAGTTAATAAGCTCAGAAGCACCAAAAATAGCTGATTTTATAAAATTAACTACTGTAAAGCCTATGATGAAACTTAGCATCACGCCTACTTACTCCGAAATAGATGTGCTCTACTTTAAAGAAAAAAGGCTTGATCAAAAGATAAATCAAATAATCGCCTCAAGCGGCAAAGATTATATTACCGTGCTAAATTCTCTCGTTCCAAACGCTAAAGACAAAAGCGATAAAGCCTTAAGAGAAGAGGCAACAAAAGCTATCGAAGTGGATAAGGAAAAGCTAGTTGAGCTTGCAAATGAGCGTGCAAATGCAGTAAAAGAGGCACTCATAAAAGCTGGGCTTGAGACTGGCCGCATAAATATAAACGATGCAACAAGCTCAGAGTCAAAACAAAATACCTACACAAGCGTGCTTATGGGAGTGGCGAACTAAATTTCATTTATCTCGCTGCTTCTTGCATTATATACAAACCAGCTAAGAAGCATGAGCATCATAAATGCGCCAAAGACTAGGCTTGTGTAAAAATATAAGCTAAAGCCTTCACCTAGTAAATTTGCATTGTGAAGAGCGATCATAACGCCAGCAAGCGAAATTAAATAGCCAATTAGCTTGATGATAAAAATTTTTGGATTTAGAAGGATGAGTAAAAGCCCGCAAAGCATGACACCAAGGGCTATTTGTAAATTTAAAATATCAGTTTGAGCACTTGAGCCAAATGTCAAAAAACCAAGCAAAAATATGACTAAAACCATCAAAACAGCATAAACTGCCCTGCTTCGTCCAAAGCCGTACATAAAGCAAACAAAGCCTTTGTTATGTTTGTTGTAGTCCATTTTTCGCTCCTATGTAACAAGTTTTTGTATTTTAATGCCAAATTCTTAAATAAAGGCTTTAATCTGAAATTTCACTCATTTTGGCTAATATTTTGCATCTTGAAAAAGGAGCAATAATGCCTTATGTTAATATCAAAATAGCAGGCCCAGAGCCAACAAAAGAGCAAAAAGATCAAGTTTTTAAAGAGGTGACTGAGACGCTTGTAAGAGTGCTTGGCAAGAAAAAAGAGGCGATTATGATTTTCATAGAAACTCACGATGCTAGCAACATCGGCGTAGGTGGCGAAAGCGTAGAAGATAAGAGAAAGGGGATGAAATGAGCGAATTTAGCAAAGCAGACTTAGAAAGAAAGATAACGCTTGAGGTTGGCGATAAAGCGCCAGAGTTTGAAGCACTAAATCAAGACGGTGTAAAGGTCGCATTAAAAGACTTTGTGGGCAAAAATGTAGTGCTTTACTTCTACCCAAAGGACAACACTCCAGGCTGCACAACTGAGGCTTGCGAATTTAGCGCAAACTACGATCAGTTTATCAAAAACGATACAGTTATCATCGGCGTTAGCCCAGATAGTGTGAAGTCTCACGTTGGCTTTATCGCAAAGCAAAATTTAAAGCACATTCTATTAAGCGACGAGGATAAAGAAATTTCAAAGCTTTATGGTGTTTGGCAAGTTAAGAAAAACTACGGCAAAGAGTATCTTGGTATAGCAAGAAGCACATTTGTGATCGGCAAAGACGGCAAGATAGCTAAAATTTACAAAAGCGTAAAAGCCAAAGACCACGCCGCAAAAGTGCTAGCTGATCTAGCAAAATAAGGAGCAAAGATGAAGCTTATAAAATTGCTAATTTTAAGTGCGTTTTTTGCACTAAATTTATCAGCACTAACTGAAGGTGTGGAGTATCAAACTCTAGCAAAACCGCTTAATGTGCCTAAAAACTCGGTAGTTAAGGTCTTTAGCTACGACTGCCCACACTGCTATAAATTTGACCGAACGATCACAAGAAAGCTGATGTCAAAGCTTGATGGGGTTAAATTTATCCCATATCACCTAAGCACAAAAGGCAAGCTTGGCGAGACAACAAGTAAAATTTTCGCCGCTCTTATATCGATAGATGAGGCAAATGGCACTGATCTACTAAGCGATGAGTCAAAATTTAAGCAAGCAAAATTTGCGATCTATAAAGCAAGACATGATGAAAAAGATGATTTTAGTGATGGCAAAGACAAAGAGAAATTTATAAATTTAGCCCTTAAAGCAGCTCACGTGAGCAAGGACGACTACGAAAAAGCACTAAATAGCGAAATAGCAAAAGAGCTTTTAGACGCATGGTTCGCCTCTTATGATGTGGCAAGTATCAGCGGTGTGCCAGCTTTTGTAGTAAGTGGCAAATACTTAATAAACTTAAGCGCAGCTTCATCAATCGATGAGATGGCAAAGATCATACAAGACCTTTTAGATAAGTAGTTTTTAGCAGGCAATATCTGCAAATTTTGGTCTTAGAAATGTAAATTTAAAGCAATTTTAGATAAACTCAGACCAAAATTTCTAAGAAAAAAGAAAGGTTTAACAATGAATGCTTCAGAATTTATCTGGATGGATGGAAAATTAGTTAAATGGGACGATGCAAAAGTACACGTTCTAACTCACTCTTTGCACTACGCTAATGCCGTATTTGAGGGTACAAGAGCTTATAAAACAAAAAAAGGTCTAGCTATTTTTAGACTCCAAGATCATACAAAAAGGCTTTTAAGATCAGCAAAAATGACTGTTTTAAATGTACCTTACACTGAGGAAGAGCTTGAAAAAGCGCAAATAGAGCTTCTTCGTGCAAATAAATATGACGGCAATGTTTATATCCGCCCACTTATATTTTTAGGATACGGCGTAATGGGTGTAGCTCACACAAAAGCACCAGTGCAAACCGCTATCGCTTCATGGGAATGGGGTGCTTATCTTGGCGATGAAGGCCTAGAAAAAGGCATTAGAGTTAAAATTTCAAGCTTTGCCAAACTTGCGCCTGCTGCTCAAATGAACAGAGCAAAAGCTAGCTCAAACTACCTAAGCTCACAAATGGCAAACTACGAGGCAAAAGAGGCTGGATACGATGAGGCACTACTGCTTGATAGCGAAGGCTTTGTAGCTGAAGGTCCTGGTGAGTGCTTCTTTATCGTTGAAAATGGTGCATTGATCACTCCACCAAATGACAACAGCCTACTTAGCATCACTCAAGATACAGTTATCAAACTTGCTCACGACCTTGACATCGAAGTAAGAAGAGAGCGCATCACAAGAGATCAGGCTTACACAGCTGACGAGGCATTTTTCACAGGTACTGCAGCTGAAGTAACACCGATAAATAGCATAGATAACCGCATCATTGGTAACGGAGCTAGAGGAGAAGTGACAAAGAGACTACAAAAAGCTTATTTTGACGTAGTTTATGGACTAAATAAAAAATATGAATCATTTTTAACATATATTTAAAAATTTAAAGGAACGAAATGCCCGCTGATTTAAACGATTATTTCAATAAAAAAAAGCCAGGTAATGACAACAGAGGCTCTAGTCAAAATAGCGACAAAGAGCCGCCTTTCAAAAAGGACTTTAAAATGCCAAATTTACCAAGTGGCTTTGGTAAATTTGGAGCACTTGCCTACATTGTAATTGCAATTATTGCTATTTTTGCTATCACTCAGCCATTTAAAGTGATTCACTCAGGCGAAGTTGGCATCAAGTCTACGGCAGGTAAATATGAGCCAAATCCTTTGCAGCCAGGCTTTCACTTCTTTTTACCTTTTATCCAAGATATCATCATCGTAGATACCAGAGTTAGGATCATAAACTATACTTCTGGCGAGGATATGGGCGAATCAATGCAAAAATCATATCAAGGTGTTGGTGCTGGAATTTTACGTAAAAATTCTATTTCAGTGCTTGATGCTAGAAATTTACCAGTTAGCATTGATATTACTGTGCAATACCGTTTAAATCCAGAAAATGCCCCTCAAACCATTGCCTCTTGGGGTCTTAGCTGGGAGAGCAAGATAGTTGATCCTGTCGTTCGTGACGTGGTTCGTAGTATCGCTGGTAAATATACAGCAGAAGAGCTTCCAACAAAGAGAAACGATCTAGCAAGACAAATCGATGATGGCATAAGAAAAGACATCGACTCTCAGCCAAATAAGCCAGTTGAGCTTTTAACAGTGCAGCTTCGTGAGATCATCTTGCCTTCAAAGGTAAAAGAGCAGATCGAGCGCGTCCAAATCGCTAAACAAGAAGCCGAAAGAACAAAATATGAAGTAGAAAGAGCAAATCAAGAAGCCTTAAAACAAGCCGCACTTGCTGAAGGTACCGCTAAAGCTGCGATTATTGAAGCAAAAGGTAAGGCTGATGCCATTAAAATCGAGGCTGACGCAACTGCGTATGCGAACAAAGAGGTCGCAAAAAGTGTCGATCAAAATCTACTAAATTTAAAGCAGATCGAGACGCAAAACAAATTTAACGAGGCTCTAAAAGAAAACAAAGATGCTAAAATTTTCTTAACACCTGGTGGGGCTGTGCCAAACATCTGGCTAGATGCAAAAGATAAAGCAAGGGCTAGCTCAGTAAGCGAGAGATAAAAATGAATAGCGTAACAAAAAGTATAGACTGGCAAAAGGTTGGTGGATTGCTTCCAGTAGTGGTTTGCGATCATGCCACAAATGAAGTTTTAATGCTTGCTTACATGAATGAAGAAGCATTAAATTTAAGTCTATCTAGCCGTTACGCTCACTACTTTTCACGTACTAAAAATAGAATTTGGAAAAAAGGCGAAGAAAGTGGCAATACTCAGGAGATAAAGGCTGCTTTTTTAGACTGCGACAACGATACTTTGCTTTTAAAGGTGATTCAAAACGGAAGCGCTGCTTGTCACACTGGAGCAAGGTCGTGTTTTTTTAATGAGATAAATTTGCATGACGGTAAAATTTTAGATACAAAAACTGAAGTCAAAAAAATAAATTATGGCGTACTTGACGAGCTTTACCATGTAATAGAAGATAGAAAGCTAAATGCTAACCCTGAAGCTTCATATGTGGCAAGTCTTTTTAAAAAAGGCGAAAATCAAATTTTAAAGAAAGTTGGCGAAGAGGCTGGCGAATTTATAATGGCCGCAAAGGATCTTAGCTTCGCAGAAAACTCAAAGCAAAATGAGCAAAAAGCAAAAGATGATCTGATCTACGAAGCAGCCGATCTTTGCTTTCATGCACTTGTAGCACTTTCGGCCCATAATATCCATCCAGATGCTGTAAAAAACGAACTTGCAAGGCGTTTTGGCATGAGCGGCATTGAAGAGAAAAGATCGCGAGATGTTAAATAGCATTAAGCACAACTTGCTTTTTGTATTGCAAAATGCAAAGCTCATTGATTTTCTAACCTATGGCTGGATATTTTTAGCATTTATATTAATTGTACTTTTAGGAATTTTTATTGCGATAAAGTCGTGGTGGCAGATAGGATTTTTATTTATTTTGGCTGCTTTTTTCGGACTTTTTGTAGGTAATTACTACGCGAACAAATATATAAATGAAAATTTAAGACCAGTTAGCATAAGCAAAATAATAACCAAGCAGCTTCAATATGTTGATGCACTAATGGTTGATTTTAATATTACAAATAATTCAAATAATGCACTTAGTATCTGTAAAATCGAGCTTGACTTCTATCTAAGTTCAAGGCAAAATACGAAAGATTTTTTTAACTCACTTAATCCATTTGCTAGAAAAAGAATCATCTTAAACGAGGAATTTTTGCCAAAGCAAAGCATTGAGATTAAAGAATTTGTCAATGATTTCGCATTTATAGATTACAATATCTCTAAAAAAGTGGAGTGTTTTTGATGAGCTCAGCATATTTTACGATCGTTCATATTATCGTTCTTTTTGCGATTGCTCTGCTTTCTATTTTATTTCTTGTTCTCTCACTTAGAGCTGAGCGAAAGTTATTTTTATCACTATTTTTTACAAACATTCTAGTCTCAACCACACTTGCTGTTTTTTTGATGCTAGTGCTTGATAAATACACAAAAAAAGGCATGCTCGAAAATGTAAAAAGTGAGCGAATTTTGCGAAATGAAAGTATTGTTTTTAAGGGACAAGTGAGAAATATTGGTAAATTTACAATTAGCAACTGCACGCTGACAGTCAAACTAATCAACCAACCGCTAAATAAAAATGACCTTGGCGGTGAAGCATTTTTTAAGCCAAGTGGGCTTTCATTTTTCTCATGGGTTCTTGGTACAGATAAGGACGAGAGGCCAAATACAGTTGAATATAAATTTGATGTAGCCAAAAATTTACCAAAGCAAAAAAGCACACCATTTACCGTATATATGCCATATCCGCCTTATTTTAAAAATGGCATGAATATCACAAAACTAAATTGCTACTAATAAAAATTTAAAGCAAAATTTTACAAATTTCATAGGATAAAACGTTAAGTCTTAGTTTGATTTTAGAGTAAATTTTATCTTTTTAGCATCTGCAATAAACACGATTTTCTAAGCTAAAGACTTAAAAAGTACAAAGTATGTCAAGTAGCCTACCCAATTTTTGTAGGTCATTTAAAAAGAGTTGCTTTGTTTTTTGTGTAAATTCTTTTGCTTCTTCTAGGATTTTGGCCTCAGATATATTGTAAGCAAACTCTTTTTTTAGGATCTTTGCACCTTTTTTATAAAAGAAATTTGCTTCTATAATGCTTGCAAAAAAGCTATCATCTCTTAAATAGTAGTTTGTTGCTACATTTACATGCACTGGCTTTTGTAACAAAAAATCACCGCAAACACTATTTTGTGAGCCAAATTTAACACTCTCAAGCACATCAGGCCTTATCTCATAAAATTTTATCTCATTAGCTCTTTTTAAAGCCAGAATATCACTTGATTTATTTAAATTTATAGAGCTATTATTTACCTCAAGTACGTTTATAGTGCCCTTTGCAAGCGAATAAGCATTTAAAATTTTATCTTCTGCTAAAAAATTTACTACACCAAAAAATGGCACACTAGCATTTTGTTCTACAAAATTTTGAACAGTTTTTATTTGTAGCTGCTGCTTTGTGCCATTTATCTCATAGTAGCTTACGTAAATAGAAATTTCGTCTTTTTTGCTTGGACTCTTTTGTGAGCAACCACTAAAAAATATTGCAACAAGCAAAAAAATGGCTAAATTTTTCACTTTATGAAATAGTCACCATCAAAGCTTACAAGCGAATATTTTCGCTCATTGCCGATACTTTCTTTAAGTTCGTCTATACTTAAAAATTCTAAGCTATCTGCACCGATATATTCTCTTACTTCCTCTGCATTTTTTTTAGAGCTTATTAACTCTTCAAAACTTGGCGTATCGATACCGTATCGCTCAGGGTATTTAAGCTCAGGGCATGCGACTCTAAAATGAATCTCTTTAGCGCCCGCATGTCTTAAAAGATCAACCACCTTTTTTGAAGTAGTACCGCGAACTATACTATCATCGATAACAACGATGCTTTTACCTTTTAGAACCGATGACATCGGGTTAAGTTTTAGCTTAACCTTTAAATTTCTCATCTCTTGGCTTGGCTCGATGAAGGTTCTACCAACATAGTGGTTTCTGGTGATAGCTAGCTCAAAAGGGATCTTGCTCTCATTTGCATATCCAAGCGCTGCTGGTACTCCGCTATCTGGTACAGGTACGACAAAATCTGCTTTAATTTTGCTCTTCTTAGCTAGTACTTCACCCATTTTTTTTCTAACTTCATAGATACTTTTACCTTCTATCACGCTATCTGGACGTGCGAAATAGATATATTCAAATGCACAAATTCTAGGATCTGGATCATAAATTTGAATACTTTGAAACTCACTTTTTCCATGTTCAAAAACTATCATCTCACCAGGCCTAATATCTCTTATAAAGCTAGCCCCCACAAGATCAAAAGCACAAGTCTCGCTAGCTACGATATATCCACCATCTTTTAGCTTGCCAAGGCTTAGTGGTCTAACACCCCAGCGATCTCTTATGGCAAAGGTTTTATGGCGTGACTGGATAAGCAAACAATAAGCACCTTTTATCTTGTCAAGTGCCGCGATAATACGGTCCTGCAAGTGTTCGCTATGGTTTCTTGCAATTAGATGGATGATATTTTCAGTATCCATATTTGTCTGAAATATCGCACCATCTTTAATAAGCTCATCTCTAACCTCATCTTTATTTACCAAATTTCCATTATGGACGATTGAAATTTGTCCCAAAGAGTAATTAGCGGCTATTGGCTGGGCATCACGACCCGAGTTTTTACCAGCCGTTGCATAGCGGTTGTGACCGATCGCCATATCGCCTTTTAGCGATCTTAAAATTTCTTCATTAAAAACCTCTGTAACCAGACCATTACCCTTGTGAGTAGAAATTTCTCCGTCATCACAAACACTAATACCGCTAGCCTCTTGACCGCGATGCTGCATAGAAAATAACGCATAATAGGCAGTCTTTGCTGCATCTTTAGAATTTATAATACCAACTATTGCACACATTTTTTTCCTTTAGTTTTCATCATCTTTGTAAATTTCAAGAACATTTTTATAGTTAAACTTGATCTCATCGCCAGCATTTAAATAGCCTTTTATAAATGGTTCATTGTCTAAAATACCGGTATACCGGTAAATTCGCCGTTATTTGTTTCGCTAACGACCACCCACATGCGCTCAACCTGAGCAATTTCATCATCTTCAAATCCAAATATAAGCTTTACTATATCGCCGGTTCTTAAATTTTGACGCTTTTCACGCTCTGGCAAGTAGAATTTATCACCAAATTCTAGCTTATAGCTTTCTATATCATCAAGCTCAAATTTAATCATCAAGCCCTAAACTATCGTCTATCGAGTATAGACCACTACTTTGATCTTTTAGCCAAATAGCAGCCCTGATCGCACCTTTTGAAAAGGTTGCCCTACTTGTTGCGGTGTGATTTAGCTCAATAAACTCGCCGTCATTATAAAAGCCAACTGTGTGGCGACCGACCACATCTCCACCACGAAGTGCCATAACTGCGATCTCGTCCTTGCTTCTTTCGCCCACCATGCCAACTCTACCAGTGACTAAAACATCTTTTAAATTTAAATCCCTAGCCTCAGCCACGCAACCAGCTAATGTCATCGCTGTACCACTTGGAGCGTCCTTTTTGTGCCTATGGTGTTGCTCTACGATCTCTATGTCAAATTCTCTTAATGTTTTTGAAGCAATCCTTGCAAGGCGGTTTAGTACAGCCACACCCAAACTCATATTTGTTGCGTAAAGAATAGGCATAGTTCCTGATGCTAGGTGGAGTAAGTTTTTATCTTCGTCATTTAACCCGGTCGTACCTATAACTAGTGGTTTTGGATTAGTTCTAGCGTAGTTTAGCAGTGCCATAGTCGCCTCTTTTTGACTAAAGTCGATTATTACATCGCATGCTTCAAAAAATTTAGCAAAGTCATTTGTCAAAAGATCGCTACTTAAATTTTCAACCTGATTTTTTTGGCTAAAAGCGATGCTTAAAGTGGCATCTTTTTCATCTTTTAAACAAGAAATGATACTTTGAGCCATCTTTCCACTAGCACCATAAAGGCCTATTTTTACCAAAATTTATCCTTTGATTTTTGGTTGAAATTTAACATAAAATTTATTATAGATAGATTACAAATAGGCTTTAAAAATACGTATAAAATCAAAAATTTGATAGAAAAAAAGAAGAGGAATTTAGCCAAAAATTTGGCTAAATTTGAGTATTAATGCAAGCTTTCTATGTAGCTCATAGCGCTAAGTGCAGCCACTGCGCCATCACCTGCTGCTACGATGACTTGCTTTGGAGCGTCCTCTCTGATGTCGCCTGCTACAAAGAGCCCTTTTAGGCTGGTTTGCATCTTAAGGTTTGTCTTAACCTGTCCACCATCAACCATTTCGCAGATAAATTTGCCATTTTCATCTTTTAAAATTTCGTTATTTACATTTAGTCCTACGAAGGTGAAAATGCCAGGCACATCAAGCACGCGCTCGCCATTTTTGGTATCAAGCACAATCTTTGTTAGGCCCATTTTATCGCCAAGCGCCTCTTTTATCGTTGCACTTGTTATAAATTCGATCTTTTCATTTTTTTTAGCTTTTTCAACGGTCGTAGGTGCTGCTCTAAACTCGTCACGTCTATGGATAAGATAGACTTTTGAGCAGATATTTGCTAGATAAAGTGCCTCTTCAACAGCTGTATCACCACCGCCAAGGACAGCTACCTCTTTATTTTTATAAAAGAAGCCATCGCATGTCGCACATGTGCTTACGCCTTTGCCAAAGAACTCGTCCTCGCCTTTAAAGCCAGCACGTCTTGGAGTTGAGCCAGTCGCTACGATAACCGCTTTTGCCTGCTCACTATTACCACCTTCAAGTAAAATTTCAAAGCTGCCGTCGCTATTTTTTCTAACGCCAACGACGTTTGCCCACTTGTGAACTAGCCCAAATGCACTGCACTGCTTCCACCAAGTGCTCATAAAGTCAAAACCACTCTCGCCAGGGGCTTTTTGGCCTGGGTAGTTTTCTATCTCTGAGCTAGAGGTGATCTGACCGCCAGGCTCGCCTTTTTCAAACATTACAACATTTTTTAGTCCGCCTCTAGTGGCGTAAAGTCCGGCGCTTAGTCCTGCTGGACCGCCTCCGATGATCGCTAAATCAAGCATAAATTTCCTTTATTCTAAAACATTTATGGGCGAATTTTGTTTATAAATTTCACCCCTTTGATGAACTATCTCAACACTACTTGGAAGCTTTGTAATGCTCAAATTTCGCATCAGCTCCAAGACCGTATTAATATCTGAGCTTATATATTTTAGTGTTGAGTTTGACTCATATCTTTTTTGAAAGATATCGATTGCCACAACTGTTTCATTTTTGATTGGTAAAATTTCATCTAATTTTGATTGATTTGAGCTGAAGATTAAAAGCGTGTATTTTGGCTCTTTTGGAGTGAAAATTTCGCTTTTTTCGTAAAAAACTAGCTTTGCAAAATCAACAAATTTATATTGTGAAAAACGATAGTTGCTATACGCAAATGCAGCTGCTATCATAGCTGCACCAAAAAATGAACCAAATATATATGTAAGAGGAAGTAGACTTCCTCTTCTTTTTTCGCTCATTAAAGAAGCGAATTTAATTTGTCAGTTAAGGCTTGTTTTGACTGTGCACCGACCATTTGTTCAACTAGCTCGCCATTTTTGAAAAATAACAATGTTGGGATCGATCTGATGCCAAACTCAACTGCAAGATCTTGCACTTCGTCAGTATTTACCTTGCAAATTTTTGCTTTACCGTCAAAGTCTTCAGCAAGTTCTTCGATCACTGGAGCTAGCATACGGCAAGGTCCGCACCATGGAGCCCAAAAGTCTACTAAAGCAACGCCTTCTTTTGTAACATCAAAATTTTCTTTTGTAAGTTCGATGTATTTTCCCATTTTTTCTCCTTATTTTTTAAAATGTTGCAATTATACAAATTAAATTTAAATTTTATCTAAATAATAAATTTTATTATAAACTAATATTTTCTATCAATTCTAAATTTTCATTTTTTATAATTAGTAAATCGACTTGAAAATCTCTATTTGGCTCATTTTTCATCATATAAAAATTTATAGTTTTTAAAATTTTTATATATTTTGCCTTATTTAGTCTATATTCTGCCTCGTATTCTCCGTTAGTTGCTTTTACCTCTATAAAGTGCAAAATTTTATCACTACTTAGCGCGATAATGTCGATCTCACCAAATTTAGAGTGAAAATTTCTCTCTAAAATGACAAAACCAAGCTTTTGTAAAAATTCACACGCCCTATCTTCCGAGCTTTTACCAAAGAGATACTCTTTTAGCCCCAAGTTACTCCTCGATCCTCATCATAAATGGCTCTTCTTTTATATACTCTTGCTCTTTTAAAATTTCAATTGTCCTTCTTACATCAGCCTCAAGACTCGTATGTGTCGTAAAAAACAATACCGCAAATTCGCTCTCATCTTTTGGTTTTTGAAGTATGCTATCAATCGATAAATTATTTTCGCTCATTAAATTTGTAATCTTTGCTAGCACACCCATTTTATCTTCGACTTTTAATCTAAAGTAATACTTTGTCTTTATCCTATCGCGGTCAAGTAGCTCAAGCGTATTTAATTCAAACGGTGCTTTATATCCAAGCATTGGCGATTTGCTATCTCTTGCGATGTCTATGAGATCACTGATCACCGCGCTTGCCGTTGCGTCGCCGCCAGCTCCAGGTCCATAGTACATCGTCTCGCCAACGACCTCGCCAACGACACTGATCGCATTTGTTACGCCACTTGCCTTTGCTATCATTTTATTTTGTGGCACAAGCGCTGGATGTACGCGTAGTTCGATTTTACCCTCGCTTTTTTTGGCAATTGCTAGAAGTTTTATTGAGTATTCGAAATCTTTTGCGAAAAATATATCTTCAGGCGTAATACCTTGTATTCCTTCGATCAAAATATCCTCTGGATCGCCGTGCACACCGTATGCGATGCTTGCTAAGATAAGTAGCTTATGAGCCGTATCAAAGCCACCCACATCAAAAGTAGGATCAGCCTCAGCGTATCCAAGCTCTTGCGCCTTTTTAAGAGCGTCTTTAAAATTTGAACCCTCGTCCATCATCGAGGTTAGGATAAAGTTACTAGTTCCGTTTAGTATGCCATTTATACTAACGATATGGTTTGCGCTTAAGCCTTCCCTTAAGGCTCTAATGATCGGTATGCCACCAGCCACACTTGCTTCAAAGCCAAATGGTATATTTTTGGCTAAATTTTGTAGGGCGTATCTATGATAGGCAAGGAGTGCTTTGTTCGCTGTTACGACTGCTTTTTTTCGCTTTAAAATTTCACTCACAACCCTAAAAGGCTCTTCAACTCCGCCCATAAGCTCGACAAAAACGTCGATATCATCGCGGTTTATAACGCTATTTATATCGTCAGTCAAAGGGATGCCAACGTCTCTTTTTTTATTTAAATTTCTGACCACTCCGATGACTGGCACTATCTCCTCGCCACTTCTTGCTGCGATTAGCTTTTTGTTTTTTAGCAAAATTTTAGCAACTGACTCGCCAACGGTTCCAACGCCCAATATCGCTACATTCATTCAAATTCTTTCAAATATTTTTTTATATTTCTTGCTGCTTGTCTTATTCTATTTTCGTTTTCGATAAGAGCTAGACGCACATAGTCGTTTCCGCCCTCGCCAAAACCAATACCAGGACTAACTGCGACTGACGCCTTTGTAAGAAGCTGCTTTGAAAACTCAAGGCTGCCCAGATGGCTAACCTTTGGCGGAAGTTTCGCCCAGATAAACATACTTGAGCTTGGTTTTTTAAGCTCCCAGCCAGCCTGGGCAAAGGCCTCTATCATCACATCTCTTCTTTTTTCATAAATTTGGCGTATCTCTTCAACACAGCTTTGATCGCCATCAAGTGCGACTGTGGCAGCCACCTGGATCGGCGTAAACATGCCATAATCAACCCATGATTTTATCTTTTTAAGTGCCGCACAAAGCCTTTTATTTCCGCACATAAAGCCGACTCTCCAGCCAGCCATATTGTAGCTTTTTGAAAGTGTATAGCACTCGACTGCAACGTCTTTTGCACCATCAACCTCAAAGATACTTGGCGTTTTGTAGCCATCAAACGTAAGATCAGCGTAGGCGATGTCAGAGATAACGTAAAATCTCTCTTGCTTTGCAATGCTTACAAGGCGCTCGTAAAAGCTCTTTTGCACGGTTACGGTCGTTGGATTGTGAGGAAAATTTACGACTACATATTTTGGCTTTGGTGAGCTAGCGTGTATAGTCTGGATCAAATTTTCAAAAAATTTATTCTCATCTAGTTCAAATTTATCATTATAGTGAAGCGGCATCTTTGCGACACTTCCGCCAGCAAATAAAAACGCTTGCGTGTGTATCGGATAAGCAGGGTCAGGCACGATAGCCACATCGCCTGGGTTTATCACGGCTTGAGCTAGGTGAACAAAGCCCTCTTTGCTACCCATCGTAGCGACTGCCTCAGTGTCTGGGTCTAAATTTACGCCGTATTTTCTTTTGTACCAGTTGCAAATGGCAAGGCGGAGCTTGTAAATTCCAGCACTGGCTGAGTAGCCGTGAGTCTTGTCCTTTTGCGCGCTTTCGCATAGTTTATCGACGATGTGCTGTGGCGTTCTGCCCTCAGGATTACCCATAGAAAAGTCGATGATGTCCTCGCCAGCTCTTCGTGCAGCCATTTTTATCGCATTTACTTCGGCAAAAACGTAGTTTGGCAAACGCTCAATTGTATTAAATCTTATCTCATCAAACACTGCTTACTCCTATTTTATAAGCTTGATAATTATCTCATTTTTTATATTATTTATATCAACATTGTCGCTAATTAATGCGTATTTTGCGCCTATTGCTAAATTTATAGAAATGGCGGTTTTTGCTTGCTCCTCTTTTATAGAGTCAATCTGATTTAAATTTTTATCATAAATCCTAACAAGTGGCATCCATCTATTTGACTCTTTTGATGCGATATCCAGACTACTTGCACCCTCAACATCAACAAAATAAGTACCACCGCTTTTTAAAAGTGGCGTCTCTTCGTCAAAATTTACCTTTGTAGCCTTAAGGATCATATTCTGAGCATCTAAAAATATCTCTAAATTCCCATCAACTCTATCAAATCCTAAAATTTTAAAACCGCTTTGACCAAGTGCTAAGCTTAATAAACTTGGATCTATTCCACCATTTTTTATGGCCGAAATTCCATAAGAAATTTGATCTCCATTTTTTAGAGAATTTATCCTTGAAATACTTATGTTGGCATCATCCAGAGTTGAATTTATTGATTTTACAAATAATGTAGAAGGAGCCTTTTGCTCACTTATAAATTTTAAATTCAAACTATTTGAGCCAAATGAAATGCTATCGTAACTCGAGTTTTGTTTTAATCTTGATACTAGCTCATTGACATTGAGTGAGCCATTTTGGTCTAAATTTTCTAAAGAAATTTGCACATTTTCAACATTGCTTAAAGCACTTGCACTAGTTTGTAAGCTAAAAGCATAGGCAAATACACTAAAAGCGGTGAAAATCGCTATTTTTCTTACCAAGATTTACCCTTGTTAAGTTCTACAAACTCATCATAGCTCACAAATTTCATCTCTCCATTTTCTACTAAAAATCTAGCTGGACGGCTTGGATTATATTTTGTCACCTTATCGCCGATCTTTAGCTCAATGTTGCCATTTCCACAAACCACAAGCTGTCTTTGGTCTAAATTTATATTTATGCTTTTACTTGTGTCGTTTGATACTTTTTGACCATTTTCAAGATTAATTATCCCTATCCAGACACGTTGTTTTGGTGTAATGACCGCCTCATTTAGTGGCTTTGTAATGTTTTGCTCTATCTTAGGAGCTGGCTGAGCTACCATGCTTGGCTTCACAGCATTTTGCTCCATGTTTGCAGGACTTGTTGTCACATTTTGCTCAACTGGAGCTGAAATTTTTACGTTTGATATGTTTGCTTCTATTTTAGGGCTATTTTGAGAGATGGTGATATTTGTATCGATGATATTTTTCTTCACCTCATTTACTATACTTGACTGCGAATAGCTCACGCTTTTATTCTCGTCATTTAAAAACGATAAAAAATTCTCGATATATTTGTAAGCATCAAAATGATATGCCCCACCAGCGATAATAGCTAAAATGATGAGCCAAAATAAAAATCCAGCACCGCCACTACCGCTTTGTTTTTGTATGGTAATATCTTTTGGAGTGTAAGAAGAAATTTTTGGAGTAACTTTAGTTTTGTGACTCTCATCTGGAGTGTTTTCTTGCATAAAGGCATCATATTCAGCGAGCAATTCGCTCAAATCAACATCATATTCACGTTGTAAAATTTTGGCATAACCTCTAATGTTTAAACGTGATAATTTTTCAAAATTTTTATCAAAAATATATTGTAAAAATGTAGGCTCAATATGCGTTTTACGTGAAATTTCCTTTATACCTATCTCTTTTAAATTCTCTAATTCATTCATCTATCATCCTGTCACAAATTATTGCAAAAGCTGCACTTACATTTAAGGAGTCCCAGCCCTCTTTTAACTTTATACCAATACACTCATCACACTTTGCTAGAGCTTTTTGCGGTATGCCTTCGCCCTCTGAGCCCATCACCAAAGCTCTTTTACCGGCAAACTTCATCTCTTTTACGTTTTTTCCATTACTTGCTGTTGCATAAATTTTAAAGCCAAATTGCTTTAGTTCATTTAGCAAACTAAGCCCATCTTCAAAAATCGCTATTGGTATCTCATAGGCAGCGCCGCTACTTGATCTTAAAACGCCTTGCATATTTATACTTTTTGCCACTATCACAAGACCTTCGCAGCCTAGAGCATAAGCACTTCTAGCGATAGCACCGATATTGCCAACATCGCTTATGCCGTAAAGAATGGCGATAAAATTTAGCTTTTTAAGCTCAGTAATATCTGAAAATTCAAACTCACTAACATTCGCTAAAAAACCTTGATGGTTTCCACCGCGAGCTAAAGACTGCGCTTTTTGATTATCCACGCGAATAATTTTTTTGCCCGTACCACAAATTTTATAGAAGAGTTTTTTGTCACACTCTTTTGATAGATATATCTCTTCTAATATCTGTGGTCGCTTGTTCAAAATATGTAAAAATAGTTGTTTTCCGTATATTATCATGGTAACTTATGGTAGCTAAAGTCAATTAAAATTTAACTTATTTTTGTATGTAACTAGAGTAAATTTTACACTTTCGTTTCAATGTCACTTAGTAGTTTTGCGGCCTATAATTTAAGCTTTCGTAAGTTCATCATATATCTTTTTTACATCTTCTCCAGTTATTTTGTTAAGCAATTTTGCTTTTACTTTTGGAGCAAGATCAAGCAAAAGTATCTCATCTTTTGTGATATTTTGAGTGGCTGTTTTGTCACTTTTTGAGATGACAATCGCCCACTCTCCACTTAAATTTGCTTTTTCTAAAATTTGGACTAAATTTTTAGCACTATCTTTAAACTTACTCTCAAATTTTTTTGTGGCCTCTTTTATGGCAAAAATTTCTCTCTCAGGCTCTAGATTTGCGATACTTTGTACTAAGCCTAGTATGCGTTTTGGGCTTTCATAGATCACGGCTGGATAGGCTAAATTTAAAGCATTTTGTATAGCTAAAGCTCTGTCTCTGCCGGTATTTGGTAAAAAGCCTAGGAAAACAAATTCTTTATCGCAAAGCCCGCTTGCGACCACGCTTAGAAGTGCGGCGTTTGCTCCGCTTAAAATTTCGTATTTGATATCATTTTTTTGAGCGTATCTTACTAGACTTACTCCAGGATCGCTGATACCTGGCATACCAGCATCGCTCATGTAGGCTACATTTCTGCTAAAAAAATCATCACTTAAATTTGTGAAAAAGTCATCTTCGTTATGGGTGTGAAGTGGAATAAATTTTGATATATTTATACTTGCGTCAAAACGTTCATTTAGCAAGTTTATAAGACTTTTGCAGACTCTTGTATCTTCGCAAATAGCTATCTCGCATTCACGCAAAATTCTAATCGCACGAAGCGAGATATCTTCTAAATTTCCTATTGGAGTAGGAATAAAGTAGAGCAAGGCTTATTTTTGAGCGTATTTTTTCTTAAATTTCTCAACACGGCCAGCACTATCAACTATCTTTTCGCTGCCTGTGAAAAATGGGTGGCACTTGTCGCAAATGTCAATCCTGATCTCGCTTTTGTTTGACTTTGTTTTAAAAGTGTTTCCGCAAGCACAAGTTACAGTGCAATCTACGTATTCTGGATGGATATCTTTTTTCATCATTTTTCCTTTATTATTTTTGGGCTAATTATCTACATTAAAAGTTGCTGATTATATAAAAAGAAATCTAAAAATCAAATAAATTAAGCTAGGAATTTTGCCGCTACTGAGATAACCGCAGTCTGTGATCTTAAGATATTTTTAGTATTTAGGCAGTAGCTATTTTTAAATTTAGCCGTCTCATCCTCGCTAAATCCACCCTCTGGACCGATTATTAAAAGCTCATCATCTTTTTTCTCATTTAAACTTTTACCACCAAAATTTATAGCTGAGACATTTTTATAAACACTCATTAGCTCGTCCAAATTTTTATAAACTTCAAACTCCATTAGTGAAGTTCGCCCACACTGCTCGCAAGAGAGAGCATTTATGTAGTTTAGCCTCTCGATATCTATCTTAAAATTTGCCTGAGAAAATTTAGTATAGACAAAAGCTATTTTACCAACACCAAGTTCGTTTAAAAATGGCAATGTCTTTTCAATCGTCTTTGGATCGACGATAGCCCAAGCGATCGTAAAGTCGAATTTTTGCTCGCCATTTAAGCTGGCAAAGACAAGACTTAAGCTCGCACTTCGCCTATCAATCTCATCAATTTCATAAATATACTCTTTAAAATCTCGTAAATTTCTAACACTTATTCGCTCACCAGCTTGCATTCTTCTAGCTTTTAGGTGCAAAAAGGCTTCATTTACTATCTTTAAGCTTTCATTACCTGCATTTTTATCATATAAAAATTTCATCTAAATCCCTGCAACTATAACTAAAACAAGATCAAAAAATCCCTTAATAAGGGCGAATTTTTTAAATTTTTCTAAGTCGCCATTAGCTGCATAAATTTTTAGCCTTTTAAAACCTATGGCACTAAGTGCGATTAAAATTATTAAGATGACTAACATTTTTATGGCATTAAATTTAAACCCATATCCATAATACGCCCATAAAATAAGTCCAGTAAGCGTAAGAAAACTAAGTAGCATATGATAAATCGGTAAAAAATATCTTATACGAAGCACATAGTTTTTACTATTGCTACCAAACTGAGTAAGTATTAAATAAAGCACATTACAGGCAACTAGTGCATAAAAAAATATCACATGAAAAGGTAAGGTGTATGCAAAAAGTGAGGAGAGATGCTCGTTCATTTCTTCTCTTTGGAAGGCTCGTTCTCTTCCACGACTGGCTCAGGTGGGAGTTGTTCATCGATTGTGACATTTGCGTCTGGTTGAGCTATGGTTACATCACTAGGCACTGGCTCACTAATATCATTTTTGGCCTCATCTTTATCTCCACAACCCACAAATAGACCAGCTATAAATAAAAAAGAAGTTATAATTTTTTTCATCAAACGTCCTTTGGATTTTCTATTTTTAACCTATTTTTCATCTTCTCGAATAAATTTTTATCTTCCCACTCTTCTATGATAGCATCTGAAAATTTTATCTCATCTAGCTTTATCTCGCCCATTTGCGCATTTATGGCGTCCTCTTTAAAGCACTGTGCATAGCCTGTATCAGTCTCATGCACGATAATGCTATGAAGCTTCACTTCACGCTCACCGTTGTTCATCACACTAAGCTCAAGTAGTCTTTCTATGAGTACAAAAAATATGCGGCAAAACTGCTCTGCACTTGGATTTAGTGGGATCTCGATCCATCTTGCCGAGTGCTTTTTTAGATCATTTTTATACTCAACATTATCGCCTGAAAATATTGTCGTAGCGTGATCAAAACTATCAATGATCGTTTTTATGTTTTGCTTCATTAAGCCAAAATCATAAACCATGCCGGCGTTATCAAGAAAATTTGAGCTAAGTAAAATTTCAGCCACATAGCTGTGCCCGTGGATACTAGTCCTACAACGCTTTGAGCTGCAAAATCTCACAATATGTGCATTTTCAAATCTAAAAAGCTTTCTAATAATCATCAAACACCTTCTTTATCGCTCCAAAGCCTGATGTGGATACGCTCTGAATAATTAAATCCATGCTTTATGGCAAATTCTGCTGTTTTTAAAGCATTTTCGTTAAGCTCAGCTCTATTCGCCCCTATTGCCATACACCAAACTGGCAAATCCACTCTATTTTTTATATTTATAATTTCGTCTAGCTCGCTTTTGTCAAAGTGCGAGAGGACAAATTTTAAAAAGCTACTTCTTGCATTATTTTTAATAGCCAAAATAGCGTCTAAATTTATACGTTTTTGCTCGCTAACTCCGCTATTTGCTAGCTTTACACCAAGTGCAAAATGGCATTTTTTATAAATTTCATATTTAGCAAAATCAATTAAGATAGTGCCATTTGTCTCAAAATGCACTTCATAATCTTCAAGCAATTTCTTTACCAAATTTATAAAATTTTCATTTTCGTGCCAGATGAGCGGCTCGCCACCGGTTAAAACAATAATAGGCTTTTGCATTAAGCCTTTGCATAGGTTATCAACTATGCCTAAAATTTCATCTACACTATAAATTTTATAATTAAAATGCCCTTTAAAGACAGCCCTTATACTGTCACATCCTAGTAAGCTTTCGCCGGTTTTTAAAGACTTTGTTTGCACGCCAAAGCCAGAGCAGTTTAAGTTACAGCCTAAAAATCGTAAAAATATGGCGAGTCTGCCTTGGTAAGCCCCCTCGCCTTGGATGCTTAAAAACGCTTCAACTAGCTCTAGCTCTTTGCTCATCAACCACCAGTTTGATAAAAGGCACGCGAAGAGGTTTCATTGCTAGCGCCTATCGCCCATTTGTTCTCTTTTGGCTTGTTTGCTAGTACTTGCCTTAAAATTTCACTTGCAGCTACAATATCACCTTTTTCAACTGCTTTTTTGATGCTAAGAGCCTCTTCAAAGTAAAGGCAAGGTATCAAAAGTCCCTCAGCACTTAGCCTGATGCGGTTACAGCTCTCGCAAAAATCGTGCTTATGTGGATCAATGATCCCAAATTTATAACCATCATCAAGTCTATAAATAGACGCAGGCGCATTTGGTAGTTTTCCATCTTTTGTGACATTATATTTTTGTGAGATGATTTTTAAAATTTCATCGCTACTTAGCCCTTTTAGATCATCTTTTGCGTGTGAATTTTCCATATACTCAATAAATCTGATCTGAGAATCTCTAAATTTAGCAAACTCGAGCAAATTTACAAGCTCATCATCATTTACACCTTTTAGTGCAACAGTGTTGATTTTTACCTTTAATCCAGTATCATGAGCTGCTTCAAAGCCAGCTAAAACTTCGTGTAAAACGCTTTTTTGTGCAATAAATTTAGCCTTTTGCTCATTTAGCGTATCAAGTGACATATTTATGCGTTTTAGTCCAGCATCTTTTAGCCTTTTGGCAAAGTGTGAAAGCATATAACCATTTGTAGTAAGCGCTAGATCGATGTCTGGATTATAATCACTTATCATCTTTATAAAAACGTCCAAATCCTTACGTACAAGCGGTTCGCCACCAGTGATTCTTATCTTTTTTATACCTTCATCAATAGCCACTTTTACAAATAAAAATAACTCTTCAAAGGTTAATAAATTCTCTCTTGGCGTCCAGCTAAATGGCGTTGTAGGCATACAATACCTACACCTAAAGTTGCAACGCTGAGTTACAGAAATCCTTAAATAATCAACAACCCGACCATATTTATCAACTAGCATAAAGCACCTTCTTAAGCTTGGTTAGAGCTTTTTATAATTTTTTCAATTATATGTTAAAAGATTTAAATCAAAATAAAAATTTAAGCCAATTTTTGTAGTTTAAGAGTAGATTAGTCTTTTTAAAATTAGCCTGTAAATTTAGGCTAATTTATGAAATTTAAGCACAAACTCGACTCGCCCCATTCCAACATGAAGGTCTTTTGCAATCATCGCTGCACTTTTTCCGTCTTTAAACATTTTTAAAATTTGCTCTTCTTCATTGATGACGCTTGGTGCGATTTTATTAATATCTCTTGTTCGCTCTTCAAGACTAACTATCCTATCTTTTTGCTCTGTCGCAAAATCATCAATTACTCGCTCGATGCTCTTAATCGCACGAATTATTGGCACAATTTTCTCATTTATTTGCAAATCAATATTTTCTTTTATCTGTTTTTTAAGTGGCTCATATTGTTCACTATTTTTAAACGCCTCGCCCTCAAGCATTGAAATTTGCTTTTTTAGATTGAAATTTTCTTGCATAACGCTTTCTATCGCTCGCTCAAATCTCGCAAATTTTTTATTTGTCTCACTATCTTTTATCAACATTAAAGCTACTATTATCGCCAAAACGATACCAAAGCCTAAAAAAATATAAATTTCCATATTTTTCCTTTACGAATTCGCTCTCATTTCTCTTATCATTACACGCTCTCTAGCTGTTACGTAAGCGTTCCAGTCGGCTTCATCCTCTTCGTGCATATTTTCTATCTTTGCTAAATTTTCGCTAATAGCTCTTAAATAAAGACTCAAATTTCTCTTTGGAAAGATAGGCATAGCAATCCTTGCGTAGTAAATTTCATCTTTTATAAATTTTTCTTCGCTTATTTTTATATGTGTAAAACCGATTTCTTCGATACTCGCCCTCTCTTTTAGTGGCAAATATTGCTTATGCTCATTTTTAATATAATCACTCAGAGCATCGACTTTTCTATGAAGCTCGATCAGTAAAGTTAATAAAACTTGATCGCTCTCTTTGGTTTCGCCACGCGATTTAGCTCGTTTTAGCCAAGCCCCAAGCGCATCCTCTTCACCCGGCAAGATGGAGTCAAACTCTCTTTTAAATTTCTCGCTCCCATCTTTATCAGACTCAAATTCCATATCAAGAGGTGCCTTAAACAGCTTAATCTCACTCATAATACGCTAATCCAAACAAAGATAAAAAATAAAATTCCCAAATAGCCATTTAACGTAAAAAATGCTCTATCTATCTTGCTAAAGTCGCGTCTTACGATCCTATGCTCAAAAAATAAGATCACGCCGCTTACTAAAATTCCAAAAAATGCCATCGCTCCAAGCCCAGCCGCCCAAGCAAAAAGTAGCCAAAATATAAAAGCTAAAGCATGAAAAATGGCTGATAAAAAAAGTGTAGCCTTGTCGCCGTAAATAGCTGGTATGCTAAAGAGCTTGTTTTCTTTATCAAATTTCATATCCTGAAGTGAGTAAAGCAAGTCAAATCCAGCTACCCAAAATGTCACACCAAGGCAAAGTAATACGCTCCAAAGCGGTATAGCAGCACTCACTGCGACCACGCCAGCGATGGGAGCAAGACCTAGGCTAAGGCCAAGCACCAAGTGTGCTAGCTCGCTAAAGCGCTTAAACAGCGAATATCCGCCAAGAATAGCTAAAATAGGAAAACTTAGCCAAAATGCGAGCGAATTTATAAAATAAGCGCATGCGATAAAAATAAACGCATTTGCCACTATAAAAAGCTGCATATTGCTCCTACCGATACGACCATCAACACTTGGACGGCTTGCAGTTCGCGGATTTAGCTTATCGATATCTTCATCTTTATATCTATTAAAAGCCATAGCAAAATTTCTAGCACTAACAGCGCAAAAAGTACCTAAAATAAGTAGTTTAAAGCCAAACCAAGCCGAGCCACTTTCTATCTTGCTAGCAACTATCATCGCAACAAAAATAAAAGGCAAAGCAAAAACAGAATGCTTAAAAACGATAAGTTCAGCGATAATTTTTAATTTTTCTATCATTTGATAAATTTCCATTTTCTTTAAAAATGGTTGATTTTACACCATTTTGCTTTAAATTTGAATTTATATTATCATTACAAGATTAATTTAAAACAAAGGGTTATTATGGGCAAAGTAGCGATTATTGGAGATAGTTTTAGTGCGTTATTTACGGCTTACGAATTAGCTAAAAAGGGTGAAGAAATTTTAATTATTAGCAACCAAAAAGATGATTTTACAAATGGAATTTTAACGCCTTTTGGCACACACGCTCTTGCAAAAGATGGAGCGATATCTAGCTCATTTATGGGGCTAGTTAGCAAAAAAAGCGAGCTTGATATAAGTATTTGCTTAAATGAAAATTTTAGAGCTTGGATGACAAATTTTACACTTAAATCAACCAAAGCTCACGACAAAAAGATGCAAATTTTGTTTTCAAAATTTGGTAAGAAAAACTTTGAAATTTTAAGAGATTTAAACAACAAATATCCGCAGATAAATTTCGATGAGAGCGGTGTTTATCTACTTTTTAGCGATAATGAAAGCTTTAAAAAAAGGCTTGATGAGATAAAAGTTGCCCATAGCGAGCAAGAAATTTTAAGCGTAGATAAAGAGCTTGCAAATTTTGGGCTAATAAATAAAAACATAAAAGGTGCTATAAATTTAGCCAAAAACGCAAGTATTGACACAAATGAGCTCAAAAAAGCTTTGATAAATGAGCTAAATTCTCTTGGTGTAAAATTTATAAATGATGAAATTTATGAGCTAAAAACGCAAGGGCAAATAGTGCAAAAAGCTATTGGTAATAACGGCGAATATGAGGCTGATAGCTTTGTGATCGCTTCAAAAAATTTAGAGCTTTCAAATAAGCTAGGTACGAGCTTAAATGCGATTTTGGCTAAATTTTACACCATTGATCTTAGTCTGAATGAAGGGCAAATCCCTAAAAAACCAATCATTTTAAATGATCTATTTGCCAAAATTTATCCAACTAAAAATGGCGTTACGATTATTACAAATTTACAAGTCGGCGCTATCGATACGCTTGTTAAAACTGAAAAGATTAATGCATTTTTAAATGAGCTAAAGATACATCTTGGTATAAGCGAGCTAAAAGAGCCTAGTTTTAGGGCAAACTACGTGCTTCTTAGCTCAAACGATAAGCCAGCTCTTGGACGCGATAACATATATAGTAACTTGATCTATAACCAAGCCTATGGATTAAATGAACTTAGCTTCGCTCCGTATTTTGCCGGTGTTTTGGCTGATCTTATAAAAGATGGCAAAAATAACGAGGAAAATGATGAAATTTTACTCTTTAGCTCGTTTTATGAGGGCTAGATTTGTTTAAAGAATTTGCAATAATTGGCACCACGGCAAGTGGCAAAAGCGATCTTGCATTTGAGCTTGCAAAGGAGCTTAATGGCGTCATCTTAAGCCTTGATTCGCTTGCACTTTATAAAGAGATAGATATCGCCAGCGCAAAGCCAAATAAAGAGCAGCTTGAAACCATAAAGCACTTTGGTGTAAATGAAATTTATCCTGATGAAGAATTTAGCGTTGGGGCATTTTTTGAAATTTATAAAAACGCAAAGGAATTTGCGCACTTACAAGACTGCCCGCTCATCATTACAGGAGGTAGTGGCTTTTATCTAAAATCAATGCTTAGCGGACTTGCACCAGATGTGCCAAAATGTGAGCTAAATTTAAGCAATGAAGAAATTTATAAACTAGCTATAAAAATCGATCCTGAGTTTGCAAGTAAATTTAGCCAAAACGACTCTTATCGCCTCGAAAAGTGGTATCAAATTTATAAATTTAGTAGCCAAATTCCAAGCATTTGGCTAAGAGAAAATACTAAAGAGAGCATCATAAAAGAACTAGCGATATTTGAAATTTTATGGGATAAAGATGAGCTTAGAGAACGTATCAAAAAGAGAACAAAAGGCATGCTTGAAGCTGGGCTCATAGATGAGGCGAAATTTTTGTTTAATAAATACAAAAGTGAGCCAAAACCACTAAAATCAATAGGTTTAAAAGAGTGTAAGCAATTTTTAGATAAAGAAATTTCTCAAAACGAGCTTGAAGAGCTCATAGCTACACACACGGCTCAGTTAGCAAAACGTCAGCGAACCTTTAATCGCTCGCAGTTTGAAAAAAAATTTGTGGGTGATTTGAATCAAATTAGAAGTGAAATTTTAAAATTTTTAAGAGAATAAAAACTAGCCCACAAGGGCTAGTTAATAAAATCAAATAGGCATTACCCTAATTTTTGGGCTTAAGCTCTCTTGTAAGACATTTTCAATCGCGTAAAGAGTGCCAGTTGAGCCGCTCGCACAGCCCGAGCAAGCACCAAGATAGCGGATGTAAATATCAGTATTTTCTCCGTTATCATTTCTGATATCTAAAATTTCTAAATTTCCACCATCCATCTCGAGCATTGGGCGAATTTCTTTATCTATGACAGACTCGACTGCTTTTAACTGCCCTACCATCGTCATATTTTCAAAGCTAATGTCGCCTAAAGAGTGATTTGCTTGAGCATTTGCCTGAGCTTCAATCTTCTCACGCTCCATTTCAGCCCTAGTATCACGTAAAATATCCACCAAATAATATTCTCTTTTTTCATGGCCACCAGGCTTTACGCAAGACTTGCAAAATGCACCAGCTTTGGTATATTGCGTGATTTCCTCAACTGTGTGAAGGTCATTTAGTCTTATCACTTCTTTAATCGTACCAAGGCTTACCCTAGCGCACTCGCAAACGATGATCTCATCTTCAAAATGCTCTGGATCTATGCCTTTATAGCTTGCAGCTGCTGCTTTTATAACATCATACGCCATAACTGAGCAGTGCATCTTTTGGGGTGGAACTGCTGGCGTTTCTGGATTGTCACGCATAGCCTTTTCGACATCAAGGTTTGTGATCTTGACTGCTTCATCAACTGTTTTGCCGATACAAAGCTCAGCCATCGTATCAGAGCTAGCTATCGCTGTACCACAGCCAAAGCTTTTAAATTTAGCATCTATTATTTTGTCTGTCTTTTCATCAACAAGCCAGTATAGCCTAACCGCATCACCGCAACTTTCTGCACCAAAGTCAGCCACAATAAGCTTTGCGTTTGCCTTTTTAGCATCTTCTTCGGTTATCTCTCCCATAAATTTAGGATTATTCATCCTATCTTGCACTACCTTAGAATACTCATCCCAGATAGAGCCTCCGATCAAATTATTCTTTGCCATGTTATTTTCCTTTAAATTTTATAATCCACTCTTATGCCATTCTGGGGCGTAGGCAAATGTACTAGAGATACCTCTTAGTCTATTTACTGCTTTTGTTATGTGCTCGATCGCATAATCAATCTCTTCTTCTGTATTAAATCTAGAAAGAGATAGTCTAAGTGCGGTGTGAGCTAGCTCTTTATCTGCCCCTATAGCCTCCATTATTGGGTTACTCTCTAATGTTTCACTTGCACATGCTGAGCCAGTTGAAGCTGCGATGCCAGCTTTATTTAGATCCCAAAGCATAGCTTCGCCTTCAACGCCTTTTATAGAAGCCAAAATGGTATTTGGCACACGTTGCTCTTTTTTACCAACGACGCTAACGTCAGGAATTTTTAAAATTGCATCTTCAAGCTTATCACGCAAACGGCGAACATGAGAGTGCTCATAATCCATAAATTTATTTGCCAGTTCAAGTGCTTTACCCATGCCGATGATACCAGGAACATCGAGCGTGCCACTTCTGCGTCCACCCATGTGCTCGCCGCCGTGAAGCAAGCTACTTAGTGGCATACTATTTTTTATAAATAGTGCTCCAACACCCTTTGGTCCGTGAAATTTATGCGCAGAAAAGCTTAAAAAATCAATGTCAAGGTCTTGAACATTTATCTTTATCTTACCAACTGCTTGAACCGCATCCGTGTGGAATAAAGCCCCATATTCATGAGCGATACTAGCAAGCTCTTTTATAGGAAAGATCATGCCAGTTTCGTTATTTGCACTCATTATAGAAACAAGTGCTACATTCTCATCCATTACAGCTCTTAGCTGTTCTGGCGTGACTATACCATCGTTATTTACATCTAAAACAGTAAGCTCCACGCCATATTTTTCTAAAAATTTACAAGTTGCCAAAATAGCTGGATGCTCAACTGCGGTTGTTACGATACGCTTTTTCTCGCCAGTTGCAATTTTGTCAAAGTAGATGCCTTTTACTACCCAGTTGTTGCTCTCAGTCGCGCATGAGGTAACAACGATATCATCACCATCTTTTGCATTTAATCCGGCGTAGAGCTGATCTAGCGCTGTTCTTAAGGCTGGATGTGTTTCAGAGCCAAATTTATGAAGCGAGTTTGGATTGCCGTATTTTTCACAAAAATATGGTTTCATAAGCTCAAAAGCTTCAGGATCAACCATTGTTGTAGCGTTATTGTCTAAATATACTCTCAAATTTAAAACCTTAATTAGGATAAAAAATATCCTTTTTATTTTTGATGGGATATTATAACAAAAAAGTTAAAAGCAAGTTTAAAAATATGCTTTAATTTTTTCAAAATTTAGCTCATTTTGATATTAAAATATATTGAAATTCTTTATCAAAATTTGTATAGATCGCTATTCGCGATTTTTCTTATAAAAAAGTCCAATTATCTCCTAAAATTAATTTATTTTTTTAAGTTAATAGTGCGACAAACATATTGCCTACATGCATTATCTCTTTATAGTTTTCTTCTAGTTTTTCATATGAGGTTTTATAAAGTTCTATTAGGCCGGTTATCGTAGAGATCTTTGATTGTAGTGGCTTAATATATTTATATTTGGCTCCGTTTGGAGCCATAGATATTAAATTTATTATTTAATCCTTTATATTATGCTCTTTGGCATAACTTAGTATCTTTTGCCTAAGATCTTCAGGAAAACTTTCTCTATACATTACTGGTGTTAGTGGATTTAGCTTTTTATCTAATTTACCAGCCTCATATAGTCTTATTAGCTCTTCTGGTGTGTTGTAGTATGGTGCATTTGGATATCCTTCTGGTGGAGTTAGAGACATTATTTTAGCTTCTAGAAGGGTGGAGTCGATGTATAAGTCTATGTCTCTTTGTGTCATCTTATTTGGAAAGCCTTTTTTATCAAATCTAGTTGTAAAATGTGGCATTTCCTTTTTGAGATATGACATAAATTCCTCCCTCGTTGTTTTATTAGCGTCAAAGTCTCTAGGATCTAATAGCTCACCTTTATCTTCTACAAGTTCTCTTAAAAATTTATGTGTTGTTCCTTCTGGATCAAATACTACTCCGTCCCTATTAAAATCCATCACGAAATAGCTTCCCACTATCTCATCAAGATAAGGCATCATGCCATATTCATCTAGTGGAGGATTAGTAAATAGTTTTCTAAACTCTTCTGCCATTTGTAAATTTTTGTTTAGACCTATATTGTAAGTTTGATATTCAAATAGATCACCTAAAAAATCTAAAGCCTTTACTACTCCTAGCTGAGCTGCTAAGAAAATTCTTTGATAATCTCTTGCTTTAAAGCCTGCTTCATTTCCATGTGAAAATCCCATAGGATTTCCAAGTATGCCAGCACATATTCCCCACTCTGCAGAAAAGAGCATTGATTTTAATGTACCTTTATTAGCATTTACTTCATCATAAATTTCAGCATATTCTGGTTTAGTTAGTTTGCCTTTGCTATCTACTCTAGCTATTGCATCTTCAGGAATATCTATCATAGTACATTTTAGATTACTTCTTTTTACTAGATAGATATATCTATCTCTTTTATCTTTTAAGCTTTCATAGTAAGCTTTTTCTGATTTAGTCCAAGGAGATAGTTTAGTTGAGCTTGGTTTATAGCTAATATCTAGCCATGGCTTAAATGATAGATAGTCTGTTTGACCTAAAGAATTTGGTTTAGGGTTATAGTATAGTGGTTTATAGTTTTTATATGGAGATGAGTCTAGGATGGAGCGAGCTTGAAGAAGCATTTGGGAGTGCTCTTTTACACCTATAGTCTCACTCCCATAATCAAGAGGTGAGACTGATAAATTTGTATTTTTATCAAATGGTATTTCCATTCCATTTGGAGCTATTACCATATATGTATTATTGTTATCCATTAAATTTCCTTTATTCATTCTTTTATTTATTGCTATTAGTGATATGGCTATTACTAAGATAGCTAAAGCTGTAAATATAATCTTTTTCATCTTTTATCCTATGTAAAGACCATCTTCCATGACTATGGTGGTGGCTAGACGACCGATTAGACGAGGGGGAATATTCTCTTTACTTCTATCTTTTAAATCAACTTTACACCCCACATACACACCTTTAATATTATTGTTGCCTATGGTATCTAATGCTTTTATTAGATCTCTTGAGAGATTAGAGTGGTTGTTTTCATCGCTGGTGTTAAAGATTCCTTTTTTAAATTTGTTTATTATCTCTACAGCTTTTTGGTAGGCTTTTATAGCAGAAGAGAAACTATATCCATCTTGGTTGTCATCTTTGTTATAGACACTATAAATTTCTTTCTCCTCTTTAACATCTAAATTTAATCCTCTTATCTCTACATCAGAGTTAATATATCTACTTCTTGCATATTTAAAGTAGTTTGCATCTACTTCATTGCCAGCTCCTCTTAGTTCATCTAAACATAGATAAGCACTAAGGTTATTTAGTGCTAGCTTTGAAGCAAGGTTATGTGAGAGTTTGCTTTGTTTATTGTTTATATCATAGTAGATAAATGAGTTATAGTCTAATCCTCCACTATTTATATTAGCTCCTAGAAATAGTCTATTTAAATTTAGACTTATATAGTTTTGATAGATCATCACTGGATAGTAGCAATAGCTATTTGTACTATTTTTATCATAAGCTTCTTTTATAGATATAGGTTTATATGAGATATTATTTAGTGCGTAAGCTTCATTAAATTTATATGTGTATCTTGTATGCATTATCTCTTTATAGTTCTCTTCTAGTTTTTCATACGAGGTTTTATAAAGTTCTATTAGACCTGTTATCATAGAGATGCCTATGTCCTTACCAAGAGTTTTAGTATAGTCTTTGATTTCTTTTTTCATAAGCTCTACATCTCTTATATTAAAGCTATACGTGTATCTCATAAATGTATATGTCGTTATCTCGCTATAAGATATATTTAGTTTAAAATGTTCTATTGTTCTATAAAGTATATAGGTATTTTGAGCTTGCAAAATTAAATTTAGCTTTGATCTTTGAAGTACTATATTTGTAGTTTTTAATCTTGTGATATACAAGAAATATTCATCTATTTGTTTAGTCTTTTTTGCACTAAATAGTTTTTTTATTAAATTTAATACTCCAAGCTCGTCTAAAAAGGCGTCTTTTAATTTCTTTGCATCCCTTTCAAATATAAAAGAGCTAAGCATCTCATAAATTTTAGATATGCCATCTTCACTTGCAAAGCCTGCTATTGGGAATAATCCTTCAATGGCTGTTTTTACAAGTAAAGAGCTTACCTCTTTATCCATATCTCTATCATTATGATAAGCCTTATATTCTAAGTCTATGGCTTTTTTTAAGACGTCTTTATCCTTAGAAGCTATCACTTCTTTTATCAAAGTTTTATCTTTCTTGCAGCTTTCATCTATATCATTGGCTTGCTCTATTAGAAGCTTCATTAGATCACTTTGTAAAGGATCTTTTATATTTGTATTTACGCTACTATCATTTTCTTCTAAAAGTTCTTTTATGCTATATACATTCTTAGTATTTCCTGCACCATCCATATAATCACTAATCTCTTCTATACATAGGTACTCATTTTTGCTTAATCCACTACTTTTAGCACTTTCTTTGTAAAAGAATAATCTTATATCACTATCACCTAACTTTACAAAAGAATTTACATTTATAGTACTTATCTCTTCATCACCTACTTTTATATATTCACGGGAGTTTTTTATAGATTTGTTTAACAACTCTCCTGAATAGCTTTTGGTCATTATAAAGTAAGCCACGCCAAGGCAAAGTACTTCTAAAAGAGAGTAGTATGGAGTTGGCTGATCATCTAGTATCTCTTTTACGGCACTTTTTACAGAGTCTATATCTCCTAATATCTCATATTCTTTTATCGCTTCTATCTTATCGTAGCATTCATCTTCGAAATTCATTCTATCACTAACATTTTTATTAACTCTGTCAAAGACTGCTTTAAATGCTAGAGTTGATTTTTCCATATACTCTTTTTCACTCTCTTTTATCTTCTCCATATCATTTGGTTGCTTTGCATAAGCATTTATATGAGAGACATTTATATCAAAAAGCTCATCGTACTTTAATTTGCTTAATTGAAAATCATAAGCATCGCTACTATTTTCTTCTGTATAGCTTTCACTATATTTTTCTTTATTCTCTTCTATATTATCTATATAGCTTTTTTCTATCCTTGCAAATGGAGATAAATTTAGTAAAAGAGTTGATTTATCATTGTTTTGATCTATATCTATACTATATTTGCTATAGTCTTTTACTGGATTTAGAGTCTTTATGTCACTAAATTTTTGTTTTACCAGGTTGCTACTTTTTGATCTATTTATATCATCTTTTATAGTTTGATCAAGACTTTTACTAATAACTTCCTCTCTTAATCCTGCACTTGATCTAAAAGGAGAGTTTGAAAGAATAATGTAGTTTTTATTTAAATTTGAGAAGTCTTTACTATTCATCTCATCATTTACTGAGGTATTATTTTTATCGGATTTATCTGCTATTAGATTAGCTAACTTTATAGAGTTAAAATTTGAAGCACAGATAAAATTTAAATTTGCATTTGTACTTTTTATCTCATCTTTTAATCTACTAAATAAAGTATCATCACTCGAGCCAAAGCCTAAATTTTTATTTACCACGTCATAAGAGCAAATCTCTTTGGAGTAATCAAATACAGATACATCATCTAAATATCCATATACACTATATCCTTCATCTGTATTATAATTAGTCTCTTTTTCGTTAATGCTATATTTAAAAGGGCGGTAGTCTAAATTTAAGTGAGTAAAGTCCAAGAAAAAACCAGATCTAGAATTTTTATCACTTTTAAACACCAAGACATTGCAGTTTGAACTTATATTTAAAGTATTTACGATAGAAGCAAACCTAGATGTAAAAAAACTTAGTATTGGTAAGGATACACCGTAAAATACCCTATTGCTATCATATTCATGAATTGCATACGCCATCTTTCCAAGCTCATAAGCCACAAAACCAAGATTTGATTTTTTTATTATGGCCTTTGGATCGGTTATATCAACTAGACTTAATATAAAAAGAGCTATTTGTTTTATTATAAATTCTCCATTTTCCGAGCTTAGCTCTTTTAAATTTTTATCTAGCTCATCAAAACACTCTTTTATGCTTCTTTCAAATTTGGCCTCGTCTAATCCTTCACTAGCTATCAATGATTTAGCGTCATTTAGTAGATCATTTTTTAGAGTTTTTAAACAATCTCTTAAAATATTTTTAGCCTCATTATAATTAGAAACAATAAGCTCAAACATATGATAAAAACTTGATGGTTTATCTTCTACTTCATTACCATCTTTTAGCAACTCTCTATCATGCTCATCTTGAGCTAAATCCAATATCTCTTGATTATGTATTTTTGTTTGTAAAGGAGTAAGCCCTTCTCTTAAATTTTCAAAGAATTTATCAATAGCACTTTTTTTATGAACTACTTTTACCGGAATGCCTTTATATTTAAACTCCCTTACTCTATTTAGTTTGCTATCTTTAAAGCTCTCTTTGTCTACATAAAAATCAGTTATTATTGATATGTCTTTATCTTTACCTTTACAATAGATAAGATCGGAGACAATCTCTGCAATTATATTGCCAGAATATGAAGAGAGATAGTTTAAACTAGACGTATAAAGCGTCACGCTCTTTGCATCAGCCATGTACTCTTTTATCTTTTTTAAACTCTCTTCGCAAGAGTAGGTTATATTTATATCATTCATCGTTATGCCACCACTACTGTTTTGATTATATTTATATCATCGCTATATTCACTATCTAGCCCACAAGCAAATTTTATACATACTGTTTTTGCTTTACTTGGCGTAATATAGATAAGATTGTTATCGTCACTCATATCATCTACAAACTGAAAAAATCCTATTCCACTCTTAGGAAGCGTCATATCTTTATAGATAGGCTCAGTATATTTAGGAGTAATAAAAATAAAATTTTTATCCATAAGCGAGTATTTAAAGTTAAATGATGAGATACTAAATTTGTCATCTCTAAATCGGGCCTTTAGATACTCTTTTAGCTTCTTATCTTTTATATCAGAGCCTTCGTCTAAATTTAGCTCCATTTCTTTAAATCCCTCTTGGTTTTTATATTCCACATCATTTAGCTTATATATACAAACGGCAAGATTATCTGTTTGATTAAGGGCTGATTTTATATGAAGCCTTATGTAGGCATTATTTAAATTTATATCTTTTATTATTTCACTACTATCTTGCATACTAGGATTACTTAAACTATGCTCTAGTTTTAGTTTATTCTCTTTTTTTATGCACCTTAGCGAAGAGCCGGTGTTGCTTAGGCAGTTTGGCACTAGATCTTGCATTACAGCGTAGTGATCATTCATGCTTTTTAGACTAAGTGCCGATCTTGGCACATAAGCTACTATGACACATGGGATCCTAGCTGAGCAGCCTACTATCGGCGAGTTTATAAAATCAACATCAAGTATCACGCCTTGTTCGTCTGATCTTATGCTTCTGCCTGCCCTACTTTTTAAGATCACATGACCGCCATGTGGGCAAATGATAGTGTCATCCTCTATGACAGGGCATGAAGTCGCAGTAGATGAAATTTCTTTAGATTGATTATCTTTTTGTAAATTTTGCCTTTGATTTAAATTCGAAAGAGCTTCTTTAGTCTTTTTACTTGTTGGTTTTAGATCGATATTTAGACTCTTATTTAATAGTGAATAATTTAATATATTTGCTTGAGAATTTCTATAAGCAACATTTAGCCTTCCTATATCTTTATCCTCATCTCTTGGCTGATGAGTAAAATTTAGAGGTATATTCTCATCACTATTATATTTTTCGTCTTTAAAATAAAGTGGATAATCCTCCTCTTCATTGGCTTTAGACAAAAGGGCAGAGTTTAGATATATTCTTTGATTCATATTTTTGCTATCTAGCTTAAATATCTCCTTTAATACTTCAACATCGACTATACTTTTATCCACTGCACTTACACTAAGGATATCGTTGTTTTTATAAAAGATACTTCCCACACTCTCGTTCATAAGAGCTTTTATATCATCGGTTGCTACTTTATTGTTGTAAGCTACATCATCATTATTTTGAGCAGATTTATTATTAGCTATTACTATAGCTTCATCACTAGAGCTTATATCCTTAGAGTCTATGCTAGCTAAAAAATTTTCATTTTCTTTTAGCTTTGCTAAATCCGCATATTTTAGATTTATTATGCTCTTTAGCATATCTATTCTATCTTTTACGAAGATACTAGCCTCTGCTATGTCTACTCTATTATCTCGTAGTATCGTTATATTTTTATAGATGTTTTTACTATAAGAGAAGTATTTACCAAGCTCATTTACATCTATCTTTTTTTCAAATACAAATAAATTCAAAGCACAAATAGCCACTAGCATATCTATATCGCCAGCTCTAGCATCACTTACTATCTTTGTCGCATCTAGTTTATCTAGATCATCTATATCTAGTATCTTTACTAGATGTGCCTCTTTGTTGCTATTTTTATCTATGTTGTTGCCTAAATTTTCTATTATATACCCGACCATATCTTGCTTAAAATTTTCATCACTAAATTTGCCATATTCATAAAAGAGATTTAAATAAGCATAAAAGATATATAAAGGCGTATCTAGCATAGAAGCATCGCTTATATCATCTATATTTACATCTAAATTTAACTTCGATCTTATGCATTTTAGTTTAAATTTAAGCGACTGGATATATTCATTTAGATAATCAAGCGCTTCAGCTATATCTTTACCCTCTATCTTGGCTTCATTTTCTTTGTTTTCCAAGAGATAACACAACATATATAAAACTAAAACGCTCTCTTTTAAAAAGTGAGATCTAATTAATATATTCACCAAGTGTCTATTCTCGGTATTTTCATACTTTACTTCGCCAGTTGTATCTATGCCTAGCTTATAGCCTAGATCAGATATTACTGAAAAGGTAGGTTCTATCAAAACAGCTACATCTTTTGAAAAGCTATCTTCATCTCTATTTATACTTTGTTTAACGCTCTCTACGTGATGTATCTCTATGTCTATATCTTTTTCTTTGCTAGCTTTATTTATATTAGAGCTCACCTTTTTATCTGCAAGAGTCTTTTGAGCTTGTTCATTATTTTTAACTACATCTACGTATTCATCTACGCTACTCTTATCATCCTTAAAGCCAAACATACCTTTTATCTTGTTAAAGACTGAGCCTACCATCTTTCCTATAAAGCCATCTTTGTCTATGACCCTTGCTATCCATCTTGCACCTTTTGCTATGGCTTTAGCCACAAAGCTAAGAAGCCTTAAGCTCCAAGTAAAAGCTGAAGCTAATATACCACCATAAATTCCTGGAGCGTTATAAGTATAAAGTTCTTTTACTCCGCTATCTTTAAAGGTTACTGCATATATTTGAGCTAGATGACCTCCTAATGAGTGACCTGATAGGATGATGTCTTTGGCGGTGTTATCTAAACCACTTAAGTTTTGACTATGAGAATTTATAGCTTCTTGCATAGAGGATTGAAGTGATTTTAAAGCAGATATTTGCATAAGTGCTCTTGATGTGATAGCCATAAAGGCATCATCTAAGAGATCATTTATTTTCATCTCTGTTCCTCTAAAGCCTATTATATAGTTTGACTTAAGCGTGTCATAAAATATAGTTGAGCTAAAACCTGACTTTTGATTAGGTATGTGCTTTACTAGCTCATAGCGATTAACAAAGAGTTTTGTGCGAGGGGAGAGATCATTTTCCTTATAAAAAATATAAGGATCTCCTATTGCTTCACCTTTTTCATCAGTTGGAGTTGTTATAAATCTTTTTACATTGTTTTCTAATTGTTTCGGTTTTTTATTAGGTTTAGCATTAGGTTTTTTTACAAATTTATCTGCCATAAATCTGGCCTCAATACAAAGAGCATAAGCAGTAGGGTTACCAGTAATTTTTATTGTGTTATTATTCTCATCTTTTTGATCTGATTTTAAAACATCACCTTTTGTTATACCATCCGCATATCTCCAAATAGGTTTATCTATCTCATCTTTTCTATATGAATTTGCAATGTTGTCAGGAACATTATCTTTACCAAATTTATCATAAAGCTCATCAAGTCCATTTCTTTCATTCTCAAATACATTATGAAGCATTGCATAACTTGCATCAGCTATATCAATATAGTCTTTAAAGCAATTTATTAGCTCTTTATTTGATTTAGTTGATTTCAATATAAATCCTTTTACTTTTCTACTCTTGTAAATTTGTCATTAATTAATATAAATTTATTACCACCACGTATAAGAATTTGCTCTTCATCTTTAAATCTAATTCCCATTCCTTCATCTCCAAATAAGCCATATCTGGTTTTATAGTATGTATAAGACATTGATAGTTTTATAGGTACTATTTTGTCATTATCATTGACATAAAACATTACTAAAATAGGGAAATTTGGAGATTTATCATAGTTGCTTTCGCCCATAAATTCTTTTATCTTATTTATATAAACTTCTGGTACTTTGGCTTCTTTGCCAGTTTGGTTTTCATAATCTATCCAACGAGTATAATATCTTTTGCCATTTGAGAGGGTTTGAGGGAATTTTTGATTTACCAAGGTCATGTCTACATCATATATCGTTATAAATTTATCACCTTGTTTTATCTTTCTAGGATTAGATCTTATTTTATCACCTAAATTTTTGGCTAGCTCTTCTCTTTCTTTTTCTCTTCTCTCTATCTCATCAACAAATTTTTGATTAAATATATACACTCCACCATATTGTTTAGCTAAGTTTTCTAGTTCAGAGTTACTTATCTTTTTATTTGCTTGATTAGCTGAGCAAGCTATTAAGAATATACTTATTAGAAGTAATATAAATGCGGTAAATTTCATAAATAAATTTTTAAAATAAACAATCAAAAATCTAAGAATTTCACATAATGAAGCCAAGAAGTTCATCTAAGGATTTTATCCTTAGATGAAAGATTAAGATTTTTTGATCGCTCTAATAGGAATAACAAATATTGCTGCGATCACATAAAAGGCGATACAAAAAACAGCCGCCATCATAAATATCTCACCGATATCATAAAAGCTTGACTCAAGCCTAAATGTATCAACGTAATTTATCGCAAACCATAATGCTACGCCAAGAGCGATAGCAAAAACAAAAAATCCCCAAGAAAACAAGAAATTTAATATCTTAGTTCCCAATTTCTCTCCTTTTTTAATTATTTTTCTAACTTAAAACCGCCACCAAAAGCTCTATAAACTTCAACTGCGCTATCAACCTCATCAAGCTTAGCTGAGACATCTTGTAATTTTGCTTGAAGCAAATTTCTCTGCGCATCAAGAAGCTCTAAATGTCCAATATAGCCAGCATCATATTGCTCTTTAGCAAGCGAGTAAATTCTTTGTTGGGATTTTAGCAAATTTTTCACTTGTTCCAAAGAAATTTTTGCATTTTGCCTTGAAACAAGTGCATCTCTTACTTCACCAAGAGCCGATTTTACCGCTGCTTCATAATTAACAGCGGCAATTTGTTCATTTGTTTTAGCCACTGCTACATTATTTTTTGTCCTACCAAAATCAAAAATTTTCTGAGCTAAAGAGCCCCCTATGCTCCATGTATTGGCATTTCCAACAAAGATATTTTCAAAATCAATACTTGAAAAGCCAAAAAGTCCAGTCAGTGAAATACTTGGAAAATACTCAGCCCTTGCAACACCAACAAGAGCATTTGTAGATTTTAGATCAGCCAGTGCCTTTGCCACGTCGCTTCTTCTTAGCAAAATTTCAGAGCTAATGCCAGCACTTATCTCTGGAGAAGCTGGTAAATTTTGTGAGCTAGCAATAGCTCCACCTAAAATTTCATTATTACTTTTACCAGTCAAGATAGCTAGTGAGGTGATAGCTTTTGACTTTGCATTTAATATAGAAGTAAGATTGGTCTTAGCGCTTTCTACTGCTGCCTTGCTTTGCAAATAAGTCATCTCATTTATGCTTCCAAGATCAAGCTGTGTTTTGCGAAGCACTAGCGTGTCTTCATAGGTTTTTAAAGTCTCTCTTAGCACAGCTTCTTGCATATTTAATGAAACTAACGCAAAGTAGCTTTTTGCAACACTTGAGCTGATACTTAGTCTCGCGCTATCGTAGTCAAATTTGGTTGCATTTAGGCTTTCTTCGGCCGCTGCTACATTATTTCTTACTCTACCCCAAAGATCAATCTCATAGTTTAATCCTAAATTTATATCTGATTTTCTATAACGAGTTTGTGGTTGTTTAGTATATGTTTCGCCGCTACTTTTTGCTTTTTCGTAGCCTATATTTAAATTTATACCAGGAAGCAAATCCGCCTCAGCTACGCCAAGGCTTGCTTTTGCTTTCTCTAAATTTAAATAAGCAACACGTAAATTTGTATTTTTCTCAAGTGTATTTTCTACTAGAGAATTTAAATTTTCATCGTTAAATTCTCTCCACCAAAGATCCCTTATATCGCTTGTCTCATAAGTGTAAGTAGATGTGAAATTTGTATCTACATTTGGCATATCTGGACGAAATGAGCAACCAGCTAAAAACGCCGCCGTTATAAGTATAAACGCCTTATTTCTCATCTTTTTTTGCTCCCTTTTTCCAGTACTTCTCATTTAAATTTTCAAGCAAATAATAAAACATTGGTACAAAAAATATCGCTATCGTCGTAGAAGCGATCATACCGCCAACCACGCCAGTTCCAAGTGAGTGACGAGATGCAGCGCCTGCGCCTGTACTTATAACCATCGGGAAGACGCCTAGAGTAAATGCGATTGATGTCATTACAATTGGTCTAAAGCGAAGTCTAGCTGCATTTATCGCTGAGTCAAAGATACTCTTTCCGCTATCACGCTCTTGCATTGCAAATTCTACGATTAAAATGGCGTTTTTAGCCGCCAGACCAATAAGCAACAAGAGTCCGATCTCAAAGTAGATGTCGTTTGTTAGTCCTCTTATCCAGACTGCTAGCAATGAGCCAAATACCGCAAATGGTACGGCTGTGATAACCGCAAGTGGAATGAGCCATCTCTCGTACTGAGCAGCAAGGATCAAAAAGACAAAGATCATACCAAAGATAAAGGCGACTGTGCCAGTTCCCTGAGAATTTACCTCTTGATACGCCGTTCCCGCCCAGCTTATAGCGTAGTCCTCGCTGCTTAGCGTGTCATTTACGACCTCTTGGATCGCTCTGATCGCATCACCTGATGTGTAGCCAGGTTTTGGATCGCCCATGATCTTAGCTGATGGAAAGAGGTTAAATCTATCAACGATATCAGGTCCGATCGTTCTTGTAAGTGTTGCTACTGAATTTAGTGGCACCATGCCGCCATCATATGAGCGGACGAAAATTTTTCTTAGATCCTCAGGATTATTTCTAAAACTTTCCTCAGCTCTTGCATATACTCGGTAAGATTTACCAGCAAGATTGAAGTCATTTATATAGTAAGAGCCAAAAGTAGCTGCTACCGTGCTAAAAATTTCGCTCTCACTTACGCCAAATAATTTAGCTTTTTCTTTATCAACTGTTATCTTAAACTGACGATAATTTGTCTCAAGCGTGGTTCTCACATTTGTTAGTTCAGGCCTTGCATTGGCTATTGCTGATACTTTTCTAGCGTCTGCTTCTATCTCGTTGTAACTCTTGCCGCTTTTATTTTGTAGATACATCTCAAAGCCACCAGTCATTGAAAGACCCATGATAGGTGGTAAATTTACAACGAATGTCATTGAGTTTTTTGAGCCCCAAAGCATACCATTAAACTGTCCAGCTAATGTATCAGCTCCATTGTTAGCGCCTTTTCTCTCACTCCAATCTTTTAGCTTTATAAAGCTAACGGCTGAATTTTCCCTAAGCGAGCTAGCTAGTATGTCATAACCTGCAAAAGCCATAGTGAACTCAACATTTGGATTGCTTAAAATGGCGTTGCTAATCGAGACTACTTCTTCTTTTGTCTTTAGCATATTTGTTGAAGGCGGAAGTGAGGTGATAACCATTAAAGCACCCTTGTCTTCTGAAGGCACAAGTCCTTTTGGCACAGCATCAAATAGCTTATAAGTGGCAAATCCTAAAATACCAATTACAATAAAGCTAATAATAATATGCCTTAAAATTTTAGCCACTCCAGCCGTAAAGAGTCTGGTGCTAAAGTCAAAGAAGTCGTTAAATTTCTGAACTATCCAAAATGGCTTACTCTCTTGTTTCTTAAGCATAACCGCACAAAGCGCTGGCGTAAGAGTGAGAGCAACAAAGCCTGAGATACAAACAGAAACAACAAGCGTTAGAGCAAACTGCTTTTGTATGACGCCAACAAAGCCTTCCATAAATGAAACTGGCACGAAAACTGCGCAAAGCACGAGTACGATAGAGATAACTGGAGTTTGCACCTCCTCCATTGCCTTAAACGTCGCGTCTTTTACGCTTATCTCTTTATCTTCATGTAAAATTCTCTCGACATTTTCTATGACAATAATAGCGTCATCTACGACGATACCGATGGCTAGGATCAGAGCAAAAAGTGTGATCAAATTTATACTAAAACCCATAATATAAAGTCCGCCAAATGTACCTATGATAGATACTGGCACGGCAAGCATCGGAATGATAGTTGCACGAAAACTTTTTAGGAAAAAGTACATTACGATTAAGACAAGTATCATCGCTTCAATGAAAGTTTTTATAACCTCATCAATTGAAACATCTATAAATTCTGTTGGATTGTAAGCTATGGTGTGCTCTAGGCCAACAGGATAAGTTTTCTTTAGCTCGTTAAGCTTTTCTTTTACAGCATTTGCGGTAGCAAGAGCATTCGCATCGTTTTGTAAAAATAGCAAAAGAGGAATAGCTGGTTTGCCGTTTAACATCGCATCGTTAGCATAGCTAGCTGCTCCAAGCTCTATGGTAGCTACATCTTTTAGCTTCAACACTGATCCATCGGAACTTTTAATTATTATATCGCCAAACTGAGCTGCATTTTTAAGACGTCCATCGGTACGAACAGAATAAACATAAGGATTACCACCATCCGATGGCTGTTCGCCTATCTTGCCAGCAGCGTATTGTGAGTTTTGAATTTTTACTTGAGAAATGACGTCGCTTGGAGTTAGTTTAAAATGAGCTAGTCTATCTGGCTTTAGCCAAATTCTCATAGAATACTCTTTAGTACCTATCAATACTGTATCACCGATACCACTAACCCTTTTTATCTCATCAGCAATATTTAAATTTACATAGTTATATAGTTCGATCAAATCCATATTTGGATTTGTAAAGCCAACAACTTGAAGGATCGAGCCGCTTCTTTCACGCACCGTTACACCCATATTTTGCACTTCTTGAGGTAATCTTGAAAGAGCTGCTTGCACGCGGTTATTTACGTCGATCGTAGCTTGTTTTGACGATGAGCCGATCTTAAAATATACGCTTATATTCATAGTACCTGCTGAGCTTGAGGTACTTTGCATATATAGCATATTTTCAACGCCATTTATCTGATCTTCTATCGCACTTGCGACTGAGTCGGCGATAGTCTGCGCATCAGCACCGCTATATGTCGCACTTACAGAGACAGTAGGCGGTGTAAGACTTGGATACTCCTCTATAGGAAGCCCTTTGATACCCATAAAACCCGCTATAACTATGATGATAGATATAACAGTCGCAAATATCGGGCGGTTTATGAAAAATTTTGAAAACATCTATCTGCCTTTACTTGCTACTTGTAGCGTTTGCATCTTTGCCGTTTATAAATTCCGCACTTAGGTCTTTATCAGTTTCAACTGGTGCACCAACTCCGATTTTAAGGAAGTTATTAACGATTATCTTATCTCCCTCTTCAAGACCTTCAGTGACTGCTACCATATTTTTTGTTTGATATCCTATTTTTACATTTTTTTGGCTTACTTTGCCATCTTTTACGACTAAAACATAAGAGTTTGTAGCGCTTTGTTGAAGGGCAACTTGTGGGATGTTAAAGGCATTTTTTTGAACAAAGCCACTCATCTTTATATGACCAAACGCACCTGGTAAAATTTTACCCTCATTGTTATCAAAGCTAGCCTTTGCTAAAACGCTGCCAGTCGCGGTATTTACGACACTATCTATAAAATTTACTTTACCATTAAAATTTTCGCCATTGACACTTAACACAGCGTCACTATTTAGCTGTTGCCATGAGCCGTTATCCAAATTTGTCTTTCTAGTTAGATTATCCACATCGGCAATATAAAATTCTGCTTCAATAGGATTTATTTTTGTAAGTCTTACGAGCTTTGTTTGGTTTGCTATGACAAGCGAGCCAATATCTACTTGATTATCACCCACTACGCCGTCAAATGGCGCTGTGATAGTCGTGTAGCCAAGATCTATTTTTGCATTTTTTAAATTTGCTTTTGCGCTTACTAAATTCGCATTTGCAATGTCATAGGCTGCAACTGCTGCGTCGTAGTCTTTTTGAGAGACTGCATTTTTCTTATAAAGGGCAGAAATTCTTTTAAACTCTGTCTCGGCATTTTTCAAATTTGCATTTGCAACGCCAACAGAGGCATCAAGCGAGTCAAAGCTAGCTTGATATTTTTCTGGATCTATCAAAAATAACTTATCACCTGCTTTTACTTTGCTTCCCGGCTTAAAAAACTGCTTTATGATAGTTCCGCCAACTTTTGGATAGATAATAACATCTTGACTACTTGCAACCGTTGCAGTGTAATCAAAACTAATAGGTATGTCTGTTTTTTGTGCGGTAAAAATATCCACATGAGATAGCGGCATCTGGCGACCTGCTGCCGCTTTATTCTCTTTATTTTCAAAACAACCACTTAGAAATAAAACTGCAACCGAAAGCACAAGAGCACTTTTAAAATTTGCCATAAAAACCTCTCTTAATTTTAAATTTTAATATCATATTTAGTTTTTGTAATAATTGTTACAAAAATTTAAAGTTCTCGATTCTATTAGAAAACAAATAAAAAGTCAATTTTATTTTTTACTAATTCCATTCAAAAACAACTCAACACATAAGCCAACATGCTTTTTACGCTCTCTTTCACTAAGCTTTGGTTCTTCATTTATCAAAAGCGAATCGTAGTAATAAGCCCCAATCACACTTTGTATAAAGTACTTTGCAGCAAATTTGGCTGAAAATTTTGAATCAAGCTTGGCTTTTACCTCATCTCTTTCAAAGAAATTTATAAGCACAAGATCGATTTTTTTTTAAAATTTGATCCAAAAACGTCTTACCAAGTTTGCCACCATTTTTAGAACCCTCACTCATCATTATCCTACCAAGAGAGATATGCCTTTTGCTGCAAGTAATAGAAAATATTATGGTTGCAAATTTGGTTAAAAATTCCTCCAAGCTGTGAGAAATTTTAAGATCTATTTTCTCATCGATCTCTTTTATAAGGCTATCTATCTCTTGCTCAACGATCGCCTCAAAAAGCCCCTCTTTGTTCTCAAAAAACGTGTAAATACTAGAAAGCGATCCGCCACTTATCGCTACGATGTCACTTAAGCTTGTCTTTTCGTATCCTTTTTCTAAAAATAGCTCAAGTGCTGTTTTTACGATAAGTTCGTATCTTTTTTTACCCTTTTCTGAGATCGCCATCTTGCTTCCTGTTAAATTTTTGCCATTTTATCATCTTTTAGGATAGATAAAAGTACTTTGCCTTTGCACGCTGATAGCTGGCTCGTCAGTGGCATAGGCTTTTATATTTATATGTTTTAAAAGATCTTTATCGCTTAAATTTTCATTTTTTGATTTTAATGTGACGATTACTCGTTGTTTTGCGCCAGCTTTTAATATAAATGGCTTATTTGGACGAGAAATTTCTATATTCTTATCATCTACTTCAAAGTAAAAGGTATGCTCTTTATTTTGTGTGTTTTGCACCAAAAATACGTAAGAATTTTCGACTTCATTTTCACCTAAAATTTTATAAAGCTCGCTTGTTCTATTTATGTTTAAAAGCATACTTTCTTTTTTGCCACTCATCAATACCCCAGCTGTCAAAACAATGCCCAAAATGACAAGATAAGCAACCGTTCTAAAGCGTAAAATTTTGACTCTTTTTTGCTCTTTTATAGAGTTTATACTTCTCCACTCAATAAGCGAGCTTTCATCAAAATGCTTCATCACTTTAGCGCAAGCATCGCTACACTCTAGACAATTTATACATTCAAGCTGCATGCCTTTTCTTATATCAATGTGCGTTGGGCATATCCTCACGCATGCCTCGCAGCCAGTACATAGCGCGCCCTCTTCTTTTGGCTTTTTAAATTTCTCTTTTCCGTTATAGATTACGCCGCCTCTTTTTTGATTGTAAATAACTTGGATCGTATCGTTATCAAACATCACTGATTGCACCCTAGCGTAAGGACAGACATAAATGCAAAAATTTTCTTTTAAAATGATGACATCATAAACTAACCAAATAGCTATAACAAGCCAAAATGCAAGCAAAACTCCATGTTCACTTGGCTCTTTTAAATAAGCAAAAAAATCAAGCGGTGGCACAAAATACCATAAAAAATTTGCCGAAATAACAAGAGCTAAAATACACCAAATTCCAACTGCTAAAGCACGCTTTAAAATTTGTCCTTTTGGCTCATTTTGCTTATTTTGGATATTTTTTCTGATCTTTAAAATTTTAGTTTGCAAAAGGTCACGAAATATCGTTCTAAAAATAGTTTGCGGACAGCTCCAACCGCACCAAACGCGCCCTGCAAGTGTCGTTAGAAAAAATATGCTTAAGAACAAAATAATAAATAAAAATGGCAACAAATAAAGCTCTTGCATATCAAATTTTGCAAAAAAGAGATCAACTCTACTTTTATCAAAACTTAGCAAAAATAGCTGCGCATCATTTATCCTGATAAATGGCAAAATAAAGACAAATAGCGTAATACAGGCGAAAAAAATGTAACGCCTCTTGGCGTAACTAAGATGAAACTCCTTTGACATAATAAGCCTTTTTTGAAATTTTATGATTATAAAGCTTATGGCATTAAAAGAGTTTTAAAAAAAAATAGTTAAAAGCTTAAATTTATGAAAATTAAACTATACTCACGGCTTATTTTAATCTGAAAGGTGGTGAGGACGTTGCCTGGTATTAAGGTACATCCTAACGAGTCATTTGACGAGGGTTATAGAAAGTTTAAAAAACAAACTGACCGTAACTTAGTAGTAACTGAAGCAAGAGCTAGACGCTTCTTTGAGCCTAAAACTGAGATCCGCAAGAAACAAAAAATTGCAGCTCGCAAGAAAATGCTTAAACGTCTTTATATGCTTAGACGCTACGAGTCAAGACTCTAAAACCAAGACAAAGAGGGCTTTGCTCTCTTTGTTTAACTCTTCTTTTAGCCTTATTTTTTTATAATCAAAGCAATTTTTTTATTTTATTTTAAACGGAAATTAGATGCAAAAGCTAGCTATAAACGAAGCTGCAGAAATTTTAGGCATAACAAAAGAAGCAGTCTATAATAGAATCCGCCGTGGTTCGATAAATACAGTCATTGAAAATGGCATAAAATTTGTCATCCTTGATGAGAAACCAAGTAGCGAAAAAGCCACAAAATCCGCTCCAAAAAGCACAAAAACTAAATCCCAAAATGATGAGTTTATAAATTATTTGCTAAATGAGTTAAGCGAGCTAAAGAGCTTAAATTTAAACTTACAGGCTGATAAAGATAGGCTTTTTAAAGAAAAAGAGCAGATGCTAATCGAGCGAAAAAATGAAATTTTGCAAATTTATAAAGATAGAGATGAAAAGCTCATGCAGTTTCTAAATGCCATGCAAAGGCCACTTTTAGCACAAAAAAATGACGATATGGCAAAGAATGAAGCGATAGAGGCCGAGATAGAAAATGAGTCAAAATGGATAAATTTAAGTGAATTTTTAAAGGAGCTAAATCTAAAGCCAAAGGCAACGAAAAAAGCCAGTGAAAAGATAATAAAAGCGATACACCACTCAAAATTTATAAAATTTAAACGAGGTGTGATACTTGTTAGAAGACATAAAAATTTAAAAGAGTTGATAGGAGAGATATGAAACACATTAAAAAGATAGCTACTTATGCTGCGGTAGGCGGATTTGGTGCGATCGTTATGGCTGGCCTTGCTGGTTGTGGCAATAACAATGGCGGTGATGAAAACGCACTAAACGAAGTTGCGCAAAAAAACGGCGCCTTTGTTATCATCGAAGAGAGTGCACCTGGAGTTTATAAAATTTTAGAAGAGTATCCAAGTACTGAAACTAGAGTTGTGTTAAAAGATATAAACGGCACTGAGCGTGTGCTAAGTAAAGACGAGATCGATAAACTCCTAGCTCAAGCAAACGCAAATATTGACAATGGCACTTCAAATTTAACAAAAACGAGTGACGCACAGCTAAGCAGTGGCGGTCTAAGCCTTGGCGAGACGATCCTTGCTTCAGCAGCTGGTGCGATACTTGGTAGCTGGATAGGCAGTAAGCTTTTTGGAAATCAAAATTTCCAAGCTACTCGTCAAAATTCTTACAAAAATCCAAGTGCATACACAAGAAGCGTTGATAGCTTTAATAAGCAAAAAGCAGCAAATTCTGCTGCAAGAAGCAGTGGCGGCAAGAGTGGATTTTTTGGTGGTAGCTCAAAATCAAGCTCTAGCTCATCAAGCTTTGGAGGCTAAAAATGATAAATTTAAGAAAAATCACTCCGTTAAATAACGAATTTATGGAAAAAATCGGCTTTGCGTGGCATACAGATAATGATAACAGCTCATATATCGCAGATGAGATCGTACAGGTAAAAGCAAGTGAAGCGGACGCTTACTACGAAGCGGCAAATGAGCTATACGATATGTATGTAAATGCCGCTCAACACGTCATTGACAACAACCTTTTCCACGAGATAGGCATACCGTTTAATCTCGTTGATAGTATAAAAAAAAGCTGGGAAAACGACGTTCACTGGCACCTTTATGGCAGATTTGATCTTGCAGGCGGACTTGATGGTAAGCCGATAAAACTGATCGAATTTAACGCAGACACGCCAACGGCAGTCTTTGAGACAGCGATCATTCAGTGGGCGATGCTAAAACTAAATCATATGGATGAAGCAGAGCAATTTAATAACCTTTACGAAGCTCTAAAGCAAAATTTTAAACGCCTTATTACGCTTGGCGATGATAATGTAAATTTTGAGGATGTTTACGAGGGTTGGGGGATACTCTTTAGCTCTATCGCTGGTAGTATTGAGGATGAGCAAACCGTGAAATTGCTGCAATACATCGCAAAAGAGGCTGGCTTTAAGACAGACTTTGCTTACGTTGACGAGGTCGTTTTTGACGATAACGAAGGCATTTTTAAAGGTGATGAGAATTTCGAGTACTGGTTTAAACTCGTACCTTGGGAGAGCATAGCGATCGATGAAGGCGAGCTAGCACTTATACTTTCAAATATCATCAAAAACCAAAAAGCCATCATCATAAATCCCGCCTACACGCTACTTTTCCAAAGCAAGGGAATTTTAAAAATTCTTTGGGATCTTTATCCAAATCATCCACTCTTGCTAGAAACCTCAAACGAGCCGCTAAAGGGCAAAAAATATGTGAAAAAGCCGGTATTTGGTAGAGAAGGCGCAAATGTCTCGATACACGATGAAAACGGCGCACAAATAGCAAGTAATGACGGTGAATACGACTCAAATAAAGCTATCTATCAAGAATTTTACGAGTTTAATCAAGATGAAAGAGGTGATAACTACCAAGCTGGCGTATTTTACGCTTATGAGGCGTGCGCGCTTGGATATAGAAAGGGCGGCAAAATTTTAGATAACTACTCTAAATTTGTAGGACATTTCATTAAGGACTAAAGATGAAGATCGTTTGTTTGGACGCGGCCACGCTGGGAGAGAACGTAGATCTTAGTGTTTTTAAGAAATTTGGCGAGTTTATTAGCTATCAAAAAACTAAAAGTGAAGAGGTCGTGCCTCGTCTAAAGGGCGTTGATGTGGTCATTACAAACAAGGTCATCATCGATAAAGTTGTGATGGATGCGCTAAATTTAAAGCTTATCTGCATAAGCGCAACTGGGATGAATAATGTCGATCTAGAGCATGCAAAAGTTAAAAATATAGCTGTTAAAAACGTTGCTGGCTACTCAACCGCAAGCGTAGTGCAGCATACTTTTGCCATGCTTTTTGAGCTAACAAATCACATCAAATTTTATGATCGCTACGTAAAAAGTGGCGAGTGGGTGAAGAGCGAAATTTTCACCTATCTTGGTGCAGATATCAGCGAGATCGCTGGCAAAGAATTTGGCATCATCGGACTTGGCGAGATAGGACGCGGCGTGGCGGCAGTAGCACGTGCATTTGGCGCAAATGTGAGCTACTACTCGACAAGCGGAGCAAATAACAATATTGAGTTTGCGCAAAAAAACTTAGATGAGCTACTAAGAAGTAGTGACATCATCAGTATCCACGCACCACTAAATGAAAAGACTAGAAATTTACTAGGCGCAAACGAGATAAATTTGCTAAAAGATGATGCAATAGTGCTAAATTTAGGACGTGGCGGCATAGTGGATGAAGCGGCGATGGCAAGGGCGATAGATGAGAGAAATTTACGCTTTGGTACCGACGTTTTAGAAAGCGAACCGATGAGCGAAAATAGCCCATTTTTAAATGTAAAAAACAAAGAAAATCTACTAATCACGCCACACGTGGCATGGGGCAGCTTGGAGGCTAGAAAGACGCTCATCACAAAGATCGTCGCAAACATCGAAAATTTCATCAATGAGAGCAGATAATGGGCTATGATATAAGCTATCACGCCATTAGCGAAGATGAAATTTCAAAGTGGTATTTTGAGGCACTTGAGCTTGCAAGGGCTGGTAAATTTGAAGAGGTTTTAGCGCTTGCTAGCAAGGCTGGCGTAGAGGAATTTTACGCGCAAAAGTACAAAGATACGCTAAGCGCCGCGCTGCAATATAAAGACGATGAAATTTTTAACAAAACTCACGGCTTTTGTATAGCTGTCACGCAAGGATTTTTTAGAAAATATTTCTACACTCGCGGCACAGCGTTAAGCTCTTTGGCCCGGCAAAATGAGAGATTTAAAAACTACATCAGCAACTGGCGAGAAATTTTACCAAGTGAGTTTTTGGATAAATTTAGTGGCGAAATTTATAATGAGATCACCGAAAACTACTGTTGTGGCGCTTATGTGAGTGCTAAAAACGTAGCTAAACTAAAGGCTGACTATGAAGCAGGTGGCGAGATAAAAGAAGCGATTGATGGCTTTTACGCGCAAAATTTACCTGCATTTTTAGATACTCTAAACTACGCATGCGAGCTAGAAATAGGCCTGCTTGAGGCTACTGAGGTCGTGGAGCCAAATCCACTTGATCTAAACAAATCAAGCTCATATTCAAACCTCTTTAACTGCGATCCAAAGGGCGCTATCATCTACGCACAGACCGCGATGCAGCAGATTGGCGAGACGATAAAGCAAGAAGAGACTGGCAAAAAGTCACTTTTTGAGAAGATCAAAGGGCTATTTAAATAAATTTGAAAGGATAAAAATGGCAACTGAGCATAGTTTTGATATAAGTGCCGAGGTCGATATGATGGAGGTTAAAAACGCTCTTGAGACGGCAAAAAAAGAGATCGCGGCTAGGTATGATTTTAAAGGGCTTGCAGCTGAAGTCGAGCTAAATGAAAAAGAGAAATTTATCACGCTTCTTAGCTCAAGTGATAATAAGATCGACGCACTAAAAGACATCGTGATCTCAAAGCTCATCAAGCGCAACATCCCACCAGTTGCGATCACGGAGACAAAAAGGGAGCCAGCGAGTGGTGGAAATTTAAAGGCAATGCTAAAGCTAAACGACACACTTGATGGTGAAAACTCAAAAAAGATCACCAAAGCGATCAAAGACTCAAAGATCAAAGTGAGCGCACAGATCAGGGGCGAAGAGATCAGAGTGACAAGCAAAAGTATAGATGACTTACAGGAGTGTATAAAGCTAGTGAGGGGGTTAAATTTAGAACTCCCAATAAGCTTTAAAAATCTAAAATAACGCACTTTTTCGCTTTATTATGCGTCGTTGATTCAAATTTTTGCTCGGTCATTACCCACTCGGTAACTCCCGTTGCAAAAATTTAAATCGCCTAGCCTAATTTTGCGAAACTGCCACTAGATTTTTCATTTAAAATTTAGCTATTCAACCTAAATTTGGCAGTTTTTTGCAAATTTACAATTAAATTTATTTTACTAAGGACAAAAAATGAGCTTTTTTAAGAAAATTCTCGGTAAACAAATCGATCTTGGCAAGCAAATGCCGATCTATTTTGTAAGTAGCGACGAAGACTACATGCAGCGCGCATTTGAGCAAGCTCGTGAGAGCTTTAGATATTTTTGGCGTGAGGTTTACTGGGAGCGCCGCAGGATCGTACCTATGCTTGACTATGCAATGGTAAAAATTTGCTTCTTAGATGTCATAAATGGCGAAGAAGTCGGTGAACACATGTGGATAGACGATGTGGAATTTGACGGCGAAACGATATATGGCACACTCGTAAACGAGCCTGACGCCGTGCAAAACGTGAAAGTAGGCGATCAAGTAACCGCGAAGATAGATGAGATGAGCGACTGGCTATTTGCGATAGATGGACGCGCATACGGCGGATTTAGCGTGCAGGCGATGCGCTCACGAATGCAGAAGAAAGAGCTAAAAGAGCACGATAAAGCGTGGGGGCTTGATTTTGGCGATTTTAACGATATTTTGGTAGTTTTCGAGCAAAAAGAGCATCCAGAAAATTTGATAGAGCATCCAATGAGCAAAAATACACATGAACAGGTGGAGCAGTATATAAAAGAGCATCCAAGTATGGTCACGGACGCCGATGAATTTGGCTATACGCAGCTTCACCACGAGGCGATCGCTGGAAATTTAAATCTTGTAAATCTTTTGCTAGAAAACGGCGCTAATAAAAATGCTCGTACAAAAAGTGGCAAAACGGCGGCTGATTTTGCTGAGAATTTAGGCTGGAGCGAAATCGCAAAGGTGCTTAAATAGCAAGTTTTTTATAAATTTTTAGGATTTAAATTTGAGTTATCAAGATATTTTAAATAAAAAAGATGAGAGTATTAAAAACTCTATAAACTTTATAAATTTCATTAAGACAAAGTTTTCAAATGCTCACATAGCAAGCAGTAAACAAGGTAAACTCATAGCTCTTTTAAATGAAGAATATGAGTCTTATCTTGAGCTAAATAGAACAAATTTTATTGAAATTTTAAAAAAACTTAACGAATTAAAAAAGCAAATTTGTTTTATGATTTTGGATATAAAAGATGAGATTATAAAAGATTTCGATGAGAAAAACTATGAAATTTATATAGATGCGAGCTGCAAGGAACCAGAATATCTTGAAAAAATTAAAAATTATTTACTAAATAACACTTATTTTGAGAGTAGACTTAGCGAATATTCGGCAAATTTAAAGACTAATTTTATAAAAAATTGCGTGGCAAATTTCTTTAAATATTCAAATTTTATCGTGCCAATCGCTAGTATCTTTTGCTACTTTTTATATTTTGGCTTTGAAGTAAAATATTTCCCGATTTTAGACAGCTCAGAGATGATATTTACAGGTATTTTGCTATTTTGTGCGACTGCATTTATCACGGTTTTTGAGATCGGTATCTTAGTTTTCGTCTCGAACCTTTATCAAAATGATAATAAAAAATACAAATTTAAAAAGCCAAAATTTCTCTTTTTCTATAGCTCAAATTTCATATATTTTTTGACATCCATATCATTTTTCATTTTTGCTTTTATAGCTCATAGGCTTTCTTGTAATTTGCTAATGATACTATCGCTATTTCCACTCTCTTATATCTGTGTAAATTTAGCGGTTTTCTTTAAGGATAGATCAAATTTTGTTATATATTTCTTGACTATTATAATGCTTATTTTATTTATCGCATCGATTGTTATTTCAAATAGCATTAGTGGATTTTTGGCACTTTGGATATTATTTTGCTCTTTTATGCTCTCATTCATTCTTGGAATAGCTAGCATAAAAGAGACGAAAGATTTTACTATTATTTTTTATTCGGCGCTCATTTTCATGATCATTTCAAATTCTCTTTTATTTATAAAATACACAGCAAAAACACTTGCTATAGGAAATATTGATTATAAATTTTTGCTTATTGACAAAAGCGCTTTAAAAGCTTTGCCAAGCTCGTTTTGCGAGGCAAAAGGTAAAGGTCAAACTTCTTGCGAGATAGATGAAAAGGCAGTTAAAATTTATAATGTAAAGTCGCTTTGTAATATTGGTAAATTTTATTATCTGCAGACGAAAGATGGAATAAAATTTGAGCTTGATGCAAGCAAAATTATCTCAAGAGCCAAGGAGTAATTTCCTTAAGCTTTGGGACTAAAATTTGATCGATACGTGAAATTTACAAATTTAAAATAGGCCAAATTTATCTAGCTAAGCTAAAAATTTCTTTAGCACAAGGCTAAATTTATTAAAAGTTAGCTATCCTAACACATAAATTTAAAACCAAACTTATTTAAGGTGATTAGTTATGATATTTAAAAATATTGTCGAGAATTTTGCCGTAAATTACGCTCATAATTCTATTCAAAGATCACTATATAATGAATTTAATATAGACATTTTAACCACAACCTACACCAAAACTCCAAAAAAAGACAAAAAGTATATGCTCTACGCACATGTGCCATTTTGTCACACATTCTGTCCATATTGCTCGTTTCATAAGTACCACTATGAGCAAGAGCTCGCAAAAGTTTACTTTGAAAATTTACGTGAGGAGATGAGGCAGGTTAAAGAGGCTGGATTTGACTTTGATTCACTTTATGTTGGCGGTGGCACGACGCTTATAAATGAGCCAGAGCTTGAGAAGACACTTAAGCTTGCAAAAGAGCTTTTTAGTATAGATGAAATTTCAGCAGAAAGCGATCCAAATCACATCTCACCCGAGAGTTTAGCTAGATTTGATGGATTAATTGATCGACTAAGCGTTGGCGTACAAAGCTTTGATGATGAAACGTTAAAAAGAGTTGGCAGATACGAAAAATTCGGCTCAGCCAAGGAGGTAAAAAGAAAGCTTGAGCTTGCTCTTGGTAAGATCCCAGTCATTAGCCTGGATCTCATCTTTAACCTGCCAAATCAAATGAAAGAGCAGCTCATAAACGACATAAATGCTGCAAAATCGATCTCTCCGCAACAAATCACCTTCTATCCACTTATGAAATCAGAGCTAACGAGAGAGAACATCGCTCGCTCGCTTGGCGTCTCAAACATCGATAACGAGCGTGAATTCTATGAGATAATCACTGAAGAATTTAGCAAAAGTAACTACAAACAAAGCAACGCTTGGGCATTTTCAAATGAAAAAAGTGCTGACCTTCGTGACGAATATGTTGGCTCAAATTTAGAGTATCTTGGCGTTGGTAGCGGAGCATTTAGCTTTCTTAACGGTGAGCTTGTAATAAATGCGTTTAATCTACTTGAATACGGCAAAAGGATAAAAAATAGGCAAAGCCCAGTCATCGCAAAATGTGGTTTTAGTAAGAAAGAGCGACTTAAATACATGTTTTTAACAAGGCTTTTTGATGGCGGAGTTGATATTAAAAGATATAACGATGAAAATAGCACAAACATTAACAAGGCCTTATTTATGGAGCTTAGCTTGCTTAAGCTTGTAAATGCAATATATGAAGAAAATGGCATTATTAAGCCGACATTTTTTGGCAAATATATCTGCATCGTGCTTATGCGTGATTTTTACGCTGGTATGGACAAAGTTCGTGCGATATTTAAGGATGACGCTAAGATAAAACGAAGCAAGGTGCTTCGTATAATGAGCGAAAATACTGAACAAAAGTATGAACCAAATATCATTCAGCCACGAGCTGCGATGTAATGCTTGCAAATTTAATTAAAAAAAACATATATCAAATTTCTAAAATAGTGTTATTAACGCTCGTATTTAGCGGACTTGGTGTCTGGACCCTTTCATTTATAAATAATGAGCTTGTAAGTTTAAAAGAATTTGACGCCTTTATAGCGGTTAAATTTATAGTGGTTTTGCTCTTGTTTTTTATAAGCGCCATCGCCGCAAATATATCGCTTACAAATTTTGGGCATAAATTTATCTACGAGCTAAGATATCAAAGCGTAAAGCAAATTTTAGATACGCCAAATAGCGTGATAAACGAGATCGGCAAGGCAAAGATCATAGCTAGTCTAAATAATGACATAAAAACGATCACTTTTGCCTTTATGAGTGCTACTGGCTTCATACAAAGCCTAGTTTTCATCATTTGTGCAAGCTTTTATCTAGCCTACATCGCGCCAAAAGTTTTTATATTTAGTGCCGTTTGGATCGGTGCAACACTCTTTATAAACACGCTTTTGATGAAAAAGATCCACTTTTACTTCAAAGAGTCCAGAACGCAAGATGACGCACTGCAAAAGCACTATGACGACATCGTCGAGGGCCACAGAGAGCTTAGTCTAAATAGAGTAAGAGCGCAAGTCTGCTTTGATGAGCTAAATTTAACAGGTGATAAAAAGCGCCAAAGCATGGTAAAAGCGGACGTATTTCACGCATTAAGTGATAATTTCACAAACGTAATGCTGCTTGGCGCAGTCGGTCTTTGCGTATTTTTATGCGTTGCATTTGGCTGGGCGAGCCTGCAAACAGCGCTTAGCATAAGTCTTACGATACTATTTTTAAGGGGCTCATTTATGAGTATGGTTAGCTCCATACCAGCCGCACTTAGCGCAAAAGTGAGCCTAGAAAAGATCATGAGCTTAAATCTCAATAAATTTAAAGAAGGCTTTAAATTTGATGATAGCCTAAGCGATGAGTGGCAAAGCATCAGGCTAAAAGATATAAATTTTAACTACGAGCAGGGCAAATTTAGCCTAAAAGGGGTAAATTTAGAGATCAAGCGCGGCGAGATAACATTTATCATCGGTAAAAATGGCAGTGGCAAAAGCACGCTTATAAATATTCTCTGTGGCCTTCTTCGCCCAAGCAGTGGCGAAATTTACCTTGATAGCACAAAGATAGATGAGGCAAATTTACAAAGCTATCAGGCAAAGATAAGCGCAATATTTGCTGATTTTTATCTATTTTCACAGACGCTCTCTCGTGATGGCTTTGCCAGCCAAAGCGATATAGAGGAGCTTTTAGTGCTGCTTGAGATCGATAAAAAGGTAAGTGTTGTTGATAATAAACTTAGCACCACGCAGCTCTCAACTGGCCAGCGAAAGCGACTAAGCCTACTAATAGCCATTTTAGAGCGCAGGTCTATCCTTATCCTTGATGAGTGGGCGGCCGATCAAGACCCGCTATTTAAGCGTAAATTTTACAAAGAAATTTTGCCATTTTTGCAAAGCAAGGGCATAAGCGTTATCGCCGTGAGTCACGATGATAACTACTTTGACGTGGCGACTAGGATCATTTTAGTAAAAGATGGCTTTGTGCGTGAGCTAGACGAGAGCGAGCGAATAAGTGCCGCAAAAGATGCAGTTGAGAAGATAAAATAGGAGTAATTTTTACACAAAAGCACAATACTCACCCTACTCTTAAGCCGTTTCAAGCTCAAATAAATTTAAATTTAGTAGAATCTTAAAAATTAAAAAAGGCAAAGTATGTCACATTCAGAGCTTGAAAGTACCTATTTTGGTGCATTTATCATACTTTTACTAGCGACTTGTTCATTTTGTTTAATAACATTCTTATCTTCAAAAATAAGTAAAAAATTAGCCAACCGCAATACCCAGCGTCTAAAACTTGGCTTTTATGAGTGTGGTCCAACCACCGTAAAACAGCCAAACAAGATAAATATCCACTACTTTTTTTATGGAATTTTATTTATTTTGTTTGATGTTGAGGTCATTTTTATGTATCCGTGGGCGGTGGATTTTAGGCTACTTGGAATTTTTGGACTAATCGAAATGTTGCTTTTTGTGGCGATTTTACTTATCGGCTTTGCTTATGCTTGGCAAAAAGGAGTCTTTAAATGGCAAAGCATCAGATAAACTACGCTGCAAATGGCGGCTTGCCAGTAGTTTTAACAACCGTTGATAAGCTAGTTCAATGGGGCAGGAGCAACTCGCTTTGGGCTCTTAGCTACGGGCTTGCTTGCTGTGCGATCGAGATGATGGCAAGTGGCGCTAGCAGATATGACTTTGATAGATTTGGCACCATTTTTAGGGCAAGTCCAAGACACTCAGAGGTGATGATTATAGCTGGCACGCTAACTAAAAAACACGCTGAGTTTACAAGACGTCTTTACGACCAGATGCCTGAGCCAAAATGGGTCATCTCGATGGGTAGCTGCGCGAACACTGGCGGCATGTTTAATACCTACTCTACCGTTCAAGGCGTAGATAGGATAATACCTGTTGATATCTACATCCCAGGCTGTGCCCCACGTCCAGAGACGCTTCAATACGCACTTATGATGCTTCAAAAAAAGATAAGAAAGCAAAGTGCATTTAGGGCGCAAAAGCCAAGAAAGCTTGAGATATGAGAGAGTATAAGCCAAAGAATGATCTGCAAAAAAAGCAGTATTACAAAGAAAAATTTTATATAGAAAAGCAGACGCCAAAAGATGAGGCAAGAGGTTCTAAATTTGATGAAGAGCTAGCCATCTTAGAGCAAAACGGAGTAGAAATTTTATCTAGCTATGTGGAGTTTGATCAGCTTGTAATTTATGTAAATTCTAGTGAAAATTTTAAAGCTCTTAAGACACTAAAAAGCTTTGGTTACGAACAGCTTAGCGAGCTTGCAGCACTTGATTTCACAAGTCAAAAAGGCGGATATGAAGTTTTTTATCAATTGCTTAGTATCAGTAAAAATAGACGCGTCCGCGTAAAATGCTTTGTAAAAAAGGATGAAATGCTAAAAAGCGTTTGCGAGCTTTATAAAAGCGCGAACTGGGCTGAGCGCGAGATGTATGATTTAAGCGGCGTTCTCATTAAAGATCATCCAAATTTAAAACGTCTCATCATGCCTGATGACTGGCACTCACACCCGCTCTTAAGGAGCTATCCGCTAGTGGGCGACGAGGCTGCTAAATGGTACGAGGTGGATAAAATTTTTGGAAGCGAGTTTAGAGAGCAAATTGGCGAAGAGAACCGCGATCCAGCATATGTGGATGAGAAAGATACCTTTGGATTTTCAAGAGTATTTAGCGAAGAGTACGAGTATCAAGAAGATGGCGGCGTAAAATTTGTCAAAAAGGCTAAATTTAACCAAAGCCAGATAGTAAAGGAAAGACCTTGAGTCAGTCACCAAACCGCTTAAAACCATTTTTTGAAAATTTAGAATTTGAGCAAAATGATGGCAAGATGATACTAAATTTTGGCCCACAGCACCCAAGCGCACATGGACAGCTTAAGCTTGTTCTTGAGCTTGACGGAGAAAAGGTCGTGCGTGCTATGCCAGAGGTTGGCTTCATGCACCGAGGCGTTGAAAAGATGGCTGAAAATATGACCTATCAGGAATTTATCCCAGTGACTGATAGGGTTGATTACATCGCATCGAGCGCTAATAACTACGCGTTTTGCGCGGCTGTAGAGAAGCTTTGTGGTATCGAAGTGCCTCGCCGTGCGCAGATTATTAGAGTGATGCTTTTAGAGCTAAACCGCATCAGCTCACACCTTTTATTTTTAGCCACGCACGCCCTTGATGTGGGGGCAATGAGCGTCTTTTTATACGCATTTAGAGAGCGCGAATACGTCCTTGATCTTATAGAAAAATACTGCGGCGCAAGACTAACTCATAGCTCCATAAGGATCGGTGGTGTGCCGCTTGATCTGCCTGATGGCTGGTGCGAGGAGCTGCTTAAATTTTGTGAGAAATTTCCAAGCGACATCACACTTTATGAAGATCTGTTAAGCGAAAATAGAATTTGGCAAGCAAGGCTTGTAGATGTGGGCGTAATTAGCAAAGAGCTAGCCCTTAGTACTGGCTGCTCTGGCATCATGCTAAGAGCAAGCGGCATCGCACGTGATATCAGAAAAGAAGAGCCATATCTCATCTATGATGAGCTGGAATTTGACGTGCCTTACGCCACCAAAGGCGATTGCTACGCGAGATACCTACTTTATATGAAAGAGATGCGCGAGTGCGTGAAAATTTTAAAGCAGTGTGTTGGCAAATATCACACAAGTGCTCCAGCTCTCATCGCTGATGCGCCAGAGTATGTGAGCGCTTCAAAAGAGCAGATAATGAGCCAAAACTACTCATTAATGCAGCATTTTGTGCTAATAACTCAGGGACTAAAGCCACCAAAAGGTGAAATTTACTTTGCCAGTGAGTCGCCAAAGGGAGAGCTTGGAATTTATATAAACTCAGATGGCAGTGCAAGCCCATATCGCCTAAAAATTCGCACGCCAAGCTTTTGGCACTGCGCCATTTACGAAGATTTATTAGTAGGTCAGTACGTCGCTGATGTCGCTACGATAATTGGTAGCACAAATATCATCTTAGGCGAGGTCGATAGATGAGAAGGGTCGATCTTAGGCACTTAAAGAGTGAGTTTTTGATCGCTCTTGGACAGCAGATAAAGGCTAGCGAGGCTGATGAAGTGATTATATTTTTATTTGAGATAGGCGATTTTAACGGCGTGGCAAAGGCTGTAAATTTAGCCTATAATCTAAACTGCGAAGTAATGAACTCGCTTAAATTTAACCAAGTTGATTGGGTATTAACCATAAAAAAGGGCAAGATATGAAATTTAATGATTTAATAGCAGGCAAAAGCTTAAGCATCGCAAATTTACTAAGCTTGAGCGACAAAAATTTAGCAAAAAAGATAAAAGAGCACGAGTTTAAATACATCTCATGCTTTGAAGATAGCGAGCTTGGCGGCGAAAATTTAATCCGCTGCGAAATAGGCTCAATAAGCTACGTCTTGGCTCTTCTTTGCAAATACGCAAATTTATCTTGCGATGAATTTTTTAGCGAGCTTGATGATGGGCTGATAAGTGGCGAGTGCAATGTTGGTGAAGAGGAATTTGAAGAGCTAGGCGAGTGGATAAAGGACGTTAAAAACATCATTATTGATGATTCATTTTTTACTCATCCAGATAAAGATGCGATCTTTTGGTTACTTGAAATTTTAGGCAAAAATGTCGTTTTAGCTGGTGGTTGCAGGAAAGAATTTAATGATTATCACAAAATAGACGAGCTAAAAGAGCTTGAAAATTTTGATGGAGCAGTCGTTTATCTAAACAAAAACGCAAGCGATGAGATCGTAGGAGGCATGCAATTTGGTATCGTAGCAAAGGCAAAAGATGGCGATATGCTAGAGCTTAAAGCAAAAGATTTTAGCGTGACGGCAAAATTTAAACTAGACCATTCGCTAAAAGGCACAGTTGCGATTTTTGGCGTAAAAAATTTTGATGGATACGCATTTAAACAAGTAGTAGTTAGTAAATGAAAATAAGCATAAATGATCAAATTTTAGAAGCAGATGAAGGCGAGAGCATCCTAAATATCGCAAGAGCAAATGGAATTTATATCCCAGCTCTTTGCTATCTTAGCGGCTGCTCACCAACTCTTGCTTGTAGGCTCTGCATGGTCGAGGCAAATGGCAAAGTAGTTTATAGCTGTAATGCCAAAGCAAAAGAGGATATGCAAATTTATACAAACACGCCAGAAATCGCTGCCGAGCGAAATGCAATCATGCAGACTTATTGCGTAAATCATCCGATTCAATGTGGCGTTTGTGACAAAAGTGGCGAATGTGAACTACAAAATTTAACCACGCATCTAAAAGTAAATGAACAAAAATTTGCCATCGCTGACACGCACAAACCGCATAAAAAATGGGGGCTAATCAACTACGATCCAGCTCTTTGCATAGTCTGCGAAAGATGTGTCACTGTTTGTAAAGATAGGATCGGCGAGAGTGCGCTAAAGACCGTACCAAGGGGCGTTGAAGTGCCAAAAGAGCTAAAAGAGAGTATGCCAAAAGATGCCTACGCAGTTTTTAGCAAGATGCAAAAAAGCTTAATAGGTCCAAGCGTTGGCGAGAGTCTTGACTGCTCATTTTGCGGTGAGTGTATTAGCGTTTGCCCTACTGGAGCGCTTATTAGTTCGCATTTTCAATATAGCACAAATATCTGGGAGCTAAACCCTATCCCAGCAGCAAATCCACATCAAAGCGACTGCGAGCTAATTTACTATGACGTAAAAGAAAAGAGCACTAGCGACAGAAGTAAGCAAATTTACCGCGTCAGCAATGATTTTACATTTGGTGAGGTAAGTGGAGCAGCTAGGTTTAGTTATGACTTTCACAACGAGCTTGCCTGTAAGAATGAAGAGAAATTTGAAGAGATTGTTTTAAATATTAAAAATGGTACGATCAAAAATATAAAATTTAATAGCTTTATCACGAACGAAGAGGGCCTTATTTTAGAGCGTTTAAGAGAAAAATTTGATCTAAATCTAATAAACAATGAGGCGCTAAATTATCAAAAATTTTTAAATAAATTTAGCGAATTTAGTGGGCTTAGCTCATATAACGCAGACTATGAAGATATTAAAAATAGCGATTTTATCATCACTGCTGGCAGTTTCTTAAGACACGAAAGCCCAGTGACAAGCTTTAAGTTAAATAACGCTTTAAAAATGAATAAAGCAACTGGAATTTACTTTCATCACATAGCCGATGAAATCGTTAAAAAATATTCTAAAAATTTTATCTACGTAACGCATGAAGCTGGAAAATTAGAGCAAATTTTACTTTTTATACTTAAAAACTGGGGTGAAAATTTACCTAGCGCACTTACATCAAAGCTTGAAAATTTTGATGAAAATTTTGACATAGATATACCGGCTTTAAGCGAGGGCAAAAGCAAATTTACGCTCATTTTAGGAAGCGATTTTTACACGGATGAAAATGCAAATTTACTAGCCGCTCTTGCTGGAGTGATCGCAAGAGCTACGCCGTTTCGTGTGATGCTAATACCACCACGCACAAACTCACTTGGCGTTGCTAAAATTTGCACTCTTGCAAGCGAGAAAAAGCCTGGCAAGACGCTTGGCTATAACGAGAATGGCGATTATAAATTTAGCATTTTTGAAGGCGATATCGATGCTAGCGCGCTAAATCAGCAAGAAGGCACATTTACAAGCATAAATAACGCCCTAGTACCAACAAATGTGGCGATACCACACAAAGGATATTTTTTAAACGACATCGCAAACGCACTTGGGTTAATGGCTAAAAATACGATTGATTACACGCCAAATTTACCAAAAGAAAAGGGTTATAGAGGCATTAAATTTGATGATTTAGAAAATTTTTACGCAAACGACGGCACAAGTCACAGAGGTTATAAACTAGAAATTTCAAATTTCACACTAAAAGACGATACCGAGCCACTTTTAAAAGATAGCAAGAGTGTAAATTTAAAAGACGACGAGGCACTTATAAGTCTTGCAAATCCTATAAATTTGCCATCATTTTTTGCAAACTATGCCACACAAACAGCCAAAAGAGCGAAGCTTTATGCAAGTAGCGAATTTATGGCTAAATTTAGAATTTCACAAAATGAAGCAATTATTTTAGAAAAAGATGGGCACAAGCTTGCCATTTGCGTGGAACTTGACAGCGAACTTGGCGGAGTTGGTGCGTATTTAGGCGATTATGACGACAAACTTGATGTGGGCGTTATATTTAATGGCAAAAACTACGCCGCAGTTAAAATTATAAAGGCAAAAGATGAGTGAAACACTATTTTTTGTGCTAAGCACTATCATTAAAGCCGTGGTCATTTTAGCCGTCATGGCAAGCCTTGCAGGGCTTGCGACTTATGCTGAGAGAAAGGTACTAGCCTACATGCAGCGCCGCGTAGGGCCTGATATGGTTGGACCTGCTGGAATTTTACAGATAGTAGCTGACATGATAAAACTCTTTACAAAAGAGGACATCGTACCAGCAAATACGAATAAATTTATCTTTTTAATAGCTCCACTAATATCAGCCATTGCCGCATTTGCAGCACTTGCACCCGTGCCGTTTTTGCCTGAGTTTGAAATTTTTGGACATACATTACGTCCGGTTCTCTCAGATATAAATGTTGGTATTTTATACATCGCTGGTGTTGCTTCAGTTTGCGTTTTCTCTCCACTTGCAGCAGGTCTTGCAAGTTATAATAAATTTGCACTAATTAGCGCAGCTCGCGCAGTAGTCTCACTCCTTAGTTTCGAAATAGTAGCTGGCATGGCTCTTTTAAGCGTCGTAATGGTAACTAGCTCACTCTCACTTGTGGATATAAACAACTATCAAAAAGGAATTTTTGGCTGGCTTATATTTAAGCAGCCACTTGCCTTTTTGCTATTTTTAATAGCAAGCTTTGTGGAGTGCAATAGAACGCCATTTTGCTTAACAGAAAACGAAACAGAGATAGTGGCAGGCTATGGCACCGAGTATAGCGGCATGAGATGGGCGATGTTTTTTATTGGCGAATACACAAATATGATCGCTGCTAGCATCATCATTACGATTTTATTTTTAGGTGGATTTAACGAATTTTTATTTATCCCAGGTGCTTTGATGATCATCTTAAAATCAAGCATTGTCTTTTTCTTTTTTCTTTGGGTAAGGGCTTCATGGGCACATTTAAGAGTTGATCAGTTAAGTGCATTTTGCTGGAAAATTTTACTTCCGCTTGGAATTTTAAATATCGTAATCACTGGCTTTATGTTACTAATCTAAGGCGAAAAATGAGTGAGAAAAAATATATTTTAATAGATGAAAAGTTAAAGCCAAAGAGTGCGTTTGATAAATTTAAGTACTTCATCGCTGCCACATTTAAGCCTGATCTTTTGATCGGACTAAAAGTCACGATAAAGCAGATGCTCTTTAGCAAGTCACATACTTTAAAATACCCTATGCAAAAGATGGAGCTAAACGCTAGATATAGGGGCATTCATAAGCTTTTAAAATTTGTTGAAAGTGAAAATGAACGTTGCATTGGGTGCGGGCTATGTGAGAAAATTTGCGTTAGCAACTGCATTTCGATGAAAACTTCACTTGGCGAAGATGGCCGCAAAAAGGTCGCAAGCTACTCGATAAATTTAAGTAGGTGCGTCTATTGTGGATTTTGCGCTGATGTTTGCCCTGAGCTTGCGATAGTCTGCGGGCAAGAGTACGAAGTTGCTAGCGAGAGCAGGATTATATTTGGCACAAAAGATGAATTTTTGACAAAGGATAAATTTTTAAAAGATCAAAGCGAGTTTGAAGGATACGGAGCGCTTCCTAAAAATGCTGATAGCTTAATCAAAAAGACGCCAAATACATTTATAAGCAAAAATGAAAATGAGACAAAAAGTGATGAGTAGTATAAATTTTAAAAGGGCAAAAGATGTATGAGAGCTTTGCATTTTATATTTTTAGCGCCTTGGTTTTAGTTAGTTTTTCTTTTAGTGTATTTTGTCAAAACGCACTAAATGCAGTCTCTGCGCTAGCTGCTGGCATGGTCTTTATCTCGGCTATATTTTTCTTGCTTGGAGCGGAATTTCTAGGCGTAGTACAGATAATAGTCTACACAGGTGCTGTGGTCGTTTTATACGCATTTGCAATGATGTTTTTTGATAGCAGTAAAGAGTGTGAGCCAAAAAGTAACAAAAAAGCAAAGATCACCATCTATCTTTTAAGTAGTTTTATAGCGCTTCTTTTGATATTTATATTTTTAGCTCCTATTTATGGTGCAAAATTTGATGGATTAAGTCCCATTGCTAGCGAGCTTGGCAATATCGAGGCTATTGGAATTTTGCTTTTTAGCAAGTATTTGATCGCTTTTGAGATGTGTGCTGTAATGCTTCTTGTGGCAATGGTTGCTGGCATTATCTTGATACATAAAGACCTAAATACTCAAAATACACTAGAGGAGATGCTATGATAGGGCTTACTCACTACCTCGTCCTTGCAAGTCTAGTCTTTGTCATAGGGCTAATTGGCATAATGCGAAGAAGAAATTTGATCATGCTATTTTTTTCAAGTGAAATTTTACTAAACTCGGCAAATATCGCACTTGCTGCCATTTCAAAATACCACTTTGATCTAACTGGACAAATAGTTGCATTTTTTATAGTGGCTATCGCTGCTAGTGAAGTCGCTGTAGGGCTTGGCCTACTCGTACTTTGGTACAAAAAGACTGGCAGCATTAGCCTAGATTCGATGACAAATATGAAAGGCTAAGAGATGACTTTATTTTGCATTTCACTATTTTTTCCACTTCTTAGCTTTATCGTTTCTGGACTTTTTTCGCATAGCAGTAAAAATTTACTAATTGGTGTTTTTTGCTCACTTCTCATGGTTATTAGCACAACTGCCTCACTCATGCTAGCAGCCAGCCTTGGCATAGATGAGCCACTGCATTTATCACTAAAAGAATTTATAAATTTCGGTGGTCTGGATTTAAATTTTGGCTTTTATCTTGATGCCATTAGCCTTGTTATGCTTAGCACCGTTGGCGTGGTCGCAAGCATCGTGCACATCTACTCAGTTGGCTATATGAAAGACGATGCGAGCTTTAACCGCTTTTTTAGCTACTTGGGGCTTTTTGTATTTTGCATGAATGTCCTTGTATCAAGCGATAACTTTATAGGGCTATTTATTGGCTGGGAGGGCGTTGGGCTTTGCTCGTGGCTACTCATTGGCTTTTGGTATAAAAGGCCTAGTGCAAACGTCGCTGCAAATGAAGCCTTTGTGATGAACAGAGTGGCTGATCTAGCGATGCTTGTTGGCATTTTTTATATATTTTATAGCTTTGGCTCACTTAAATTTAGCGAGGTTTTTAACGCTAGAGCCGACTTTTATGGGCTAAATTTAGGCATTATTGCCACACTTCTTTTTATAGGTGCCATGGGTAAAAGCGCGCAGTTTCCATTTCACACTTGGCTTGCAAATGCCATGGAGGGGCCAACTCCAGTCTCAGCACTCATCCACGCTGCGACCATGGTAACAGCTGGCGTTTATCTAGTGATACGTGCAAATTTTATCTTTATAAACGCACCTGAAGTATCGCATTTTATCGCTTGCCTTGGCGCATTTGTAGCGATATTTGCAGCAAGCATCGCGCTAGTACACAATGACCTTAAAAAGATCATCGCTTACTCGACGCTTTCGCAGCTTGGCTATATGTTTGTAGCAGCTGGGCTTGGCGCTTATAAGATTGCACTTTTTCACCTTGTCACGCACGCATTTTTTAAGTCACTTCTCTTTTTGTGCGCTGGCAACGTCATGCACGCGATGAATGACGAGCTAAATATCAAAAAAATGGGCGGGCTTTATAAATTTATGAAGCCAACCGCACTTCTTTCTATCATCGCAAGCTGCACGCTGGCAGGATTTTATCCATTTGCTGGCTTTTTCTCTAAAGATAAAATTTTAGAGGTTGCCTTTAGTGAAAATAAATTTTTATGGATCATTTTACTCTTTGGTGCGGTGCTTACGGCATTTTATAGCTTTAGGCTTGTTATGCTCGTCTTTTTTACAAAGCCAAAGAGCGAGAAACACGTGCATGAAGCTAAAAACTATATGCTAGCTGGCATGGGCGTACTTGGAATTCTCTCAGTCATAAGTGGCTTTTTTTGGAGCAACTTTAATGAGTTTTTAGAAAAAAACTTAAAAGATTTTTCACTAAATTTATCTCACGGTAGCGAAATTTTTTTACTTATTTTAACACTTAGTCTAGTGCTAGCAAGCGCTGGCTTTGCAGTATTTGCCTATAAAAAAGAAATTTTTAAAGAGAATATTTGTGAGAGCAGAGCTTATAAAATTTTACAAAATGCCTACTTTATCCCAAAATTTTATGAGAAATTTTTTATAAATGGCTACGCTTTAATCTCTCAAATTTGCAAGAAATTTGATGAGATGATAATTGATCGTAGTGTCGATCTAGTCGCAACGGTGCTAAATAAATTTGCAAATTTAACAAACAAAATGCAAAGTGGCGACTTAAGCATCATGCTTAGATTTATGGTCGCAGGATTTGCCTTGCTTTTAAGCTTTATGTTTTTATTAAATGGAGCCAAATAATGCTAAGTGTCATCATATTTTTCCCTGCAATAAGCGCAATACTTGGCTTTTTAATAGAAAATAAAAGCATAAAATTTTATGGAGCAAGCATCGCTCTCATAGAGCTTTTGCTAGCCATTTTTATCTGCATCAATGTCGATTTTCAGGGTTATGACTTTGTTTTAACGCATCAAGTCTCGCTCATACCAAGCCTAAATATCAGCTATTTTGTCGGCATCGACACCATTTCGCTAGCACTTATCGTACTTAGTGCATTTATGAGCTTCATCTCTATCGCCGCACTTAGCGATGATGGAAATTTAAAGCACCTAATTATTAGCGTGCTCTTTTTAGAGAGCACGATGATGGGCGTCTTTAGCGCGCTTGATATGATCTTGTTTTATAGCTTTTGGGAGCTTAGCCTCATACCGCTACTTTATATCATCGGCGCATTTGGTAGTAAAAATAGAATTTACGCTGCGATTAAATTTTTCATCTATACATTTTTAGGCTCTGTCTTTATGCTAGTAGCGATCATCTTTATCGGCTATCTGTGCTATCAAAAAAGCGGCGTCTTTAGCTTTAGCCTGCTTGACTGGTACAAGCTTGGCATCGGACAAAGTGCTCAAATTTGGCTATTTTTAGCTTTTTTCTTCGCTTTTGGCGTCAAAACTCCGCTATTTCCGTTTCACACGTGGCTACCTTATGCACACGGAGAGGCTCCGACTATCGGCTCAGTGCTGCTTGCTAGCGTGCTTTTAAAGATGGGTACTTACGGCTTTGTGAGATTTTCACTTCCACTTTTTCCAGATGCGAGCCTAATTTTAAGCGGCTTTGTCTGCGTCATAGCTATCATCATGATCATCTACGCAGCCCTTGTTGCCTACGCACAAAGCGATATGAAGCAAGTGATCGCTTATAGCTCCATTTCACACATGGGCGTTATCATGCTTGGCATATTTTCACTAAATTTAATAGGCCTTGGTGGCTCAATATTTTTAATGATAAGCCACGGCATCGTAAGTGGTGCGCTATTTTTGTTAGTTGGCGTCATATATGAGAGGGCTCACACAAAAGAAATTTGCGAATTTGGCGGCCTTGCCAAGGTGATGCCAAAGTATGCGCTTATATTTTTTATAGCAACGCTTGCAAGTATCGGCCTGCCGCTAACGATCGGCTTTGTAGGCGAGTTTTTGAGTCTGCTTGGCATCTTTAAGCTAAATAAGCTCTTTGCGCTACTTGGTGGCTTTAGCATCATTGTAGGCGCTGTTTATATGCTGGTGCTTTATAAAAGGGTATTTTTTGGCGAGTGTAAGAAGAAAAATTTAAGCCTAAAGGATCTAAATCTCAAAGAGTTAGCCGCTCTTGTGCCACTTTGCTTGCTCATAATCACCCTTGGTATCGCTCCAAATTTAATCCTAAAACCACTTGAGCCAAGCGTGCAAAATATCATAAGCAAAATGCAAACTAGAGCGGTAGATAGCAGTACAAAGGATAAAATTTCATCTTTAAATGGTGGGAGCAAACTATGAACGAAATAGCCTTTTTAGACCTTAAAGAAATTTCTTTATCTTCGGTTGCTCCGATGCTTAGCATGATAATCTTTGCGCTTTTTATCTTGATCGTTGGTACCATAAAAAAAGATCTTTCAAGAAATTTCTACTGCGTATTTTGTATCATCGCAATATTTGTAAATTTGGGCCTAATACTTGATTTTAACGGTCTTAGCCTTAGCTTTTGGGATATGCTTTTAGTTGATGGCATTTCGGTCATCTCTCAAGTCATTATCCTAATCGCCTCAGCCCTTTTTATCCCACTCGCACTTAGCACAAAAGAGTATTTTGAGTACAAAATTTATGAGTATTACGCGCTATTTTTGTTTATGATCGCTGGATTTTTATTTATGGTGAGCTCAAATAACCTACTCATCATCTTTTTAGGACTTGAGATCAGCTCGCTTTGCCTCTACACCCTAATCGCCCTTCACAACAAAGCAAAAAGCGTTGAGGCTGCCATAAAATACTTTGCTATGGGCTCGCTCTCAGCTGGCTTTTTTGCGATGGCGATAGCGATGTTTTATCTAGCGACAAACTCAATAGATATCGCTCGTATCGGCGTTGTGATAAAAGATCTTAGCCTAAATCAAAATTTGATCATTTTATTAGGCTGTGTTTTCATTGCCTCTGCCATTGGTTTTAAGCTCTCACTCATACCATTTCACACATGGATACCAGACGTTTATGAGGGTTCAAATGCCCCGCTAGCAGGCTATATGTCGATTGTACCAAAGGTGGCAGCGTTTATCGTTGCATTAAGAATTTTTTCGATGCTTGAAGGCTCACAAATTTTATGGATAAAAGATATGCTCTACATCATCGCCGTGCTTACGATGAGCCTTGCAAATATCATGGCGCTAGTGCAAAAAGATGTTAAGAGAATGCTCGCCTTTAGCTCCATAGCTCACGCTGGTGTCGTGCTCTGTGCGCTTGTGGTAAATTCTCACGAGGCAAATGTCGCCTTATTTTTTTACTGGATCATGTTTTTGTTTGCAAATTTGGGCGCATTTTCTATGCTTTGGGTGGCAAGGTGCGACGATGTGGTCTGCTGGGATAAGCGCTTTAAGCACCCATTTGAGAAATTTTCAGGGCTTATAAAAATTTTACCAAGCTACGCTGTAATAATGGGAATTTTTATGATCGCTCTTGCTGGCATTCCGCCTTTTAGCGTCTTTTGGGGCAAGATGGTACTTATCTCATCGCTCATAAAGTCTGATTACGTCGTTCTTAGCGTTATAATCATGATAAATTCTGCCATTGCGATTTATTACTATTTAAAGCTAATCGTCTTTATGTTTTTAAAAGGGCCGATCGTAAAAGATAAAAATCTCTACACTGCAAATATCTCGATGGCGCTAAAAGTAATTGTTGGCATTGCGGTAGCTGGAACGGCCTTTTCGTTTTTATTTTCTGGAGCGATTTTGGAATTTATTGAGCATTTTGTCTTTGCTTCAGGATTTTAGAAAATTTAACTATAATTGCGACATGAAAAAGCTCTTAATTATTTTATTTTTTCCGCTTTATCTAACCGCTTTTAATCTTAGCCTAAATAGCGGCGCAAATGGTGATAAACCTTATAGCGTTCTTCAGCTAAGCGATGAGCAAGAATTTGAATGTGTGGAGCAAATTTTAGCTTACGACACCAAACGCTATGTCTGCATGCTTGATGATGAAATTTTGCCAAAAATTGAAGATACGACACTGCCATTAATGGATATAAAATATAAAAAGCAAGATGGTAAGCTTTTTATCGTCATAATGCCAAAAGCACCGTCAAAACTGCTAAATATAAAAACTGAGCTTTATAATAGCCAAAACGTACAAGATAGCCCAAAAACAACCATTTCAAAACACTTTAGCATAATTATAGATACTTCGCTCAGTGAAAATAGCAAGAGAAAGTCTGGGCTAAATTTTAAACCTGATTTTAAAGATATGCTAAATCCTAGTATCGGAGCGCTTGATCTTAACAAAGCTCCTATTGCTGGACTTGATAGTAATGACATTGATATCTACATAAGCATAAAAAGAGCTTATGAAAAGGGCGCTTATGAAAATGTAGTAAAAGATACTCAAACAGCGATAAAAAGGCATCCAAATAGCCTTTTTTCAAGTGAATTTTTACTATTTCGTCTAAGGGCTCTTGATAAAATTTTTGAGACAAAAAATGAGTTTGAAGAGATCGAGCCAAAAGATATCGTAAGCGAAGGTAGGGCTTGGATCAGAAAATTCCCATCTGATGAAAACTATCCGGAGGTGCTATATCTGATCGCCAGAGCCTACCTAAAAGATAGCATCGCAAGTGATGCAAAATATATGCTTGATATCTTAAACGAAGAGCACGCAAACTCAAAATTTACAAAACTTGCAGCGCTTGATTATGCTGATTATCTCTACAAGATAGGCAGACAAAAAGAGGCGCTAAAAGACTATGAAAAAGTGCTTTACTCCACAAATGACATCGACCTTGCAAGTAGAGCAGCACTAAGCCTAGCTGATGCAAATATCGATAAAGAAAAATTTGATGAAGCAAAGAAATTTATACTAAAAATCGCAAATGCGAATGAAAAATTTTTTATGAATAACCCAACAAAGTCGATGAATCTTGCAACCACATTTGCAAGTAAAGATATGCCTGATGTGGCTGCTAAAATTTATGAAATTTTGATAAATAATAGCGATAGGACGAAAGATTTTTATGAAGTTGCTTTAAAAAATTTAGCACTAAATCTAGCCAAAACAAAAGATGAGAAAAAAGCATACGAATACTTAAATAGATATGAGACAGAGTTTAAATATGGTGATTATATCGATGAAGTCACCAAGGCAAAAGATGGATTATTCTTTGAAGAAGAGGATAAAAATGCAACTGCACTTCATGCAAGATATAAAGAGCTAATTGAAAAATATGCTGGAACAAATATTAGCCAAAAGGCTCTAATAAGCGAGCTTGAGCTGGATATTAAAGAGCGCAAATTCTCCGATGCACTATCTTACAAAACCATGGCAAAAGATGGAAATTTAAGTAAGGCAATGGAGCTGATAAATGAGGCTGCGCTAGAGCTTACAAAAGAGTATTTTATAAAAGATGATTGTACGGCTGTTATAAATTTGCTTGAAAACTACGATATAAATAAAATCTCATTACCACAATTTAAGCTCTTTAATTGCTATTACAGAACGGCCCGCTACAACGATGCACTTGAGCTGGCAAAAGCTCATGCAAAGGATGAAAATTTAGAAGATAGAGTCGAATGGCTGGTAAATTTGAGCAAAATTTTATATAAAAACAAAGACTACGAGCATGCGATCATTGCCGCAAATGACGCACTTTCACTTGGCTCATCAGTCGAATACTCAGATCCAACACCATCTCTTTTTGACAGGTTTTACTCATTGCTTGCATTAAAACGCTTTACGGAGGCGATCTCAACCATAAGCGCTATCGAGCAGCTAAGAGGCCAAGACTTTAAGATTATCGAAGCATATACAGCCATAAGTGACTATGCGATGAAAAGTAATGACTACGCCATAGCTACAACGTATGCTAAAAAAGCTCTAGAGCTACAAACAAAAGCCAAGATAAATACATTTTCGCCAAAGATAAATTTTAACTACTCAGAAGCATTATTAAAGACAGATAACCTAGATGAGGCACTTGATGAGGTGAAATTTATACTAAATATGAAACTTGGACCAGAAGACCGCTTACACGCTTTAAATTTGATAAGTGAAATTTATATAAGACAAAAGCAGTTTAAGTTAGCTAGGACTTATTTAAATGAGTGCTCTGACTCAAATTTTGTAAGCCCGTATAAAGATGCTTGCAAAGCTAAGCTTGATATGATAGGCAAAAACTAAATACAAAAAGATAGCTTGTTTGCTAGTTTTATATTTGAGCTTAAAATTAGTAGGCTTTATTTTTGCTATTTAAATTGAGCTTTCTTTATAATTGAGTCTTTAATATTTTTTACATTGCCACCAAATACTCTTTATATTATAAAAAGAACTATATTTATCGTAAGCCTTAATGTATTTTTAACGCACGAGCATGGCTGGTATGATCTTAAAAATTTTAAGTACCTTTCTCATAAACAAGAGAATTGGCCATTTTATTACCAAATATAGCTGTTTTATGTTTTATAAGCTTAAAAATTAAAAATGCTTATAAGTTTTTTGTCCAATAGATCAAAGCAAAAAACTTATAACGCTATGTAATCACGTTTCTATGATGTACTTTTATTATATTTATAAAGATTTTTTAGCTTACTACAAGCTAACTTCTAGAATTTATCGCTTAATACACACTCATTAAGCACAATATTATAAAAATTGGTTTTTACGTTTTTAGTAGCAATTTGCTAAGCAAATAAGTATACATTTTTAAGAAATTTTCTATAAAAATTTCTATGTAACAAATTGAAAAGTAACAAGGATTAGAAAAATGGTGACCCATACGAGACTCGAACTCGTGTTACCAACGTGAGAGGCTGGTGTCCTAACCGCTAGACGAATGGGCCAAAATGGATGGTGCCCCGTGTAGGCCTCGAACCTACGACCCCATCATTAAGAGTGATATGCTCTACCAACTGAGCTAACGAGGCAAGATTAAATAGTAATAATAAATCTTAAAGTGTTATCTTAGAACTTATAATCTTAAAATTTAATTTGACACTCAATAATGGGTGCTTTATTAGACACGACCTTAACCTAAGGTTTAAAAGATGGCGCAGCGGACGGGGCTCGAACCCGCGACCTCCGCCGTGACAGGGCGGCATTCTAACCAACTGAACTACCGCTGCACCTAAAATGGTGGTCGCTATAAGACTCGAACTTATGACATCCACCTTGTAAGGGTGGCGCTCTACCAACTGAGCTAAGCGACCTAAAAATTTAAAAACATCTGGCGACCCTTAGAGGATTTGAACCTCTGTTTCTACACAGAGAAAGTAGAGTCCTGAGCCACTAGACGAAAGGGTCATAAACCCAAAAATGGTGTCCTGCGTTGGATTCGAACCAACGGCCCCCTCATTAAAAGTGAGATGCTCTACCGACTGAGCTAGCAAGACATTTGCTTAAAAAAGAATTGAGATTATACAAAAAACATTATTACATGTCAAGGAACAATAAAAATATCTAATATTTTCTACAATCAAGGCTAACCTTAATTTTAATGACATAAGATTGTTTCAGATTATAAAAAAGAATGGTGCGGATGAAAGGACTTGAACCTTCACGCCGTGGGGCACCAGATCCTAAGTCTGGCGTGTCTGCCAATTTCACCACATCCGCACAACAATAATAAAGTGGTACGCCCATCAGGATTCGAACCTGAGGCCTACGGCTTAGAAGGCCGTTGCTCTATCCAGCTGAGCTATGAGCGCATAAAGTATTTTAAGTGGCGCGCCCGATAGGAGTCGAACCCATAACCTACAGATCCGAAGTCTGTCGCTCTATCCAATTGAGCTACGAGCGCCCAAAATGGGGTGAGTGATGGGAATCGAACCCACGACCCTCAGGACCACAATCTGATGCTCTAACCGACTGAGCTACACTCACCATTTAACATGGTCGGGGTGAAAGGATTCGAACCTTCGGCCCTCTGGTCCCAAACCAGATGCGCTAACCAGACTGCGCTACACCCCGCCTGAGTCGTGTTTGTAAGTTTATGCCACTACCTCATTAAAAAGTCGTATTTTAACTTGTTTTTTTTATAAAGTCAATTAAAAAACACTTAAATTAATAGAAATTATATATAAAAGATAATTCAATCAAAAATATTAATTAATACTTCACAAAATACATAATTTTTTTACAAAAGTCAGCTTTTTATACTTCTCTATCTTATTACCCAACCATAAAGCATAACCTTTATTTCACGGATTTTTAAGTATCCTGGCACGAATATTTTAACTAATATTACAAAGGAATAAATATCGACCTATTATCTATTATGCATTTTATGCTTATCAAAATTTTACCTTCAAATTTAAACATATTTATCTTTTCGGGCTAAAATTTTTTGATTAACATTTTATCCATCATATCATTAGCTTTTCATCGTCGTAAAAATATTATTTAGCTATTGCTTTCTTTTTTGCATAGATATTTATACTTTCCACTGCCAATGAAAATGCCATCGCAAAATATATATATCCCTTTGGAATATGAAATCCTAATCCTTCAGCAACGAGCGTCATGCCCACAAGCACCAAAAATGCAAGTGCTAAAATTTTTATAGTTGGGTTATTATCTACAAAATTAGAAATACCTTTTGACGCTACCATCATTACACCAACTGCTAAAATAACAGCTATGATCATTATCTCTATATGCTCGGCCATTCCAACAGCCGTGATAACACTATCAAGAGAAAAAACAATATCCAAAACAGCTATCTCGCTTACAATAACCAAGAAATTTGCATGTGATTTTTTGCTATTTTTATGCTCTTCGCCTTCACCAGAAACACTAGAATGTATTTCAAGGGTTGATTTTACAAGTAAAAATAGGCCACCTAGTATAAGCACCAAATCTCGGCCGCTTATGCTAAATTCTGCGATAGTAAAGAGTGGCTTTGTAAGCTTCATGATCCAAAACAATGAAAGTAAAAGTAAAATTCTAGTCACCATAGCTAGCCCTAGGCCGACAATCCTACCACTGCCGCGCTGCTCTGGAGGTAGTTTACCTACCAAAATAGCGATAAATATAATATTATCTATGCCTAAAACTATCTCTAAGCCAGTTAACGTAAGTAGTGATATCCACGCTTCTGGCGAACTAAACCATTCAAACATTTGCTTCCTTTGTTAAAATTTTTATTATGCTATCAGGCAAAATTTCATGCTCTATCGCATGGATTTTGCTCTCCCAATCCTCTAAGCTCATACCATCTTCTCTTTCAAACGCCCTTTGTGCGATGAGTTTACCTCCGTCAAGCTCCTCGCTCACGTAGTGCACGCTCACACCGCCTATCATCATATCGCTCTCAAAGCTCTCTTTTATCGCATGAGCGCCTTTAAAAAGTGGCAATATGGAAGGATGTAAATTTATTGCTTTTATCTTTGATGTAAAAACAGGAGTTAATATCCTCATAAATCCAGCAAGCACTGTTAGTTCAGCGCCGCTTTTTAAAATTTGCTCCACAACTGCAGCGTCAAATTCTTCTCTATTTGCAAATTTGGCACTCTCTATTATCGTCGTATCAAGCCCAAATTTATTAGCACGCTCTATGCCGTATGCGCCTGGCTTGTTGCAGATACAAAGGCAAACTTCGATTTTTATACCATTAAAAATTTGATTATGAACTTTTTTAAGTATCGCTTCTAAATTTGAGCCACTACCGCTAAAAAGTACGGCTATTTTTTTCATAAGCATTTTACTCCTTTTATAATGTCTGTTGGCTCGAGCGCGTAGCTGTTTTTGCCAAAATTTCTAAGGCTAAGCGCATGAGCTAGTGTAGCCGAGATGGCAGCATCCAGTGGCTCGTAACCTTGAGCTAAAAGAGCAAGTACAAGTCCGCTTAGCACGTCACCACTGCCACCTTTTGCAAGTATATTTTTACCATAAGGCATGATATAAATTTGTCCGTCTTTAGCGATTATCGTATTTGTGCCTTTAAGTACTAGCACAGCCTTAAATTTCTCGCTCCAAGACTTAGCATAAGCAAATCTATTTTCTTGTAATGTTTTTACATCGATATCTGCTATATTACAAAGCTTTAAAAGTGAGCAAAATTCCTTTGGATGGGGCGTTAAGACACAGTTTTCGTTTAGTAGATCAAGCACTTTTAAGCTATAAAAGATATCAGCGTCAAGCACTAGCTTTTTACCCTTTAAAATTTGCGCATCAAGCTTTTCTATACCATTTTCACCAAGCCCCATGCCAACGGCTCCAGCGTTCATTTTATCGCTTATCTTACTTGCTTGCATGATCTGCGTTGGTAAATTTAAGTCCTGCTCGCCTATGATGCTAACTAGCCCAGCCCCAAAGGCAAATGCCGCCTTTGCACAAAGCTTACTAGCTCCTATGTGCTCGCCAGATATGATAAAAGCATGGCCAAAGTCGCCCTTATTTACGCACTGATTTTTTCTATTTGGAAGCACAAGGTCGCATTTTTCAAGCAAATGATAGTCGCTTTCGCACTCATAGTTTTGAGCGCTTATGCCAAGAGTAGCGAGCTTTACCTTGCCAACAAAGTCTTTTGCAGCGTCGCTATAAAGCCCAAGCTTTCTAGCTCCCATCGTGATCGTGATGTCTGCTTTTACGCAAGCACCAAGCACCTTGCCATCGCTACTTAGCCCGCTTGATACGTCACAAGCGATGATGTAAGCGAGGCTGGCATTTATTTTTGAGATGAGCTCTATGTGCTTTTCGTCTAAATTTCTATTTAGCCCTGAACCAAAAAGCCCGTCTATGACGCATTTTGCACCATTTAAGCTATTTTCTACATCTTTACTTTCACACACGCCAGCAGATTTAGCTCGCTCAAGCTGCTTAATGGCTAGTGGCTTTAAATTCTGACTAGCTAAGATAAATTCGCATTCAAACTCGCCCTCTAACATCCTTAAAGCACAAAGTACGTCAGCACCGTTATTGCCACTTCCACAAATGCCTAGTATTCTCATACCTTTTTTAAATTTCTTACGTACGAAATTTGCTATGCCGGCGGCTGCATTTTCCATTAAAATTTCTTCACTGAGGTTAAATTTCTTGCCTGCTCGCTCGTCTAAAACTCTCGTGTCTAAATATAAATTTTTCATTCTATGCCCTAAAACTAAGCGCCTCTAAGATATGGGGCTTTAAAATTTGCTCGCTCTCATCAAGGTCAGCGATACTTCTAGCCACTCTAAGTGTCCTTTTTATGCCTCTTTGAGAAAGATTGTACTTCGAGGCTGCCTTTTGTAAAATTTCTCTAGCTTCATTATCCAATAGACAAAATTTTTCAACTTGTGCATCATTTAGCTTGCCATTTAGCTCATCTTGATCACGCTTTTTTTGAAAGATAAAGGCTTTTAAGACCATCTCACTCATCTGCTGTGAGCTCAAACTAGCCTTGTCACCTGGCGAGCTCTCGTCCATAGCAACTTTTAAATCAATGCGGTCAAGCACTGGAGCTGAAATTCTTGATTTATAGTTTTTTATCTCATTTTCGCTGCATTTGCAATTTAGATTGCGAGAGAATAAATTTCCGCAAGGGCATGGATTTTGAGCTGCTACAAATATAAATTTCGTTTCATAAGTCACTTTTGAATTTACCCTTGCGATGTGGATTTGATTGTCTTCAAGTGGCTCTCTAAGACTCTCGATCACTTGTTTAGAAAAGTGTGGAAATTCGTCAAAAAATAGCACTCCACCATTTGCAAGTGCGATTTCACCGATCTTTGCGACATTTGAGCCACCACCAAATATTGAACTTTTTGTCGAGGTATGATGTGGTGAGCGAAAAGCTCTAGTGCTTGTAAATTCACTATCTTGAAGATTTAAAGAGCGGTAAGCGGCAGACTTTAGCACCTCTTCTAAGCTTTGTGGCGCCATGATATAAACTAGGCGTTTTGCGCACATACTTTTGCCGCTACCTGGACTGCCTTCAAATAAAATATTGTGCATACCAACGGCTGCAATAACGCAGGCTCTTTTTGCGCGATCCTGACCCAAAACATCCTTAAAATCAAGCTCGAAGTTTAAATTTGGAACGTATCTTTTGCCAGAAATTTCTATCACGTTTGAAAATAACTCATGAGTGGCGGTAAAATGTATACTTTTTGCAAATTCTGCGTCATTAAAAAACCTAATCGCTTCCTCTAGAGTACTAACCGCATAAATCTCTAAATTTGGGATCATAGAAGCTTTTTGTGCTATCTCTTTTGGTACTAAGACTTTTACGTTTTTTACCTGTGTGCTTAAAAAAAGAAGGATTGAGAATAAATTTGCTGTGCTTTTTACGCTTCCATCAAGCCCAAGCTCGCCAAATACAAAAATTTTCTCTAAGTTTTTTGCCTTTTGAAGAGCTATAAGAATAGCGATAGCTAGGTCAAAATGTGAGCCACTTTTTGGCAGATCTGAAGGGGATAAATTTATGGTTATCTTTTGTGCTGGAAAAGAAAAATCAAGTGCCAGAAGCGCTGCCTTTACGCGTTCTGTGCTCTCTTTGATGCTTGTGCTTGCAAGCCCAACGATGCTAAAACCAGGAAGCCCGCGAGAGAAGATAGACTCAACGTCAATTATCTTTAGCCCATCGCCGTAAGTAGTACACCTTAAAGACTTCATGAAGCTTTTTCTTTTTTTTGCTTTTTGTATTCCTTGTCAAATTTTTTGCGTTTATTAAAGCCGATTTTTTCTATAAAAAGATGTCCATCTAAATGATCGTTTTCATGCTGGATAGCGATAGCTAAAAGCCCATCAGCCTTTAAGCTTTGCTCTTTGCCAAAACGATCTTGATATTTGATGGCCACAACTTCATTTCTTTTTACATCTTCATAATATCCGGGCACACTAAGGCAACCCTCTTGATAGATGCATTCTCCTTCGCGTAGTTCAAACTTTGGATTTATGATCTCGATTAAATTTTCTTTATCTTGCACGCCCTCATCATTGGCTAGATTTATAATAAAAATTCTTTTTGCGACACCTATCTGAATAGCTGCAAGGCCGATGCCTTCTTTTGCAATCATCGTATCATACATATCATCAAGTAGTTTGTGAAGTTCCTCATCAAAAATTTTAACCTCTTTTGAGACTTCGTAAAGCTTTTTATTTGGATAAGATAAAACCTCTAAGATCAAGCCCAAACTCCTACTTATTCACCCAAAAATATAGGCTGCTCATCATCTTGTGTTAGTATTAGTTGATCTAACGAGTAAGAGATTAATTCTTCAGCACTTCTTGTCTTTGTTATCATGCTTGAAACTACTTGGATATCAAGCTTACACTCTTCACCATCTATCTTCCAAGGTATAGATGAAAGCATATTTAAAATTCTACTACCGGCTTGTTTTGTGCCATTTTCGTCAGTATATTTCATAACCATAGCAAAACAGCCATCACCGTAATGAGCCACTATATCACTTCTTCTAGAAGTTCTTAAAAGAAGCTGTGATATAGCTTTATACATATTGTTTCGCTCTTTTAAATTTTTAACACGATTTGTAAATCTATCTTTTGCTCTTACTAGTAAAAACGATGCGTTATAGCCATATCTTTTAACAGCTTCTACTTCACTTTGCACTGTGGCTACTAGAAATTTTTTATTATAGACGTCATATGTCGTATCATAAATCGACTGCTCTTCAATAGATTTAAGCATCTTGGCTACTTCGTCATAGCTTACTTTAATGACATCAAGATGCTTGTCCATAAGGCTGTTTAATTTTATTAAGTCATGGTTAAATGCGCTTAAAACATTTTGAAGAGCTAGGATATTTGTATTATTTTTGAGTGCATCCATGCGCTTTTGCACTAGGCCTCTCATGATGCCTAAATTTTTATAGATTAACACCACGGCTTGAAGCATGCTTTTTATCTGGATAAATCCTTGCTTTATCTCTTTTTCAATAGAGATATTACTGCCTGATGGTACTGAGATCTCGGAATTTATAACTATCATATCACCGATCTCTTTTCTAAATTCATCAGGCTGTCCATCAAGCATTTTCTCAAAATAAATAGAGTAATTATTTGGCGTAGATGGAACATTATCGTCGCTTAATTCATGCAAAACATTTTCTGAAAATCTGTAGATATCTACCTTTTCTTTTTCTAGAATATGTTTTACCTCAACCGCTTTTTTCTTAGGGTCTGGTGCATTATCTATCTTTATCACTTTGGGCCTTATTTAAAACTTTTCTCCAAAATTTTATCAACAAGTCCGTACTCTTTGGCTTCGGCCGAACTCATAAAGAAATCACGTTCAGTATCTTTTACGATCTTACTTAGCTTCTGACCTGTATTTTTGGCCAAAATTCCATTTAAAATCTCTTTCATACGCAAAATTTCACGAGCTTGTATCTCGATATCAGTCGCTTGTCCTCTAGCACCACCAAGTGGTTGGTGTATCATGATGCGAGAATTTGGTAGTGCATATCTTTTACCTGGTGCACCACAGCTTAATAAAAATGCACCCATACTAGCAGCTTGGCCGATGCAGATCGTGCAAACATCTGGTTTTATGTAGTTCATCGTATCATAGATGCTAAAACCACTTGTTATAACACCGCCTGGTGAGTTTATATATAGATAGATATCTTTGTCTGGATCTTCAGCCTCTAAAAATAGAAGCTGAGCAACGATAGAAGCAGCCATGCCATCTTCTATCTCACCACTTAGCATAACGATCCTGTCTTTTAAAAGACGGGAATATATATCATAGCTTCGCTCACCTCTACTAGTTCTTTCAACTACGACAGGAACGTAATAGCTCATTACTCGGCCTTCTCTTTTTTACTTGCTTTTTTCTCGTCTTTTTCTTTGTTAAAGAGCTCACCAAATAGCTTCTCTTCGATCATTGACATCTTTATAGCTGGAAGCATGCCTTGGTTGCGGTACATCTCAAGGTGTGCTTTTGGATCTTGACCGCTTCTATACGCCTCAAAATAGATCGCTTGAACAACCTCTTGATCGCTTACTTTTACGCCTCTTACGCGAGCTAGTTCATCGATGATAAAAGTTAAACGAACGCTATTTTCAGCGTCTTTTCTAAACTCGTCACGTTTTTTAGAAAGAGCATCTTTGTCCTCTCTAAATTTTTTCATATCATCTGGAGTAAATGAGCTCCATGCGTTTCTAAACTGCATATCGATCTCTTGCTCAACGATATTTTTTGGCACGTCAAATTTAAATTTCTCGACCGCAGCTTCAGCAAATTTTGGCTTAAGCTCATCATTTATAAGTTTATAAATTTTCTCTTGGCGGATTTGCTCTTTTATACGCTCATCAAGTAACTCTTCAGTTGGTTTTTCTTCATTTGGAAGTAGAGTTTTTAACATCTCTTCATCTAGTTTTTCAGGAATTTTTCTCTCTTGAATTTCATGAAGCTTTATTTTAAAGATAGCGTCTTTACCAGCTAAATGTGCAGCTCCGTAGTTTTCTGGGAATTTAACCTCGATATCTTTTTCGCCACCAGCTTTTATGCCTACCATGCCATCTTCAAAGCCTGGAATGAATTGATTTGAGCCGATCTCAAGCACATAGTTTTCAGCCTTGCCACCATCAAATGCAACGCCATCAACAAAGCCCTCAAAGTCAAATTTAGCAAAATCGCCAACTTTTAGGCCTCTTTTGCCTTCTACTTTTTCAAGTGGAGCTATCATTTTTAGAAGTTCAGCTTTTTTCTCATCGATATCTTTTTTCAAAACGCGTGGGTTTGAAAACTCAGGTATCAAGCTCTCATAGCCGCTCACATCGACACTTGGCTTAAATGAAACTGTTAGCTCAACATCGATCTTGCCATCTTTTCTGTCAAATTTTGAAACGATAGGCTCGCCGATAAGATCATCGTTTTTCTTGCCTGCTTGTTTTATAGCCTCATCAACAACATCTCTTAAGACATCTTGCTCAGCGTCGTTTGTTAGCTCTTTCTCGTAGCGTTTTAGCACAATAGCAACTGGCACATGACCTTGTCTAAAGCCATCTACTTTCATAGTTTTTGCTGCTTTTTTTGCTAGTTTCTCTACGCTAGATTTTATAGCATCCGCACTTATAGTCGTGCTTGCTAAGGTATTTACGCTATCTAGAGCTTTTGTTTTGATTTCCATCTAATTCCTTTATGAATACAAATTTTTAGCCCAAAATATAGCAGAATTTTCCTTATTTCATTGTAAATTTGTAAATTTTTATAGATATAAAAGGCGTTTTAACGTAGAATCTGGCAATAAAATTATGGAGAAAATTTATGCAAGAGAGTTTTGAAAATTCGGTTAAAAACATGCTAACGATTATAGGCGAAGATCCAAACAGAGAAGGCCTTATAAAGACGCCTGAGCGTGTCTTTAAAGCGTTTAAATTTCTAACTAGCGGATATGATGAAGATCCAAAAGAGGTTCTTGGTGACGCACTTTTTACTAGCTCAAATAACGAAATGGTTCTCATGCGAAACATTGAGTTTTATAGCCTTTGCGAGCACCATTTGTTGCCTATTATCGGCCGCGTGCATGTGGCATACATCCCAAATGGCAAGGTCGTTGGCCTTAGTAAAATTCCACGCATGGTAAATATCTATGCAAGACGCTTGCAAATTCAAGAGCAAATGACTGAGCAGATCGCAAAGGCGCTTGAGGACGTGATCGCTCCAAAAGGCGTTGGAGTCGTCGTCGAGGCTAGACATATGTGCGTTGAGATGAGAGGTGTACAAAAGATAAACTCAACTACGACAACCTCAGCACTTAGAGGCTGCTTTATCAAAAACGCGGACACAAGACGAGAATTTTTCTCGCTTATAAATTCTCCTATGGAAACGCATTTTTGAGCTTAGAGTATATAAATTTAAAGCTTAAAGAGGGTGTAAAACTCTCAAACACCTTTGGCATCATAACTAAAATCACAGCTACAACTATCGAGATCACTGGGCTTCGTCCAAGCATTGGCGACATCGTGCGTATAGTTGCAAAAGATAAGAGTAAAAATGGTCTTGGCATGGTTACGCAGATAAAGACAGATGGCGCTTATATCAGCCCATTTGGCTTTGTTGAGGGCTTTAGGATAGGCGACTTCGTCTATGAGAGTGATCAAGGTATGAATATACCTGTGGGGACAAATTTGCTTGGCCGCGTGGTAGATCCATTTATGAAGCCCATTGATGGTAAAGGAGCGATCGAGACGACTGAACATATGCCGATCATGAGAGCGCCGATAGATGCGATGAAAAGAGGGCTTATAAACGAGCCTTTTAGCGTTGGTATAAAGACGATAGATGGACTGCTTACTTGTGGCAAGGGGCAAAAGCTAGGAATTTTTGCAGGTTCAGGCGTGGGTAAATCAACTCTCATGGGTATGATCGTAAAAAACACACTAGCTCCCATAAAAGTAGTCGCGCTAATAGGCGAGCGTGGCCGTGAGGTGCCTGAATTTATCGAAAAAAACTTAGGCGGCGACCTAGAGGGCACGGTCATCATCGTAGCGACCAGTGACGATAGCTCTCTCATGCGAAAATACGGCGCATTTTGCGCGATGAGCGTGGCTGAGTACTTCAAGCAGCAAGGCAACGACGTGCTTTTCATCATGGATAGCGTGACGCGTTTTGCGATGGCGCAGCGTGAGATCGGCCTTGCACTTGGCGAGCCACCGACCTCAAAGGGCTATCCGCCAAGCTCACTCACACTTTTACCTCAGCTAATGGAGCGCGCTGGCAAAGAGGAGGGAAAAGGCAGTATCACGGCATTTTTCACCGTGCTAGTCGAGGGCGATGATATGAGCGATCCGATAGCTGATCAAAGCCGCTCTATCCTAGACGGCCACATCGTGCTAAGCCGCGAGTTAACGGACTTTGGAATTTACCCACCTATTAACATCCAAAACTCGGCCTCGCGTGTCATGGGCGATGTGATCAGCAAAGAGCATAAGCTAAATGCAATGAAATTTAAGCGTCTTTACTCGCTTTTAAAAGAAAATGAAGTTTTGCTTCGCATCGGTGCATATCAAAAGGGTAGCGACAAAGAGCTTGACCTTGCGATCTCGAAGAAAGAATTTATGGAGAGCTTTTTAAAACAAAGCTCAGAAGAGGCCTTTGCGCTTGAAGAGGTCGAAGAGCTGCTTGATAAGATCAATCAGTAAAATTCTATATAAATTTGACTACTAAAATTTCATAGCCTTTTAAATTTTTTATTATTAAAAATATCGATAAATTTTGCTTTTTTTAGTGCGAAAAGTGATGTAAAAATCGCAGAAGCGTGTTTGAAATTTACCGGTTTTTTTGGGGTTAAATTTCATGAAGTGGGCGGCTTTTGTGTTAGAAAAAATGATAAAACGTTATAAAAAGCAGTCACGCCCACGCTCCACACGGCAGATAAAATTTAAAATTTTTGGCTTTTTAATAAAAATGTGGTAGTAAATTTGAAGTTATGAGCTAAATTTACATTAAGCGGTTGTGAGTGTATTTATCATGCTTGTCGCTTTTGTAAATTTTCATAGATAAAAAATTTAATGCAAAAGCATACGCAACTAGAGTTATGCACTTTGCACGCTTGATGTTTAAGGCAGAGTGGATAAATTTCAAAATTTTGCGTTTTTTGGATAAAAGCTACCATTTTGAAAAGGCTAGGGTAGTAAATTTATGCTAGTGCCTATAAGTTGGCATCTGTTAAGCTGTAGTTTTTCGCTCAAATTTAATAAAAAGCAAAATTTCACACTTAGATCAGCAATCGTCGATAATGTAAAAAGTCCGCAATAGATGAAAAAGTAGGGCAGTTGATAGCGGATAAATTTTTAAAATTTGAGACCAACTGCTTGTTTGTAAAGGTTGCAGTAGTAAATTTATGGCAAGCGAGCGAGTTAAATTTATGCAAAAAGCCTATGGGTAGGCGTCTATCCTGCCGTGTTTTTGCCAAAATTTAATTGTAAAAATTTCACGTTTAGTTTGGCAAGTGCTGATATTTTAGACTTTGCCTTGTGAAGTAAAGCGTATATTTAAAAAAGCGTAAGAGAAAAACCTCTTTTTACTTTTATCAAAGATTAAAATTGTTTGCGTTTTCTATAAATTTTTAGTGGCAGGCTTCTTGTAAATTTAATAGATAAAAGCAAATTTGATATCCGCGCTTTTGTCTTTGTGATTGCATAAAACCTGCAACATACTTTAAAAATCTAAGAGCAAAATTTACCTTTTTATTCTCATCAAAGCTCGAATTTAGCTCACTTTCCCTATCGCTTTTAGGAGCATGCTCCGTATAAAAACAAAATTTAACACTCTCGGCACTTATCTGCACTTCTTATCGACAAAGCTTAAATTTAACTCGCGTTTTCCGTGATTTTATCGGCGAAACTCGTCTAAATTTTATTGAGTGAAGCAAATTTCTTATAAACGTCAGTGATTTTTGTAGCGTAAAATCAAATTTATAAAATAAGATAAGGCTTAAGAGCCAAATCCCATCTTTTTATCCTCGCCAAAGCTTGAGTTTAGCTCGCGCTCTATCGTGGTTTTGAAGTCCTCAAAGGTAAAAATCCCATCATCTTTTATCGCCACTTTCAAAGCGGTGTTTTTTAGCGCGAGGACGATCTGCGCGCCACTTAGGTTAAACTCAGCCAGTCTTTCAACGCTAAAGCCATCTTCAAAGCTCGCATTTTCAGGCAAAATTTTACGCCAAATGGCGAGCCTGCCGTTATAATCAGGCTTTTTAAACTCGATCTTATAGTCAAATCTTCTAGAAAACGCCACATCAAGGCTTTGTAAGAAATTTGTCGTTGCGATAAGCACGCCCTCAAAGCGCTCGATCTGCTCTAAAAAGATATTTTGCATTTGATTATGCATCTTTTCAGCCCCGCTCGAGCTCTCTACTCTTGTGCTTAAAAACTGATCGGCCTCGTTTAGTAAGAGCACTGGCTCGCTGCCACTTTTTTTGCAAATTTCTTTGTAAGTATCAAAAATTTTCCTTACATTTTGCTCGCTCTCGCCGACATATTTGCTTAAAATTTTTGAACAGTCAAAGCTTAAAATTTGCTTCTTTAGGCTCTTTGCAAGCCCAACGGCGCTCATCGTCTTACCAGTGCCAGGCTCGCCGTAAAAGATGATCTTAGCGTCTATGTTTTTTCTAGTTTTTATGCCCCAGCTGCTAAGTCTAGCAAGCACTTTTTTATCGACTTGCTTTAGTATCGTGCTTAAAAGCTGCTTTGTCTTTTCGTTTAGCACGACGTCTTCTAGGCTCGTTACTGGCTCAATGAGCTCAAAAATTTCTTGCTCTTTTACCAGGCTTTCGATCTTGATTTTCTTGCTATTTTTGTCATTTTTTGGGTGCATTATGCTTTGCAAAATTTCTTCATTTATAAAAAAGCTCTTGCTTACGTTGCCATAAGCGTTTAAAACCTCGTCGTAGTCGATTAGCGCGCCTTCGATGAGCCTTGAGCCCTCCTCTAAAAGAGTACGATTTTTGATGCGTTCAAGCTCGTCTTTGCTTATTAGCTCAACTAGCGTGTTTAGGTCGCGGCCATTTTCAAAATCTCCCGCGTACTCCTCTTTTAAAAGGGCTAAAAATATAATCTGCTCTTTTTCGTCAAGTGAGTTTTCTTTAAAAATTTGCTCTATCTTTAGGCTGATCTTGCTTAGTTTTACGCGCTCGTTGATTCGCTTTGTAAGCTCAGAAATTTGCTCATTTATGCGCTTTTTTGCATCACTTGAGCCATCGCCAAAAATAGCAGCCTTTGAGTAAAGCTCTACTTTTAAAAACTGATCTTTTAAATACTCCAAATGATCCTCATATAGCGCAAGCTCTGGTAAATTTATGTCAGCGTTGCCATCTTCAAGAATTTTTAAAAATGTGGCTGATAGAGAAATTTCAGAATGAAGCAACGAAAGAAGCCCTTGAGCTGAAGCCCTTTGCGTGCTCTCAGGTATTTTAAAAAGACTATAATTTTGTACAATCCAACCGCTATCAAGCAAGTTTTTTATAAATTTTAGATACAAAAGCTGCTTATCATTTTGCGTGCCAAAGACTGCTCCAAGTAGCTCAAAAACGCTCATATTAGCCGTTCCTTGCACATAAGCTTTACTTAGATATTTTAAAATTTCTCCCTCTTCATCGCCGCACTTTATCAGCTCGTAAATTTTACTTTTTTTGAGGTCCTGGTTTAAAAAATCAAGCAAGTATTTCACTAAAATTTATCCTTCATCTGCTCTATTTGCTCTTTTAATACACGTTTTAGCACCTTGCCAGTAGCATTTCTAGGCAACTCTTCGGCAAAATAGATACTCTTTGGTATCTTGAAATTCGCTAAATTTTTCTTCAAATGCTCTCTTACTGTTTTTTCATCAAGATCCATGCCCTCTTTTACTTGTATGAAAGCGACGACCTCTTCATCGGCATGTACGTCTTTTACGCCAATTACCGCTGTTGCTTCGACTGCTTCAAGTTTGTAAATAACCTCTTCGATCTCACGTGGATAGATGTTAATGCCCTTTGATATGATAAGGTCTTTTTTACGATCAACGATATAGATAAAGCCCTCTTCATCGACTTTTCCAAGATCTCCGGTCTTTAACCAGCCGTTTATTATGGTCTCATCAGTGATGCTTGGCATACCATAGTAGCCTTGCATGACGCAGTCGCCCTTTACAATGATCTCACCGATCTGGCCAACTGGAAGCTCCATCATCTCATCATTTACGATCTTTACCTCATAGCCATCAAGTACAGGCCCTACACTTAAAAGCTTTTGTTTATCATATAAATTTGCAGCTACGACTGGCGAGCATTCGCTAAGGCCATATCCTTCAACAAGTGTTGCGCGTGGAAATTTCACTCTAAAGTCATCTATCGTCTGCTTTGCAAGCGGAGCTGCACCACTTACAAATAATCTAATGCGGTTAAACCATCTAAAATACCAAGGAATTTTTGCCTTACCGATAGCTGTATAGATGGCTGGGATTCCTAAAAATACAGTTACACGCTTTAACAAGGTTTGTTTTAACACATTTGAAAATGGAAATACTGACTTTACAAGAACCATCGAAGCACTCGCAAATATCGGAAGCAACACCATTGCAGTTAGTGTAAAACTATGAAACATCGGTAAAAAGACTATGAAACGATCGCTTTTTTTCACTATAAAACGATCATGGGCTCCAATTAAATTTGAAAAGATATTTTTATAGCTTATCATCGCGCCTTTTGGCTTGCCAGTAGTGCCTGAAGTGTAAATTATATGCATTAAATCATCTATTACCGGATACTTTGTGATACTAAGAGCGTATTTATGATTTAGAGTTTCTATAAAATTTATGTTTTTAACAAGGCCATTATTTTCATAGCCCTTACTCATATCCTCTTTTGAAATTTGAGGTGTTGAAGTAAGATACGCGCTCTCGCCATACTCTTCATCAGTGTCTATATATTCATCTTTTGAAGCACTTTGAAGCTTCTTTGGTATTGCTCCGATCCAGATTATCTTTCTTAAAATTTCAAGCTCATTTAATGCGATTAACTCTTTTGCAAGCGAGCTAGACGCAAAAAGCACCTTTGCGCCGCAATCATTTATGATATATTCAAACTCATTTACTTTTAAAAAAGTATTCATAGGCACTGCGATACCGCCTATTGCGGTTATCGCAAGGTATGAGATGATAAATTCTTTCGAGTTTGTAACCGCCATAGCTACTTTATCGCCAAATTTTACTCCAGCAAGCTGCAAATAAGCTGCCACTTTATCGACATTTTGCTTTAATTCGCGATATTTTAGCTTCTCTTTTTCTTCAAAAAGAACTACTTGATTTGGATTTTCCTTTGCTGCTTTGGTTAAAATTTCATAAAAATTATTATAAGAGTATCGCATTATTGACCCTAACTAAAATGTATATTTAAAAGTCGTACCAAGGATTTGGATCGTACCAGTATCAAATTCCCCTGACATTTTTGTAGCAATACTGTTGGTAATACCTGTCGCACGCTTCTTATCACGGTGTTGATAAACATATCCAAGTGCCATTTCAAGATTTGGTGTAAATTTATAATTTACTCCAAAAGAATATACCTTAGACGTAGTATTTGGAAGCTCTAAGCCAGTATGCTTACTACTTGTAATATCTTCATCATAAGCAAAGCCAGCCATTAGTCTAAATTTTTCATTTACGTCGTAGGCAAGACCTAGTCTATATGTATTTGTATCTTTTGCGTTTTTAATAACTGGATCGTCCATGAATCTTGCAAAAGCTGGATGCGAGTGAGCTGGACCTTTATCCATGTATTCAAAGTCATAGCCTTTAAATTTAGACCAATACGTCCTCTCAAAAGCTAGTAAAAGAGTAAAGTCGCTAAATTTATATCCAGTTGCAAGTACAAGCTGTGCAGGAAGTGGGATCTTAACTTTTGTTTTGCCATGATAGCTTATAGGAGATAGCGCTCCGTTAAAATCAGCATCTGTATGGCCTTTGAGGTCTAAATTTACATTTGAGCGGTAAGTAACAGCAAAGCTCAAATCCTCAATAGGTCTATAAGTAAGCGCAACATTGTAGCCATAGCCCATACCATCGCCTTTTATCTCTCTGTAGCCTATCTGTCCAAAGTCACTTGCTATCTTACCTTTGGTGTAAACACCTCTAGCACCAAGAGCAACGGCAAGTTTATCATTTATGCGGTAAGCCACAGTTGGATTTAACTCAACAACTTGCAGCTTAAACCTTTTAGCGGTAAATGCGGTAGCTGGATCCTCCCACGATACACCAACAGCAGCAGGAACGGCAAGAGCTAAACCAAATTTCCAGTTTTCATAAATTTCTGGCGTTACAAAACTAAATGTACCAGCTAGTGAGTCAAATTTTTCTGACTTGTAGCTTTTGCCACTATCACTTTTAAACTCGAGCTTATTTATATGAAACCAGCCGAGGGTACTTTCTATGTGATGGCGTCCATCTAAAAACATCATATTTGCTGGGTTAAAATATGCCGCATCAGCCCCAAAACTAAAGGCTACGTTACTAGCAGCAAGACCTAAAGAATCAGCACTTTGCTCAGGAACCTTATAACCTCCAGCATTAAGCAAAGTAGATGCCATAATAATGCTTAATAGCACTTTTTTCATAGTTTTTCCTTTTCAAAATTTCTTAAAATTTTTATCTCGTCTTCCCAAATACTCTCGTCAATCGTCTCTAATATTAAAGGAATTTCGCCTATTTTATCATCATTTATTATATTTTTAAAAGCACTAAATCCAAGCTCACCCTTGCCAAGGCTCTCGTGTCTATCTTTTTTTGAGCCAAGGGCAAATTTTGCATCATTTAAATGCATACCAGATAAAAATTTATAACCGATGATCGCATCAAATTCCCCCATAGTTTTAGCGTAGGCCTCTTTGCTTCTTAGATCATATCCAGCAGCAAATGCGTGACAAGTATCAAAGCAAACACCAACCCTACTCTCATCGTTTACTCGCTCTATCAAATAAGCAATCTGCTTAAAACTAAAGCCTAAATTTGAGCCTTGTGCGGCTGTATTTTCGATGACTAGCTTTACACCGCTTGTGCGCTTAAGTGCCACGTTCATGCAGCTTACGATATTATCTAAGCACTCTTTTTCGCTTATTTGTTTTAGATGTGAGCCTGGATGAAAATTTAAAAGCTCTAGCCCAAGCTTACTGGCGCGATCTATCTCATCTACAAAAGCTTCAAGCGACTTTGCTCTTGCCTCCTCATCCGGATGGCCTAAATTTATCAAGTAACTGCTGTGTGGCAAAACATGCTTTGTACTTATGCCAGAAATTTTTAGATTTTCCTTAAACTGCTCTATTTCGCTTATACTTAGCTCTTTTGCATTCCATTGGCGTTGATTTTTTGTAAAAAGCGCAAAAGCATTTGCTCCTATTTTTGCAGCATTTAAAGGTGCATTAAACACGCCTCCAGCCGCACTTACGTGAGCTCCTATGTATCTCATTTTAACTCTTTTATTATCACTCTTATTTTATTTTTGTTATCTACAAATTTGACGTAGTTGTCGCAAACCTCATATTTTATAAAATATGAACTTAGATCTTGGCTAAAACCACACTCCGTATTTATCAAGCCTTTGCCTTCATAAATCTTTTCTTTTTGCAAAATTTCTTCAAAAAGGCTCTCATAGTGTGGGGCTAGAAAAAATTTCTCATTAAACTTAGTCTTGTTAAAGCAAGCATTATTTATGCAAATTTTATCTCTTATGCTTATGTTTGCGGTGTTTACACCGGAGCTATAAATTTGCAAATTTAGCTCATTTTTATATTTATGGAAAAATCCAACATCATTTATCTTGATCATCGGAGAAAATAAAGTAACTTGAAAAGCTTGTGAATTTTGCGGCGTTTTGGTAGCCACGCAGCCTGTAAAAACAAAAACAGACAACAAAGTAAATAAAAAATTTTTCAAAAATTTTTCCTTATTAATCTAAAATTAAGTATAAAAGAAATATAATCCCAACTTCATAACCGACATGTGGCCCATTCGTCTAGCGGTTAGGACATCGCCCTTTCACGGCGGTAACACGAGTTCGAGTCTCGTATGGGTCACCACTTCTAAAAATCAAAATCTTATCTATATAAGCTTTAAAATATAGTTAATCTTAAATCTTATTTTTAATTGTTATTTTAAATTTTTATTGAACTGTGCCGCTTTCAATTAAATGCGTTATTAAAATTTTAAAACCTAGAAAAATTAATATCGCTCCTCCCAAAAAGAGCGCCTTTTTCTCTAAAATTTCACCCATAAATTTACCTATATAAAAAGCAATCAAACTTAATACAAAGCAGACTACACCGATGATGAGCGAGCTTTGAAAGATGTTTATCTCTTCAAAGCTAAGTGTGACACCAACAGCAAGAGCATCCACACTAGTAGCAAATGCCCCATACAAAATGGTCTTAAATCCTATCTTAAGATACTCACACTCCTCTTTGCTACAGGCCTCTTTAAACATTCTAAAACCAAGAAAACAGAGTATAAAAAATGCAATAAAATGATCAACCGAGCTTATAAATTTTGCAAAACTAACACCTAAAAGATAGCCGAGAAGCGGCATAAGAAACTGAAAGAAACCAAGTATAAAAGCAATAAATAAAATTTTATTAAGAGCTAAATTTTTATATCTTGCACCATTTGCCATATTTAGTGCCGCACTATCCATACTAAGAGCGAAGCTAAGAAGTAAAAGTTGCATAGTCTTCCTTTAAAAAAAGGGTAAATTCTAGTGCAAAAAGATTAAATTTATTTTAAGTGTTTAGATATTTTTTGTATGATTTTGCTCTAAATTTTAAAAAGGAGAGAAGATGAAAAGATCTCTTGTTATTCTTTGTGGCGCGCTTGCTTTAAATTTACAAGCCGCAAGCATGGATGATATGATAAACAAAGGCGTCAAAATAGCCACTCACGCTTCAAATGGCGATTATAAAAGCTTGGTTAGTGAGGCGCTAAATGCAGCTGTTGGCGAGCTTTCAAAAGAGGGCTTTATAAACAACGCCACAGCTAAAATTCCGCTCCCAAAAAGCCTTGAGATGGCGTCAAATTTAGCCAAAAAAGTGGGCGGCGAGAAGTGGGCGCAGGAGCTTAGCAAGTCGATAAACAACGCTGCGACCACGGCCGTGCCAAAGGCTGCTGAAATTTTTAGCGAAAGCATAAAAAATATGAGCGAAGCAGATGTCAAAAAGCTCTTTAATGGCGGGAGTGACAGCGTTACAAAATATTTAGAGAAAAGCTCCAGCCAAAAGCTAAAGGCGGCATTTGCGCCGATAATTGAAAAAATGATGAGTGACAATAGCTTTGCGACTGCCTATAATGGGCTAAATTCTTTCATCGGCAGCTCAGCAAAAAATAATGAAACGATAAAATCAGTAAAGAGCCTAGCTAAAAATTTAGGTGCAAGTGAGTATGTGCCAGATGACGGCGAGGATCTAAACGCATATATCACAAGAAAGACGTTAGATGGGTTATTTAACGTAATGAGCGAGAAAGAAAAGGGGCTAAGAAGCGGCTTTAGCCTAGATAGCGGCAAAAAGGTGCTAGACTCGATCTTTAAATGAAAAATTTAAGCACGCAAAACAGGGCCGACATCGCACTCATTGTAGTTGCCATCGTTTGGGGAGCTACTTTTTTGCCTATGGCAAATGCACTAAAAACAAATAGTGTCTTTGTCATGCTCTTTTATAGATTTTTTATTTCCGCTATCTTTATGGGACTTATAACATTTAAATTTTCTATAATTTTTGATAAAAAAAGTGTAGTTTATGGCATTATCCTTGGCGTAGTTCTCTTTGGCTCGTTTGTTGCTCAAACTTACGCTCTAAAGCTTACTTTTAGCTCAAGTGTTGCTTTTATTACAGGGCTTGAGTGTGTGATTGTGCCTTTTATGACAGCACTCATTTTTAAAAATAAAATAACCATTTTTGCTATTTTGGGGGCGCTTGTTGCCATTTTTGGGCTTTGGCTCTTAAGTGGCGCCACGCTAGCGCTTGGGAGCGGCGAGGCACTTGCCCTACTTTGTGCCATATTTTACGCACTTTACACGAGCTTAAATGGCCACTTTGTAAGAAAGTGCGAGCTTTATTTGCTTGTATTTGTGGTATTTCTCACCGTCTCTTTACTCTCATTTGTCTTTGCATTTATTGAAGGTAGTGTGGTGCCAAATTACGATAGGGAATTTTTTATAGCAATTTTCATCACTGCATTTATTGGCACCATTTTTTGCTACTTTGTTCAAACCATCGCTCAAAGATATACAACAGCCAGTAAAGCAGCTTTATTTTTCTGTCTTGAGCCAGTCTCTGCTGGCTTTATCGGCTATTTTTTCGCTGGCGAAAAGCTAACACTCATACAAATTTTTGGCGCGATCTTAATAATCTTTGGAGTTATTTTTAGTGAATTTGGTAAAAAATTTTTCTATAGATAAAAACTAGCTTAAAAAAACAAAAAGTTTCATCTGCGACTCTATCTTTTCATCTATAAACTCGCCGTCAAATCTCTCTTTTAACATCGCTAAAACCGTCTTTTCATCGTAGTTTTTAGCTCCGTTTATCTCAAGGTGCCAGCAGATATTCTCAGCAGCTTCCTGTACACTTCGTCTAGCGATCCTTGTCTCATTTAAAATTTCACTCTTATAAGCGATCCCTTGCTCATTTAGCCACGCTTCAAGTCTATTTACAACGTTTTTTTGCGAGAGAGTTCGTCCGAATTTTTTAAAAAATGGCTCAATCAAATCAGAGCTTCTAGGCTTATCCCAGCCAAGATAGAGTTTTTGCTTTGCAATACTATGAAATTTAGCAAAATCTTCATCGCTAGCAATCGCTGGACTCATCGTACAAATTGCAATATCAAAGTGCTTTGTAGGCTTAAATTCTCTCCAAGAGCAAACCTCGCTAGCTAAATTTGTCACCCCAAATCTTTTAGCATCTTCATTTAAAATTTCTATCATATTTTTTGAGCTATCGATACCTGTTATATTTTTTGCGGTTTTTGATAAAAATATCGTCCAAACACCGGTACCACAGCCTATATCAAGAATTTCTTTACCGCTAAAATCAACTCCCCAAGCTAAGGCTTTAGCAAAAATTTGTTGCTGAATAGCACTTACTTTGCCATCAAACCTTTGATAATTTGATGCCTTTTTATCCCATAAATTTTGCATTTTAGCTCCTTATTTTTGGTTATAATTCTAGCAAAAAAGGCTAGAAATGAAAGATTTTATCTACAAAGTAATAATCCCTCCACAAGCCATTGATATGCACGGACACATGAATAATGTCTATTATTTCACTCTTATGCAAGAGGCTGCATTTGCACACTCAGCAGCGGTTGGCGACACGGTCGAGGCGCAGTATAAAAGAGGTGAGATCTGGCTCATTAGAAAAAATGAAGCCAAATATATAAAAAGCGTAAAATTGATGGATGAGATAGAAATTCACACTTACACACAAGCTGAAGGCAAGGCGACTTCGTGTAGATATTTTGAGTTTAAAAAAGATGACGAGTTAATAGCAACTGGCAAGACCGAGTTTGTCTATATCGATCTAAAAACAAATCGCCCAAAAGCCATTCCAGCTGAGATCATCGCACTTTACTCGTGATCACACTCATCACAAACGCCTTTTATCACGGCGCTTTTTATATTTTTAGCGATGTTTAGATGGGGCATATCGATGTTTGTGACTTTATGACAGATATCGCAGATAAAGTACGCTTTTGCCTCATTTGCTAGTTCGTAGTAGCTTTTATGATTATTTTCAGTTTTTATGACAAGGCCCTTTTTTTCAAAAATTTCTATGCTTCTATAAAAAGTAGTTTTATTTGCATTAAGGCTTTCTAAAATTTCATCATAACTTAATGGAGTTTTGGCATTTTGCAAAATTTCAACGAGCTTTATGCGAAAAGTAGTTGCTTTGATACTATGCTCTTCTAAGAAATTTCTTGCATTCATCCTTGCCCTTTTTATTTTTTGTATATTAACGCTAAAAGTTTTAAATTTCATTTAAAAAGCACTATATTTAGGCTTTTGTTCTTTAAGTTGCAACCAAGTTGCAATTTGCTAAACTTCCGCAATATTTTTTCAAACAAAGGAGAGATGGTGAGAAAGATTTTTGTTTTTTTAGCAGTTTGCGCTTTGTCACTTTTTGCAAAGCCAGTTGTTACGACTAGTATATTGCCTACAAAATTTTTTGTTGAGCAGATCGCTGGTGATACACTAAGCGTAAATACAATGGTTGGCAAAGGTGCTGATCCGCACACTTATGAGCCAAAGCCAAAACAGATGAAGGAGCTTGAAAAGAGCGAGCTTTACTTTGCTATTGGCATTGAGTTTGAAGATACTTGGCTAGAGCGTTTTTCAAAATCTTTTAAAAATTTACATATTGTAAAAACACAAGAAGGCATCGAAAAGATCGCTATGAGCGATGAACATGAGCATCATGAACATCATGAACATCACGAGCACAAGCACGAGGGCGAGCATAAACATGAGCATCACGAGCATCATGACCATGGCCACGAAGCTGGCGAACATCATCACCATCATCATGATGGCCTTGATCCGCACATTTGGCTTGATCCAGTTTTAGTAAAAACTCAAGCTGATAATATTGCTAAGGCATTAATAGAGAAATTCCCACAAAATGCAAAGCTCTATGAGGAAAATTTAGCTAAATTTAAAGCTAGTCTTGACGAGCTTGATAGCTTTATCAAAAATACTCTAAAAGATGTTAAAACTCGCGAATTTATCGTATATCACCCATCTTGGGGATATTTTGCAAAACGCTATAACTTAGAGCAAATCGCTATCGAGATAGAGGGCAAAGAGCCAAAGCCAGCTGAGCTAAAAGAGCTCATAGAAGAAGCTAAAGAGCACGGCGTAAAGGTCATTTTCGTGGCTCCGCAGTTTCCAACAAAGGCTGCGAATTTAGTAGCAAAAGAGACTGGCTCAAAGGTCATAAGCATTGATCAGCTCCCAGAAAATTGGCTAGATGAGATGAAAAAAACAGCAGAAATTTTTGCTAAGAGTCTATAAAAAATGTTAGCACGCCTGATTGTCATTTGCTTCTTTGCTATAAATGCCTTCGGGTGTGCTCTTTGCTCGCTTTATAGCCCGACCGCTCACGTGAGCGTAAAATTTGACTCAAACGAAAACAATATCACTACAATTGCTTTTTCATGGACATTTTCACAAAATTTCTCAGAGCTTATGAGGCAAAATTTTGACCTAAATCAGGATGAAAAGATAGATGAAAGTGAGATCAAAAAGATCCGCTTAAATTTACTTGATTATCTTGTGCCAAGGCACTATTTAACGAATATTGAGTACTTTTACAAAGATGAAAATGCTACAAAGCTTGAGCTAAATTTAAAAAAGTATAAACTCTATTTTGATGAGGGCAGATTAAAATTTGATGTTAGTTTTAAGACAAATTTGCTTATCAAAGATGGCTTTGTGGTGTCTGTCGAAATGGACGATAAAGAGGGATATTTTAATTTTAAATTTACACAAAATAACGCATTTTTGGTATCAGATCAGTTTTGGACGATACCAAATCCAAATGCAAATTTAATATTTTTTACATTTTCAAGTAAAGCTGTAGCCAAAGCTCATAACGAAAAACCTGCATTAAAAGAGCTTCTAAAAGAGCCAAACTCAGTAAATTTTGAAGATGAAAATTTAAGCCAGATCGATAAGATCGATGAAGCTAAGTTTGATCTTGTTTCAAAAACAAGTCTAAGCATGCTTGATAGATTAAAGCAAATTCTAAGAAATTTTGATCAAAAAAGTCCGCTTACTCTACTATTTTTAGCGCTCATATCATTTGGTTATGGCTTTTTGCACGCTGCATCTGCTGGACATGGCAAGGTGCTTACAAGCTCTTATTTTGCCGCAACTGGTGGAAGCTACGCCAAAGCCTTTTTCTTCTCTTTAAAGATCGGATTTTTACATGTTGTGGGTGCGTTTATTTTTGTGCTTGCTAGTTTTATGATATTACGTGAGATCAGTAGCGATCTGACAAAAGATACGGCAAGCGTTACGACAGCATTTTCTGGCGTTATTATCTTTTTTGTAGCGATTTTTATGCTTTATAAAAAGGTTAAAATTTATCTTTCAAGCAAAAAAGAGTTAAATAAATTTTATATTTTTAGCTCAAGTTTAAGCCAAAATTTGAGTAAAAATACAAAATTTACTAGCGACTGTGGCTGTAATATCTGTACCACAAAAAAACCAAAAAGCAAAGAAGAATGGCTGATTGCAGCCGCTGCAGCACTTATTCCTTGTCCTGGCACGATACTTGTCTTTGTGCTAGCAAATGAGCTAGGTAGCTACTTTGCAGGCGTTATAAGTGGCCTATTTATGGCGCTTGGCATGAGCGCAGTGATATTTTTAGCGGCTGTTTTTGGAGCCAAGATAAATGAGAGCACAAACATTAAGTTAAAAAAGTTTAAAATCTATGCCGAATTTATGGCTCTTAGCGTTATGCTTTGGCTTGGACTTTTTATTTTTACTACGACATTTACGCAAAAGAGTCTGTTTTGAAAGAAATTATAAAAATTAAAAATTTAAACTTTAGCTACGATAAACAAGTGGTTTTAGAAGGTATCAATTTAGATTATAGTAGCGATGAGTTTTTGGCTATCATTGGCCCAAATGGTGGTGGTAAAAGCACACTTTTAAAGCTTATCTTAGGACTACTTAAGCCTCAAAGTGGCGAGATAAAACTCTTTGGAAAAGAGCCAAGCGAAGTCAGTAAATTTATAGGTTATGTGCCTCAAAATTTTCTCTCAAATCAAAGCTTTCCAATGATGGTTTTAGAAGTAGTTTTAATGGGGCTAATCGATAAAAAAATTTTTGGTTTTTATTCGCGAGATGAGAAACAAATGGCTCTTGCCGCCCTTGAGAAAGTTGGCATGAAAGAATTTGCAAGTGCTAGAATTGGTGAGCTAAGCGGTGGCCAAAGACAGCGTGTATATATCGCAAGAGCGCTTTGTGCAAATGCAAAAGTTCTCGTTTTAGACGAGCCAACAGCCAGTATCGATACAAAGGGCCAGGCTGAAATTTATGAAATTTTAAAAAGTATAAATGCAAGCGGTGTTGGCATAGTTTTGGTAAGTCACGATCTAAATATCGTGCTAAATTATGCTACAAAAATCGCCTATGTGAGTAAAAATTTACATATTCATAAAACTCATGAAGATACTGCAAAAAGAGAATTTATAGAGCATTTAGCAAAATCTCATAGCCATTTTTGTGACGTTGAGATCGCACTTGGCGAATGTGAGTGCAAAATCAAAAGTAATGTTTTTAAGCTAAAGAGATAAAATGAGTGAAATTTTAGAGTTAAGTTTTATGCAAAATGCCTTTATTGCTGGCATTTTAGTTAGTATCATTTGTGGGCTCATAGGCTCACTCGTTGTTATAAATAAAATGACTTTTATCGCTGGCGGCATTGCGCATGGAGCATATGGCGGCATAGGACTTGCCTTTTTCTTCTCGCTCGAACCACTTCTTGGAGCTAGCATATTCTCACTCTTTTTAGCTCTCGTAATCGCCACTATCACGCTAAAAGATAAAACCAACATCGACTCAGTTATCGGCGCTATTTGGGCATTTGGCATGGCTATTGGCATCATTTTTATCGATTTAACTCCGGGATACAATGCAGATCTTATGAGTTATCTTTTTGGCTCTATCTTAGCAGTGAGTGGGCAAGATATAACATTTATGAGTATTTTAGATATCTTATTTTTGGCGCTCATTGCCCTTTTTTATCGTCAATTTGTAGCTATTAGCTTTGATGCAGAGTTTGCAAAGTTGCGCGGCGTAAATACAACATTTTTTCACTATTTATTAGTATGTATGATGGCACTTTGTGTGGTGGCTACGATTCGTGTTGTGGGGCTGATTTTAGTCATCGCTCTTCTTACTATACCCCCATATTTAGCACAAATTTTTGCTAAAAGACTGGGGCTGATGATGCTAATCTCCACTATCTTTTCAGTCGTTTTTTGCTTTAGTGGTCTATTTATTAGCTTTTATTTTAACCTAACAGGCGGAGCTAGCATAATCTTAGTTGCTTCACTTTGCTTTTTTGCATTTTGTTTTAAATTTAAAAGCTTACGCCAGTAGCCCTTCTTAACTGATGAAGCGTCCAAAAGACGAAGCAAATGGCTGTAAGATAGACACTAAAAAATAGAGCTAGCCATATAAATTTTATCTCAAGACCAAAATAGAAAACTACTGCGTAAAAAAGTGATCCTTGAAGTACAAATTGCCTAAATCCATTTAGCAAAAAGATGGCCACTGGGCGTTTTATGGCCTGAAGAGTGCTGCCTGAGACATTTATCGTGCCATAAGCTACGTAAGCAAGAGAATTTATACCAAGATAAAGCCCTGCTATTTCCAAAACTGCCGGCGTATCATCAAAAATTCTTATCATATCTTCACCAAAAAATCTAATAAAAACGCAAGCAAATGCACAATAAATAAGTAAAAAAAGAAGCGAAATTTTATAGCATTGTTTAGCTCTTTTAAAATTTTTAGCGCCATAGTTTCTTGAAACGATACTTAAAACTGCTGCAGCCATACCAATGGTCGGTAATACCAAAATTTGCTCTATCCTTAAGGCTATACCATATCCTGCTACGGCATTTACGCCATAGTAGCTTATAAATTTTAAAAGCACAAGTGAGCCAAGTGACATCGATAGATAGTTTAAGCAAGCTGGTAGAGCTTGTTTTGTAATCTTTGCCCAAATACTAAAATTTGGCACAAAATAGCTTAAATTTCTTGGCTCGATCATCTTAGCCTTTTTAACTTTTACAAAAAGGTAGATCATACCCAAAAGCTGAACACTAGCTGTTGCTAGAGCAAGTCCTTTTACGCCAAGATCCAAAATGAATGCAAAAAAGTAGCAAAAAAATGCATTGATAAAAAGGCCATAAAATAGCCAATTGCGGTAACTTTTTGTATCTCCAAGCGCTACAAGCACTCCGTTTAGAGATTTGATAATCAAGAAAAATGGTGCAGCAAGAAAGATAACACCCGCGTAATCAAGTGCCTCTTTTAAATAGTGATGATCAGCTCCTAAAAAAGTGAGTAAATTTGGTGCTAAAAAATAGCCACAAAACCCCATAAAAATAGCAAATACTAATACAAAGATAATTCCATTTGCCGCATAAAATTTAGCCATTTTTACTTTTCCTGCTCCAAGACTATTGCCTATTAGCGCAGTTAGTGCTGAGCCAAAACCAAGCCCAATGCCTACAATACTTAGATAAAGCAAAAAGCTCATAGCCATACCAGCTACGGCAAGGGTAGAAATTTTTGCTGCAAAAAATGTGCCAGTAACGTTATAAAGAGTATTAAACATCATTGCGGTGCCAGCTGGAAGCGAGAGCGAGATGATGAGCTTATTTAACGGGTCTTTTAGTAAATCCATGGCTTGATTTTACGTTTTTTATCTTTAAAATTTGTAAAGGATAAAATCAATTAAATTTAATAAAAAGCCATTACCCATTAGCATAATTATGATTGATATCTTTTGGCAACGCATTAAATCTTAGAAAGCTTATTTTTATGTATATAAATTATTTGTGTAAAAAATTTGTATTTCTATCAGTCTTTGTTGTATTAAAAATTTAGTAAGCCAAAAATTATAAAAAGCAAGGAAAAACCTTGCTAAAAATTTTATTTATATTTTATGCCCATGCCGCCAAATTTAAGCGTATTAGCTGTCTTATTGTCGCTACTTTCGATTAGAGCTTTAACATCTACTAGTCCTGGCAATCCCCAAACTTGTTCACAAAGACCACCTGTTTTTATAGTAATGCCTATTTCACCACTAGTGTTATTTCCAGGACGTACCTCTAAACACTCATCATTTTTTGCTTTTACTGGTATTTTTACATTTGACATTTTTTTGACAGCTTCTTTAATATCCGAATTACTAGCAAATTCGCCTTGTGAAGTGTAGTAAGAACCCAAATCAGCAATAAGTGTTTGTATATTTGTAGCAGTTTTTGCTATCTCTGCATCATCCCTTGTTGCAGCTAGTTTTGGTATAGCAACCGCGGCTAATATACCCAATATAACGATCACGAAGATCAACTCAATCATCGTAAAGCCTTTTTTCATGACTTCTCCTCCCTGAAATATAAATATTTTCTAAATCGAGCGAATTGTATCATAAATTTCAAAAAAACAATAAAATAATGTACTATATAAAAAATCAAAAATTTGCCGATATAAAAAAGAAAATTAAAAATTAGGGGCGTTATGAAGGGCGTTATACTTTGTCTATTTATCATCACGATTTCATTTTGCAAATATGAATCCTACAAACCTCTCACAGTAGTAAAATATAATGAAGAAAAGGCTTTGCTTGGCAAAAAACTCTTTTTTGACAAAAGACTAAGCCCAAATGAAAACTACTCTTGCCAAACTTGTCACAACTTGTACTGGAATTTAAGCGGAAGCAACCAAGATAGCATGGAAAAAGGCACTTTAAATCCTCCAACCATATTAAATGCTGCAGCAAACTATCTATTTTATAGCGATGCAAAGATTAGCAATTTAAAAGATCAAGTAAAAGAGTCCATAACTTCTAGAATAGAACTAAACTCAGATAACGATAAGATAGTGGATTCTGTAAATAACATCTCTGAGTACAAAATTTTATTTAAAAAAATTTATAATGACGGCATTAATTTTGATAATATTGCAGATGCAATAGCTGAGTTTGAAAAGGCTGTCTTAAGTGTTGATTCGCCATTTGATCGTTTTATATCAGGTGATAACAATGCCATAGATGATAGTGCAAAGAAAGGATTTAAGATATTTAATAATATAGGCTGTGCCGCTTGTCACAATGGCAGAAATTTGGGAGGAAATTTGACACAAGATATTGGCCGAGAAAAAATTTCTGCCTTAGATACAAGCAAAAGATTAAGAAGAGTGCCATCACTAAGAAATATTACAAAAACTGCTCCATATTTATCTCATGGAGAGATAAACGATCTAAAAGAGGCTATAAACTTTATTGGTAACTATCAGCTAGGATACGTTCTTAGCAAAGATGAAATTGATGCTTTATACTCATTTTTTCTAACATTAAATGGTAAAAAGCCTAGGATACTAAATGAGTACTAAACGAATAAAAACCATACTTAGCGTCTTAACAGCTATATTTTTCATTAGTGCACTTTTTATATATAAAGCAAATATAGCCATTGATACGGCTCATAAATTTGATGATGGAATTCTAAATCTAAAATTTATAGACAATGAGATAACTTTTTCTTTAAATAATATTTATGATATCTCAAACTACGACAAACTCAATGCTGACATAAATTCTTTTGATACAAATTTGAGCAACCTTTCAATGCTTAGCGATGAGATGATGTTGTTTCATCAAAATGAAATAAAAAAAGACCTACAAAACATAAGAGATGTATTTAGTAAAAAAGTATTTTTTTTACAAAGATCAGCTTATGTAAACTCATCTATAGATTCTTATATCCAAATAAGTCAATATGAAATACAAAATCTCGCACTTCCAAATAAGCTTGAGCCTATATTTTATGCGATAAAAGGTGCTTTGATGCTTAGTCCTGAAGTAATAGATGAAATTTCAAAGCAAATAAAAATGTATAAAAACGAGTATAAAGATAACCAAAAAGCTCAAAGCGTATTAGACAAGATACTTTATGCAGCTCAAGCTACAAAAACTTTACATACAATCTCAAATAGTGCAAAAGAACTACATCTTGATATTCTAATAGAAAATTTTAGAAACAAAGTTCTAGAAATTCACTCTGACGCAGTGGATAACACAAAAATAGCTCAGACAATTTGCTTGCTTGCATTTATAATATTTTGTGCATTTGGCCTATATCAAATTAAAATGACCTCAGAGCGCTTAAGGCAGATCAAACTTCTAAGTTCTACAATTGAAAATGATCATAGCTCTATTGTCTATTGCGACAAATACAATAGAATTTCATATGTAAATAAAACCTTTGAAGAAAAAACTGGTTACAAGCTAAAGGATGTAATCGGTAAAAATCCTAGAATACTAAAATCATATATGCACCCACAAAGCTTTTATGAATCCATAAAAGATGCTCTGCAAAAATCTCTACCTTGGGAGAGTGATGAGCTTATAAGCAGAACAAAAAGTGGTGATTTTTTATATGAAAAGGTAAAATTTTCACCATTTTTCTTTAAAAATAAATTTGAGGGCTATATAGCGGTAAAGCTTGATAGGACTAAAGAGACACTGATATTAAACGAGTTAACTCAAAAAAATGAACAAATAAAAATACAATCTTCAATCGATAAGCTAACAGGCTTTGGCAACTACTTTGCTTTAACTGAAATTTTAGACGCGCAAAAAGATGGAGTGCTCATTTGCTTAAGCATTAAAAATTTTAAAATTTTAAGATTCTTTTATCAAACCAAGATTATCGATGCAATGCTAAAAGCAGTAGCTGATACACTAAAGCTTTGTATAGATACTTCTGAGATAAAAGCAAAGCTATTTAGATTTCAAGATGACGCATTTTATATGTGGTATGAAGGCGATAATATCGTAAGAGATATTGAGTATATTAGAGAATATTTTGGTTCAAATAGAATAAATGTTGCTATTGATGAAAAATTTGAAAATTTACCAGGCATAAAGATGGTATTTGGTGTTTCATTGCCAAACGATACCCCACAAACTAACCGTCTAATGCAATCAGTCCTTGCAAATCAGCTCGCAATAGAAAATGGTAGCAATATTTACTACTATCTAGAAAATGACGCCATTGAGATGAAATATCACAAAAACCAGCTAGCAGTTCAGCTAATCGAAGATGCGTTAGAAAACGATAGAGTCATCGTAGAAGCACAAGGTATCTTTAACTTAGAAGAAAATGAGACTGAAGCAAAGTATTATGAAGTTTTGGTTCGTATAATCGACCAAAATGGGAAGATACACTATCCGGGCGAATTTTTAGATATTGCCATGAAAACGCAACTATATCCGCAAATAACCAAAAAGGTGATAAGTCTTGCGTTTGATCTAGCTAAAAGATATCCAGATTATATGTTCTCGATAAATTTATCAATTACCGATATCGCTGATGCTAGTATGAGAGAGCTTATAGAGAGCAAGCTAAACGAGTGCAAAGATCCTAATAAAATTTGCTTTGAAATGCTAGAGAGTGAAGAGCTTAGCGACTATGTTGCGGTAAATTCTTTCATAAAACGCGTCAAAGGCTATGGATGTAAAATTTCGATTGATGACTTTGGCTCAGGATACTCAAACTATTACCGAATTTTGGAGCTTGATATAGACACCATAAAGATAGATGGCTCAATAATCAAAAAGCTTCCATTTGACGAAAATGCTAGAGTTCTAGTAGAAACCATCGTAAGCTTTGCAAAAAAACAAGGCTACAAAATAGTAGCCGAGTTCGCAAGCTCAGAAGAAATTTTAAACCAAATCAAAAATTTTGGAATACCTTACGCACAAGGTTTCTTACTGGGCAAGCCTCGTAGAATGGAATAGTAGCTAAATTTCTATATCTATCCCAACTGGGCAGTGATCGCTGCCTGTGATCTCTGGCAAAATAAATGCGTCTTTTAGCCTATCTTTTAATCCTTGTGAGATGAAGAAATAATCAATCCTCCAGCCGACATTTTTTGCCCTTGCGTTAAAGCGGTAACTCCACCACGAGTAAGCGTCCGTAATATCGCCATTTATGGCTCTAAAAGTATCTATAAAGCCACTTTTTAGCACCTCATCTATCCACGCTCGCTCAATAGGCAAAAAGCCGGAAGTTTTGGCATTTGCTTTTGGATTTTTAAGGTCGATCTCACGGTGAGCGGTATTTACATCGCCACAAAATATCACCTCTTTGCCACTTTTTATAAGCTCTTTGCAGTAAGCTAGAAATTTCTCATAAAAATCCATTTTATAGGCTAGGCGCTCGTCATCCTTTTGGCCGTTTGGAAAATAGATATTAAAAAGCACGATATCATTAAATCTATGCTCCAAAACACGCCCCTCCGTGTCGTCAAAGAAGGCTGCCTTTTGTGTAGAAATGTCAAAATTTGCTAGGCTCATCACGCCAGAGTATCCGGCCCTCTCGCCTGAGTTTACACTGATATCTTTAAAGCCAAGGTTATAAATTTCCTTTGGCACGTCATCCTCTTTGACCTTGATCTCTTGAAGCGCTAAGAAATCAGGCTTTTGCTCCGTAAGCCATGCAAAACCATCTTTTGTTACAAGTGCTCTAAGGCCATTTACATTCCAGCTAATAAGTTTCAAATTTCATCCTTTTTTTAATTATAATTATGCCAAAAATCGCAAAAAAGGAAAATTATGAGAAACCGGCCAGAGTATAAATTTTTTAAAAATTTTGGCTACGCAAGAGAGGGTTTGGCTGAAATTTTTAAAAATGAAAAGAGCTTTCGAATAGAAATTTATATATTTTTGGTAACTACGATCTCGCTATTTTTTTGGAATTTTGACCTTGTTTTTAATCTATTTTTGATCTTTAGCATGGCATTTGTGCTAGTTTGCGAGTGCCTAAACTCTGGCTTAGAGCGAGTAACTGATCTTTCAAGCCCAGACTATCACGCCCTAGCAAAGGCGGCAAAGGACGCAGGAAGTGCAGCTGTGATGATCGCAAATTTCTTATGTGGCGCGCTTTGGTTCGTGGCAATAGGATATAAAATTTGGAGCTAGCATGAATGAAGAAATTTACAAGGCAATCATTGGCGAGAAAAAGGTAGAAATTATAAATTTGCTAGTTAAAAGCTGTGATGAAAATGGCTTTATTGTAGTAAAAATTTCAGAAATTTGTGAAAAGCTAGATGTCAGCAAACCAACCGTAATAAATACCTTTAAGCTACTTGAAGAGAAGAAAATTTTCGAGCGAGTGAAAAACGGAGTTTATAGATTTAAAAATTTATAGTGGTGAGCAAACGCCTGCCACATCTTTTTAACTGATACTCTCAGCAGTAATCATGCTAAATGTCAAGCGGTCAGTTATCACGACGACCCTAGACGGCTAGCACCATGAACGCCACCTACATTCTCGCCAGATGTATATAAATTTGGTATAGGCATAGCCGCCATTTGAGAGCTTGTGACTTGGGCTTTTGTATTGATATTTAGGCCACCCTTTGTATGATAAACTTTTGGTATGCTACACTCTGCGTAAAATGACGGATAGGATATAAAAGTAAAAAATAATATAAATTTTAGCTATAAATTTTCTAAAAAATATTCACTACGACTTATTTAAATTTATAATTTTGTTGATAAATTTTAGAGTATTTTAGATTTTAGCTTAAGAATAGAATTTAATTTAGAAGAACGGAGCAAAATTGCTCCATAAATTATTTAACACCAACTATAATTTGAGTTGCTTTGATAATTGCAGTTACTTTATCTCCTGCTTTTAAAGCTAGGCTGCTAACTGACTCTCTTGTGATGATAGCAGAAATTTTACTGCCATTTACATCGATAATAACTTCAGCATTTACAGCTCCGTCTTTTATCTCGCTAACAACACCTTTGATTTGGTTTGTAGCGCTAAGCTTGATGCTATCATCTTTTGAAACGATAACGCTTGAAGCTTTGAATAAAAAGATAGCTTTTTTGCCAACCTTAAGATCAAGACCTTTTTCACTATCAACCGTAACAGTTGCTTTTAGCACCTCACCGCCTGCAAGCTTAGCAGATATTAGCGAATTTACCGCACCTGTTCTTACCTCTGTGATCTCAACATTTAGTTGATTTCTTGCACTTATTGACATTTTGTCTCCTTGTTTTGAATTAAATTATGGTGAAATTGTAAGGTAGAATTATTAAGCAAAACTTAAAAGATATTTATACAAAATTATAATATCAAAAATAAAAATTTTATACTTTTAAATACCCTAAAAATCGTTATTTTAGAAATAAAATCTAAAAATTTAATTTATATTATTTTGAAAAAAATGAGAAAAAATATTACTAGCTACTACTTCTAAATATCTATTTTTGTAAAAATCTTGTAAATTTGACTTTAAAGTTTGGTAAATTTAAAAGTATTTTAAGGTAAAGAAATAAATTATAAAATTTGAAGTAAAAATTTGAAAGTTTAAATGCCAGCTTCTAGCATAGCTTCAGCTTGATAATGCGTAATAAGTGGCTCGATGATCTCGTCAAATAATCCCGCAGCCATAATCGCATCAAGGCGATAAAGTGTTAAATTTATACGGTGATCACTTATGCGGTTTTGCGGATAGTTGTATGTCCTTATCCTGCCAGAACGATCTCCGGTGCCAACTTGGCTCTTTCGCTCACTAGTCTCTTTTGCAAGTCTCTCTTGCTCTTGAAGCTCATAAAGTCTAGCCTTTAGCACCTTCATCGCAGCTTCTTTGTTTTTGTGCTGACTCTTACCATCTTGATTTGTGACAACAAGGCCTGTTGGTATATGCGTGATCCTAACGGCACTATCAGTTGTATTTACTGACTGACCGCCATGGCCCGAGCTTCTCATCACATCGACTCTTATATCATTTGGGTTGATCTCGATCTCGCTATCTTCGACCTCTGGCATGATAGCCACAGTCACAGCCGAAGTATGCACCCTGCCCTGACTCTCGGTCTCTGGCACACGCTGAACCCTATGCGTGCCACCTTCAAATTTTAGTCTTGAGTAAGCACCTTTGCCTTTTATAAGCACTATGATCTCTTTAAAGCCGCCAGTATTGCCTTCGCTTTGGCTAACGATCTCAAATTTATATCCACGAAGCTCTGCATATCTGATGTAAGCATTAAAAAGATCTCCAACAAATAGCGCGGCCTCATCTCCACCAGTACCTGCACGAATTTCTAAAAATATATTTTTATCATCGTTTGGATCTTTTGGAAGAAGTAAAATTTTGATCTCTTCTTCAAGCCTTTCTCTTGAAATTTCTAAATCTTTAAGTTCTTCTTTTGCTAGCTCTCCGAATTCAGAGTCCTCAAGTAGGGCTTTATTTTCGTCGATGTCTTTTAAAATTTCTAGATATTTTGTTGAGGCAGTTGCGACTGGTTCGATAGATGATTGCTCTTTTGAGAGCTTTGTCATCTTTTCGATATCGTTTGCTATATTTGGATCGCTAAGAAGCGCAGAAATTTCATTATAGCGATCCAAAAATGGATGAAGTTTATCAGCAAACATTAAAATTTATAGATTAAGCAGCTTTTAGAGTGTTTACTAATTGAGCAAGGCGACTAACGCGGCGAGCAGCAGTTTGTTTCTTCAAAAAGCCTCTACTTACGAAGCTATGGATGCTTTTGTTAGCAACTTTTAAAGCTTCATTTGCAGCATTTAGATCTTTAGCTTCTACAGCTACACGCACTGCTTTTGTGATGTTTTTAAGTCTAGTGCGGTAAAATCTGTTTCTCTCAGTTCTTTTTATAGTTTGTCTAGCTCTTTTTTCAGCAGATTTATGGTTTGCCATAATATACCTTTTTGAATAATTTTAGTCGGTGATTATATTAAAGATATAATAAATTTGACCTTAATTTAAGTCATCCTTAATGAAAGTAAAATTTTAGATTTTAAATTAGGTAAATTCTGATAAAATAGCACAATTTTATAATAAAAAGGATAAATTTATGAAACTATTTGGAACGGATGGAGTTCGTGGAAAAGCTGGCGAGAAGCTTTCAGCTCAAACATCTATGCGTCTTGCAATGGCGGCTGGAATTTATTTTAGAAAGACTTCAGCGACAAATGTGATTTTGGTTGGAAAAGATACAAGAAAAAGCGGCTATATGATAGAAACCGCCATCGTTGCAGGACTAACTGCAGTTGGCTACAACGTCCTTCAAATAGGCCCTATGCCAACACCTGCGATCGCATTTTTAACAGAAAATATGCGCTGTGACGCTGGTATCATGATAAGCGCATCGCACAACCCATACTACGATAACGGCATCAAATTTTTTGATAGCTTTGGCAACAAACTTGATGAAAAAATAGAAGCTGAAATAGAGAAAATTTTCTACGATGACGAGCTCATCGCGAATGCCCAAAAGACAATGACAGAAATAGGTGCAAACAAGAGGATCGACGATGTTATCGGCAGATATATCGTGCAAATCAAAAATTCATTCCCAAAAGAGCTAAATTTAAAGAATTTACGAGTAGTTTTAGACGTGGCAAACGGAGCTGCTTACAAGGTCGCACCAACTGTATTTAGCGAGCTTGGAGCCGATGTCATCGTTATAAACGACGAACCAAATGGTAGCAACATCAATCAAAACTGCGGTGCGCTCCACCCAGAAGATCTAGCAAGCGAGGTAAAAAGGCTTCGTGCTGACATTGGCTTTGCATTTGACGGCGATGCTGATAGGCTTGTAGTTGTCGATGAAAACGGCGAAGTTGTGCATGGCGATGCGATACTTGGCTCGTTGGCTGCATTTTTACACGAGCAAAAGGCGCTAAAAGGTGGAGCCATTGTGGCTACGGTGATGAGTAATGCCGCACTTGATGACTATCTAAAAGCTCATAAGATCAAACTACTTCGCTCAAACGTAGGCGATAAATACGTGCTTGAGATGATGAAAGAAAATGGCATAAATTTTGGCGGCGAGCAAAGCGGACACGTCATTTTTAACGACTACGCTAAGACTGGCGACGGTCTTGTTACTTCGATGCAAGTCGTTGCAATGATGCTTAAAAAAGGCAAAAAAGCTAGTGAAATTTTTGGAGAGCTAAAGCCATATCCGCAAATTTTACTAAATTTAAAGATCACAGAGAAAAAGCCACTTGATAAGATAGAGGGGCTAAAAGAGCTTGAGGCTAGCCTTGCAAAAGAGGGCATAAGGTCGCTCTTTAGATACTCTGGCACTGAGAATTTGATCAGACTTTTACTTGAAGGCAAAAATCAAACTTTAGTTGAAAAACGCATGGATGAAGTTGAAAAATTTTTCATAAAAGCCCTAAATGCGTAAAAATTTGGTTAAATTTTTCATCGCATTTTTTATCATTTTTATCGTTGATCAAGCGATAAAGATGATATTTATAGATGGTTTTTCGTGGGACGGAGAGTTTTTTTCGCTAGTTCTTACATATAATAAAGGCGTTGCATTTTCGATGTTTGCCTTTTTAGATGAGTGGCTGAAATTTATCCAGATTGCCCTTATTTTAGGCGTTTTTGCCTATCTAGTCGTTGAAAAAAAGTTGCTTTGCTCGCATGCCATTTGGCTTGGAGCTTTGCTAGGAGCTGGCAGCTCAAATATCACAGATAGATTTATCCATGGCGGTGTCGTGGATTACGTCTTTTGGCACAAGTGGTTTAACTTTGCGGTCTTTAACCTCGCCGACGTAACGATCGATCTTTGCGTGGTGATGATACTTTGGCAAAGTTTTAGAAAAAGGAGAGAGAGTGGGAAATAATATCTACGTCGCATACGCGCTTTGGCTACTTACTGGCTGGCTTGGAGCGCATAGAATTTACCTTGGTAAATTTATCACTGGCTTTTTGATGATGGGACTATTTTTTGTTGGCTACTCTACGTTTTATTTCATTATAGGCATACCATTCTTAGCTATCTGGGGCATTTGGTGGCTTATCGATGCATTTTTAGTTGGTGCTTATGTCGAGAAAAATTTACAAAAAGTCGAACTAAAAGAGAGACTAAAACTAAAAGACAAAGAAGATGACTTAAAAAGGCTTTACGAGCTTTTTGAGAGTGGTGCGATCAGCAAGGCTGAATTTGAAGCTAGAAAAGAGATACTTTTTAGATAAGGAGACGTTATGGCAGAATATTATCTTTACTTAAAATACCTCCACTATTTGTTTTTCATCTCGTGGATGGCAGTGCTGTTTTATCAGCCAAGGCTCTACGTTTATCACGTAGAAAATATGGACAAACCAGACTTTGTAAAAGTGGTCGAAGTGATGGAGTATAAGATGTATCACTACATCGGCTGGGTCGCGCTCATCGGCTCATTTGTCACTGGTATTTTGATACTTATTGCAATGCCTGATCTTATAAAAACTGGTCACATCCATGTTAAAATTTTAGTTGTCATCTTAATGGCTATCTATCACCTAGACCTTGGACGCTACATGAAGCAGCTCAAAGAAAAACGCTGTAACAAAAGTGGCATCTTCTTTAGAGCTTACAACGAAGTGCCAACTATCGCGATGCTCATCATCATCTGGGTCATGATAGTAAATCCATTTTAAGGGAATTTGATGAAGAAATTTTTAGCATTTATCGCTTTACCAGCACTCTTGCTTGCAGCGACTCAGTACTTTGAGCCGGTGCAGATAAAATTTGACAACAGACTATATTCACTAGCATATTCAGCCAAACCTGTGCCAAATTTGTTCACGCAGGAGTATTTGCTACCTGGCGAAAAGCTAGATAGTTTTAGCTACATGCTCTCGCTAAATACGCTTAAATTTGACGCTACGCCAGAGCAAGCAGTCGAGCAAAAGATAAATGATCTAAAAGAACTAAAAGCAAAAGGGCTAAAAGTGGCTTACAAAAAAGGCTCACTCGCAAATGAAATTTATCTTGATATCACAATATTTTCAAACCTAAATGGCGTGCCAACAGCCGAGCACTCGATATATCGCTACGCCAAACAAGGCGGAAATTTAGTCCTTTTTACCATCCAAAGGCGTGCTTATAAAAAAGAGGGCATTCAAAGATTTGCTACAAATTTCACGATTGAATCGCAAGATTTTAGCAAAAAAGCCCTAGCCACCCCTTTTCCACAAATCATCAATAGATAGAAAAATTTGAGTGTAAATTTAGCCTTTGCGCTCAAATTTTAAAACTAGACTTAATAAATTTATCTAAAAATAAAACGAATAGTTATATGATAGGAAAAACTCAAAAAGGATAGCCTATGATACATAAAATTCTTATCGCAAATCGTGGTGAGATCGCAGTTAGGATAGTCAGAGCTTGTAGGGATTTACACATTCAAAGCGTAGGGATTTACACAGCGCCAGATAGCGAGTGCTTACATGTGAGGATCGCTGATGAGGCCTATCAAGTGGGCGAAGATCCGATCAAAGGCTATCTTGACGCCAAAGCGATCGTAAAGCTTGCTAAAGAGTGCGGGGCTGACGCGATACACCCAGGATACGGCTTTTTAAGCGAAAACTACGAATTTGCAAAGGCGGTCGAGGACGCTGGGCTTATCTTTATCGGTCCAAAGGCTGAAGTGATAAGAAAAATGGGTGATAAAAATATCGCAAGATACCTAATGAAGAGAAACGGCATACCAATCGTTCCAGGCACAGAAAAGCTAAATGACGAGAGCATGGACGCCATAAAAGAGCACGCTAGACGTATCGGCTACCCAGTCATCTTAAAAGCAAGTGGAGGCGGAGGCGGACGTGGCATCAGAGAGGTTTGGCAAGAAGAAGATATGCAAGATGCCTTTGAGTCGTGCACCAGAGAAGCAAAGACCTACTTTAACAACGATGAAGTCTTTATGGAGAAGCTTGTCGTAAATCCTCGTCACATCGAGTTTCAAATTTTAGGCGACAACTACGGCAACATCATCCACCTTTGCGAGCGTGATTGCTCTATCCAAAGGCGCCACCAAAAGATCATCGAGATCGCACCTTGCCCATCAATTAGCGAAAATTTAAGAAAGATAATGGGCGTAACCGCGGTGGCTGCTGCAAAGGCTGTGGGCTACTCAAACGTAGGAACGATCGAGTTTTTGCTAGATGACTACAATAACTTTTACTTCATGGAGATGAACACCCGTATCCAAGTGGAGCATGGCATCACTGAAGAGATCACCGGCCACGACTTAGTCGTTAGGCAAATAAGGATTGCAGCTGGCGAGATTTTAGAGATCGAGCAAAGCGACATCAAACCACGCGGCTACGCGATAGAGGCTAGGATCACGGCTGAAAATGTCTGGGAGAATTTCATCCCAGCACCAGGCACTATCGAGGGCTACTATCCAGCACTTGGTCCATCTGTGCGCGTCGATAGCCACGTCTATAAAGACTACACCATACCGCCATTTTATGACTCTTTGATCGCAAAACTGATCGTAAAGGCGACCGACTACGATCTAGCGGTAAATAAGCTTGAAAGAGCACTTGAAGAATTTACCATTGAGGGTGTGCGAACGATCATCCCATTTTTGCTAACGATCAGCAAAAGTAAGGAGTTTAGACGAGGATTTTTCGATACTAGCTACGTTGAGAAAAACTTAAAAACCATCCTTGAAAACACCTATGATGATATGAACAAAGAGCCAAACGACGATCTAGAAGAGGTCATCGTAGAGGCGATAAAAAGATATAAAAAGAAGAGATAAATTTATCTCATTGCAGCTTTGGCGATAAATTTCGCCAAAGCTAAATTTTCGCGCGAACTGCGCACATCTTGGCTCCGTCATTTGCACGGCGTAGAGCCTGCCACCGCTTACTAACATGATCTGATCTGCACTAAGGCTAAATTTCTCAAACTCTATCTCTTTTAATAGCAAGCCATCTTTAGCGCTTATCAAAACTGGCTTATTTTTACGGTTTGCGAGCAAAATTTGGCCATCAACTAAAGCAAAATGCTCCATGTCACTGGTTTTAAACTTAAATATCACTTCGCCACTTTTTGCATCCACGGCATAGAGATCTCCGCCCTTGCCAGCTGTGCCAAAGTAAAATACTCCCCTCATGCAGGCAAACTGGCGTGTAGAGATATGCGCCAAGCTTTAGCCGCCAGATGGTTTTGCCTATTCTTGTACTATGTCTTTAGGCGGCACACTCTCATTTAAATTTTTTATCTTTTGCTCCACTTTTGAATGCTGCGCCGCTTAAAATTTCTTTACACTCCACTATAAGTGGCGAGCTCATTCGTACGCAAAGCCCTCAAGTTCGTATGTTTTAGCGTCGTTATAAATCTCTTTTATGGGCTACGCGGCTTTACAAAGCCAATTTACCTCATCATTAATCCTTTATAACATCTCACAGTTAGTGATTGCTAGTTTTCTTAGTTATCTCTGCCAGCTTCTTAAATTTATGAAGATTGTGGTCTAAATTTGGCGACAAATGGGTCAAATTTAAAAGCGCACCGAGTTAAATTTGATAAAATTTGCCAAAATTTAGCAGATTAAAGGACTGATATGTTTTTAAAGTTAAACCAGATAGCTCAAAAGTTAGATCAAATTTTCTTGCCACTAGAGCAAGAGGGTATGACTGGCATGAGACTCTTGCTTCAAAATGATGTTAAAGCTACCACACAAGCACTTAAAAACTCACAAGAAGCTCTTGGCGTAAATTTCCCAGCTAAATTTACAAAGCTTTTAAGCAAATTTGACCTTGGAAATTTTGAAATTTGCAATGTCAAATTTGGCTCCAGAGGCGACTATGCAAGCGAGATAGTACGACTAAATATCGTAGATGAGTACGGCGGCAAATGGTGGAGTGGCGAGGCTCGCCCTTTAAATTTGATAGCTTTTGCCGTGGGTGATCCGTGGATATTTTTGCTTGATTGCACAAGTGGCGCGGTCTATGCATGGCTCTTTGGAGATGAGGAGCTTTGCGGTAGATGCATCGCAAGCGACTTTGAGAAATTTTTCATAGCGCTTGCCAGCACCTATATAGCAAGACTAAATGATGAAGCCATGCCAAAGGCCGAAGAAATACTTAAATTCGTTCAAACAGATAGCACTCGTACTAATAGAGCCTTTGACTTTTGGCAGGAGTTACTTCAAATTTAATAAATTTTATTCACAAAAATTTATCTACATAAAATCAAATCAAAACCAATAAAATCACTTTTTATAAATTTAGTTTCGATATGTAACGCTCATCGCCTAAAATAAAAATATAAAAATAAATTTAAATAAAAATTTTTTCTAGGAGAGTTAATATTCAACTACGAAAATTTGACGAATAGGAGCCAAAATGAGCGAGTACATCGAAAAAACGATGGAGTGGATAAAAAAGACCAATCCGGGTCAAGGCGTCTTTGTCCAGGCTGCGACCGAGGTTTTAAACAGCCTCGAGCCGCTTATAAAAAGAGAGAGCAAGTACCAAAAACACGCGATCCTAGAGCGCATAGTTATCCCCGAGCGCACGGTGATCTTTCGCGTCACGTACACGGGCGACGACGGCAGACCGCAGGTAAATAACGGCTACCGCGTGCAGTTTAACTCAGCCGTCGGTCCATACAAGGGCGGTCTAAGGCTCCACCCTAGCGTGGATCTTGGCGTGCTAAAATTTCTAGGATTTGAGCAAATTTTTAAAAACTCACTCACGGGCGTAAATATCGGAGGCGCAAAAGGCGGCAGCACCTTTGATCCAAAAGGCAAGAGCGAGGGCGAGATAATGCGCTTTTGCCAAGCGTTTATGAGCGAGCTTTACCGCCACATCGGCAACACCGTGGACGTGCCCGCAGGCGACATCGGCGTTGGCGCGCGCGAGATCGGATATATGTTTGGGCAGTATAAAAAACTCACGGGCAGGTTTGACGGCATACTAACGGGCAAGGGGCTAAACTGGGGTGGCAGCCTAGCGCGCACGGAGGCGACCGGATACGGGTTAGTGTATTTTACGCAAAATATGCTGCAAAAAGCGGGCCTTAGCCTCGAGGGCAAAAAATGCAGCATAAGCGGTAGCGGAAACGTCGCCATCTACACGGTAGAAAAGCTCTATCAAGTAGGCGCGCTGCCTATCACAGTCTCTGATTCAAACGGATACGTTTACGACGCAGAGGGCATCGATCTAGCGGTGCTTAAAGAGTTAAAAGAGGTCAAGCGCGCTCGCCTTAGCGAATACACCAAATTTAGACCAAATGCAAAATACGTAAGCGTGAGCGAATACAAAGAGGGCAGAAATGGCGTCTGGGACGTGCCATGCGACGGAGCCTTCCCGTGTGCGACACAAAACGAGCTTCACCTAGCTGACATAAAAGTGCTTTACGCAAATGGCTGCCGCTTCGTAGCTGAGGGCGCAAACATGCCAAGCACGCTTGATGCGATAAATTTTATGCTTGCGCAAAAAGACTTTCACTTTGCTCCAGCAAAAGCGGCAAACGCTGGTGGCGTGGGCACAAGTGGCCTTGAGATGATGCAAAACGCCGGCATGACTTCGTGGAGCTTCGAGGAGGTCGATCGCAGACTTCATGGCATCATGAACCACATCTTTGAACTAAGCTACGAGACAAGTAAAGAGTTTGGCAATGAGGGCAATTTGGTGCTTGGCTCAAATATCGCTGGCTTTAGAAAAGTGGCTGACGCGATGATAGATCAAGGATATGTGTAGGCTGATTTGCTCTGTAAATTTTACGTCCAAGCTAAATTTGGACGTAAATCAATATAAGGCTGGCTGGGGTTTTAGCTAAAATAGAATTTGCCTTTTGCACGGCAAATTTTACTAGCAAGCTATCAAATTTATGCTGCTTTGAAGCATTTTATGCGGCGTTCGTTTTTTGCTGGCGTGGCGGATGTGGAATTTAAAACTTGACTAAATTTCACTAAAGTGGCGAGCAGACCACTTTTTTAGAGCTTTTAATAGAAATTTTGTCAAAAGAGCTGATACGGCGGCAAATGGTGGAGCGGCAAGGTTTGAGCAGTAAAATTGAAAGTTTTTGCCGTGGAGCATCCTGTAGGTATTTTGCTCTATTACACGAGTGGTGCGGTCTATGCGTGACTACTTGGTAATAAGAAGCTTTGTAGCAGGTGTGTCGCAAACGAGAAATTTTCATAGCGCTTGCAACTTCGACATAGTAAAGCTAAATAACAAAATCCTGCCAGAAAGCGAGCAAGACCTAAAATTTCTCAAGCAGATAAAAAACACTTTTTTGACAAGAAATGGCTTATGAAATTTAGTAAATTTAAGCTTAGCTCAGCTAAATTCTCCTTTATAAATTTAAACTACAAACAAACGAATTTTTTGCCAAATTTAGCTTAAAACACTCGCACACGCACCATAAATTTATAAACTCGCAAGAAGTTCAAATTTACTCTAATAGGTGGCGCTTACTTGGTCAAATTTCAACAAAGCAACCCACGCTAGCGATGTCAAAATGATTAAATTCTGCTAAGCAAAGATTAAAATTTGCTAAATTTAAGCTACAAATAATCAAGTTTCTTACCAAATTTGCTTATCAAATAAAACCAAAAGTAATCAAAGCTTTTGTAAAAAGTATTATTAAAGCGATATTCTCTTTGCCAAATTTAGCTAGCTCATAGGCAAAATTTAGCTTAAAAACTCTCACGCAAGCATATAAAAAATAAAATTTAAAACCCACAAGAAGTTTTTAGGCACAGCACTTTTGCGAGTGACAGCAAGATAATCAAATTCTGACAAGGGAATTTAAATTTTGCTAAATTTAAGCTGCAAATAATCAAGTTTTTTGCCAAATTTAGCCTGCAATTAGACAAAATTTGATTTCAAACACTCACGCAAACACTTAAATTTACAAACTCACAAGCCACATCAACCGCAACACCTTTGCGTAAATTTAACACATATAAAAATGATAGGATTTTTGGAAAATAATTATTTATAAGTTTTTGTATTAAAAATTTAATGTAACAAAGAGCAAACCCTAGCCTGCTCTTTGTGAAAATTTAACCCTTTTTTGGAGTTACAAGCATATTTACATAACGACCTTCTATCATAGGTTCTTTATCGCGATCAGCTTCATTTTTTATCATTTCCCAGACCTTCTCAAGCATAGCTACGCCAGCTTCTGGCGTGCTCATCTCGCGACCCTTTAAAAAGACACGAAATTTAACGTGTTTGCCATCTTGCAAAAACTCGCTTGCGTGTTTAACCTTGTAGTTTATATCGTTTTGGGCGATCTTGACAGAGAGTTTTATCTCTTTTATCTCGATGGTTTTTTGCTTTTTTTTAGCTTCTTTTTGCTTTTTCTCTTGCTGATAACGGAATTTACCATAGTCCATTATCTTGCAAACTGGTGGCTTCGCATCTGGCGCTATAAGAACTAGATCAAGCCCAAGCTTATTTGAGATCTCTAAAGCCTCTTCTCTTGAGATGACACCGTATGCTGTGCCATCATCCCCTATACATCTTACCTCTCTCGCCCTTATGTCCTCATTGAGCAATACTTCATTTTCCTTACTCAAAAATGTACCTCACTAAGTTTCTCCTTCGTTAAATTTATAAATTCCGCCAAGCTCATATCGCTCTGCGTCCTAGCCTGTCTGTCGCGTAGCGCAACGCTCTTGTTCGCTACTTCGTTGTCTCCTAGCACGACTATCATAGGCACCCTTTGTTTTTCTGCCGTTCTTATTCTCTTATTTAAACTCTCATTTTTACTTGCGATCTCGCTATCGACGTTGATCTTTCTTAGCTCGCGTGAAATTTCTTTTGCATAGTCTAAATGTGCGTCGCTAATCGGCACAATGACGACTTGCGTAGGAGCTATGAAAAATGGTAGCTCGCCAGCAGTGTGCTCAAGTAAAATTCCTATAAATCTCTCAAAACTACCAAGTAAAGCTCTGTGAAGCATTACGGGGCGCTGTCTTTCGTTATTTGCGTCGATGTAGCCCAGATCAAAGCGCTCAGGTAGGTTAAAATCGACCTGGATCGTGCCGCACTGCCATTTTCGTTTTAGCGCGTCGGTGATTTTGATGTCGATTTTTGGACCGTAGAATGCGCCGCCGCCCTCGTCGATACCGTATTTAAAGCCGTTTTCGTCAAGCGCTTCTTTTAGCGCTTTGGTCGCAGTTTCCCAAATTTCATCTCCGCCGATCGCTTTTGCAGGCTTGGTTGAAATTTCCATCTCGTAGTGGAAACCAAAATTTTCCATTATTTTGCCAGCAAATTTCAAAATTTCTAGGATATTTTCTTTGATTTGACTTGGCATACAAAAGATATGTGAGTCATCTTGTGCAAATTCGCGAACTCTAAAAAGTCCATGTAAAACGCCACTTTTTTCATGGCGATGTACGACGCCGTATTCGAAAAATTTAAGCGGTAGATCGCGGTAAGACCTGATATCACTTTGATAGACTTTGATGTGACCAACGCAGTTCATCGGCTTGATGCCATACTCTGTCTCGTCGATCGTCGTAAAGTACATATTTTCTTTATAGTTTGCGTAGTGACCGCTTCTTCTCCACACATCAGCCTTTAAAAGCTCTGGCCCACGCACTGGCTCGTAGCCACGGTCGCGGTGAGCTTTGTATAAAATTTGCTCTAACTTCGAGCGCAAGCGTCCGCCATTTGGTAGCCAGATCGGCAAGCCACCACCTACTTCTTCATCAAAAGTAAATAGCTTCATCTCGGTACCAAGCTTTCTATGGTCACGTTTTTTGGCCTCTTCGATGATGTGGATGTGCTCTTTTAGGCTCTCTTTATCTGCATATGCTGTGCCATAAATTCTAGTTAGCATCTCACGGCTCTCATCGCCGCCAAGATATGCGCCAGCCACGCGTGTAAGCTTGAAAAATCTTAAAAATTTAGTATTTGGTACGTGTGGTCCGCGGCAAAGGTCTTCAAAATCGCCTTGTGCGTAGCTGCTCACTTCGCCATCTGGAATTCTTTTTAAGACCTCTTGTTTTAGATCGTCGTTTTTAAATTTCTCACTAATATTAGCTTTGGTTGAGCAGGTTTTAACGATGTCAAATTTCTTCTCAGCAAGCTCTTTCATCTTATCTTCGATCGCTGCTAGATCGCTCTCGCCTAGCTTCGTGCCCTCATCATCAACTCTAAAATCATAATAAAATCCATCTTCTACGTTTGGTCCGACAAAGAATTTCGCCTTTGGATAGAGTGATTTGATAGCTTGTGCCATGAGGTGTGCACAGGAGTGTCTGATAACGTGTAGTGCTTCTTTTGAGTTGTCAAAATAGATAGGCTCAGCACCACTTTCACGCCCTGCGATACTTTGTGTATCGACTATTTCGCCATTTAGTTTGTATGCGATGATATCGCTCATTGTTTTTCCTTATATCAAATTGTCTTTTTTACGATAAAAGAACGATTAAGGATTTTATCTAAATGGGCTTTAAGCTAAACTTAATATTTACTAAGCAAATTTTTATAAATTCTTTTTAAATCCACAAGCTTTGATCTATAAATTTATTTATAAAATATATATATTTATATTTAAATGTGTAAATCCCTAAATTTAAAGCTTTTTATTTATATAATTTATTATACTTTAAGATTATGCCTGATAATATTTGTTCTTGAAATGAATTTAGCAATTTCTCGTCTTTGCATTATTTAAATTCATTTTTCTCCCGACAATATTTAGTGCTAGGAAGTGGTTAGCCTAGCACTTTTTTATTCTGCAAAATTTATTAGCGTTGGCCGTACTATCTTTGTATAATCTTTTGTATTTAAAATAATTGATCTATCAAGTAGCCCCGCATTAAACGCGATCTCATCGTTTCTTTGTAGCAACCTTTCATCAACTACAATGTGTAAATTTTTATGAAAGCTAAATGGTGGCACTGAACCAAAAACACAATCTGTTAATGCCAAAACTTCATCTGGACTAGCTAGGCTTGCTCTTTTGCCGTCAAATTTTTGTGTCAAGCTATCAAGATTTGCCTGCATATTAGCCGGCAAAATAGCCAAGATATAAATTTTACCAGCCTTCATCGCTGGCTTTTCATCGCTTAGCAAATAATCATTTAGCACATTTTCATCTTTAAAAATTTGCCTAAACCTCTCCTCATCCACCCCTTTTATAGAGCAAACTAGAGCCTTTGCGCCTTGGCTCATCTTTGTTCCCCTAAGTTTTGCCACCTCTTCTGAAGTGGTGGCACTCTCATGATTTAGGACTTTAAATTTGGCTTCATTATTGCTAAGAAGATCGTGAATCTTATTAAAAATTTGCTCAGACACAGCTCTTTCCTTTGGATAAATTTTAGTTAAAATTATACAGCTAAAACTTATAAAAGGCAGGAAAATGCAGATAAATTTAGACGACATAAAGATCGAGCCAAGTTGGAAAGAGGTGCTAAAAGATGAGTTTTTGAGTGAAAATTTCGCGCGTATCAAAGAAAATTTCTTAAAAGCAAAGAGCACTGGCACCGTCTATCCGCCAAGTGCGCTTATATTTAATGCATTTAACCTAACGCCATTTCACGATGTCAAAGTCGTCATCCTAGGCCAAGATCCATACCATGGCGCAAATCAAGCCATGGGACTAAGCTTTTCAGTGCCTAGTGGCGTAAAAGTCCCGCCAAGTCTTGTGAATATATATAAAGAAATTTACGCTGATCTTGGCATAAAAGAGCCAAATAGCGGCGATCTTACAAAGTGGGCAAAGCAAGGCGTGCTGCTACTAAACTCAACTTTAAGCGTTAGTGCTGGAGCGGCAAATTCCCACGCAAGCTTTGGCTGGCAGGGCTTTACTGATGCTGTAATAAAAAGGATAAGCGAAAATTTACAAAACGTAGTTTTTATGCTTTGGGGCAACCCAGCTAGAGCCAAAGCACCGCTCATTGACACCAGCAAGCACCTCATCTTAGAGGCAGCACATCCAAGCCCACTGGCTCGTGGCGCATTTTTTGGCTGCCGTCATTTCTCAAAGGCAAATATCTACCTAGCAAATCACAGTAAAACGCCAATAGACTGGGATCTAAACGTAAAAATTTGATCTATTTTTTTAGATCATTTAAAAGTTTGTTTGTCTCTTCAAGCTTTCTTTTGCAAAATTTCTCATCTTTGTTTTGCAAAATTATGGCTTCTTGGCCGCTTTGCCTTTGTTTAAACTCATCAAATTTAAGCTCAAAAAGCCTTAACGCCTTTTCATCGTTTGCGAGTCGCTTGCTCTCTTTGGCATAGAGCTCGTCAAGATAGAGCCTACTTTGCTTGATATATTCATTGCAAACATCGTTTGCATAGACTAAATTTACGCCAAGTAAAATGGCAAAAATAGCTATTTTTTTCATGTTTTTCCTTGAAATTTTTGCGTTATACTAGCCTTTAAGCACTTAAATTTTAAAATGCTCTTTCAAAAAAAGGATAAAAAATGAGACGAAAAGATAGAGAGCTAAGCCGCGAAGATGGCTTAAAAATCATAGATGAATGTGAATATGCGGTAATTTCATGCGTGGATGATGAGGGAGAAATTTTTAGCGTACCGATCTCGCCTGTTAGAGTTGGCGAAAGCATTTTTATACACGGAGCTACCGCTGGCTGTAAAGCAAAGCTACTTCAAGATGGACGAAAAGTAGAGTTTGTCTGCGTAAGCTTTAATAAGGTCCCGCATCTAAATGATAGCGAGCTAGAGGCGATAAAAGACGATGGCAAAGCACTTGGAGGCAAGGTTTTTACGACAGAGTACAAAAGTGCCATCGCAAAAACTAGAGTTTACGAGATCACAAACGAAGCTAAAAAATATGAAATTTTAAAAATTCTCAGCCTAAAATACACAGCCTATGCGATGAACACCTTTGAAACAGCGGCTCAGTATGGGCTAAAGATCACTAAAATTTATGAGTTTAAGATAGAAAGTCTTAGTGCAAAAGCTAAAATTTTGCCAAAACCAGCAAATTAAAGGAGTAAATTTGAGCTCACTTGCACTGATGTTTAGACCAAAAAGCTTAGATGAAATTTGTGGACAAAAGGCGGTTAAAGCGGCATTTTTAAAATTTATAGCCGCTAACAAAATCCCGCACTCCATCTTTTATGGTCCAGCAGGCTGTGGCAAGACGAGCTTTGCAAGGGCTGTGGCAAGCGGCGCAAACTACGACTTTTACGAGTTTGATGGCGGAAATTTAAAGATAGATGACTTCCGCAAAATTTTAAAAAACTACGAAAACGCCCTAAACAAGCCACTCTTTTTCATAGACGAGGTCCACCGCCTAAGCAAAACCCAGCAAGAAGCGCTGCTCATCCCCATGGAAAACTACAAAGCCTTAGTCATCGGTGCTAGCACGGAAAATCCCTTTTTCACGCTAAGCTCAGGCATCAGAAGTCGCTCTATGCTCTTTGAGTTTAGGCCGCTTAGCAGTGGCGATTTTGAGGAGCTTCTTGGCAAGATAAGAGAGCAAATTTCATTTAGCATAGACGAGGAAGCCAAAGAATATCTATTTAAAAGTAGCGGTGGCGACGCAAGAGCTATGCTAAATTTACTAGAATTTGCCATCACGCTTGATGAAAATGTGAGTCTAGAAAATTTAAAAACACTTCGCCAAAACGCCCTAAAAGAGGGGGCAAAAGAGGATGACACGCACTATGAGCTAGCAAGCGCTTTTATAAAAAGCCTGCGTGGAAGCGACGAAAACGCCGTTATATACTACTTAGCAAGGCTGATAGACTCTGGCGAGAGTGCGGACTTTATCGCTAGAAGGATGGCGATATTTGCCAGCGAAGACATCGGCAACGCAAACCCAAATGCGCTAAATTTAGCCGCAAGCACACTAAGTGCGGTAAAAGAGATAGGCTTTCCAGAGGCTAGGATCATACTGGCTCAGTGCGCCGTCTATCTAGCTAGCTCGCCAAAGTCAAACTCCAGCTACAACGCGATAAATGCCGCCCTAAGATACGTGCAAAGCGAGGAAATTTTAAAAATTCCACCATATCTAAAAAATCACACAAAAGAGAGCAAAGACTACCTTTATCCGCATGATTTTGGCGGCTGGGTCGAGCAAAAATACCTAGAAAAACCGCTTGTTTTTTACAAAAGCAAGGGCATAGGCTTTGAAAAAACGCTAAATGAGTGGCTAGAGAAAATAAAATCCAAGGGTTAAATATTAGGCTTTACTCTGTCGGATTTATGGAGCAAATTTTAAAAGAAATGTAAATAAACTAGCAAAATTTAGCGTACATCGCAAATTTAAAGATAGAATACGTGCCTTGGGATAGATTAACGACGGCTTATGGCAGAGCAAGCAGCTTTCCAGAAATTTTTAAACAGCTTTGAGCGGCGATTTGCGAGAAAAATTTGACGCAAAGATTGACTACCGGCAAGTCAAATAGCGGACAAAATATGGCAAATCCAGCAAATAACAATGAAGCAAAATTTAACGCCAAAGCCTTTTAAACGCCTTTGATAAAATTTTCAACAAAACCAATAGCCAAATACGTTTTGCCAAGTTATATCCGTACAAGAAAGATTGCAAATTTATCGTAAAAGCCTTCTAAAAAACGCAAAAACCTAATTTTAAAATCCAAAAATCAAGAAATAATTTTAGCCATTCTAAACCTTCATTGTGAAATAAATTTAGAAATTATCAATCAAAAAACGCCTTAGAGCGTAAAAATATTGGTCGTAAAATCTTGCTAGTAAAAGCAAGTTCACCGCGAGTAAGCCGAAAACTAGCATGAAATTTTAAGCCAAGCTAAAAAATTTTTCTTATTTATTCTAATTTTATATTTTTTTAAATATACTCGCTCTCTAAACTACACCAATGAAAGTCAAGAAAATGCCTACAAATTTTGCTGAAATTTTAAATAATTGTGTTGAAAGTATAAATTCATTTCTTTGGGGTCCATACTTCCTTATTACCCTACTTTGCGGCACTGGACTATTTTTTACTATTAGGCTTGGGTTTGTTCAAATTTTTAAGTTTAAAATGGGCCTAAGAGAGCTTTTTGGAAATTTTTCACTTCACGGCGAAGCTGCTGGCAAGGCTGGCATGAGCCAGTTTCAAGCAGTTGCAACCGCAATCGCCGCACAAGTTGGCACTGGCAATCTAGTAGGTGCGACAACGGCTCTTATCATGGGCGGTCCTGGAGCAATATTTTGGATGTGGTGCGCTGCATTTTTAGGTATGGCTACAAATTTTGCTGAAATTTGCCTAGCTCAAATTTACCGTACAAAAGACGATAGCGGGCACACGATAGGCGGCCCGGCATTTTATATAAGTCGTGGATTAAAGGGGAAATGGGCAAAAATTTTAGCTGGATTTTTTGCTATCGCTATCATTATCGCACTTGGCTTTATCGGCAACATGGTGCAAGCAAACTCGATCTCAGACGGCTTTAAAGGTGCCTTTGGTATACCTCAGTGGATAACTGGAGCTTTTTTAGCAATCATCTGCGCAGTCATCTTTATAGGTGGCGTAAAGGCGATCGCAAGAGTGGCTGAAAAGATCGTGCCTTTGATGGCTTTACTTTATGTAGGTGTTGGACTAATCATTATCGCTTTAAATTTTCACGAAATCCCAGATGCAGTTTTGCTTATCTACAAAGCAGCGTTTGATCCTTCAGCTGCGTGGGGTGGAGCGACTGGAGCTAGCATAGCAGCTGCGATGAGATACGGCATCGCAAGGGGTCTTTTTAGCAATGAAGCTGGCATGGGCTCAACTCCGCACGCACACGCCGCAGCTAATGTCAAACACCCAGTCGATCAAGCAGTACTTGGCATAATGAGTGTATTTGTAGATACTTTTATCGTTTTAAATATAACCGTTTTTGTAGTGCTCACTGCAAATGTTATTAGCTTTGAAAACAGCAAGGCGGTCTTTACAGGCATAACCTTGGTACAAGAGGCCTTCTCATCGCATATCTTTGGCAAGGTTGGCGGATATAGTTTCGTAGCTGTTTGCCTATTTTTCTTTGCATTTACAACGATTCTTGGATGGTACTATTTTGCTGAGATCAACGTAAGATATCTTCTTGGGGCAAAAGCGGTCAGAGCTTTTCAAATTTTAGTGGTCGTTTTTGTCTTTTTGGGAAGCTTGCAAAAGGTTGATTTTGTCTGGAGCCTAGCAGATATGTTTAATGGCTTGATGGTCGTACCAAATTTAATTGCCATCATCATTTTAAGCCCTATTGTGGCAAAGCTTTTAAAAGATCACGATGCTGGTAAAAAGTATGATGTGAAAGATTATTTAAAATAAGTCTTTACCGCATCTTTATAAAATTTACTAATAATTAATTTTTAAATCTCTTGTTTGGGATGTTTTGTTAGAAGTGGTGGCCCCGAATGGACTCGAACCATCGACCACTACCATGTCAAGGTAGTGCTCTACCAACTGAGCTACGGGACCAAAGATTTGGGATTATATTTTATTTTCTATTTTATTTAGCTTAATTCTTTAGTAATTAAATTTATTTATAAGCAGTAAATGCAATGGATAAATTTAGAATTAGCTAACGCTTGCTTCGCAGTTATCGGTAAAGATGAAAACTACCTAGTCAATATCTGCAACTCACATGTCGTCATAAAAACTCCTTGATAGCGATAAAGAGCCAAAACGTGCAAGCTGCCACTATGATGCAGGACATAGCACTAGCTTTGGAAATTACCTTGAATACTGGAAGCCAATATATAAAAATTTATGAAAAGAAGATACTAGAGCAAAAAATTATAATACTGAGAAAAAATTTTTCAAAGATAAGTATAACTCTACAAAAGATGAAGAGGAATTTTTAAAACAAAAGGCTGATAAGAATAATACAAAACTAGCTAGTGGGGCAGAGTTTAAGCTTTCCAGTAAATCAGGTAAGTATTTTAATCTTGCCTAATTTTATCTCTTACGTAAAGCTTTTTAATACAAAAATTTATATTATAAAGATAAAGATAAATCCAAACTGACAAAATTTATAGAAATACTAAAGATAAAATAATAAATTTTAGTTTTTAAAATTTAAGAAATATGTATAAGCTTTTTGTTTTAAGGTATTCTAGCGATATTTGACAAGCATTAGAGCAGAAATACTTTTACTCATATGATTTATTTATAAACTGAACTATCTTTGAAAAAGGTTTTAGAAGAAACATTAATGGATTTATATAAAGCCCATTGGCCTGCCACGCTCTATATGACTCAATATTTGCTTTTATAATATTTTTAATACTTTTGTTACTTTCACCACCCATCCTCATTTTGACAAAAACCTCATCAACATAGCTACTTGTGATCTTATATTTTTCAAAAAATCTTAACATGAGCTCATAATCAGCGGCGATTTTAAAGCTAAGATCAAACATTCCATATTTTTTATAAATTTCACTTTTAACAAAAAAGGTAGGATGTGCAGGATGCCAACCGGACCTAAAAAGGCTATCTTGATATTTTTTTGACTTCCAATATCTTATAACTTTTTTTGGATTATTTGCATATACGTATTCAAGATTTGCATATACACTATCGGTATTACTATTTAAAAACTCATTAGCCACTATTTGTAAAATTTTATCACTGGCATAAAAATCATCACTATTTAATATACCCACAATATCCCCAGTAGCCATCCTAATGCCTTTATTCATAGCATCGTATAGACCATTATCCTTTTCGCTGATAAATTTGATCTTATCGCCATAGCTTTGAACTATCTCAATAGTACCGTCAGTACTAGCTCCGTCTACAACGATATACTCTACATCTTTATAGCTTTGATTTAAAACAGAATTTATAGCATCTCTTATAGTTTTTGCATTGTTCCATACTACCGTTATGATTGATATTTTCAATTTTTGTTCTCCAGAATATTTTTATAAATTTCAATCTGCTTTTCAATAACATACTCATTTTCATATTGCTTTACACTCTCTTTTGCAGCCGTTGAAAGTCTATCGTAGCTCTCAAAGTCATATGATCTTTCTATCACGCTTTTTAGCTCATCAGGCCTACTTAAAAATCCATTTATGCCGTCTTCTATAAAATCTTGACGAGTTCCTATATCATATCCTATAACAGGCACTCCTATACTCATAGCTTCGATAATAGTTAAACCAAAAGTCTCATACAAAAGTGATGGCTGCAACAAATACTTTGAATGTGAGACGATAGTCATAGTCTCTTCCCTTGAGCACTTTCCTTTAAATATTATGTTTGGCTTTTTATATTTTTGTCTAAGCTGCGCTTCAATATCTCCGCCACCAACAATGGTTAAAATATACTTTTCGTCCAGCCGATCCCAAATTTCTAAAAGCCTCAAAATTCCCTTTGACTCTTCTATCCGCCCTACATATACATAGCCATATTTTTGTGTCTCCGTATTAAAGCTCATTTGTAAGCTATTTGGCTTTAAAATAAGCTTGTCCCCGTCTACTCCAAGACTTTTAATCTTATCTTTTTGAAAATTTGTTAAAACAAAAAAGTAATCAATGTTTTTAAAAACCCCAGATAATTTATAAAACCAAAAAGCTAGCTGTGCCACAAAACTTTGCAAAAGCGACTTTCTATAACATCTATTTAAAATGCCAGACAAAGAAAATTTTTTATGCATGCAAATTTCACAAATACCAAAACCATCTCTATATAAGATCCCAGATATGCACCACAATCTATAATTATGTAGAGTATGGATCACTTTTGTTTTACTATCTTTAGCTGCCTTAAAAACAGCAGGCGTAAGAAGCGGAAAAAAGTTGTGAACATGAACAATTTCAATACCATTTTTTTTTATTATTTCTCTAACCTCTTTGTAATATTTTTTTGAAAACCATATCTCAAAAAAAAGCTTAAATTTATTTATATCATCATTTGAGACTTCATAGTAAAAAACATTTTCACATCCCAGCTTTTTGCGCAAGGCGTTTAGCTCATTTTTATAAACAATATCCTCACCGCCAATATTCTTTGATTGGTATTTATTGTGGATTATTAGAATTTTCATAAGTATGAGCTTATTTGCTGTATATCTTTGGCATTAATATCATAGCTATCAGCATTGCTACATAAATTTTGCAATAATGTATCGTCAAAATTTCTTATTATTTGCGTAAGACTATTTTTGTTAGCAGGATCAAACACAAAGCCATTTATACCATTTTTGATTAATTCAGAAGATCCGCAACGATCGCTTACCAAAACCGGTAGTCCAAAATACAACGCCTCCTCTACCACCAACCCCCAAGGTTCGATCAAACTAGGTAAAATGAAAACATCGTTTTTGGCAAATTCGTTACCCATAAATTTATTTTCTACAGCTCCTCTAAAGATTATATTTTTATTTGAAATAGACTGCAAAAACTCCTGCTGCTCCCCAACACCGATAATAGTGAGGGTAAAATTTGGCATAGCATTAAAAATCTCTACTATAAATTTTAAATTTTTGATATCCACAATCCTGCCAATATATAAAAATCTACCACTAAATTTCTTTTGAGTTTTTATAAATTCTGGTTTGTTTATAATGCCAACACCATTTGTGACTTTTACTTCTCCTTGAAATTTTAATGCTTTTAGCAAATCATAATGCAAGCTACCAGAGGCAAAAACAGTAGAAATCCTTGACAAAAAGATCTTTTTTATAAAACCCTTTAATCCCTTATAACTACTTTCAAAGACAGTTGACTCAAGAGCCAGGCAATTTTTGCCTTTTTTGCTCATAAAAGCTATATACCAAAATTCTGGCAAATCCCATCCGCTAACCAAAATCTTCTTAAATTTTACTCTGCTGAGTATGGTTTGAATAGCCAGTATATTTTTAAAAATTTTTCTTGTTTGAAAATTTCCTTGATATAAAACCTCATAATCAAACAATACATCATTTACGCTAGAAAAATTATTTGAGCGTTTTTCTGAAGTATCCGATGAGATAAATATCACAAATATCTTTAATCTTTTTGCCAGTTCATTATATAAATTTACTTTGTAAAAAGCTGGTATATGTGTAATTATCAAATAATCATACATATTTAAAAACCAACCAATTTTTATTTTTCTCTTTAATAAAAATTACAAGAGATAGTAACACTATAGAAATAATAAATTTAAACAACCAGTAATCAGATTGTAAAGCCTTTTGAACAACTATGTGAGCGATATTGTTAGTATATGGGTGCAGTATAAAAAGTAGCATGGTGTTGCTGCCCCATATTTTGATAAATTTACTATTTAATCTTATATTTTTTATGCAAAAAATAAGCCCATAGACGAAAGAGACAGTCCAAATCACATTTAAAAATTTGTTAGAATAAACCTTACTTGCCATGTCCAAATTTAAGTTAAATCCAAAAAGATAGATCGCCACAAGCACTGTAAAAGACAGCAAAACCAATATATTAGGCAATCTTTTTTCAAAAATAATATTCCCCACATAGACAAACATAAATGAGTTAAGGGCATTATCAATCCCAAATGGGAGATCGATATAAAAGCTAGCCATAAATAAAAATACAACTACAAGTGATTGTAAGAGCAAGCTAGGTATTTTATTTTTTATCAAATATAAAAATACTCTTGAAAAAAATAGTGCTGGCAAAAACCATAGCACGAAAGCATAGGTGTTGCAAAGTCCAGCGAAATCCATATCTATAAAAATTCCCTTGATCTCATGTGTATAATCTAGAGCCTCTCTATGTAGCAGATATCTTTTTAGTATCTCTATAAAAAGACCAACAATAGAAAAAATAAAGTATGGGATCATTAATCTTTTAAAATTTTTAACTACAAAATCTTTAAAATGGGTTTCAAATTTTATAAAAAAGCCAGAGACCATAAAAAACAGCGGCATATGCCAAGTATATATGAAGCCATTTAGTGGGAAATTTATATGACCTAATATAACCGACAATATTCCTATGAATTTTAAAGTATCAACCCATTCAACTCTTTGTTGCACAATAGTTATTCTCACTTAATTTTTTAATTTCTGTAAAACCATACGTTTTTAATATATTAAATACTCTATTTTGAGAAAAACATTCAAATACAATAGCTTGAACATTATATTGTGTAAAAAAGTTCCTTCCTCCCTTTAGCACTTGTTCTTCGAAGCCTTCAACATCTATTTTTATTATATATCTATCATCTTGGGCAAAATTATTATCAACGATAAATTTATCTAATGTTATTGCTTGTACCTCTATGCCATCTTCCGTTTGAATTATATGATTTACAGTTGAACTCCCGCCATAATCTGAGAAATGAACACTACCTATACTATCTGATAGAGCCAATTGTTTTACAAGTGTTTCGTCCAAATTATTTAGCAAAAAATTTATTTTACATCTTTTGGAAGTATATGGATGTGGCTCAAAGGCTATAATACTATCACAAACATCCATCATTGAGATACTATAGGAACCAATATTTGCACCAATATCTAAAAATATAGTTTTACCGCATTTCTGGCAATTGTTTTGCTTTGCAAATTCTCTTAATAGTAAAATTTCTTCTCTATCTGGTATATCGGTATATGCATACATGCTCGACACATTGCAATTAGGATATAAAAAAATATTTTTGCCATTAAAAATGGTCTTTGATATTATCTTTTTTGATAATCTTTTAAAAATTTGAAAAGATATGCCAATAAACAAATATTTTATTTTATATATACCATTATTTTTATTCCATATATATTTTAATACATTTAGCATTTCATGATCTCCCAATAAACCTTTTGACATAGTATTTAAATAAAATCCAATATTTAATTAGATCCAAAACTAATGCACTGGCTACTTTATTATCTCTTTTTATCTTATCATACTCTTTAAATATCTCCAGAGTTCTTCCATTCCCAATGCCGTCATCTCGCCATCTGGCAGAAACGATATCTTTAGTTATAACGCTTGGAAAATTTCGATAACTTCGAAGCAAATGCTCATAGTCCATACAAAATTTATTATTTAGATCAAAAAGTCCATATTTTTCAAAATAGCTCCTTGGTACAAACAATCCCTGATGCGGCAAGGACATCCTAAATAGCAGTGATCTTTTATCAAAATTCTTTACAAATTTAGACCTATAAATTTTATTTCCATCTTCGTCCACTCTTTGTATCCTTGTGCTTATTATAGATAATTCTCCAACCTTTATATCTTTAAAAATCTCTTCTAAAGTTTCACTAGATAAAAACCCATCGCCATCACCTTGAAAATTTATATAATCACCTTTTGCAGCCATTACACCCTTATTAAAAGCATCGCTTATGCCCTTATCTTTTTCGCTAATCCAATATGATATTTTGTCTTCATATTTTTTTATAATTTCTAAAGTACCATCAGTACTTCCACCATCTATTATGATGTATTCAAAATTTTTATAAGTCTGATTTATGATACTTTTAATAGTTTGCTCTAAATATTTCTCACCATTAAAAACGACTGTTATGATAGAAATCATAGGCTTATTATTAGATGCTTCTAAATAATTCATGTTAAAATTATCTTTTCTATTATTATTTTTTCTCATTCATTTTCAAAACTTCTTTGCATACTGATACATAAATATTTGCAAACTTTTTTGTCCTTGCTTCTAATGGCTCTACATTACTCTCATTTTCTATCTTATAAAATTTTAGTACTTCTTTTAAAGACTCAATACTATCTCTTTTAAAAAAAGCTGCGTTTGGATATTGTTCTTTATGCACATCCAAATCAGACAAGATCATATTTTTTCCTACACTTTTACACTCTTCGACGGTAGAACTCCAACCCTCAAACAAAGATGGATTTATTACTGCTTTTGAGAATTTAATCAATGCAAAAACATCTTCATAATCCACGAGTCCCAAAAGTTTTATATTGTCTTCAAGATTATTTGATTTTATAAATTCCCTTGTATCATCAATATATGTTTTATTTCTATAATCACCTAGATACCCAGTACAAACAATATTAATCTCAATGCCATCTTTTTTTAATTCACTAATGGCTTCAAATATCATCATGTGATTCTTATGCTTCCAAAATTGATTTGGTATATAAAAAAAATCATCTTTTATTTCATACTTTTGCAATAACAAACTTTTATCATGTTCACCTAGTTCAAAATATCTACTATTTGGTTGCGAAACAAATTGCAAAACTCTTGCCTTGTCTTCATAATTAGGTGCAAATTTTTTCATATCTTTTAATGCATCAAAACTACTAAGAACAATTAGATCACTATCTCTTATTAACTTTAAAAAATCATTATTCCTATTTCGTATCTCTTTTTCAGAAAACATTTGAGGTAAATGAATATGTTGAAAATCAGGTATCCAATTTATAGTTTTTACATTTTTTAAATTTGTTATAGCTGCGTGAGAAAGTATTTGTATATTATGTTTTTTAAGGATATTTTCGAGCAAAATATTCGTTTTAAATATTTTTTTTTCTATTTTACTAAGAAACCATTTTATACTTTTTCTGTCAAATACGCTATCTTCTATTACAGTTGCATATTCTTGAAACATTCTTTTTGTTTCTATATCTATTTTTTTACCAACAAAAACAAATACTTCAAGCTCTTTTTTTTCTACAGAATTTATAGCAAAAAGCAAGTTTTTAAAATAGTTTAATCCACCCATCCACTCTTTTGAAACGCAACCTATAAATCCAACTTTAATCATCTAGCCTCTTTATCCACTCTACATAGTTTATTATCTCTTGTTTTAAATTTTTATCCGCCTTAAAGCCATTTTTCTCTAATTTGTGTGTATCCGCCCAGTAGTATATTGGGTTACCAACATTTTCTTGATTATTAAATTTTATATTAATATTTGGATTTACTAGATTTCTTATCATTTCTACTACATCTTTTATGGTATGCTTTACACCAGTTCCACCGTTTATGATATAAAATTTCTCATCTTTTTTTAACAACATATCAACTAAACGCAAAACATCACTTATGTGTATAAAATCCCTTGTCTCTTTCCCTGTACCCCAAAAGACAGCTTCGTTACTACTATCTAATATTTTTTGGCAAGCATCCCAAAGTAACTGCTTCTTAAGACCATTTCCGTATACTGAAAAGAGTCTTACTATGGAAATATTTAAATCAAATTTTTCGCTATAACTCTGACACAGGTCCTCAGCTATTTTTTTATGATACCCATAAGGAGAAACTGGTCTTCCAAAATACTCTTCTACAATCGGCTTATCCTCACATTCGCCTTGTACCGCTGGACTTGATGGGTAGATAAGATGGGAATTATTGTTGTACACCCTCATATATTCTAAAACTTCAAGTGTACCATTTACTGTTTTTTTAAAATCTTCGTATGGACATTTAACAGAAAAACCGACAGAGCCACTACCGCCACAATGCACTATAACATCAAAGACTTGTTCGAATTCCAAAATTGACTTTATCGACACATCATCCTTTTTCCAATAGTCAAGCCCGATCTCTTTTGACTCTTCTATAGACAGTCCGCCGTGTCCTATACCATATGTCTGATATCCTAGAGCTTTAAAATGATTTGCTATGCTTGAACCTAAAAAACCCTTGGCTCCAGTAATTAATATTTTTTTCATACCATTTTCATCTTTTCAATCATCATATTCATATCGCTATCTGTTTTTGGCTTTTTCTTAAAAAAATTTTCAAGCTTTAACTTTCTAATGATTTTCTCCAATAAAAATATCCTGTTATTTAATTTTTTTTTAGAAAATATATGTAAATTTCTTCCATTGCTTATAAGATTATAACCATACTTTTTAGCTATATACTCTAATGTTTTATTCGAAAATATAGATATATGTTGTCCATGTTCAAGACAATAATACCACCAGTTATTAGTGGATGGTGCAGGTACCGTTATTAGTTCTGTTGAGAAGAGTACAAAATCTGTTAAGCTAAATATTTTTTCTATTTCTTCTATCGGATTTTCAAAATGTTCAAAATTTTCAAAAGAAGTTATAGCTTCATACTTTTTCTCAGATATGCTGCCTTCAAATCCTCTGGCAACTAAATTTATAGCATACTTATCATACCAATAAAAATTAAAGCCATTATCACGCATTATCCGTGTAAAAATGCCATATCCTCCGCCATAATCCAAAAAATCACGTTTTGTATTTACACACAAAGACATCATAATAGTAGCTAGTTTGGAAAAAATAATATTTCTTGACATAACTCCAGTATCAGATACACTAATAGCATCACTATAAGACTCTTTAAGCCAGTATGGGCTCTCTGTTTGCACAAAACCACACTTCTCACATTGAAAGTAGTCAATATAATATTTATTTAAAATAAAGCCGTTATCAAATTTCTTAGTAGGACCATTACATATTTTACAATTCAAATCAAATCCCCATATCTAGAAGTAGCCGCCATTATAGGCATATTAATATTTGGCCTATTCTTTTGTAATATTTTTAAATATTCTTCTTCGCTTGGCATAAGTTTCTCTAAATTTATATCAAAATTTTCTACTCTTCTCCATTGGTTTGTTTTAAAATCGAATCTTTTTATTGCCCTACAAGGATTACCAACAGCAATGCTAAATGGCGGAATATCTTTTGTAACAATACTTCCGGCACCTATGATAGAGCCATGGCCTACACTAACTGCTCCAAGGACTATCACGCCAGCACCTATCCAAACATTGGCCCCTATTTTTAATGTATCGTCATTTGTTGTTCCGGTTGCTATATATGGCTCCATTGGATCCTTGTATATATGATTACTTCCAAGAAATTTACAGTCATTATTAGTCATTACATAATCACTAATAATAAGCTCCTTACTTGAACTTAAAAGATTTCTCCGTCCTAAATAACAATAATCGCCTATTTTAATATGTTTAAAATTCTTAATTCGTCCATTTACATTTAGCCACGACCACTCTCCTATGAGGGTATTTGAACCAATACTAACACTCTCCCATCCAAATACATTAACCGTTTTATCAATATATGTATTTTTGCCTATATCTTTTTTATGAAAGAGCAATTGTGCCTTCGAAAATAGTATTAATAAAATCTGTTTTTGCTTTTGAGATAAATGTTTTTTTAGTTTATTTATTATTTTTCTTTTTATGGTTGTTTTATTTTTTTCTCTTAATATACTAGACACTATATTTCTATTTATTGTTTTTTCAACAATATCTTTTGTAAAACTAGGATAAAAATTTACTAGTTCGTCCTCATGTTCTGAGAAAGAGCAATGAGTTCCACTTCCATCAAACCCAATATTTTTCACCAACTTCTTAGCAGGATATAATGTAAGTCCTTGTTGTTTAAATAAACATAGATACCAATAAATCGCCCACGAATCTATTTTCCCATAGACCTGCATCTTAGCCATACTGATATAATCATAAGAATCATCAAAGTTAAAAATATTTTTTTCTTGTATTGAGCTACTGATAATTTGCTCCAGATCTTTTTTATCTCGTTTAAATTGTTGCCATCTATCCGCCCAAGTACCCCAGCTCCAAGAGCTAGTAAGTTTCAAAAAATAGCTACTTTCGATATCCGATATATTATCAGTAAAAGAATATCCAGTAACACTGTATACTTTGTCCTCATTTTTATAAATTTCCAACGCCTCGTTCATAAACTTTAAAAAATTCGGACTTGTTATTAAGTCATCCTCAAGAACAATTATTTTGCCATATTCATTTACAATTTTTGTAACACCGTCTATGATACTATTTGCAAGACCATAGTTTTTTTCTCTTTCAATGATTGTAATATTTTTAAATCCATTTATACTTTTTATATATTCTCTTACCTCTGCTACTTTTTGTTTTGACCCTTCGTTTTTAGCCGCATCAGAATATATAAAAAGATCACTTTTGTTTGAAATTTCATTTTTTTGCAAAGCTTCTATAGTCTGCTTTGTATGATCTAATCTATTATAGACAAATAGCACTATTGGTGCTAAATTATACGATTTTATATCAATTTGTTGCATTATTGCCGGCTCCAAATTTTTTAATTGCTTTTTCCCAAATATATGGTGTTAAATTCTTCCAAGAATTTTCAGCCAACACATAGCTATTTGTATTTTTATTTACGATACTCAAAATTTGACTTTGAAGATCAGATGGATTGTCTATCAAGCTAGATTCCATAAAGCCTTTTTCGTGAACCGTATCCAAAAACCATTCCTTTAAATCACCCTGCATCCAATCAACTATTGGAGAGTTAAATCCAATCTTAGACTTTCTCCATGTTATCTCTTTTGGCATATAAGGATCTATGGCATCTCTTATGAGCTTTTTTGTATAGCCATTTCCAAATTTACTAGAATACGGCAAAGAGGTTACAAAAGAGACGATCCTGTGATCCATAAAAGGCATCCTTATCTCTACGCTATTTGTCATAGAATACCTATCATAATTCCTAAGCAAGGTTGGCAATATTGTTTCATGAAAAATTATATATAGTTGCTGAGAAAAGCTATCAAGTTTTTTAAAATTTTTATGGTTGGCATCTTTTGACCTAATTTCTTTTCCAAAAATTATTTTTGCTATTTTCTTTATCATAAATTTAACATATATATTAAAATTACTATTCCTATCAAACTGTGTTCCATTACCCAATGTCTCTTGATAGGTATTAAGTATGTCAATACTATTTTTTATCGAAAATTTACTATTCCATAAGGCTTCAACTAAATGTCCATAGCCACTAAAAAGCTCATCTGCTCCATGCCCATCTAATGTCACTGTCGTTCCATGTTTTTTTACAGCTCCATATGTAGCCATCATTGGTATCGGGCTAGTTATATATAAATCCTCAAACATATAAAAATATTTTTCTAGGTTATCCCAATACTTAAGAGGCTCAATGTTTATATAGGTAGCTTCAATTCCTATATGATCAACAACTATTTTTGCAAAATGTGATTCATCAAGTGGAGTACCTGGAAAAGATGCAACAAAAGCATGTTGCCAGTCATTCTTGCCATAATCAACATAAGATTTTGATAGATGAGCCATAGCTGAAATAGTTGCACTACTATCAAGCCCTCCACTAAGGGCTGTTCCTATGGATACATCTGCTCTCATCCTAATCTTACAAGCGTCTAAAAACAATTCCCTAAATCGCTCTACTTGAGCATCATATGTTTTTGGTGGCTCCACAATATTATCAAGCGTGTTCCAATATCTTTTTATTTTTAAATTTCCATTTTTATAAATTCCATTATGTCCAAACGGAAATCTTTTAATTCCATCTATCAAACATTTTTCAGTTGCTTCATATGAAAAAATATTATCTTTCATCCAGTGAAAATCTTGTGATGGTCTTATTTCTTTTAAAAATGGATAGATGGCCTTCATTTCTGAGGCAAATATAAATTTACCATCAGTTGAGGCATAAAAAAGTGGTTTTTTACCAAATCTATCTCTGGATAAAAAAAGCTCTTTTTTTTGATTATCCCATATAGCAAAAGCCCACATTCCATTAAATTTTAAGACACACTCTTCACCCCACTCTATATAAGAATAAAGCAAAACTTCTGTATCCGATGATGAACAAAATGCATGCCCTTTTGCTTCTAACTCTTTCTTAATTTCCAAAAAATTATATATCTCACCATTAAAAATTACACAGTATCTTTTTGTTTTATCATACATTGGCTGATGAGCGCCATCTGACAAATCCACAATAGCCAGTCTTCTATGTCCCAATGTAATACTATTTTCAATTGTTTCTATCCCAAAACCATCAGGACCCCTATGCTCTAATCTATTTAACGCACTTTTAAATTTAGTTTCATTTGAAGATGGTATCGTTCCTAATATTCCACACATATACTTTTACAGATCCTTCATATAATTATCTTATAAACCAATACAAATATTAAACTACAAGTCTATAAAAGCTTATCTTTTTTAAAACTATTGTTTACAAAAAATACAGTATTAACAGTCTTTGCAAAGATAGAATAGCCATATTGCCTTAAATAATCAGCTATTTTATTGTTTTCAATTTCACTAAAGCTATTTCCTAGAATTTCTATCAAAACTATTTTTGGTTTGTATTTTTCAAAGTTATTTGATCTTAAGACCATAAGATCCAGCCCTTCAACGTCTACTGATAAAAAATCTATATCCTGGTTTCTTGGTAAATTTCTATCAAGAATATCCTCAAGTGTTGTAGTTTCAATATCTCTTGTAAATTTTATAAAATAATTTTCCTTTTCATACTCTACTGCTAGCTCCTTTGAAAAAGTATTTAAAGCAGGTTCATTAAAGGCGTAGTAGGTTAAAATTTGTTTTTTGTCAGATATTGGCTTTTCTATATTTATATCTCTTGGACGAAATTTATCAAAAGCAATCATACTCCCTGGCATGGCATCTATATTAATACCACTCCATCCTTTTTTATAAAAATAATATGTATTTGAAAAACGCTTGGGATGATGGGCGCCTACATCTACATAAAAACCAAATTTCTGTCCTCCGAACAACCTTTTCAAAATCATATCTTCACCCTCTTGAGAATATGACTTTATAGCATACCCGTCTAAATTATTATTTCTAAACTCAATAATTTTTTCTTTTACTGCTTTTGGTAAAAATTTTATAATATTTTTTTTTAGCATTTTTAATCCTTTTTATATTTATGAATACCATGAGCATTTTTGGCATTCTATGGGCGGATCACCTATTATAAATTTTTTCTTTATATTTCTTACTTTTTCCGAATTATATGCTTTATATATAGATATGTCTTTTATATTTCCTAATAAAAATATATCTTCTTTGGCTTGATTATTAAATCTGCATCCACATACCCTTATATCACCATTGGACAGTATTTGAATATTATTTAACCTACTACAAGGTATTCTTTTAATCCCATTTTGTTTAGCTATATACATACCTTCTAAAAGGTCATTTTGGTCTATTGCTCCCATCCAACTATCAAACACTTGCATTGAACCAACGGTAATATCCTTATTAATTAAATTTTTAACCTTATTTAAATAATCGGGCAACTCCAAACATTGCTTCAAAGGAATATTTGATCTAAACTCTATATTTATCTTTTTAACAGTCTTATGTTGATTATTATTAAATTTGTCTAATATTAGTACCAAATTGTCTAAAAAATAATTATATTTATTATTTCTAAAAATCTTTTTATGCAAATCTTTATCTAAAGGTGAAGCGGAAATATAAATTTCTGTTAGACCAGATAATAGTAATCTATCAACATCTATTTTATGCAAATTTAATAGATTTGTATATGTACAAACGGATTCAAAATTATACTTTTTTATTAATTCAATTTTATCTAATATATTCTTATCTGTAAGTATATCACCAGCAAATGGCGTTAAATCTAACCTTTTTATCTGAAGTTTTTTAGCTTCGATTAAAATTACTTCCAACATATCCAAATCCATTACTTTCTTTGGTGCTTTATAAAATTGATATGCACAAAAAATACAATTTGCATTACAGATATTTGTTGGCTCTATATATATTGAAGTAGGAATAATATCCTTGTTTAATACAACTTGAGCGATTAAAAGCCTTATATCGTTTATTTTTCTTATTACATATCTTAATTTATTTTTAAAAACATTAACGACTTTATCATACATTTAAAATTCCTTCTAGAATGTTTTCTTATTAGCGCATGAATCATGGATATATAAATAAATGAAATTAAAGAAGCATACGCAGCGCCCTTAATTCCATAATTACAAATAAAAACGCAATTAAGAATTACATTTAAAAAAACTCCTATCAAATTTCTTATTAAGTTATCAAAATTTAAATTCTCTACTATATAAAATTGCCCTAAAACAACACCGAAACAAACTGGTAAAAAAGCCCAAATATGTATCATCAATACACTTGCTGATTGACTATATTGTTTGCCATAAAGTATATCCACTATCATATCAGATAAAAAAGTCATTGGTAGTGCTATTATAATAGCTATCCATACCACAAGATCAAAAAGCTTTTGAAGCCTACTATAGTATAACTCTTCACTCTGCTTTCTTGCGTTTACTATAGCGGGAAATAAACTAGAAACAAGAATAGTGGGTATAAAGTACCAAATTTCACTTAATCTAGTTGCCGCAGCATATTGTCCAACAGCTTCACTTCCTAAAATATCTTGAATCATAACCTGATCTATTTTCATATATATAGATATTACAACCCCACTTAGGATAAGTGGCCAGCTATCTTTTAGAAGAGATATAGCGATGGTTTTATTAAATTTTATTTTTTTAATCTCAGAAATTGAATATTTCAAGAAAAAATAAATAAATCCTAAAGCCAAAACTATACTATCAAATAGGATAGCCCATGCAAAAGCTACAAGTGGAGCGTTAATTAAAATGAGTGTAATCTTTACTATACTACTTATAAAAAGAGAGATGATATTAGAAAATACTACATATTTTGATAAAACTTTTGATTGAAAATACATATCTACTACATTAAATGATTGAAATATAGTAGCGCTAGCTATGATAAATACTAATAAATTTGTATACCTATCATTTGAAGTAAACTGGGTAGCAATTACCAAAACTAATAGCGTCAAAATAGCACCGATGAGCTTAAGGTAAAAAGCAGTACCTATTAGCTCATTTGTTCTACTTTCATCCTTTACTAGCTCCCTTACTACTATACCATCAAGTCCGAGCGTAGCAATGGCAACAAAAAGCCCTACAAAGCTTTGAGCATATGAAAAAAGTCCAAACCTCTCAGGACCCAAGTATCTAGCCACCCAAATCCCTATAAAAAGCCCAACAAAAATACGGAGTATTTTTTCAAAAAAAAGCCATGATGTATTTTTAAAATACTTCATAAAGCCTTGATGATTTTTTAATGATATTATTTTATCTATCATTTATTTCCAAATACCACTCATAAAGCGCCTTTATTCCATCTTCAAGCTCTACTTTATGCTTCCAGCCAAGAAAGTGGAGCTTAGAAGGGTCTGTTAGTTTTAGCATCGTGCCATCAGGCTTACTATCATTAAAATATAGCTCGCCTTTAAAGCAAATTATATTTTTAACCAAATTTGCTAGCTCTTTTATAGAGATATCTTTGCCAGTTCCTATATTTATATGCGTATTTCTTATCTCTTTGCTATTTTTGTCATGAGTATCTTTAAAGTCTCTATTTTCTAGCAAAAATACGCAAGCATCAGCCATATCTTCTGAATATAGAAACTCTCGTCTAGGCTCTCCTGTGCCCCAAATTTCTACTCTGTCTTTTGAAATACCAAATTTACTAAGATAAGCCATAGCTTCATTTAGATCTTTTACTTTTAGATCTTTTATCACTGCATCAAATTTTTCTTCGCTTAAAAGTTTTGCTAGGTGTATCTTTCTTATAAGCGCCGGCAACACATGTGAGGTTTCTAGATCAAAGTTATCATTTGGACCATATAAATTTGTAGGCATAACAGATATAAAATTTGTACTGTACTGCAGATTATAGCTCTCACACATCTTCATCCCGGCTATTTTAGCGATCGCATATGGCTCATTTGTGTATTCAAGTGGAGATGTCAAAAGTGCATCTTCACTCATTGGTTGTGGAGCATTTTTAGGATATATACAAGTACTTCCCAGAAATAATAGTTTTTTTACCTTATGTACATAGCTTTGGTGGATCACATTATTTTGAATTTGTAAATTTTCATATATAAAATCAGCCCTATAAGTGCTATTGGCCACTATTCCACCGACCTTTGCAGCAGCTAGCACCACGTACTCAGGCTTTTCTTTTTCAAAAAACTCACAAACTGCCTTTTGATCTATAAGTTCAAGCTCGCTATGAGTTCTTGTGATTATATTTTCATAGCCCTTTGATTTTAAATTTTTCACTATAGCAGAGCCTACTAGACCCTTGTGTCCTGCTACATAAATTTTGCTATTTTTATCCATTTTTTACTCAAAATAGCTCATTATCTCATATCCGCCATCTTTTAGATAGACATCTTTTGTCATGAGCTTTAAGTCCGATTTCATCATATCATTTACTAGATCTTGAAGATTAAATTCCCTCTTCCAGCCTAGTTTTTTCTCTGCTTTACTCGGATCTCCAAGTAGCAAATCAACCTCCGTTGGTCTAAAATATCTTGGATCTACGCAAACCACAGTTTGTCCGATACTTAAATGTGATATATCTAAATTTAATTCTTTTGCTTTTTCAAAATTTAGTGAGTCAACGACTCCTACCTCATCTACGCCAACCCCTTCAAATCTCAAATTTATGCCAGCATAAGCAAATGCAAATTTTACAAAATCTCTAACTGCTGTTGTTTGTCCAGTTGCTATCACCCAGTCTTCTGGCTCTGGGGCTTGTAGTATCATCCACATCATCTTTACATAATCTTTTGCATGACCCCAGTCTCTTTTGGCGTCTAAATTTCCAAGGTAAAGCTTGTCTTGAAGCCCAAGCGCTATCTTACTAGCTGCCCTTGTGATCTTTCTAGTTACAAATGTCTCACCTCTAACTGGTGATTCGTGATTAAATAATATGCCATTACAAGCAAAAATACCATAAGCCTCTCTATAATTAACCGTTATCCAGTATGCATACATCTTTGCGACTGCATAAGGGCTTCTTGGATAAAATGGTGTAGTCTCACTTTGCGGTGTCTCTTGTACTTTTCCGTAGAGCTCAGAGGTAGATGCCTGATAAATTTTAGTTTTTTTCTCAAGCCCTAGTATCCTTATAGCTTCAAGTAGTCTAAGAGTGCCTGTGCCATCAGCATTTGCGACATATTCTGGAGTTTCAAAGCTTACATGCACGTGGCTCATGGCAGCTAGGTTATAAATTTCATCCGGCTGTACTTCTTGGATGATCCTTGTTAAATTCATAGAGTCCGTCATATCACCATAATGTAAGAAAAAATTTCTATTATCAACGTGTGGATCTTGGTAAAGATGATCTATCCTATCTGTATTAAAAAGACTCGTTCGCCTTTTTACACCATGGACTACATAGCCCTTTTTTAGTAAAAATTCCGCTAAATACGATCCATCTTGACCAGTTATACCAGTTATTAATGCTACTTTTTTATCCATAAATCACCTTTTAAAATCATCATCTAGGCGAATTATATCATCTTCACCTGTATATTCACCGACCTGAGCTTCTATTAAAACCACAGGAATTTTTCCTTCATTAGATAGTCTATGAACTTCACCCATTTTTATATAGATAGACTCATTAGGACAAACGAGTCTAGTTGTCTCACCGATCGTCACAGTGGCACTTCCTGATAGCACTATCCAATGCTCATTTCTATGAAAATGCTTTTGCAAAGATAGTCTTTTGCCAGGTTTTACCTCTATTATCTTTATCTTATAACCATCTTGATTTTCAAGGACAGTATAGTTTCCCCAAGGCCTATTTGTCGTAACATGGGCATTACAAAGCTCAGAGCCCTCCTCTTTTAAAATTTCCACCACATTTTTTACTTTTTGGCTAGATGATTTTTTAGATATTAAAAGAGCATCTTTTGTATCAACAACAGTTAGATCATCGACATCTATTAAGGCTATTTTTTTGCCACTAGATAAAACTAGATTGTTGTGAGAATTTATCTGCAAAAGATCGCTATTTATTGTATTACCATTGATATCTTTTTGTAGCTGCTCATCCAAACTATCAAAACTTCCAAGATCACTCCAAGATGCATCTAAAGCTACCATTTTTACGATATCTGACTTTTCCATCACAGCATAATCTATGCTATCTTGTGGGATATTTTGCATATCGGTAGTGTCTATTTTAATATCAAATTCATCTTTTTTTGCGTTGTCAAAAGCTACTTTGCATGCTTCAAATATCTCAGGAGCAAAAATTTTCATCTGATCCAAGAAAACGCCTGCCTTAAAGACAAACATACCTGAATTCCAGTAGAAATTTTGATCTTTTAGAAATTTCACCGCTCTTTCATAGTCTGGCTTTTCATAAAAAGCCTTTACATCACCATTATAGCTCTCTATATATCCAAATCCCGTCTCAGGTGACCTTGGCTTTATGCCAAAAGTAACTAAGAAATTTTGCTCTGCCAGCTCTTTTGCAGCTTTTACGCTTGTGAGGTATGCTTTAATGTCCTTTATCAAATGATCCGATGGCGCTACTAAAACAATCTCATTTGGATCAAGTGCAAGGCAAGCTAGTGTGATCGCTGGTGCAGTATTTCTACCAACTGGCTCGAGCAGATATTTAAAATTTGTAATATTTAAATTTTCTATCTGATCCATCGCCAAGTAGTAGTGATCGATATTTGTAATCACAAATGTATTGTCACAAATTTCACTATTTCGTAGTGCAGTTAGCTGAAAAAGTGACCTATCGTCAAATAATTTAATAAATTGTTTTGGCATTAAAGTCCTGCTAATAGGCCACAACCTCGTACCAGAACCACCACATAATAATATATTTGTCATAAATTTTATCTACTTTAAAATGAGCTTAAAAATCTTATATAATTAAAGCTAAAAAAGACTAAGAACTTACTAAAATCATCTAAAATATAAGTTTTGATAGCTTTTAAACTATCAAAACACCTCTCTCATCTTATGCGTTAGCTCCAAGCTCGCTTCTATCTCAGCTCTTTTTGCCATTACACTTTCAACATTGGCACCGATATTTATGCCAAGCTTTTTAGCAAATTCATAAAGCTCTGCAAAATTTTCAAGGCAAATTTGCGATGCCGTGGCTAAAAAATCATCACTCTCAAGCATCCTTTTCTCGCTCTTTTCATCAACGCTTATTCCAAGCCACTTGATAAACTCTAGCGTTTTTGGCGTGCCACAAGTGGTAAATGTCAAAATAATAGGCAAATTTAACCCACTTCTTGCCACGCTTGTTAGTAAATTTTTAGCCAAATTTATATCAAAAACCGCCTGCGAGATGAAAAATTTTGCTCCCATTTTGGCCTTTTGATTCATCCTTTGCTCTTCATCGCCCTTTTTAGCATGCCTCTCAGCTATGCAAACACCGCCCACTACAAGCTCTTTAAACTCATCTCTAGCGATCTCATAAGCACGCTCTAGGCTCATTTTAGGCTCTACCTTGCCAGAAGCAACGCCAACAAAGACATTTATATCGCTACTACTTTTGGCTAAATTTGCTCTAAATTCACTCTCATTATATTTGTTCGCGACCCTATAAAAGATGCTTGGTGTCTTTAAATTTAGGTATTTTGAGTAGTAAATTTCAGGGCTTAATGTATCGCTAAATTCAAAAGTTCGCTCGCTTTTTATGCGGCTACTTTCATCTTGGATCTCGTAAAGCACCAAGCCATCAGCCTGCACATCTGTAATCCTCTTGTCCCATTTTACAGCGATCTCTTTAAGCTTCACCTCGTCAAATTCAGCCTTTGGAGGCGTTAAGCCATAAAGCACTATGCCACTTTCATTGTTTATGATCTTATCTTTTAACATTTTCTAACTTTTTTGAAATTTAAACGGAGTTTAGCGCCTAGGCTTGCTAGACGCTAAATTTGCATTATAGACCTCTTACGATCTTGACAGCTTCGACCATATTTTTTAGGCTTGGCTCGACCTCTTCCCATTTTCTAGTTTTTAGGCCGCAGTCTGGGTTGATCCAGAGCTGCTCTTTTGGCAAGACTTCAAGCAGAGCTTTGATCTGAGCGACGATCTCCTCGACACTTGGCACGCGCGGGCTGTGGATGTCGTAAACGCCAGGTCCGACCTCTTGTTTGTAGCCAACGGCTTTGAAAATTTTAAGTAGTTCGTTGCCACTTCTTGCAGTTTCGATACTGATAACATCAGCGTCCATTGCCTCAATGGTCTTGATGATATCATTAAATTCAGAGTAGCACATATGCGTGTGGATCTGAGTTTTTGCTTCAGCCGAGCTTACTGAAAGCTTGAAGCAATCAACCGCAAATTTCTCATAAGCTGGGATATTTTCAGCTCTTAGCGGATAGCCCTCTTTAAACGCTGCCTCATCGACTTGGATCACTCTGATGCCTGCGTTTTGAAGGTCTGCGATCTCGTCATAGATACAAAGTGCGAGCTGTTTTGCTACCTCGCTTCTTGGCAGATCATCACGCACAAAGCTCCAGTTTAGCATAGTCACAGGACCTGTTAGCATGCCCTTCATTACGTGTTTTGTGATGCTTTGAGCGTATTTCATCCACTTAACAGTCATCGGCTCTGGGCGGCTTACGTCACCAAAGAGAAGTGGTGGCTTGACGCAGCGGCTGCCGTAGCTTTGTACCCAGCCATTTTGGCTAAATGCGTATCCACTGATCTGCTCACCAAAGTACTCAACCATGTCGTTTCTCTCTGGCTCGCCATGTACTAGCACGTCTAGGCCGATATCTTCTTGGAATTTCACGCAGTGATCGATGTATTTTTTGATGCCAGCTTCATAAGCGGCTGCGTCGATCTCGCCTTTTTTAAAATTTTGGCGAAGTACGCGAAGATCAACCGTTTGAGGGAAGCTGCCTATCGTTGTTGTTGGTAAGATACCGTATTTTAGTGTTTCGCGTTGAATTTTGATGCGATCTTCAAATTTCTCATCACGCTCAAATTTGCTTAAATTTTTAATGCGGTTTTGAACACTTTCAGAGTGGATGAGCTTTGAAGTGGCGCGAGTTTTAACGGCATTTTTATTTTCTTCATAAATTTTTGCCTCAGCATCATTTAGCTTCTCGCCATTTGCTAGTTTTGTGATGATCTTGATCTCATCAAGCTTCTCAACCGCGAAGCTTAGCCAGCTTTTAATCTCTGGGTTTAAATTTTCTTCATATTTTAGAGTGTATGGCACGTGAAGAAGTGAGCATGAAGTGCCGATGTAAAAGTCTTTGCCGCCTATTTTCTCTGAAATTTCACCTACAAGTTTTACTTTCTCGTCGATGTTGCTTTTCCAGATATTTCTGCCATCGATCACGCCAGCAAATAGCGTCAAATGGCTATTTTTGATAGTCTCAAGTGCTTCGAAATTTCTCTTGCCGTGGATGAAGTCAAGCGCGATGCCATAAATTTTAGTTTTAGCCACTTCGCTAACTGCCTTTATAGCATGCTCAAAATATGTCGCAAACACGATCTTGATGTTGTTTGCAACGCCTGTTAGCTCGTTATAAACCTTTGTGATAAGTGGCAAAAGGTCGCTTTCATTTTTGTCAGTTACAAAGATCGGCTCGTCAAACTGCACTAAAATTTCATCATCAAGCTTAGAAATTTGCTCAAGTAGCTTTTTATACTCGCCTACAAGCGCGTCAAGGTGCTTAAATGGGCAGCTGCCATCAGTCGTCTTTGAAAGAGCCAAGAATGTGATAGGGCCGATCAAATTTACCTTGCCTTTTACGCCGTTAGCCTTCGCCTCTTTGTATTCATTTAAAATTTTGTCCGCTTTTAGGCTGAATTTACTCTCGCTACTAAGCTCTGGCACGATGTAGTGGTAGTTTGTGTTAAACCACTTTGTCATCTCCATAGCAACGCCACTTTTGTTGCCTCTTGAGCAAGCAAAATATTGCTCCAAGCCGCTTAAATTTGCAAATCTTGGAGGCGTAGCGCCAAAAGCGATGATGTTATCGAGCATTAGGTCGTAAAATGAAAAATCATTAACGCTAATGGCCGAAATGCCAGCGTCTTGTTGATATTTCCAGTGTCTTTGGCGAAGCGTCTTTGCAGTCTCTTGCAAATTCTCTTCACTAAAGCCCTCTTTACCAGCCCAAAAGCCCTCTAACGCACGCTTTAACTCTCTTTTTTCTCCGATTCTTGGAAAACCTAAAACATAACTTTTTATCATTTTTATCCTTTTTAAATTTCTATTTTAAATTAAATCTGTGCAAAGCACAGCAACTTTGAATATTTTTATGCAGGTACAAAGGGTTAGAATTACGAAACTGCCCCCTTATCCCTACAACCCAAAACCCCAGCACATTCGATGTTGTTGCGCTGCGCACAAGTCTGGCTTACCCAAAACGAGGTGGATGACACCCGCTTCTTCTTAGACTAAAGTAAAATTTATAAAAAACCCTGCTAAAAAGATCCTTGCCAAATTTCAAACACTGCTTAGCTTTGCTATTAAAAATGCAGTTACAATGCAACGGACCTGCTAGCAAAAATGGATTTATTTCAATGTAAAAAAATGTGAAATTGTTTAAAAATTTGCGTGTTTTTTGAAAATCGCTGATATGTTTTTTGCCGAGATTAACGAGCTTTATGCATGGGACAAGGCATCAGCGTTTTTCCTTTGTAGTGAATTTTTGCCGCATTATAAACGCTCTTTGCCAAATTTTTGTTTAAATTTGGGCGCTACTAAATTTCACGCCCAGAGTTTTTAATCTTTTTTGCCTTTATTTAAAGATTTTAGCTTAGCGTCCATATCAGCCGTAAGCATAGTAAAGACCTTATTTGTAAGCTCCTGAGTTAAATCCTTGGCCTCTTGCATTGTTTTTTTGCTAAATTCATTTAGGAGTTTGTCCGCTTTTTTCTTATCTTTTTTATAAAGTTTGACATACTCATCTTCAAATTTAGCCTGTTTTACAGCCAACTCTTTTTCAAATTTAGCGTAGGCCTCTTTAACCACTGGCGAATACTTCTCATAGTCAGTCATAACAAGGGTTTGAAGCTTTCTATAAACCCAGTAAATCGAAGTATCATCAGCGTCGTATGAGCCATCAGAGTAGCCTTTTATAAAGCCATCAAGCCCCTCGTAATACGGCAAATAAACGCTAAGATCAGCCATGCCAAGAGCGACGTAGGTCACACGGCCGATCTCTTTTGGTAGCCATGGGCGCACCTGCATGACGTGAGACTCGTATGTTCTAAAGACACTTATAGCACGGTATACGTTTTTCTTATCTTCGTCTTTGCTAGCGTAGTTATCAAACGGGGTGCCGTTGTAGTGGGCTCTCATCGCAGCTTTTAGATCTTCAACACTTAGTTTTTTCTCTGGTTTTAAAAATACTGGAAATTTCTGACCATCGGCGAAGTCTTGTTTTAGGCTTGGGTTAAACATGCTTTGCACCCAGCAAACACGTGGGTAGTTGTAAGTCACATCTCTCTCATCGTCCCTTGTATAGGCTTTTGTAAAGTTAAATTCTCCGTCTTTTGCAGGGTCATAAGTCTTGTTATCGATCGCAAATTTGATGACATCTTTTGCTCCCATGAAATTTGGATCATTCTCTTTGTAAGCGTGAAGTCTGCCTTGGTTTGCAGTGACGAAATACTCATCTGGAGCGATCTTTGTAGCGATCCACTTGTGACCTGTGCCTGTTTCAAAGTACCAAAGCTCGTTTGCATCGATAAATACCACGCCAAAGCCCTCGCCAGCGCCTTTTGTCTCCACTATCTCACCAAGAAGCTTAACGCCATCTTTTGCACTCTTCATACGTGGCAAAAGCACGTCTGGGATGTCATCTTCTGTGATGCCACTCTCTTCGTTATATGGGTCGATCTTTAAAAGCTCGTCTTTTGCGTAGATGGTCTCAGTGCCGCTTAGTCCAACGCCAGCTTCATTGTAGCCGACCGCTCCGTGAAGTTTTGTGTGAGAGTTTGCGATGGTTGTGTATCTCATACCATCTTTTGGAAGCGGATATGTAAAGTCATTTGCGCCATCATGTGCCTTTGAGCTGTGCATGCCAGTTTGATTTTTTGTGGCCGGATGGATCAAAAAGACTTGTGCCTTTACAGCCTTACTATCTGCACTCCTGGCAACCAGCATGGAGCCGTCGTTTGAAGCTTTATCTCCTACTAAAATGGTAGTGCATGCCAAGCTACTTGTGCCTAAAATCGCACTCATAGCAACAATTGATGCAAGAATTTTGCCTTTCATTCTTTACTCCTTTAGTGAAATAAAATTTCTTCATGTGATTATATGCAATTTTTAATAATTTAATTATAAATTTTAAAATTCTTTTAAGTTAAATGTAAATTTATTGCAAATTTTGTCTAAGTGAAATTTAAATTTTCTAAAGGATTTTTCGCTATAATCCAAAACTTACGCGATTGCGTATAAAATTTCAAAAAGGATTAGCATGCCAAAGATGAAAACCGTTCGCGGTGCTGCTAAGCGCTTTAAAGTAGGTAAAAATAAGATAAAAAGAGGCTCTGCTTTTAGAAGCCATATCTTAACAAAAAAACCTAGTAAGCGCATGAGAGACCTTCGTGGCCCACACTATGTGGATAGCACAAACGTCTCAGCCGTTCGCAAAATGCTCGGCGTATAAAGCAGCGTAGTTTTAAGTTTTTGACAAAAAGTCATTCAAACTCCCCCAAATTTAGGGGCAAGACTCACTTCGTGAGCGCCAATTTGTAAAAGGATAAATATGGCAAGAGTAAAAACAGGCGTAGTTAGAAGAAGACGCCATAAGAAAGTTTTAAAGCTAGCACGTGGCTTTTTCAGTGCTAGACATAAACACTTTAGAAAAGCTAAAGAGCAACTAGAGAGAAGTTTAGTTTATGCATACCGCGACAGACGCCAGAAAAAACGTGATTTCAGACGTTTATGGATCGTTCGTATCAATGCAGCTTGCAGACTAAACGACATTAGCTATTCAAGATTTATCAACGGCTTAAACAAAGCTAAGATCGAACTTGATAGAAAAATTTTAGCTGATCTAGCTATGAATGACGCGAAGGCATTTGCGGCACTTGCAAAACAAGCAAAAGATGCTTTGAAATAACACCTTTTCTCCGCTTCGGCGGAGATCTTCTTTTTTTTAAATTACTATCAAATTTTTATTAAAATTTATTTTTCGAGTTTTTAACTTAGTTATTTTGTATTCAAATTTTAAATTAATACCACTATAAAATTTTAATTCATCAGCTAGGTTCAAATTTAGTAATATAAATTTGAAAAATTTGCTTACCATTACTAGCCAAGAGTAAGTATAAAACTCGCTCTAAATAGCTAAATTTCAATACTCGTATCAAAGCAGTGTTTCACCGCTCCACTAAATAAAATTTTGCCGCTTTCTAGTCTAAGTCCAAGCTCCTCGCCACTTTTTGGATAGACTTTTAGGCATTGCGCTACGTTTAAATTTAATGTAGCGCCGTAAAAGCAAGCCGCCATGCCAGTGCCACAAGCTAGCGTCTCGTCCTCTACGCCCCTTTCGTAGGTTCTCACCTTTAAAACTCCGCCATCAAATTTGGCCAAATTTACATTTGCATTGTATTTTTGACGAAGTGCTCTGCACTCTTTGACGTCAAATTCATCTAAATTTTGTGTGAAATTTACAAGGTGAGGCACGCCAGTATCGTAAAAATACCAAGTTTTGCCGTTTTCATTTAGCGGTTCGCTTAAAATTTTTGGACTTGTTAGCACGACCTCGACGCACTCATATTTTACGCTTGCCATCACCTCGCCGCTACCAGTTAGCAGAGCAAATTCGCTTGAACTAACAAGGCTGTTTAGATAAGCATATCTAGCAGCCGCTCTCGAGCCGTTGCCACACATCGCCGCGTAGCTTCCGTCGCTGTTGTAAAACTCCCATTTCACGCCCTTTTCGTAAGGCAAAAGCACGATGAGCCCATCAGCTCCCACACCGTTCGTTCTGCTGCAAATTTGCCTTGCTAGCTCGCTTCTATCTTTGCTCAAAAATGTATGAAATATGACAAAATCATTGCCACTAGCGTTGTACTTTGACACTTGCATTATTTTTCCTTTAAAATTGCTCTACTTTTTGCCAAATTTATATAAACTCAGCCACAAATTTGCCTTAGAAATTTCTCTAGTTCTTGCTCTAAATTTTCTTTATCACCACTATTATCTATGATAAAATTTGCTTTTTTTCGCTTTTGCTCGATATCCATCTGAAGCTCCACTCTTACTTTTGCTTCTTCTAATTTTAGACCGTTTCGGCTCATTAGGCGGCTTAGCAAAAGCTCTTTTGGCGCGTAGATCACGGCTACATTTTTAAACTCATCGTAGCGATCCTCTTTTTCAAAAAACAAAGGGATATCGACAAAATAAACCTGCCCCAAGCACTCAAGCTTCGTAGCGCGAGATAGAATTTCTTCCTTTATCTTTGGATGCAAAATTTGCTCTAAAATTTTTAATTTTTTTGGATCATTAAAAACAATGGCACCAAGTTTTTGCCGATTGATCTTGCCAACTTCGTCTAAAATTTGCTCTTTAAAAACTCTCGCTATCTCACATTTACAAATTTCAAGCTGCTCATGAGCGATTATGTCCGCATCAATCACGCTAAAGCCTCGTTCTTTTAGCAAATTTATAGCCGTGCTTTTACCGCTAGCAATAGAGCCTGTAATGACATAAGCGTTTGGAAATTTCTGCAAACTCGCTCCATTTTTGAAAATTGATGACAATTTTAGCAACTTTTGGCTAAAGTTTTAAAAAATTACAAAAAAGGGCAAAGATGATAAGCTATAAAGATGCTGGAGTGGATATAGATGCTGGAAATAGCTTTGTTGAGGCGATAAAGCCTTTCGTAAAATCTACGCAAACACCAAACGTTATAGGCGGCATTGGGTCATTTTCAGGAGCGGTCAGACTACCAAGTGGATATAAAAATCCTGCCATTTTAGGTGCGACTGATGGCGTTGGCACAAAGCTTCGCCTAGCTATCGACGCTAAGAAATTTGACGGCGTGGGCGAGGATCTAGTCGCAATGTGCGTAAATGATCTCATCTGCAACTTCGCCACACCACTCTTTTTCCTTGATTACTACGCGACTGCAAAGCTTGAGATAGAGAGTGCCAAAGAGGTGGTAAAAAGCATCGCAAATGGCTGCAAAAAGGCGCAATGCGCACTTATCGGCGGCGAGACAGCGGAGATGCCATCGATGTATGAAAAAGGCGACTTCGATCTTGCTGGATTCGCCGTTGGTATCGCTGAGGCTGATGAGATCGATAGGAGCAAATTTGTAAAATCTGGTGACGTTTTAGTCGCGCTTCCTAGCAGTGGCCTGCACTCAAATGGCTTCTCTCTTGCAAGAAAAGTGGTAAGCGAGCTTGGACTAAAATTTGATGAAAAAGTAGGCGATAAAAAGCTCATCGACGTGCTTCTTGAGCCAACAAGAATTTATGTGAGCGACTTTTTAAGATTAAAAGATAAGATTACGGCAATGGCTCACATCACCGGTGGTGGTATAGTTGAGAACTTGCCTCGCGTCTTTCCTGCTGAGCTTGGTGCAAAAGTACAAAAAAGTGCTATAAAAACGCCTGAAATTTTTAAAGTCGTCGCTCAAAAAGTAGAAGATAGCGAGATGATGAGGACATTTAACATGGGCGTTGGCATGATATTAGTTGTGCCTAAAGAAAATGTCAATGCTGTCCTAGCTAGCAGCGATGGCTACGTGATAGGCGAAGTAGTAAATGGCAAAGGTGTAGAGCTAGTTTAATGCAAGAAAATAGCAAAAAACGCTTGCTAAGAACCGAAAATAAGAGCTTTTTTGATCTTAGCATTTATGAATATATAGGCTGTTTTGGTGTACTAGAAAGTGATATCAAAAAACTTGATCTCTATAATCACTGGCGTAAGGTCTCACGTGCCTCTACTATGCTTTGCGTTACACATGATAGCGGCGAGAGCGACAACCTAGTCTATCTATATGACTGGGAGAAATTTAGCCGTATCTTCATAAATACAGGAAATTGACTTGGCAAAACAAAAGGCAAAAATCGCACCTATTTGGGCTAGGGTAAAGGCATTTATCATCGATCTTTTTATCATCGGTATGCCAATATTTTATGCGACAACATATCTTGTGCTTGATGGCAAAGAGGCATTTTTGCATAACCAAATTGCCATTTTTGGTGCAAATAGCCTGATCTCGCTTATAATGTGCCTTTTTTTTAGCATAAAAGCACAAACTCCGGGCTACAAAGCACAAGAAATTTATCTAATAAACCTAAAAACCGGTAGAAAACTAAGCTTTTCTCACACCATCTTGCGCCAAATTTGCTTTGCCTTTGCTGGCTTTAGCATACTTGGACTTTGCCTTTGTTTCTTTAGAAAAGACAAACTAAATCTGCACGACATCATCACTCACTCAGCTGCCGTGCAAAGATCAGAGGGATAAATTTTACTTCGCTCCATGCCAAAGTAGACGGTTTTTGCCAAGCTTTGTATCAATGCTCTCTTTTATGATAGAGCAAATATACTCTTTTGAAAGTTGTATAGACTCCTCTAAGCTCTTGCCCTTTGCTAAAAAGCAAGCAAGTGCAGTTGAGAAGCTACAACCAGTTCCACTCATTACAAGCGGATTAACAAGTGGGGTCTTAAAATTTCTTAGCGAACCATCTTTTTTATAAAGTGTGTCTATACTGCTATCTTCGCTTATATGTTTTTTTACGATGACATCACAAGGCAAATCTTTATAATCATCACCAAAAAGCACATTTGCCTCATCTAAATTTGGAGTAGTTACCGTAGCTAAGCTCATTAGCTCTTTTAGCTTTGTCACCGCACTATCTTTTATAAGCTTGTGTCCGCTTTTTGAGACGCAAACTGGATCAAGCACTACTTTGGTATTTTGAGCTAGTAAAAACTCACGCACCACCTCCATGATCTCTTCACTAAATAGCATGCCAATTTTTATCGCATCAAAGCTAAATTCTTCCGCAAGCGTATTTAGCTGATCTTTGACAAAACTAGGCTCTAAGCAAACTACACTCTTTACAGCATCCGTAGTCTCAGCGACCAAAGAAGTTACCGCTGTTGCACTATAACAATTAAGCCTAGCACATGTTTTTATATCTGCTTGAAGCCCAGCTGTGCCGCTATTACAAGAGCCTGCGATGATTAGAATTTTTTTCATCGTTTTCCTTTGAAATTTTTGGCTTATTATAGAGGATATTAGATAAATTTGAGTTTTTTAAAACAGAAGAAATTTGAGCAAAAAGCTCAAATTTATGAAAGTTTATTTAAGTCGTTATCGATATCTATATATATCGTAGTTGCATTAAGATTTGTATGCTCAAAGCTAGGATCTATCATCTGCTTATCGCTCTCTTTATGTTCATTCATTTTAGCTAAAAGATCATCTTCTCTTAATCCATGCTCATTTATTAAATTTGGATCTATTTCATTAAAACTAATATTTACGCTAGCCTCATCATTTGGCTCTTCTTGCTCTAAATTGGTTGCGCTAAGAATATCATCTACCTTTTCATTTATATGATCTAAAATAGATACATAATCATTGCCAAGAAGTGCTTTAAACAATGCGTCAGTATCTATACTAGACTCACCAATATCATCGCTTACTACGCTACTATCTAGCCAAAGAGTATCGTATCCGTTTATTGATATATCTTGTCCATCATTTGCAGTGATTGTAATGCTTGCACTTTCGCTCTCGCCCTTTATAGCCTCTCCGATATATACTTTATCATTTACGTCTAAAACTCTTACATGATCATTTTGGTCTATCGCTACAACATCAGATGAAACACTTTTAACTATACCAGCTACTGCTGCCATCTTTATTCCTTATTTTTATTTGTCGGTATTTTAGTATATTTAATTACTTTTGTATATTGTACTATGGTACAAGGTAGCGATAATTCTAAATCATTCAGATTTTGTGATTAAAATATATCCACTCTCACTGATATTTTTAAATTTCACACCAAGCTCACGCTTTAGACGAAGTATCACATTTTGGATAGCCGCCTTGCTAACATCGCTCTCATAGACAAATTCTTCTATCATCTCATAAGTAACTAGCTTATTTAGATTATAAGCAAAGAGCCAAAATATCTTATTTTGCAAAAAGCTAAGATAAATTTCAATGCCGTTTTTATAAATTTTCTCTCTTTTTAAATTTATACTCACCTCATCACTTAAATAAACTAGCTTTTCATCTCGTTCAAAACTTAAACTAATAAGCATTGCTCTAAGATCCTTCATATCAATAGGCTTTTTTAAAAAAAGCATCGCCCCTTCCTCCATGCTTTTTATCAAATTTTCATCACTATCATAAGAGGTAAAGACGATAAATTTTTGGTGCGGTTTTGTACGCTTCATCTCATTCATCATCTCAAAGCCATTAAGCACTGGCATGTGAATATCGCTCATCACAATATCAAAGCCTTGCTTTTTAAATTTCTCCACGCCATCTTGTCCATTGCAAGCACCGATTACCTGCTCGCAATAAGGCTTAAGCCCGCTAATAATAAGCTCTCTTGCCATATCATCATCTTCAACTACCAAGACGGACGTCTTTTTTAAAATTTCTAAGACTTCTTGCATTTTAGTCCTTTAAATTTATATCAAAACTTAGCTCAAACACCGTTGGCTTTTCGTTATTTACGAGCCTTACATCACCATTTAGCTTTTCTTGTGCTAGCTTTTTAGCAAAATAAAGCCCTATGCCATTTCCTTGCTTTTTGGTGGTATTTAGCCAAGTAAAAATTTTCTCGCTCATTTGCTCGCTTACGCCATTCCCATTGTCATAAACTCCGATGTAGCATTTATCTTCAAAGCTTCTAAATCTTATATCGATGATACGTTTTAGTGGCTCATCTTTGTAGCTTTCGACAAGTGAGTCTTTTGCGTTGTGTATTAGGATTAGCAAAATTTGTTGGATTATGTTTTCTATCTGACGAACTTTTTGTTCGTTAAAGCCGCTAAATTTTACACTAACATTTGCACGACTTAGCTCTGTGTGCATGAGAGTTATTAGGTTTTTAACGCTTGTTTGCACCTCAAATTCGCTCACATTTTCAGCGCTTTTATAAAAATTCCTAAAAATTTCAATAGTACTTGAAAGAAGTTTGACCGAGCTTTGTCCTTTTTCAAGTAAATTTATTAGCTCCTCATCGCTTAATTTACCTTCTTTTTTTAACATTATGCAAGAGCTTAGCATTAGTTTTAGCGAATTTACTGGCTGAATGAATTGATGATTGATACCACTTATTAGCTCGCCCGCCTCACTCATTTTAGCTCTATGAGTTAGCAAGGTTTCATACTCATCTTGTATCTTTTTTATCTTGTTATACATAAAATTATGAAGGATATTTGCCAAAAATGTGAGCGCAACGAAGGCAAAGAGCAAGCTTAGAGCATTTTTTAAAGCTTCTTTTGTTAAAGCTGAAATTTCCTCTTCGTTATTTGTGCCAGCTCCTATGAACCAATTTATCGTTGGTATCTCAGCTACTTGGATTAAATTTTGTCCTATTTTTAAGCTTGTAATGTCTTCATCTTTTAAAAACAACTCTTTAAATTTCTCCTCGATCTCTTTTTTTAAAGCAAGATCAGGTATCGATGTTAAAATTTCACCGCTATGAGTCACCAAAAATGAGTAAGAATTTGGCGCAAGGCTAAAATTTTTAATGCTGTTAAAGATATTTTCTATACGCACGACGCCACAAAGTGCTGCTTTAAATTTTGCTTGTTTTGTGACTGGAATGCATAAATTTAGAGTTGAGCCTTTTAAAATTTTATGTTTTTGCATGAAATTTACGCTTGGGGCATTTGTATTTTTTGTCTCCACATACCAGATAAGCCCTGTTCTTTCGCTCTTTGGCATAACTTCTTCTAAAATTTTTTCTCCATCTACAAAAATTTCTCCATCATCCCTTAAAAGCTGCATTAGATCAAATTCTTTTGCGTTTTGTTTAAAGAGCTTTATAAAGCCAGCTATCTTTTCATCGTCATCTACGATGCCTGCATTTTGTATAAATTTTGACGCACGAATGAGTGAATTTATACGCTCATCAAGCCAAATTTGAAAGTTATTTACGATATTTTTGCTAACTGCTATATTGTTTTTATCAGATAGCTCTATGATTTTCTCTTTGGCATTGCTGTAAATATTTAGCCCAAGAAGTATTACAAAAAGGCTAGCAAGCAAGATGATGGCGTAGATTTTAATATTTTGTGATTTTAAATTAATACCCATGCGTGCAGTATATCCTAAGTTAGCCCAAATTTGGGCTAACTAAATTCATTTTAAAAAGGATAAAAGCTTTGAAACGAGCATAAGTGCAAGCACTACAAAACAAACACCAAATCCGAGCAGCGTACAATCAGCCATCGACATAAATTTAGAGGACGGCACAAGATACCAGCCGTCGGCATAAAGATCAACTATACTCTTTTGCAAATCACTTAGTACCGCGCCATCAGGCACCATAGGGCTGTCATATCCACAGTCCCCTGTTGGCATAAACCAGTCAGGTGCCCACTTTTCAAGCGGCAAACCAAATGGATAGTGCGGCTCAGTAGAGCAGCCCTGCACGCCAAAAGGATCATCACCATGAACTGCATCGTGAATTTTAGCTAGCTTTACACTATACATTATGCCCTGTACCGCTCCCCAAAAAGCAAAGACGTAGCCAATTAGAGCAAATAGTAAATTTTTAGGATTTATCATAGCGATCACGCCGCCAAGTGCCATACATAAAAAGGCAAAACGTATATAGACGCACTGCTCGCAAGGCGGCATATAAGCGTAGTTTTGAAAGAGCGAGTGCGCGATAACGACAAGCGCGACGCTTACAAAGACTAGGATCGCCCAAGAGATGCGTGAGTCTTGAAATTTAGCCATTTTTTTAAAAAAGCTCATGTGACGCCTTATTTTTTAAGAAGCTCTTCGATGAGTGCTGCCATACCGTCAAGCGAGCTGATTGATTTTGTCATGATGAGGTATTTGCCATTTACGACAAATGCTGGCACGCCTTGAATTTTAGCCACATCGTAGCTCTCGTCCCACTTTTTAAGTAGCTCAGTCACTTTTGGATTAGTCAGCTCTTTTTCATAGTCTGCTTTGCTAACGCCAGCTGCATCAAGCCCAGTCTTTAAAAAGCCCTCAGTATCTTTGCCATCGCTCCAGCGCTCTTTTTTGTCGTGATAAGCCTTGTAGTAGGCAAATTTAGCCTTTTTAAATAGCGAATTTTCATCAAATAAGCTCACTCCTTTTGCCTCGTCCATAACGATAAGCACGGCAAAGATCTTGCTCGCAACCTCGCCATAATCGCCCTTTGTCTTTAGGTGAAATGGCTCGTATTTTAGTCCAGGAATTTTCTCAACTACCTTTGGAGTGACGCTTTTATCGTACTTGTAGCAAAATGGGCAAGCATAGCTAAAAATTTTAACTAGCGTATTTTGTCCCACACTTAGTGGCTTTTCAAGCTTGACATAGTCCTCGCCCTCGCTAAACGCACTAGCACTAATCGCTCCAGCCACCGCAACAGCAAAGATAGCCTTGCTAAATTTAGATAGAAAACTCATGATAATCTCCTTTAGATGATTTATTTTGAGTTATTCTACAACCAAGCTCAACCGCAAATTTAACGCTAGAATAAATTTTGGCTGAAATTTCCAAGATATCGCATTGATTAAAAATTTAATTTTTGCTAGAACTTATCTCATTTATTGCTGATAATGCATTTAAAGCGCTCGGATAGCCTATAAATGGTATAAGCGTCGTAACAACGCTTATTAGTTTAGCTCTATCGTTGCCGATGCCAAAATTTGCAGCAATGTGCCCTAAAAGCTGTGGCTTTGCAAAGCCAAGAGTCGTGATATAGACAAATGTCAAAAGCTCTCTAAGCTCTAAACTAAGCCCATCTCTTGCATAAAAATCACCAAAGCAGTTTTGCGATAAAAACTCCATTATATGCCTTTGATCATTTGGCATTGATGCGATAAATTTATCAACCGCTGGGAAAAGTTTTCTTTGTATCTCAAGGCCTCGTTCACCTCTGCCTTCTCTTGATTTTTTAGGCATATTTTCAGGCTCTATATAGCGCTCATTAAAAATTTCATCAGCTAAAAATATATAATCTTCTACCTTGCCAAGCCCAGCATAAGGCACTGCTTGATATAAAATTTCTCTTATCTCTTTTGCTGATATGCCTACATTTAAAGCGGCCCTAACGAAGCTTTTAAATGAGCTTTTTGCGCCTTTACTCACGCAAAGAGAGGCGATGATAACTGAAAGTCTTGTTTTTTCATCAATATTTATCACTTCACTAATATCGCCTAAAAAATTTAAATAATCCTCTAAAAAGCTAGCATTGCTCTCTTCAAGCTTACTTTTTGATTCAAACCAAATTTCATAAATTTTCTTTGCATTGTAAGTTAGTGTCATAAGTTTTACTCCATTGTTTGGGGCTGATTATAAGTGCTAAAGCGTAAATGCCAGCTTAAGGTCCAAAAAGGCAAAAATTTTTAATATAAATTTAGATTTTAAGCCATTATAAAGTTTATCGTGATTTTTATGTTATAAGGTTTTATTACAATTACGAAGGACGCAATATTTTTTATTACTCCTTTTACCTATTTTAAGCCTTGGGCGTTCCAAGGCTTTTTCTAAATTTTATAAGCTTTATGAGTAGAGTTTATAAAATTTATCTAAAGGAGATGTTATGAAAAAGACTTTGAGTTGTGTTGCACTAGCCTCTGTGCTTTGCTCGAGCGCTTTTGCGATAGGCGGTCCAAGCGGGGCTAAACTTGACTACGCTATAACAGGAGCTATCGGCGAAGTAGTGGTAAATCCTTATGACACAGCGCCACTTACAGCAGTCATCAAAAATGGCGGATACACACTAAGCAACGCTAAGGTCACTATCGTGCCAAAGCAAGGCGGTCAGGTGATAAGCTACAAAGTGGCTGACAAGCATCTTCGCACACATGGCGGCATCCCAGTTTTTGGCATGTATCCTGACTATCAAAACACCGTTGAGGTCGAGTACGACAAGAGCTACAAAGGCAAGACTGAACACATAAAAGAGAGCTATAAAATTTACGCCCCAGCTATCTATCTAGAAAGCTCAGGCACGCCAAATCAAAAGGGCGCACTATTTGACAAGATCGAGGTTACTAAGCCAGCGAGTGCTAAATTTGCAAACCGCCTCTACTATGTAAATAACTTCGTAAATAAAACAGGCAAGGGCACAAAAGTCGTTTGGAACAACCCAGCTGGCGGTGCGATCGAGTGGAACTACAGCCCAAATAACTTCATCCTTGATACAAAAGGCGAGGTTAGATGGTATCTTGAGCCAAGTAAAATTTACGACCTAAAACAGCCATTTCACGCTGGTGTAATGATGGGCTTTAAGCAAAATGATGACGGCGCGATGACTTGGGGATATGGTCAAAGATACGCAAAATACGACATCATGGGTAGAGAAATTTTCAACCGCGAGCTACCAGCTAGCTACAACGACTTCTCTCACTCGATGGACGTAGCACAAAACGGACACTACTTCTTGCGCGTGGCAAATGCCGACTATAAAAGGGCTGATGGCAAAAACGTAAGAACAGTGCGCGACGTCATCGTTGAGCTTGACCGCGACGGCAACGTAGTTGATGACTTTAGACTATATGAAATCCTCGATCCTTACCGCGACATCGTACTAAAAACACTTGATCAAGGCGCAGTTTGCTTAAACATAGACGCTAAAAAAGCAGGCCACACAGCAAGCTCTGATGAGCTTCAGTCTATGGATACGCACGATAAATGGGGCGATATCGTAGGAGCAGGTCCAGGACGCAACTGGGCACACGTAAATAGTGTGGATTACGACCCAAGTGATGATAGCATCATCATTTCAAGCCGCCACCAAGACGCAGTTATAAAAATCGGCCGTGACAAACAAGTAAAATGGATCATGGGCGCTCACAAGGGCTGGAGCGATAAATTTAAAGATAAACTCCTTCAGCCAGTTGATAGCAAGGGCAATAAGATCGTCTGCGAAGATGAGTACTCAAAATGCCCAGGATACGAGAGCGACAAAGGTGGCTTTGACTGGCAATGGACGCAACACACAGCATTTAGGATAGATAGCAAGTCTAAAAAGGGCGAAATTTATCTAAGTGTCTTTGACAACGGCGACACAAGGGGCATGGAGCAACCAGCTATCGCTGGCATGAAGTACTCTCGTGCGGTCGTTTATAAGATCGATGAGAACAAAAAGACCGTTGAGCAGATCTGGGAGTACGGCAAAGAGCGCGGCAAAGAGTGGTATAGCTCGGTTACTAGCCTTACGCAGTATCAAGATGACCTTGATAGCGTGATGGTCTATTCAGCTGTTGCTGGCATGCAGTTTGACATCGCAAAAGGCCGCCCAGTAGGACTTCCTAGCCCGCACATCGATGAGTTTGAGTGGGGCGCAAAAGAGCCTAGCATCGAGATAAAGATGACAAATGCGATGGGCTATCAGGCGTTTCCATTTAGCTTACAAAAAGCTTTCGAGAAATAATCTCTCTTTTCTCCCTTTTTGCCCAGTGCAAGAAGGGGAGTCCTTGCTATAAATTTAATCTATCAATAATAGATAAAAATTCACACTCACTCATAAATTTTAAAATTCTAAATTAGAAATTTATATTGTAAGGATATTGTTTATTAAGGCGATAACATATAGCATTAGCACTTATATATAAAAATATATATTTAACACAAGGAGAAAAAATGAAAAAATTTTTCATGGCTTTAGTGGTGCTGTTTGCAAGCCTTTTGCTTAATGCAGCTGAGTTTAGAGATGTTAAGGACATCACTGGCGACGTCGTAAAAGTTCCCGCAAAAGTAGAAAAAATAGCTACGCTTTGGTATGCGAACAATCAAATCATATTAATGCTAGGCGGCGCGGACAAGATAGTAGCGACCACCGATCTAATCAAAAACAACAAATGGTTTGCGCACATTTATCCTAGAATTTCAAGCATCCCAAACGGCGTAAACGGCAAAGACTTACAGGTAGAAGAGCTGATTAAACTAAGCCCGGACGTCGTCATAGCCGCCGATAAAAAGAACAAAGAAGAGCTAACCAAAAACGGCTTTACCGTGCTTTATCCGTCATTTACCAATCATGCGGATATGAAAAAAAGCGTATCTATAATGGCCGAGGTCATAGGAGGCGATGCGCCAAAGATCGCGGAGAAATTTAACGAATATTTTGACGGTAACCTTAAAAAAGTGCTAAGCAAAACGGATAAGATCGCTGCGTCAGATAGACCAAAAGTGCTTCACATAGCTGATGGTAAAAATTTATTCAAAGTTGATGGCACAAATACGATCATAGACGAGTGGATAAGGGTCGCAGGCGGCCAAAATGCGGTTCAAAAAGCCGGAAATATGCTTGAAATCAATGCCGAAGAGATACCAAATATGAACCCTGATGTGATCATCATAGGCAGAGCTAAAGCTCCAGAAATTTTGAAAAAAATATACGAAAATCCTATCTACGCAGATACTAACGCTGTAAAAAATAAAAGAGTTTACGTAAATCCTACCGGCGTTTTTAGCTGGGATAGATACGGCGCCGAGGGGGCTTTGCAAATTTTATGGGCGGCTAAGATATTACATCCTGAAATTTTTAAAGATATAGATATAGCAGCTGAGACAAAGAAATTTTATAAAGAATTTTTACACTATGAGCTAAGCGATGATGAAGTAAATTACATCTTAAATGGCTTAGACCCAACTGGAAAATAATTTATCCTTGCGGCGGTAAATTTATCTACATTTACCGCCAAATTTTAATCCATTTTCAGCCTTTGTTTATCATCCAGACTTACTGATTAAATAACTAAAATTTTGTAGATTTGATGCTAGTTAAAAAGATAAATAACTATGAGAAATTTAATAATAAAAAAAGAGACACCCCAATGGATAAACCTTTGGGGTATTTAAAATTAGTTCACTAAACAAAACGTTGTTTAATATATTACATTATTCACCATATCGTCTTTAACTTCTACAGTGACGGTACCGCTAGTGAAAGTAGTATAACCATCGTTGCTAGCTCCTTTACTCCATCCGCCGCCAGAAAGGTTAAGCTTATCGTTGCCGTCGCCGTCTATTTTTAGCTTATTGTTACTATCAGTCATATCTAGAACATCATTAGCTGATAGCGTTACGACGTTTGTATCGGCCGAAGTTTTATTAACGTCTGTTATATCTAGCGTTTCTATATTCTTAATTTTACTAAAATCAATGCTACTATCGGCAATTTTTAACGTATCGTTGCCAGCTCCGCCATCGATAGTCGTATTAATTAGCGTTGCGCCTTTTTCAACTATGATAGTATCGTTACCGGTCGTTAGACCATCTATGCTATCACCATATATAGAAGCATTTTCAAATCTAGCTCCAGATTTGATATGTATTGTGTCATTACCAGCATCACCCTCTACTTTAGCATTATCAAATTTTCCAGAGTTGACAAAAATTTTATCGTCTCCTGCTCCACCATGTACGCCGGCATTATGGTTATATGCATTTTCGCCTTTAAATTCTGCTCCGTTAACATTTATTATATCGTCGCCAGCATCTGCATATACATTAGCTTGATTAAATTTAGCTCCACTTTCTAAAGTTATGGTATCCACACCATTTCCAGCAGCTATATAAGAGAAATCTTGGAATATAGTACCGTCTTTTATGGTGATTTCATCATTTCCGCCACCGGTTTCTACACTAGACAATTTGCCGTCGTCACTTTTCATAAAAGTAGTGTTTGAGATCGTTACATGATCATTATCGTTGGCAGTATAACCCGCATCATCTGTATATAGTTTAGATCCTTTAAATGTTATACGATCAGTAGCGCTATTTCCGCTAATTTCTATAGTATCCTCTCCGGCACCCATATCTATAACTGTACGAGTAAGCGTTACTCCACTAGCAATATTTACAGTGTCAGAACCTTCACCGGTTTGAATATTTGACTGAATAGTTCCAGTTATATCACTATTGATATTTACTTTGTCATTATCTGCACCTGTATTTATAGAGCTATCGTCAAATATCATTCCATCTTCGATATCCACAGTATCTACTCCAGTACCTGTGTTAATCTCCGCATGCTTTAAAGTAGAATTTCTGATAACTACGTGGTCTCCATCCGCACCGGTATCTATCTTCGTTTTTGCGCTAGCTGTACCGTTAAGCTTAGAATCCGTAATATATACTTCGTCTACGCCCGCACCGGTTTCTATATTGTTTCTACCTTCCATTAAAGAGTCGCCTTGTATTTGTACCAAATCGTCTTTGCTACCGGTAGTTATCGTAGTCTTTTCGACTTTAGCTTTGTGTATCTGCACATGCTTATGATCGCCGTCACCCATATTTATCTTTACATCGTCAAAATCTGATACTCTATTTGCATAGTTACCGCTATTGCCTAGACCGCTTAGTAGTACAGTATCTCGGCCGTTGCCAGTATTTATCTCGGTTTTAGTCGCAATAGGTTTTGAATAAGGCTGAGTCGGATCTGAATCATAATTCTCACTATGATGCTCAAACGTAACTATATCATTGCCTTCTCCAGTTTCCATTTTTACAGAATTTAAAGACGATCCATCAAATACTTGAACGATATCACCGCCGTTTCCGGTTTTAATATCAGTATATTTTATATTAGAGTCTTTGATAGTTATCATATCAGTATCGTCACCAGTGTCTATTTCTACGGTATTATGTTCATCTACGCCTTCTACTGTAGAGTTATTTATATTTATTTCGTCTTCACCGGCATTAGTACTTATACCAGAACCTAGTCCCTCAACTTTTGAACCGCTGTTTATATTTATGATATCTTTACCATCTCCAGTGTCTATGTAAGATTCTTTAAATACTGCATTATTAGTTAATGTTATTTCATTGCCGCCATTGCCGTTTACTATACTACCGCTATCCATAGTAGCATCGTTTATAGTTACTTTATTTAGGCCTTCTCCTAATCTCATTTTGACACTGGTTAGCTCAGCTTTATCGCTCACATTTACGATGTCATCTCCAGCTCCAGTGCTAATACTAGATCTCCTACCTTCCAGTGATTTTTTTAGATCGGTCTTAATATTGATCGTACTTTTTGTACCAGCATCTTCCGCTACGATTTCAACGCCCGTAGTAGTAGCTCCTTTTTCAAAATTTATCGTATTTTCTTTGGCTGCCGCTTCTACTTTAGCATTAGACATAAATGCTCCGTTTTTAACATTTAGCTCAGAAGTATCTCCTTGTTCGCCTTTATCCAAAGGGCTTACAGACTTACCCATATGTATAACAGCCCCTTCATGTCGGGTACCGTGAATGTTAGCTCCAGAATTTACGTTTACAGTATCATTGCCGCTTCCGCTTCTAATTATGGTGCCTTTTTTTAGCTCGGCTCCAGAATTTACGTTTATAGTATCATTGCCGCTTCCACCATCTATCACACTAGCCCTCTCATCGGTTACATCAAACGAAGCGTTTTCGATATTTATTACATCGTTATCAGCACCAGTCATCAAGATAGATCCCTTAAAATTAATCTTATCCGTAGCGGTTCCTTTTAAATTTACAGTTTCGCTTCCAGCACCCATATTTATTATGGTATTAGTTAAAGTGACACCAGGAGCTATATTTAAATTGTCTGAACTTGAACCGGTACTTATATAAGATTGACCACCTATATATTCTCTAGTAAGTGGATCTATTTCAAATGTACCAGTACCTGTTACGTCAGAAGTTATATTGATCTCGTCACCCTTTACGCTGCTATAAATTTTAGTATCTATATTAGTACCATCTGAAGTAATCTTGCTTCCATTATCTCCGCCAAATACGCTAAGATCACTTGAAGGATCTACTATTTTGGTCACATCTCCAGTATGATTTGCTGAATTAGCACTACTTGTTAGCACCAAGTCTTTAGCATTATCTTGACCAATAGCTAGCTTGCCGTCGTTACTTTTAAACCAGCCGTCTTGAAGGGTAAATGTATTTACTCCAGCGTTAGGAACTAGATAATCCCTACCGTCTATCCATCTAACTATACTATATCCATTCAAAGTAGATCCGGCATAAGACATATCATGCACTAGACTTCGCATATGAAAAACGAATCCGTCGTTTATATTTTCGTTTAGATACGCTGACAAAGGAATTTTTATACTTCCTGCTGGTAAAGTAGGTTCTATTGCTCCAGCCCCAACAGCACTTCCACCACTTACACCAAAGCTATTATCTCCACCTGCTGCTAGAGATAAAGCATCTATGCTTCCTACATTAGCATTTATGTTACTAATGTGGCCTCCTTCTGCAAAGCTAGTAGAAGATAAGCTTACGCCATCTCCACCATTACCACCTGCTTGTGGACCACCTGCAGCAGTTTCTTCTAGAGCATTAAGATCTGTTCCTTTTAAGATGGCTTGTTGTAAAGCTGAGATATCAGCTACTGTTTCGTTATTGTTAGAGTCTTGATCTAGAGTTAGAGTATCTTTACCTATTAAGGTTATATCTTTACCATCAGTTTGAGTTATTGTTACTTTAGAGTTAGAACCCTCTGTAACTATCTTTTCACCTTGGTATACAATATCTCCTACACTTAATTGTCTTACCTCTCCTGTTAAGTCATTAAGTGCTCTTGCTATTCCTCCATTTACGCTTTTAACTACTCCGGCTTCTTTAGCCATCATGTTCTCCTTATTGTTTATAGTATTTTAAATTTTGAATGAATTATATAAATTTTAGAAGTATATGTCTATTGTACTGGGGTACAATGGGGTGTACTTAACGAGAAAAAAATAAACACTTATAAAAATTTAATGATATGAAAGAATATCCCAAAGGAATTTCCTTTGGGATTAAAAGTATAGATATTAAAGTACGTGTATTTGATCTTGAACTTCGATTGTAGTTGTACCACTAGTATAAGTAGTATAACCACCAGAACTAGCACCTTTAGTCCAGCTACTTCCAAGAGTAAGCTCATCATTGCTATCACCATCTATTTTTAGCTTATTCTCGTTACTATCACGTAATATATCTTGAACATTGCCAGCTGTAAGAGTTAAGGTTGTCTTTTCTCCATTAGTCATATCTAGTTTTTCGATATTTTTAACATGACTAAAGTCTATGCTATTGTCAGCTACTTTTAATGTATCAAATCCGGCTCCGCCGTCGATAGTCGAAGTATCTTTAATACTTGCATTTTTACCGATAGAGATAACATCATCTCCACCGCCGCCGCTTACGGTAGAGTTATTCTTAACAGTTAGATTATCTCCGATAGTAATGGTATCGTTGCCGTCAGTAGCGTTATTTACTCCGCCGCCGCCTTCGCCCCAGTCTCCGTAGATACCGGCATTGCCATCTAGGGTTAGATTATTGCCTATAGTAATTGTATCGTCTCCTTGTCCACCTTTTACATCAGCATAGTTTTTAAACGTTACGTTATTTCCTATAGTTACCGTATCGTTACCAAAAGTACTTTGGTGGGTCGTATCACCATCATCCATATAAATATCAGAGTCATCTATAGTAACGTTATTTCCTATTTTTGCGGTATCACTATGGAATCCTAGATCCATATGTGTACCTTTGCTAATATTAGCTCCATCCCCTATCTCAAGTGTATCGTTGTCATCCCCAGTAATTAACTGAGAGTGTGAAACTGTCGCATTCTTACCAATAGTGATAGTATCTGACTTTTGATTTAGATCAAATCTAACGTTATGAACATTTGCGTTATCTGCGATATTGATAAAGTCTCTTGCAACAGCACTACCAAAAGAACTAATTGCGGTTTTGCCATAAGAGCTAGCATCTATATCGCCGAAATTACCTTTAATATTTACGGTATTATCTCCACTGCTCCAGCCACCACCAAGAGTGATTTTGGTATTGTCACTTGTAACGTTTTCGATATTTACCTCATTTTTGCCATGCCATGTCTCAACATTAACATTCTTTAACTCTGCGTTTTTAAGATTGATAATATCGTCATTGCTTCCAGTTATAAGGCTAGATGTTGTAATCTTAGCACCATCTACATTGATAGTATTATTGCCATTACCTAGATTAACAATAGATGAGTTAAGGGTAGAGCCTTTTTCAATATTAGCTACATCTTCTTCTTCTTGACCATTGATATTGAGTCTTTCACCTTTTGTATTTTTTAGAGTAACAGTTGTCTTATCTGATGCGCCACCATTTGCTTGGATGTCCAGACGAGATAACTCAGAATCCTCTGCTGTAACTGTATTTTGGCCTGAGCGTATATCCATCACGTTATGGTTACCAATTAAATTCTCATCACCAAAAATTTTGCTGTTTTTGATCACAATATCATCGTCACCACTTTGAGTCTCTACTCTAAGTTTATTTGTGCTGGTAGCTCCGTCAAGGGTGATCTTGTTGTTTCCACGGCCAAGGTTCATCTCTGTTTCGTTTAGAGTGCCATTAACATTAACTGTTTGATCGCTACCATACATGTGGTTTATATGAGCATTATTTAGCGTTGCTCCTTTTTCTATATTAAAGGTCGCAACTCCTTGTGATGCTAGAGTAGCTCCATCTACAGATGCTCCAGACTTAACATTTACAGTATCGTGACTATTGGTTCCAAATATATTTTCTGAACCAGTATTAATGGTACTACCAGAAGTTAGATTTCCATAAAGGTTTATAACGTCATCATCATCTCCACTTTGTACATTAGAACCGTTTTTAATCTCTCCATGTAGATTAATAATGTCGTTACCTATCTCGGTGTCTATTGTTTTTCCATCTAAGCCCTTAGTAAATGATACTTCATCGTCCGTATCAGTAATAGTGCCAGTATTGCTTGACGAAGCTATTTGAGGATTATCGCTAGTTACATTTACAGTAGCTTTTCTTTCATAAACGCCTTGTTCTGCTCCGTCAATACTACTAAAACGAGAATCATCCCCTACACGCTCTCCTTGATTTTGGATAGAGTTATTTGCTAGCTGTGCTATTCTTACCTCTAGGTTTTCTATATCTCTAGGATCATTTACGGTAAGCTTATTTCCATACATTGGAACCCAGTCACCATTAGCATCTTTATATTCAAAGATAAAATTACCATCTGGAGTTTCTATCTCTTCATAATCTACGCCCTTTTCTACACCACTTAGACTAAAGGTATATGTAGTTGGTCTAGTTGCTAGATTATTTACGCCATTTGTATCTAGATCGCCTAGAGAGAATTTATACTCTGGGCCATTCCAATCTTGTCCCTCTGTTGCATTTGTTGCGCCTAAAGCTGTAATTGTAGCAATAGGAGGTATAACAGGAGTTGCTCCAGTTCCAGCCCCAACAGCACTTCCACCACTTACACCAAAGCTATTATCTCCACCTGCTGCTAGAGATAAAGCATCTATGCTTCCTACATTAGCATTTATGTTACTAATGTGGCCTCCTTCTGCAAAGCTAGTAGAAGATAAGCTTACGCCATCTCCACCATTACCACCTGCTTGTGGACCACCTGCAGCAGTTTCTTCTAGAGCATTAAGATCTGTTCCTTTTAAGATGGCTTGTTGTAAAGCTGAGATATCAGCTACTGTTTCGTTATTGTTAGAGTCTTGATCTAGAGTTAGAGTATCTTTACCTATTAAGGTTATATCTTTACCATCAGTTTGAGTTATTGTTACTTTAGAGTTAGAACCCTCTGTAACTATCTTTTCACCTTGGTATACAATATCTCCTACACTTAATTGTCTTACCTCTCCTGTTAAGTCATTAAGTGCTCTTGCTATTCCTCCATTTACGCTTTTAACTACTCCGGCTTCTTTAGCCATCATGTTCTCCTTATTGTTTATAGTATTTTAAATTTTGAATGAATTATATAAATTTTAGAAGTATATGTCTATTGTACTGGGGTACAATGGGGTGTACTATTTAGCACATATCATAAATATCACATCAGTCAACATATATATTTTAGTGTCTTAATATATAGTATAAATATATCAATTATGGCTTTTTTAAATATGATATCACTTTTTTATACATATTGAAAATCATTATATATTTCTATATAATTACTCAAATATTTTAAAAGGAGTTTAAATGCAGAGAAAAATCGCGCTTAGTCTTGCTTTGGTTGGCGTTTTGGCCGCTGCGCAGAACGAAGTAGGGCTAAAATCGCTAGAAGGCGTAACCGTCACGGCGCAAAGATCGTCTCAAAGCGTAGACGAGATAAGCAAAAGCGTCTCGGTAGTAGATAAAGAGACGATAGAAAGAAAGCTCGGCAAAAGCGTGCCCGAGCTAATCAGCGAGGCGCCGGGAGTATCCATCGTAAACGAAGGCATGGACTCTGGTACCGTAAACGTGCGAGGTTTTAGCTCGTCTGATTACCGCGTGCCGATGTTTGTAGACGGACTTAGATTTAGAGGTAGGCCGGCGTTTGAGTATTCGATATTTACGCCCGATCAAATCGAAAGGATAGAGATAATAAGAGGTCCCGCTAGTACGCTTTACGGCACGGACGCGTTTGGCGGCATAGTAAATTTAGTCACTAAAAGAGCTAGCGGGGACGTACACGGCGACTGGGCGCTATCTGATACGTATCTAAGCACCCAGTATCAAAGCGCGAACAAAGGCGTACAAAACCGCTTACAACTAGGCGTAGTCGGACACGGGTTTGACGCGTTGCTGGGCTTAAACTACAAGCACGGTAAGGACTACGACACTCCTGCGGGCAAAATCCCAAATACGAGGTATAACTACCGAAGCCTTGATTTTAAAGGCGGATATAGCTTTGCCGATTTTCACAGGCTTGAGCTCGTAACTAGATATACGGAGTCCGAGCGCGGCGTAGTCGGTACGGCGGTCGGTGCTCCCGGAACGGCGAATAAAAGAGGCTTTCAAAAATACATAAAAGAAGCGCCTCTTAGAGAAAAATACGTAGCGCTAAACTACGAAGGCAACATAAACGACAAATTTATATTAGATTCTAGCTTGTATTACAGAGAGCTTTATACGCACCTAAATATAAGGCCTTACATCGGCTCGTTTTCGCCTAGACAAGTCGATAACTACGTAAACGGACCGAAGGTCTACGGCGGCAAATTTATCGGTAAATTTATAGGCGACAACCTAACCCAAACCTACGGCGTAGATTTTTATTACGAGGACTGGGATAGCGTGTATCAAAGCGTAAATAACGGTCCTAGATTTCGCAACAGGCTAAGAACCAAACAGCTTGACGTCGCTGGGTTTGGCTTGCTTGAATACGCATTTAGCAACGACGCGATTTTGAGCGCAAATTTACGCTACGACCGCATAAAAACGTCCTTTGATATGGATAGCTCGATGAGCCCCGCCGTAAAAGCCCTATACGAAAACGCCAACGATAGAAAAGACGGCAGAGCCAGCTACGGGCTGGGGCTTATTTATCCCGTAGTCGGAGGGCTTGAATTCGTAGGAAATTTCTCAACCTCATTTAGAGCCCCTATGAGCGGCGAGGTTGCTCCGATACTTACGTTTTCAGGCAGCGAGGCGTATCTACCGAACCCTGATCTAAATATCGAAAAAGGCGTTACCTACGAGGCCGGACTTCGCTATACGGATAAAGTGCTTAGATCAAATTTGATATTTTACACGGGAGATTATAAAGACCTGATAGTCGAGCGAAACTGGCAAAGCGGCGGCGTGACCTACTATCAGTCGCAAAACGTAAATAGAGCCAAGATAAGCGGAGCGGAATTTGACCTTGCTTATAAAATTTTATCAAATTTGGAGTTTAAAACAAATCTCGCCTACACGCGCGGCAAAAACAAGCAAACCGGCAAACCGCTTCCAGAGATCGCTCCGCTTAGCGGACGCGTGGCTGTTTCTTATTTGCCGGAGTTTTTGGCAAATTCTTACATAGAGTATAGCGGCGACTGGGCGGCGAGAAAGACACGCATAGATGATAGCGTAGAGCGCGAGCGAGCGGGATATTTCGTACATAACCTATACTTTGGCAAGAGTCTGGGCAAACTAGGATTCTTAAAAGATTTTAGCCTAAATTTCGGCGTCGAAAATATCTTTGACAAAGAATACGCCCCAAGCCTAAGCTACGAGCTAATCAGCCAGCCTAGAAGCGCTAGCAACCCGCTAATAAATCCGGGTAGAAATTTCAAACTAGGCTTTAAGGCTAGCTTTTAAAATTTAAATTTGCCGAGCGGGTTTTAAACCGGCTCGCTCAAAGACCCTAAAATTTACAAATTTAAGGATCAAATTTGAGAAAAATCATACCTGCTTTATTGTTACTAGCCGCGACGCTGGGCGCGCTTGAATTTACCGATCAAAACGGCAATAAGCTTCGCTTCGACCGCTCCGTTAAGAGCGTAGCGCTGTTTCCGGTGCCGCTGGCTTCGTTTTCTCTTAGCGTCGAAAACAACGTATCTCGCCTAGCCTCCGTCCATCCGATAGCCAAGAAAAACATCGAGCGCGGAATGCTCGGAAAAATGATAAAAGGCGCGGCTAGTATCCCGGCAGGCGGTATAGGAGAGGATTTTACTCCAAATATCGAGGAGCTGCTAAAACTATCTCCGGATCTAGTCGTGCAGTGGGGCATGAGAGGCGAAAAGATCATCGAACCGATGCGAAAAGTAGGGCTAAACGTAGCTTTGGTAAATTTAAGCGGCACGGAGGAAGATCCTCTTTTTTGGTTTGCGATGCTGGGTAAAATTTACGAAAAAGAGCAAAGAGCGGAGCAAATTTTACAAAACAGAGCCGAGCTTAGAGCTAAGATCGAAAATTTCGTAAAAGGGCTTAGTAAAAAACCGAAGGTTCTTTTTATATTCGGCAGGGATAAAAGCTACGAGGCCGCGGGCGGCGGGACGTATTTCGACTACGAGATAAAACTAAGCGGCGGAGCGAACGCGGCGAATTTCGGGGGATTTAGAATTTTAAATAAAGAAGAAATCCTCGCGCAAAATCCGGACGTTATCTTGCTTAGCAACTTTGACGAGCTAACTCCGCGGGACTTTTTTAACGATAAAATTTTAAAAAACGTAAAAGCCGTCAAGCAAAAAGCCGTCTATAAAATGCCTCTGGGAGGCGATATGTGGGAGCCGCCTACGGGCGAATCGCACCTGGGCTGGGCGTGGTTTAGCGTGCTGTTTTCGGGGCAGGCGCATATAAATTTAAAAGACGAGATGAAAAAGAGCTACAAGTTGCTCTACGACTACGATCTAAGCGGCGATGAGATAGCTCAAATTTTACGCTTTGATCTAAACGGAGAGAGTAAATTTTACGAGCTTTTTAGATAATGAAAAAATATCTGTTTTTATCGCTTTTTCTAGCCTTTGCGGTCGTTTTTTCGCTGCTTGCAGGTAGGATTTCGCTTGAGGGGCTAATTGACTATTATCAAAACGACAAAGAGACGCTTTACGCTTTGATATTTGACCTGCGCCTACCAAGGCTGATAGCGGCGTTTTTGATAGGCGCTAGCCTTAGCGCGGCGGGCGTGATATTTCAGGCGATGTTTGCAAATCCTTTGGTAAGCCCCAATATTCTCGGCGTAGGTAGCGGAGCGGGGTTTGGCGCGGTAGTTTGCATTTTAGCTTTCGGTAATCCCGTAGCCACGCAAATAGGCGCTTTCGTTTTCGGATTTCTAGCCGTCATGATAGCTTACGCCCTGGGCGTTTTGGCAAACAAAAACTCAAAGCTCATGCTGGTGCTTGCGGGCATCATCACGGGCGCGATATTCGAGGCGCTAATCTCGGTTGTCAAATACGTGGCCGACACGCAAGAAAAGCTACCTAGCATCGTATATTGGCTGATGGGAAGCCTAAGTGCCATATCTTGGAGCGACGTAGCAGCTCTTGCTCCCGTTTGCGTTAGCGGGCTCGTGCTTTTGAGCCTAATGGGCTGGAAGCTAAATATTTTATCCCTAGGCGGCGAACACGCAAGCATTTTGGGCGAGAGTAAATTTTTAGGCTTTATCTTTATCGTACTTGCCACACTGATAACGGCCGCAAGCGTAGCCATCGCCGGTATCATCGGCTGGGTCGGGCTTTTGATGCCGCATGTTACGAGACTGATTTACGGTTCCGATAACTCGCAGCTAGTTCCGATTTCTGCGATTTTAGGCGGGATATTTTTGATGCTAACCGACGTCGCGGCTAGAAGCGTGAGCTCGGCTGAAATCCCGCTAAGTATCCTAACCGCGCTTATAGGAGCTCCGATGATCGGCGTTATCATCGTTAAAAAGGGCAAAAGATGGTCTTAAGCGTAGAAAATTTAAGCTTTTCTTACGAGCGTAAGCAAATTTTGCAAAATTTGAGCCTTAGCCTAAAAAGCGGCGAAACGCTTGCGATTTTGGGTCCAAACGGCATAGGCAAATCTACTTTTTTAAAGATTATTTTAGGGCTTTTAAAAGCAAAAGACGGCCGAATTTTGATCGATGACCGCGATCATGCCTCTCTTGGCGGCAAAGAACGCGCCAAGTTCATAGGATACGTGCCCCAAAGCGAAAATATCGCTTTTAGCTTTAAGGTAAAAGATCTGATTTTAATGGGCGTAAACGCAAACGTCGGTACGTTTTCAAGACCGAGCGCAGAGGATAGGGCGATGGCTGAGGAAGCCGCAAGCATAGCGGGCGTTAGCGAGTATTTAAATTTAAATGTAGACGAGCTAAGCGGCGGCATGATGCAGCTGGCGCTTATAGCTCGCTCGCTAGTACTACGGCCTAAAATTCTCGTCATGGACGAGCCTACGTCGTACCTCGACGTCTTTCATCAAAACGCCGTTTTAAGCCTAATCAAAAGGCTAAATAGCGAGCAAAAGACCTGCGTGATCTTTACCTCGCATCATCCCGATCACGCGCTTGCGGCGGCGGATAAAACCTTGCTATTAAACGGTCCCTTAGGATATGAATTCGGCGCGACGGGTCAAATTCTAAAGGGTGAAAATTTAACGAAACTCTTCGGTATCGATTTTATAAATTTAAACGTCGAAGATAAAAGGAGGTTGCTGGTTAGGTGGAATATCGATTAATTATAGAGTGCTTAGGTCTTTATAATAGCTTTTACCAGGCCATAAGCCATAAAAACTATTATTAGGCATTTGTAAATTTATACAAAAATAGACAGAAAGTCATTTTACATAGATTAAAAAGATAAACACTTATAAAAATTTAATGATATGAAAGAATATCCCAAAGGAATTTCCTTTGGGATTAAAAGTATAGATATTAAAGTACGTGTATTTGATCTTGAACTTCGATTGTAGTTGTACCACTAGTATAAGTAGTATAACCACCAGAACTAGCACCTTTAGTCCAGCTACTTCCAAGAGTAAGCTCATCATTGCTATCACCATCTATTTTTAGCTTATTCTCGTTACTATCACGTAATATATCTTGAACATTGCCAGCTGTAAGAGTTAAGGTTGTCTTTTCTCCATTAGTCATATCTAGTTTTTCGATATTTTTAACATGACTAAAGTCTATGCTATTGTCAGCTACTTTTAATGTATCAAATCCGGCTCCGCCGTCGATTTTTGTATCATTCAAGATTGCACCCTTTTCGATCGTGATCTCATCGTCGCCTGCTCCAGCTTCGACAACTGTATTATTCATTAAGTTTGCACCTTTGTTGATAAATATCTTATCATTTCCGGTTTCGGTCCTTATGTTGCCATTATCAAATTTTGAACCATCGTTAATGTAAATTTCATCATCACCTGCTCCGCCGTTTACGCCACCATTTGTAAATTCTGCTCCGTTAACATATACCTTATCGTCGCCATCATGTGCATATACGTTACCGCCGATAAATTTAGCGCCGCTCTCTAGCGTTATAGTATCATTGCCATTTCCAGCAAATACATAAGACGCATCTTGGAATATGGTTCCCTCTTTTATAGTAATTCTATCGTCGCCGTCGTCTGTTCTTAACTCAGATAAACCTCTATTATTACTATTCATAAACGTGGTATTAGTAACCTCTACTATATCGTTATCCGCTCCAGTATTTAAAGAAGAGCTATCAAATACTATACGATCGCCGTTGGCTGTTTTGCCGTCGTTAATTTTTATAGTCTCCTCGCCGGCACCGGTATTAATAACGGTGCTAGTGAGCGTTACCCCGCTAGCGATATTTACTTTATCTATGCCACCCTCGGTCATAATATTTGATTGATTGCCAACATCAGCAGTAATATTAGCATTGATATTTACAGTATCTTTGTCAGCTCCCGTATTTATATCGATCTTATTTATTGTCGCTCCAGCGTTAATATTAACGATATCTTCGCCCTCAATTGTTTTAATTTCGGAATTTATGAGCGTTCCGTCAATATTTATGATATCCTTAAATTTATTACCCCAAACAGTCTTTGCATCTAAATTAGTAACATTTGAAATATCTATCTTATTTTCGCCGTTTCCGCCGGATATTCCGCCTATATGAGAATTTTTAATTTTCATTTCATCATTGCCGCCCCATATACCGCCTTCTACAACTCCCTCAACAGTAGAGTTTTCAACAGTAATGTTATCCTTATCAGAATCTGCAGCTCCGCCATATATGCTAGGGCTTTCGCCGCGTCCGCCACTAACGTATCCTTTTACTTTTGCGCCGTCTAAAATTTTAATAGTATCGCTATCTTCGTTGCCTTCTATGTTTTCGGTTACGACGGTACCGGTATCTTTTACGGTTATCTTATCGTTACCCCATCTTCCGACTATACCGTCTACTTTAGCGCCTTTTTCTACCAATATCTCGTCATCGCCGCCTCTACCGTTTATACCGCTAACGTAAGTTCCGCTATCGCTTACGGTTACCTTATCGTTTCCTTCGTCGGCCTGTATAAGACCTACTTTTGCGCCTTTATCCACGGTTATATCGTCGTCTCCGTTGCCGGCGCCTATGAATCTGACCTGCGTTCCGTTTCCGCTTACTTTTATGGTATCACCAGCAGCACCGTTATCTTCTATATCTATATTTTTTCCTTGGCTTGCTTGATATGCTTTTTCATGTACATCATTTTTAGTTTTATTATCACCTAGTAATGTATCTACTTTTGAGCCACCCTCTACGGTTATATTATCGCTTCCTGAACCGCCGGAAACGCCAAAGACTTTGGCACCGTTTTTGAGATCAACGTTATCGTTTCCAACTCCTCCAAGCACAGACGCTATTTGTGCACCGTCTACGGTTATATTATCTATATTATCCGATCCAAACACTCTTAAACTTGGATTAGGATTTACTATCTTAGCTACTGAGCCATCATCTGGATAGTTTGAAGCTTTTGCTGTGCTAGTTACTGCTAGGTCTTTAGCATCATCTTGACCAATAGCTAGTTTACCATCATTGCTTACATACCAACCGTCTTTGTGTTGGAATGCACTAGGAGTAGTAGGATCATCAGGAGTTAGATAATCTCTACCATCAGTATGTCTATATACATGATATCCATTAGGTATAGAGTTATAAAATGAAGCTAATAGTCTAGAAGATGTGCTCTCTCCTACATACGCTGACAAAGGAATTTTTATACTTCCTGCTGGTAAAGTAGGTTCTATTGCTCCAGCCCCAACAGCACTTCCACCACTTACACCAAAGCTATTATCTCCACCTGCTGCTAGAGATAAAGCATCTATGCTTCCTACATTAGCATTTATGTTACTAATGTGGCCTCCTTCTGCAAAGCTAGTAGAAGATAAGCTTACGCCATCTCCACCATTACCACCTGCTTGTGGACCACCTGCAGCAGTTTCTTCTAGAGCATTAAGATCTGTTCCTTTTAAGATGGCTTGTTGTAAAGCTGAGATATCAGCTACTGTTTCGTTATTGTTAGAGTCTTGATCTAGAGTTAGAGTATCTTTACCTATTAAGGTTATATCTTTACCATCAGTTTGAGTTATTGTTACTTTAGAGTTAGAACCCTCTGTAACTATCTTTTCACCTTGGTATACAATATCTCCTACACTTAATTGTCTTACCTCTCCTGTTAAGTCATTAAGTGCTCTTGCTATTCCTCCATTTACGCTTTTAACTACTCCGGCTTCTTTAGCCATCATGTTCTCCTTATTGTTTATAGTATTTTAAATTTTGAATGAATTATATAAATTTTAGAAGGGCTTGTCTATTGTACCATGTGAAATATTTGTGTGACTATCTTTTATCGTAGCCCTAAAATTTAGCCTTTGCCTTTAAAATTCTTAGCATTAATTTTAGTAGAAATTGATTTTATTTAAAAATTTAAAGACCTACTAAAATAGAAAGTAAGTCTTTAAATATGATCTTATAAAGCCTTTATATCTCCACCAATAACTCTTAGCCCTCTACTATCAAATATCGCCTTTATGCCAGCTACTTCTATCACGACGCTTGATCCTTCTATCGTTACTTTTGTGCTACCTACTTGATGGATTATCTTATCTTTGGCATTTACCTCATAAGTCGTCTCTATATTGCTAAATTTTGAATCAGCAATCTCAGTGTGCTGGGCAGCTGTTTTTGTTGTGAAATTTGACTTAGCATTTATATCAATGTAGCTATTTGCCTGAAGCACAATATGCTCGTTACTAAATTCATTTATGCCTTTTTGTGAATTTAGCTTATAGCCACCATCTATGTTCTGCTCTTTTGTGCCTTTTACCTCTTTCATCTCATCATTATGTATGGTCGTATTAAGATTTGATTTTACTTCTACAAATTTATCATGTCCTACAAATTCATGACTATCTTGACCTACTCTTGTATTGTTATCAACAGCTACATTTAGCGTATTTGAGACACCAACTACTGTATCTTTTGAAAGTCCAACTGTTGTTAGATACTCGCCTCCGACATTTACATTTTTTGCTAGATCTATCGTCTGAATGTGGGCTTTTTTTACTCGTTCAGTATAACTTCCATGCACTTGTGAGCTTTTGTCGTTTAGTATTGTTTGAGAGAAGTCGTTATTTACAAGCTCGTCATAGTCCTTTTCTGCTTTTACATAAATTTGCTCTTTATTTTTTAAATTTGATAAAGTGATCTCGTTTATACCGGTCTCATTTGCGCCGATTGTCTTTGAGCTAAGAGATGTTTGGTGATAGTTGCTATCTACATTTACAAGTGGCGTATTTGAGGCATTATATAGGCTACCGCTTACTACTGGGTTATCTATGTCATTTTGTAAAAACGAGATGATAACCTCATCGCCGATCCTTGGTATGGCAAAAAAGCCTGAGCTATTGCTAGCAATAGGCGTTATCACCCTTAGATAAGCACTCTTGTGATAGCTTGCATTGATGGCATCGTCTTTATCGATTATCTCTTGCGTACTAAAAGCATTTAATCTCACCTTTACCCTACCATAGCTATCAGTATGGATCGTGTTATTTTGGCTATTTAGTCCATCTTGGCCGACCACAAGACCTAACGTGATGTCTGGTGCTTTTGGCTTTTGCTTGTAGCTTGGGACAAATTTTACACTACTTGGAATGATGCTTATCTCGTTTGTGTATGAGCTTATAAATTTTTTATCTTTAAATGGGACATTATCGCCTAAATTTAAAGTATTTTCTAAAACGCTCTCATCAATATAAGTATGCTTTAAAGCTATTATTTTAAACTCATATTCACCCTTGCTAGCATCAATGGCTACCGAGATATTATCATTTAAATTTAGTGCAAATACATTTGAGCTAGCGGTAAATTCTTTTAAAAGCATATCGCTTCTTAGTTTCTTAAGGTAGGTGCTAACTTCAAGCAAGCTAGTATCACTAAATGAATACTCATCTAAATTTATATGCTTATCATAGATATTTACCTGCTCGTCAAATATCTTTTCATTTTTACTCTCTAGCACATTTGGATAAGCTGTATTTTGAAAAGAGTGCGTAAAGCTATTTGCTTTTAGCGTCTCGCTCTTTGTTATTTTATTTATATGCTCGGTTGCTAGATTATTATTCAAATTTACATTAAAGCTTACTTTTCTAGCTTCCTTGCTACTACTTGTATCACTTGAAGTAAAATTTTCATTTTGATTGCTATAAGCTAGTATAAATGTATCATGAAAATAAATTTTTTCATTATCTTCGTAAAAATATATACCACTATCATGGCAAAGTCTTGTTATGAAAGCTAGATCGCTCTCATTGTACTGGGCTATAAATTCTCTTTTGTTGTAGTTATTTTTGATATTTGAGAAGTCTAGCTCTTTGGTTAGCCTTTGCTTATTAAAAGCTAAAATATCTTTTACTATTTCTAAAATGCTCTGGTCTGTATAAATTCTATTTGCTCTATTTATGCTTAGTCTATATAGTGGCGAAGTTAGCTTAAATTTAAAGAAGTATTTTTTATCTATATTTGTACTAGTCTCATCATCTACACCAAGATACTCTACATCACTTACTATTCCACTAAAGTGCATATCGTTTGAGCTACCATCTGGAACGATATTTTTATTTGTTGAAGACGGCCTTTTTATGCTTAGCTTTATACTTTTATCAAGATATTTATATATGCTTGAGTAGCTTTTATCGTTATTGTAGATAGTGTCTAAATTTTCATAAAGTGGGTTTTTTACCAAATTTATATAAGCAAAGCACTCTATTCTAAATATACTTTCTAAATTTTCATAAATATCTGCACGTGTAACGATAAATTTATCGTTTGACTCGTTTACTATCTGAAGAGTTGAGAAGGTATCGTTAGATACGCCGTAGTCCACAAAGCCATCTGTTGCTACTGAGTTACCAGATGCTAGCATGACAGGCTTGGTTAGTGATGATGTTGGTGATGTTAAATTTTTGTCCATTTGTTGCTCTTTCAATCTTTTTTCGTTTTCTTCTTCTCTAAGTTTTTTAAAGTATTTTTTCTCTGGTTCTTTGATATTATAAAATCTATTAACTTCTTCTTCTATTCCACCACGTTCAGCTTCTTTATTTATTTTTTCTTTAAGATTGGCATCTTTATCTATATAATTTTTGGCGGCATCTGCATTTCCTTTAAAAATCTCTCCAATAATTGGTATTTTTGAGAAAGGATAAGTAAAGGTATCAATAGCATTTTGTGAGTTAGTAAATTTATTATTTTCTTCATTAAAATTTTTTAGTTCTGTATTATCATGTTTTATATCAAGTTTCTTTTTGCTAGTGTTAAAAAAATCCATCATCTTTTCTCACTTTCCAAAAGCTTATCTAAATCTTTTTCATCTCCTACTATCTTTAATATAACTCTCAAATAACCATAATGATAAGGATCTTGTCCATGATCTAATAGTTTTTTGATTAATTTAAATTTCTCTTCTTTAAATTCTTTATATTTCGGTGTTTTTATAAATTCTAATAGCTCAGGGCTTGCTTTTTTGTCTTTTATGCCATCGCTATTTTCTCTAAAAAAGGCTAGGAATTCTGTTGCTATAATTGCAGTTAGCCATTTATCTGGCGTAATATCTTTATTCAAAAGTAAGTCAAATGTTTTAGTCTTATTATTTTCATAAGCAGCATCTAGTAAATTGGAGCCATCATTAGCGAAACTTGGGACTATATTAGCATCACACCCAAGCTCATCTATGTAATATTCTATACATTTAGCAGTATTTTCATCGGTCGTATTTTTATCAAAGATCACAGCAAACATATTTAAACAATTTGCTTCGTGTGAATATAAAGATGTTATGAGAAATATGATTATTGCCAATTGCTTCATTGCGCTAATCCCTTTTGAGTTCTATTCTTTAATAAATTATCTAAATCCTTTTTATCATTTAAAATTTTTAAAATAGATTTTAAAGTAGAATAATCTTTCGGGTCCTGTCCATAATCTAATAGTTTTTTAATTAATTTAAATTTCTCTTCTTTAAATTTTTTATATTTCTGAGTTTTTATAAATTCTAATAGCTCAGGGCTTGCTTTTTTATTGTTTATACCAACACCATTTTCCCTAAAGAAAAATAAAAAGCTCATTCCTATGGATGTTGCCAAGCTAGTATTGGCGTATGTGCCTTTTTCCAAAAGAGTATCAAAAGTTTTTGTTTTATTTGCATCATAAGCATATTCTAATAGATTTGGTCTTATTGAAAGTTCAGGAATTTTTATAGTCATATTTGCATCACATCCAAGATCATCTATATAGTATTCTACGCATTTAGCAGTATTTTCATCGGTCGTATTTTTATCAAAGATCACAGCAAACATATTTAAACAATTTGCTTCGTGTGAATATAAAGATGTTATGAGAAATATGATTATAACTAGGTGTTTCATATCGCATTTCACATATCATGTTAATTTAAAAGATAAAGATAAAAAGGGCTCATCTGTGTCCTTCTAGCTAGAAGATGATTTTATCAACCCTAGGGGTAACCCCTAGGTTGGTTTTAAGCTTTTTTAGTAGCTTCTCTCCAGTCATCGCTTCCGCTTGTGCCTGCAGCTACGTGTTCCCAAACTATCTTTCTATAGTTCATTGAAACTTTGAAAAGCTCTGTTTTGTCGCTGTTTAGCTTGTCTTGAGCATTTGGACTTACTAGAGTAATATCTGTTATAGTTGCATCTTCTAGTTTTGTAGTAAAGAAATGCTCCGCACCACCACTAGTTGATGTTCTATACCAATAGATCTCAACCTCTGGAAGTCTTTCACCTTGTGTTAAAGCATTGTAAAGAAGTGGAACAGCTTTATTTAGTGATGTAGTAAAACTAAATGGCTTATGGACTCTTTGGCCTGATGGTTGGCCACTTTGTGGATCAGTTGGAACTGTTACTATATGAGAAACCTCTTGAGCCATAATCTCATCTTCGTGACCTGACTGATAGCGATTACCTATACTAGCTTCTGTTGAAGCACCACTTGAAATAAGTCCTTGTGTAGAACCTTTCACTTTAATATACACTGGTTGTGACATATTTACTCCTATTAAAAAGTTTGAATTATTCTATCTTTTATTTACTTTCTGTTTTATTAAAAACATTACTTTTTTAACATATAGCTTTGAAGAGCTTTATGCAATAGATAATTAAACGCTTCCTTATCTTCCTTAGTGCTTTTTAGTACGGCTCCTGAAAGATATTTAAAAAATGAGTTATTCTCGACTATATCATACATTTGGCTATATAGCTCTTTGCATATAAGCTTAACCAAAACAGTATTTATTAGTTCTGTCGAGTCACTAAGAGGAAGAGTTTTCATGATTGTTTCCATATCTTTTGTATTTAAAGTCCTAGTCTGCTCACTTATAGGGCTCATATTTGGTTGCAATTTTATACTCTCAACTATCTTTGTCAAAAGCTCATCCATGCTTTTTGCAGTAAGCATATTTTGACTATTTGCATTTTCTTCTTCGTTAAAATTTTGAGCTATCTCATTTAAATCTAAAACTGCATCGTGCTCATTTTCATTTAAAGTGATATCTTTTTTATCATTTATTAATGAGTTTATCTTTGGTTCTTCTTTAAAATCAACATTTGAAATTTTACCAACTGGCTCAAAACGTTTATCATCAAGCTTGTCAAAATTTTTCGTATTTTCTATTATCTTATGGGCTTTTCCTATATATTCATCAATCCTAGAAGGGTCTATAAATATAAATTTTAACTCCCCTATCCTAAAGACATCGCCCAAATTTATAACGCTCTCATAGTCATCTGGAAGCTTTGAATATGAATCACTATAAAAAATTTCACAATCTTTATAGCCACAAATTGTGAAAACCCCCTCTTCAAATCCAACATGAGCGTGTTTTGGTGCGATTGAATCGCTCATATCATTACAAGAAAATTTTGTAGTATCTAACGAGCCTATATCACCACCATTTTCATCAAAAATGATAAATTGAGCTGAAAAGCTTGACGCTTTATCGTAATTTTGTATAACTGCTGCTATTTGTTGCATATTTTTTCCTTAATAAAGCATCTTCTTTGGTAAATTTATCGTTGGTATGATATCCATAAGCTCTAAAAGCTCTCCTCCATTTGGTGTTACTTCAAAGCCAAAATATGAATCTCTTCTACCATCAAAATTAAGTGTACTAACGCCAACGCTACTAAAATTTGAAGCTTTTAATATCTTATACCAGCCCCACTCTCCATCAAAGCTTAACTCTTTTCTCTCGCTTCCAGTGCTTGAAACTGCATTGAATTTAAACTGTGTTGATATGTCAAAATTTTTGCTTGAAACTATCAAATTTGAGGCAATTGTATGATCATAAGTCAAAGAGTTATTAGAATAACTAATATTTATATGGCTAAAATTTGCCGATAAGTCGACGGCTTTTAAATTATAATTTAATTTTAGCTCATCATTTGAATCAAGCATTAAATTTGAAATTCTGTCTATATAGGCAATATTTTTAAGAAAATCCCTACTAAATCTTAGCTCTTTTGCGTATTTTGGTCTTATTTTATAACCATCAGCGGTTTTACTTAAGATTTGTTTTAGATATCTATCATAAAAGCTATTCCAAGTTCCGTTTTTGCCAAAGAATCTTTTAAATTCTTCTATACTGACAGCCTTTGGAGATTGTTCGTTAAATGGATAAAATGGCTTGATAAGACTTTCAAAATCATCAAAAACATCATCTCTATATGCTGTTGATAAAAGCGCTGAAGCGCCATTTTCTACTTGTTTCCACGCAAGTGTCGATAACTTTTGATAATATTCATTTAAATCATCTGGAAGCTTCTTAGCATCATTATTTAAGACAACAAATGGATCGTTTTCGTTTTTTATGCCATTTATTGCATAAACTATTTTATCATCGTTACTTTGAAGCATTTCGAAGTTATAGTCACTAACTTTTTTATAAACACTTGTTACGTCATTGCTTATAATATCTAGCAAGTCATTAGAATTTAACGCATGATAGTTAGTAAATTTAGCACTAAAATCACTGAAAACACGTTTTATCTCACTTGAAGCAAATCCTAGAGAATAGATATATTTTAGTAAATTCTCATCATTTAAATTTGTATTTTGATTAGTTAATTTTATTAAAGAATTTAAAGGATTTTCTCTCTTTGACAAGATGTCGAGCTCTTCTATGACCTCTTTTTTTGTGCTAAATTCATTTGGCTCTATTTCTCTTAAAATTTGACTCCATTTATCAGCATAATTTTGCAAATAAAGCTCTATTACAGCAATGCTCAACTCTTTCTTATCATTTGAGCTAATATCTTTTAAAGAAGAATTTGTCTCCATTAGCCAAGATTCTATTCCAGCTGTTTGATCTATGTTTGAGCTAAGCTTTGATAAGAAATCTCTTAAATTTTCTTTTGTATAAATTTTATTAAATGGCTTAAATGCTTCTTTTTCTTGGACTACTGTGTATAAATTTTCAACATCTTTTTTAATATCGTAAAAAGACTTATCATCTTTAAATGATATGAACTCAAGTATATAGTAGAGCCTTTGTGCTCTTTGAACAGGTGATAGCCTCGTATTTGCTATACTTTGAGCAACTGTATCTGCAGTTATGTTTAAATTTTCCGCCTTTAAAATAGCCTCAATATGAGCTAAGAATTCATCTTTTGCAACGCCATATTTTTCAAATTTATCCCAGTTTGTGCTAATCCAAATTTTAAATAAATCCACATTTGTATAGTCTTTGTCAAAGAGCGAATCATACATATAAAATGCTTTTATTAGCTTATCTGGATCAATTTCATTTTTTAGTATATTTTCCATTTCAGTTAAAACTGTATTTTTGAAAAAATCAGCATTCAAATCATAGTAAAGCGCTTTAACTGGAGTGAAGCCTTTATACGAAGTATCTAGTGTTATATACTCAAATTTAGTATCGCCGCTAAAGATTCTTGGATAGTCATTTAGACTTTGTTTTAGTAAATTTAGAAGCTCAATCTTTTGTGTCGGAGAGAGATCCTTGTATTTTTTACCATCAAGGTATGAAGAAATTTTATTTGCATTATTTATAGCATTTTGCTCTTTTATATTTTTAGTATCTAAAATAAAACTAGAACCCAAATATACTCCAGCACAAAGTATGGCTACTAAAACAAAATTTACAAATTTTGTAAATCTATTTTGAGCACCAAATTTATTTAAGTTAGCTTTAAAAGCTATCTCTTTTAAAAATGATTTTACAAAATAGCTTTGTTTGCTATAGTTGTTTACTGCTCTTAAAAGTGGTTTTTTGATGTTATATCTATCGCAAATAGTATTTGTAAGGTAGTTTATAGGTATATTTTCTTGATAAGCACTTACGAAATAAATTCCATTTATGGTTGAGCTATTTTTAAGTGTATTTTGAGAGCTTAGCTTTATTACAAAATCTTTCACTAAAGCAAAAAAATTATCAAGTTGTTTTAAAAAGAGATATGAACGCTTCTTATCTTCCAATAGGTGTGAAATCGAGTTCTTACTCATGAGATGTTTAAATAGTGACTCGCTTAAGCTTTTTAACTCTGTTTCTAGTGATTGCTTTGAGAAATTTGAATCTAAGTTTATTCCTAGAGCCTTATTTGCCACATCTTCATTGAAAAGCCTAAAATAATCTCCCATGCCATCTATTAAGTCAAGTTTGCTAAAAACAATATAAATAGGGAATTTAATATTTAGATGTTTCTCACAGTCATTAACCCTTTTTATCATATATCTAATTAATTCATCAAAATATTCTTGCGTGCCTTCAAGGAATTTTTTAGTATCTATTATTAAAACCGCACCACTTAATCTAGCGTTAAAATCATTTCGTTTTAAAAAGTGTAAAAATTCACTCCAGATACTTTTTTTAAGCAAGTAATCCCTATTTTTATCCACATCATCTTCAGGAAGCTCTTCAGTAGCTGTTGGCTGGTACAAGCTCTCTTGTGCAAAATGTATACCCTCAGTATCTAAAAGTGCGCCAAATTTTGAAATATAAAGATTAAAGTTTGTTGTACTTTTGTGTATTTTTTTATAAGTATCTAAACTATCAGATAGTGGAAATTCGATATTTGAATAGTTTATAAACGCACTCTTTCCAGCACCTTCGTTACCCATTATCATTATTAAAGGTAATTTTTTAAAATTTATATCTTTTTTCCATGTTGTTTTGGCATCTTTCAAAGAAAGCATAAAATTTCTTTTTGCCTTACCAAAGCTATCCATAGACTCTTTTTTTATCTCTTTTAGCTTATTATTTTTTTCATCTTTTTGAGATGCTAAATAGTGCATTAATGGCTTGATTAAAACAAAAAATAAAATAACTGCCCAAAATGCAATTAATATAGTGACTCTTGAACTTATACTAGCAAAGCTATATACATCGTTAAAAGCTATAAGTGGAGCGTAAAGCCAAAATAAGATGCTTAATGCAATAGAAGCTACCAAAATGGTACTGTGTTTAAATCTAAAAAAGACAAAAAATCTTCTTAGGTAATCGATAAATGCCATTGATGCACATCCTTTTACAAATAAATATATTTCTTTAATGTAATAATAACAAATATTTTAGATTTTATATCTAAAAATTTAAGAGCAAAGCCTAAATTTTATAAAATTTGACATATTTTTATTACTTTTAAGCCTTGCACCAAGGCCTATTTTACTATAACCTTCATCCATCCCAAGCTTTAATTGCATCTTTGGAGAATAGTTTATTTTTATGTATAAATCGGCGACAAATTCATTGTTTGTAAAAAAGATAAGAGTATCTTGAAGCTCTTTAAATTTTCTTCTTTTTGGGAAAAAATCAATAGCTTCTTCATAATCTATACCATTTATATAAACTGCTATCTTAGTTTGTTTCTCAAAAAGCTTTTTGCCAAGTATAAAATTTCTGCCCAAAGTCCTATTTTTAATACCAAGTGAATTTAAATTTGAAGGAGATATAAAAATTTGATTTGGTAGATTTTCTAGCAAAAATAGTTTATTTTTTTAAATTAAAAATGCCGCTGCAAGGCAAATTCGATCTCTTTTTAGGTCTTCTTTGGCTAATAATAAGCGGAGAAAATGGTAAGAATTTTTTTGCTAATTTTTTTATTGCTTATGTTTAATATATCCAATAAAATCTTTGAAATTTTTATCATCAAGCTCTTTTTTTCAAAGGATCTTGCATAATTTTTTTAGACTAATGCTATCAAAGAAAAGCCAAAGCAAGTAATTGTCAAAAAAGTCAAAAAATTTCTCGAAATTATTATCGCTACTCTTTGAAATCTTTTCTAAAATATAGCTTGTAAGATGCGAACCACTTCCCAAAAGACCCATAAAATTTACGACGATTTTTACTGCATCCTCTTTATTTAAGCTCTCAAGCTCATTAATCGGATAAGCAAAACTTGGGCTATTTTTTAAAAAAATATCTCTTCTATCGTGGTGCTTTAGGCAGTTTTTTACTAACTTAAAAAAAGAAGCTTGATTTAGTTCTTTGTTCATATTAATTTTTTTGTACCACCTAAAAAGTCATAATTAAGCAAAATTTTACTCTTTATACACTTTATTTTAAGCTCGCAAAATGAATTGATTGAGGCAAATTTTGATAAAAATTTAGCCAAATTTATACCTAAAGTATATACATTTCCAATACTCTCAAATTCGCTTTCATCTATATAGAATATGCATAGTAACCCTCTTTTTGCAAAGCCTTGGTCAACTCTATAAATTTGCTTAGTTTTTATATCATAAAGCGAGTTTGCAAATTTTTTAAAAAACTCATCATCTGGTGTGCTAAAGGTATTAAGAAGTGCTAAAAAAGAGCCCTTCTCTAGTATACTTTGATAGCTAAAAGATAAGATACTAACCAGTTTCCAAAGAAGATTTCCATCTATTTTTACTCGCTTTACACTAGTTGGAATGGTTAAATTTTTAGTTGTTACGCCTTGATGGGACAAAACTCTATCTATCTCGCCAAGTCTTAATTTACAAGGCAAATCACCATTGCAACAAAGTGTATCTATGCTAATGGTTTGATCTTTAGTGTCGCTTTTAAAAAAGGAAATTTCTTTATAAGAGTTTAGTTTTATATCTGTTTTATTGCTGACAAAATAATAATCTTTTGCTCGCTCATCATTTAAAAATTCAAATCTCTCAAAACTTTTATAGTTTTTTAATATCCTTTTTTCATTATTACTACTATGAGCGACCACCTTATTGATTGAAACGATTTCGTAAGCATCGATATTTGAGCGATCTAGAAAAATTCTATATTCGCTTCGTCTATTGTTATTCAAAATAGGCTCGGCACTCATTGCAAATAAATTTATTGCAGGCGTAACAAAAAGAGAAAAATATTCTAGCCTTGGCACATATCCACTTGGCATATCTTTTGAAAATATGAATTTAACATTAAAGCTTTTTGTAGAAAAATTTTTAAGAAAACTAAGACCGTTTAATCGTACAAAATTTAACTTTGAAGGAAAAAATGATAGCTCTTTTAAAAGCTCAAATGCTTCAAATCCAAACTCATCACTCTTTATCAAACGCTCGTCAAACTCATCTAAACTAAGTTTATCAGGGCTTAACTTTATCTCTTGATCGCTATCTTCAAAACTTATTGTAATAAATTTCAAGTAATTTTTTAGCCACATTAAGAGCGTAGAAGAGAAGTAAACATTATCTCCAAGATATAAATTTAAAAAGTCTATATCAAGTTCTTTAGTGCTAAGCTCGTCCTTTGTAACGCTTATATTTAAATTTAGAAGATAATCACTCTTATTGTTTGACATAAAAGCTTTTGTTATCTTTAATGGAAGCAAATTTATGTCAAAGATCGTTTGGAATTTGCACGTTATGCCATTGATCTTCTTTGACTCAACTATACTTCCTTTTGGTATAAATTCTCTCACCCCCGAGAAGTCATCTCTTAAGGTAAATTCTTGCATACAAACTGATGGAAAAGGATTTGTATAGCTTGGCATTAAAATATTTACTAAAGACTCAGCGATTAGCGGGATATTTTCATCTAGTTCTTGCCTGATCCTAGATGTTAAAATAGCCATATTTTCTATTATGCTCTCAACATCAGGATCTTTGCTTTTAGTATCTAAAAAGGGTGCTACTTTTGAAAAATTTTTAATAAAAAGGGCTCTTGTTTCATCAAGATATGCCATCTCTTTTTGAAAATAAGCTAGATTATTTTCATTATAATCCATTATAAAATCTCACAATATCTATTGTTTTTAAAAATAACTTTTAGCAAATACTCTTTGAAATTATCGTTTTTATGCTTGTAGTTTATATTAAAGATGATACGCCAAGGCTTTAGTGAGTCATCGTATCCGATAGATGTTACTTCTATTCTATTCTCATTTGAGCTGATTAGTTCATATATCGCCATGCCAAGTTTATGACCAAGCTCATTTATTTCAACACCCATCGACCAAAGATCAATAATGCTATCATTTAATCGACCGTAGTTACCAAGTCTAGAGTTTAAGATAGTATCAATGTGATCTTTTATGTCGCTGTCTAGATCTTTAAAATATGGACGTAGTTTTGATTCGTCACTAAATTCATATAAAATTTTATCTATCAGCGACATAGTAAGCTTACTCTTTGTCTAGTTTTCCGACCAAAGAAAGCTCGAAATTTGCTCCCATAAATTTAAAGTGAGGTCTAGCCAAAAGCTCTATTTTATACCATCCAGGCTCACCAGCTATATCACTGACGATTACTTTTGCACTTCTAAATGGTCTTCTGCTTCTAACATCTGCTGGTGGGTTTTCCTGATCTGAGATGTATTGTCTTAGCCATTCATTTAAGCCGCGTTCAACATCGCTACGCTCTTTCCATGTACCTATCTCTTCTCTTTGAAGCACTTTTAGATAATGAGCCAAACGAGAGATTAAGAATACATAAGGTAGTTGAGTTCCTAGTCTGAAATTTGTCTCAGCAGCTTTACCTTCTGGAGTATTTGGGAAAATTTTAGGCTTTAATGCAGAGTTTGCTGAGAAAAATGCAGCGTTATTACTATCTCTTCTTAAAGTAAGAGCGATAAATCCATTTTCTGAAAGTTCAAATTCTCTTCTATCTGTGATCAAAACTTCGGTTGGAATTTTTGTTTGGACGCTTCCATAATTTTCATAAGTATAAGTTGGAAGATCCTTTACAGCACCGCCACCTTTTGGCCCAATGATATTACCACACCATCTATAATCAGCAAAACTATCTGTAAGCCTTGTAGCAAACGCATAAGCTCCATTGCCCCAAAGCATATCATCGTGATTATTTACAGTTTCTCTATAATTAAAGCTCTTTATAGGGTTATCTTCTGGCACATAAGGAGATCTTGTAAGAAATCTATTTACCATACAACCTGTATATTTTGCATCTTCATTTTCCCTAAAAGTTCTCCATCTTGTATATTGTGGGCCTTCTAGCATGCTTTTTAGATCTTTTATATTTTCAAGCTCACCAAAATTATCAAGTCCGAAAAATTTAGCAGAAAGAGATGTAAGAAGCGGTGAATGGCTCATTGCAGCAATTGATGACATTTTATTTAAAAAAGTCATATCTTGATTTGATTTATCTAGCTCATAATCAGCCACTATCGCACCAACTGGCTCTCCACCAAACTGTCCATATTCAGCTGAATAAATTTGTTTATAAAGTGTACTTTGAGTTATATCTAGATTATTTTCAAAATCATCTAAAATTTCTTCTTTTGTGGCGTCTAAAAGATCAATTTTTACATTTTCATTAAAATTTGTTCTCTCAACCAAAAACCTAATTCCACGCCAAGTTGATTCTAGCTCTTGAAAAGATTTATTGTGTAAAATTTCATCCATTTGAGCAGATAAAAGGGTATCAATGTGGGCTATCATCTCATCAAGTGCAAGCTTATTTATTTTATCTTCAGCATTATTTGTTGTTATTATATTTGAAATAAACTCAGCAACTCCTTGCTTTACAACGCTATAACTCTCGTCATCTTTTGAATATTTACTCCTTTGCATTATGCTTTCAATGATAGGAGTTTTAACTTTAGTTTCAGACATTTTTATTCCTTATCTTGTTCGTCTTTAATCTCTAAAAGAAGTTGTTTTCTACTATCTTCATCTTTTATAGCTTCTAAAACCGCTTTTCTAAAATCAGGTATATTGCCCATAGGACCTTTTAATGCAACTAAAGCTTTTCTAAGCTGTAAAAGTTTTTTTAGCTCAGGAATTTGATTTATAATATTATCTGGATTAAAATCATGGATGCTTTCAAAATCAAGGTCAATATTTAAATCTTCATTGTTAGAATTTAGCTTATTTTTTACAGAGAAATTTGTATGAATATCTAAGCTTTTCATAACCTGATCAAAATTTATTTTATTGATAGAAATCACTTCGCGATCTTCAAGTGGAGTTTGGTTTTCGCCAGTTAAATTTGCAACTACCATAAGTTTTAATGGAAGCTCTACATCGGCCTCTTGGTCATTTGTCTTAGTTTTATAAACTATATTTATGCGTTCTTTTGGTGGGATTAGATTATCTGCCATAGTAACATCCTTTTTTCGTAAATGATTTAAGAATTATATTTAAATAAAATTAAAGGTGATTTAAAAAAACATATTTTATCACACAAATGTTTTTGCCTTTATATATACGTCTGATAAATAATCTTTAAGCTCGGTATTTTCTATGAAATTAACTATTTGTGCATAGGTAGCTTTTGCATTATTATTCATGCCTTGAGCAGTAAAAATTTTTGATAATTCAAGCATAAAATTAAGCTCACTTTGAGCACTTGAAGCATGCTTGCTTTTGTCTAGTTCTTTTATTAGATCTTCAAAACTCATATCTTTTTTACTATCACTACTAGGAGTAAATTCCAAAGAGTTACTTTTAATAAAAAATTTACTTATATCTTCACTAAAGAAAGCTTCTCCGCTTTGAAATTTGAGCTTTTTTATATCTGGAAATTTATCAATAAAATTTAAAACCATATCACAAACAAGATCACTTTGCCTTGCAAGTCCAGCACTATTTAAAAACTCGCAAAATATCTTAATGCCTTCTATCCAAAATGGATTAAGCGCTAAATTTCTTATAAATTTTTCTAAATTATCAAGATTTAGTTCCTTACTTTTTTTAAAAAGCATAATTAGATTTTCATCAGGATAACGTATCTGAGTTATTTGATCGCTACTTGATGGAAGTGCCTTTATTCTGCCCCACATTGCTTCAAAAATTAAAGTATAAGCGGTAAAATTTTTAATATCACTCCTTAAAAGTATTAGTGATAAATTTATAAAATATTCTCTAAATTCTCTATCATTAAATGTGCTAATGTCATTGCCGCTAAATGAAACGCTTTGATGGTAAGTTGGCTCAGTTTTAGTAATTACTTTTGGCTCTTTAGCTTTTAAAATTTCTTCTTTTTTTTCTTCTATATAAAGCGTATCAAAATGTGTGCCAAACTCTTGCGAAAGCTCAGGCACAAGGTCATTAAACGCTTTTGCGTCAGCTTGATCCAAAGCTTTATCATTAGCTTGCGTAAAAAGCTCTATTGTTTGAGCTATTATCTTTTTTTTAGCAGGTAGTTGTTTTTCATTTTTTGCAAGTAAATTTGGCTCTTTTTTTAAAATAGATAGAAAAAAGGCAAAAGCTTTTATAAGCGTCTTAAAAGCCTCTTTATCGTTTAAATTTATAGCAGAAATCGCTAAAAAATTTAAAAGCTTGGCATCAAGACTAAACTCACTTAAGGCTTTTAAAGATGAGCTAAATACGTGATCCCACTTTATGCTATCATGCATCAAAGTTTTATACTTTGACATTTCATCAGTTAAACTAATATAAAGCTCATTCTCTAAAAAATCTTCATTAAATTTATTACAAAAATTATCTTGCACTTACTTATTATCCATAAAATTCTCTATCTTATTATTTAGGATGCTATCGTTTCTGATATTGTTTTGATCCATAGAATATGTACTATATAAAAATGCAGCTGCAATCATGGCAATAGCTAGCAAAATGAAATAAAATTTTAAACGCTTTAACGAAAATACCTCAAGAAAACTTTTCTTTGTCTGTTTTAAGTAACTCTTTTCAAATACATTTTCATCGGCCTTTATGAGCGGAGAAACGGCTGCAGCTATATTTTCACAAAGATAAGAAATTTTTTCATTGCAATCTTCTTGTGTTTCATATTTTCCTTTATAGCCAAGCACCAAACAAGCATATATAAATTCTAAGAAATCTTTATTTTTACCAACATTTTCAAACCACTTATCCATAATGCCAAAGAATTTATTTCCACCTAGATTTTCATTAAAAAATCTTGTTGTCAGGGTATTATTGGCCCAAAAGCTGTTCATAAAAATTTCATTTTTTAGCAAGCTCTCATCTATAAAAACACAAAGACAATATCTAAGCCTAATAATATCGTCTTCCTCGTAAATGCCTAGATTTGATATCTTTGAAGTAGTGCTTAAGATATCGTTTATCAATTTTTCACGTAAATTTGCCATTTCACTTTGTGAAAAATTTTGTAATTTTGAAACCCTATTTACCAAAAGAAGCAATGGCAACACATGATCTAGTGCAAGATTTGTACCAAGACCCAAAAGATTTGTTTGACTTAAAACTGAGGTTTCATTTTGATTTTCGTTCATTTTTATCCTTATAATAAAGCCCACATTTTAATGTCAGCATTCGGTAAATTTGCCGTTATATAAACGCTAATCACATTTTGATTTGCAAAGCTTTTAAAAATTTCGTCTTTTTTGTCTATCTTATAGTAAATATAATCGTTTAACTTCGGTAAAGTACTAGGAACAACAGAAATTTGCTCTACGTTTATACCCCTTAGCTGTGAAGAAACTATGCCTTTTATATTTGATTGAGTATGGATTTTGCATTGCTCTTTAAAATTTTTAAGAAGATACTCATTTTTCGTATCGCTGTGAATAGCAAAATAAATTTCTGAGTTTTCAATAATGCTTGGATTATCAAAAATACAGTCATAAAAGCCGTGATTATTTTTAACAATTTGTGCCATTATATATTTTGGAGATAAGATGTGTGAGAATAAAAGTCTTAGATTATTTATCAAAGGCACAAAAGTTTGAGTTAGGTTGTTGTGATCGTAGGCTATAAATTCGCCAAAACTATTATCTTGACTAAGTGCCAACAGATCAGCTTGAAAATCAACTAATTTTTCATACAAATACTCTGGGTGAAATTTATCTTTCTTTAACAAATAAGAGAATATCAAATGCCATTTTTTTAGCATATTTAGTGTTAAATACGTTGAAAAATCAAGTCTATTTTTAGCTTGATCAACACCTCCTAGCAACCCAAAATAACTCTCTTGATGTTGCTTTGTAGCAAAGCTAAGTTCCTCTATAAAATTTGTTATGAAGGTGTTTTTACTAATGTCAATACAAGTTGGAATAAATTTTTCGTCAAGCGTTATTTGTTTATTTAGGTCTATATTTTTTATTTTACAAATTGGTATGCTAAGCTCGTAAGGCATCTTTGAGCCAAATACTCCAAGAGATGATCTTTGGCTTGCTAGGATTAGATTTTCTTTATCTTGTGTAAAGGCAGAAGATAGTTCAAAATCATCTTTATCATCTAGCTCGTTTAATATATCATTGCTAGCTTCATCATGCACTCTTGAGCTAATAAGTGCTTGCTTGGCTGTAAATTTTAGATTTGGTAAATTATTTTGCAAGCTAATATCAACCAAACCTGAGCTAATAGGTAGTTTTAACACTATAATGGCTGAGTTTAGTTCACTTGGGCTTATCTCAAGTGGCTCTGGTAATTCATCTTGATCTGGCGCGTTAAAAATCGTGCCATCTTGAGAGATACAAGAAATTTTAGTTAGCCCTATTTTACCTTGAAGCAAAAGATCGCTTGAAATTTCTAAATCTAAAACACCATATAAATTTGAAAAAGAAGAGATGGTTTTTAGGTTTAAATTTCTCTCAAAATATCTTTCTTGTTGCTCGAAATGAACCTTATCAACGTTCATTCCGTTATACCAAACGACTTTTAGCTTTTCAGACATTTTATTTGCTTGCTTGTATTTTAGAGCTACTAGCGTCTAAAACATTTACGCCATTTTTTGTTATTTCAAAAACTATATTTTTTTCTTTTATTTCTTTTGTAGCTTTGTAAGCCTTGATATTTGTCTTGCTCTGATCAGCATAAAGTACCAAAATACCGACATACGGAACCTCGTCAGGATATACATTTGTAAAAGCATATCTATTTGTATTTGGCTGAATTTGTGTTTTTATAGAGTCAATCTTGTCATAACCTAGTATTTCACCATTTCTCTCGGCTAGATCGATAATACTAGCTTCTTTAAATTTAGCCACATCTCTTAATTTATAAGCTATGATAGTTATAGGAACATTATCGCCATGATAGTTTAAATTCGAATTTGGCATATTGCTTATAATAAGATCTTTTGCACATCCTGTAAGAAATAGCATAAATACTAAAAAAGATAGAAATTTAAATATTTTTTTCATGAGTCCCTTTACCTTATTTTAATAATATTATTTTTGCGTAATTATATCTAAAAAATTTAGATGATGCTCATTTTAAAATTAATGTTCTTAAACAAAACTTTTATATCTGTTCTTATTCTTTTTTATCGTTTTTATTATATTTATTGATCATACTATCTACAGCCACCTGTGTTATTTCCAGTAAGTATACTTGCTCCAGCTTCAGCCGCGGTCTTATTCTACTCGCCCACTTTTATGTTTACCCTCTTGTGGCGTTGTAACCAATCCACATTATAAATACAAATATAGCCTGTATCAAAGAAATACCGCCTATCGTGACGTCCATTTCTTTCAAATTCTTTTTCGAAAAGTCGCTCTTTTTTATACCGTTTTTAATTATGTAATATATATTAGTCAAGATTATCCCAGCAAAAATAACGTCACCGTAGTGTTCTCCAAAGAGAAGTTTTAGGATTACTATAAAGCTAATACACAATATGCTACCAAAAAAATAATTAGAAATTTTTTTATTTTTTGTTATCCTTTCTATCTTTGTCATTTTTGCTTTTTATGCTATCGGCTACTGCTTGACCTACCCCTGTCACAACCGATACTATACTTTCAGCCTCAGTCTGCAAATCCCCATCGCCGACTTTTATGTTTTTACCAAAATTTCCTGCTATATTGCCGAATGCACCAAAAGCCCCACCTAAAAATAATTTATTAAACACTCTATCTTTATCCACATCTTTTGATCTATCTTTAAGCTGAGAGTATAGCTCAGTAGGTGAGTTCACGAAAGCACCTCTGACTATTGCTGAGAATAAACCGCTAGCAGCTCCGCCATATGCACCGCCTAATGCATTTATTACTACTTCTGTATGGTCAATATTTTTAAAACTGTAGCCGTTATTTATATACTGCGATCCAATATCTATACCTCCGCCTATGGTGGCGCCTGCTACTATACCCGGGGTTTTTGAGCTATCATAAAATTTAATATCTTTTGTTGCGTCTTTTATTAAAGTACTAGGACTGCTTTGCGAAGCAGAGAGCTTTGGTTTAGAAGCTGTCACTAAATAACCTTTATCGTTAGTAATTTTATAAACCTCTACCGGTTTATTATTTTTACCTAATTGTTGATATATCACTTTATTTCCCGTTATATCCATACTATGAGCTACATACTCTTTACCGTTGTGTCTTAATATACCGTCGCTACCCAACTTTCCTCCCTTTGGAGTATTGGTTAATAGTTTTTCGTTTATTCTTTCAGTCGTTCCTATTTTAAAGATATTTTTAAAATTTCTATTTATCGCCGCTGCTTTGTTTATTTTTTAATTTTACATTTGTAAAATTTAACGAATTCTTACTTTTTTCAAATTTAACTTTTTGCTTCTTTTGTTTTTTAGGGTTTCTATTCTGTGGTTTATCTGGTATAAATTTTTCAGGTCGAAAAGCCCAAAAAATCACGCCAATAGTAGAAATCCACGAAAAGACGCAAAAATAAACTAAACATCCATTTGATTTGTAGATTGTGAATTTAACGAGAAAGTAAAAAACAATAACAATAGGAATAAAAAATGATATACCTATTTTTAAAATTTTTATATTTTTAGACTTATTATAGATTATATAACAATGGCGAATAAACTTAAAACAAAAATATAGTACAAGCAAACCCAAAAAATATAAGATAATCCAAGCAACTAATGGGTGATGATTGGCTAAATATACGATTAAATCTACGATTTTATATTGAAATTCTCGCCAGAAAGCATTAAAAAAATCATTCATTACCATTACCGCCGATAGTATTGTCTTTTATTGTATTGCGAAGTTCATAATTTGCTCCTTGAAAAATTGTATGTCTAAAAATATTTCCACCATTTTCTATCATATTATTTAATAATTTATCTTCCCTATTTATTGATTTTGTATTTAAGAAATCTCTCCATTGCTTTGATATTGCCCCAATTGAATGCTTTACTTCTCGCAAAATTTGAGAAATTTGATTCATACTTAGTATCATCATCTCTATTTTTGTTTATATCTCTATGATCTTGTATATCCATCGATCTTTGGTTTTCATGAGTTATGGTCTTTACCAGATCTTTCGTATCGGTTATGTTTTTGAAATTTATATAACTAGCACCGGTTTGCAAACTCGTATAACCTTTTATTTTTTCGTCATTATATCCTCCTCTTTCATTTTTTGTACGTAAGGCTATGCGGTATAGTCTTTCTCAAAGCTTTCTTGAAAGCCTTTAAGAAAATTCTTTACAAAGGCTCTACTATGAAGCTCTTCATCTTTACTGTTAAGCTTACTGAAGCTTAACAGTTGGCAGTAGCTGGATATTCCTTGGGGTATTTTAAAGGTAACCTAAAATAAAAGATAGAAGCAAGAATTTAAAGCAAATTTATTTTTATGGTATTAAAAGGGTGATGACTTTATAATCGTTAGAATTTTTAAGAGACTGTCCCACTTTAGCAACTAAGTGTTCCACTCTTAAAGGAAATTTTAAAGAAAGGGAAAGAACAAAAGCATCACTGCTAGTGCCTAAAATAGTGTGTTTTGGTGTCACGGGGGAGACTTGAACTCCCGACCTCCGGCTTATGAGGATTTTTTATATGAGCTCCTGAAAGCCTGAAATACGCACTTTAGACGATTTTTACTTAGTAGTTACATAAAACTGTTCCATTTTTGACCGGTTGGCTATTAAATATGGGACAACACTTAAGGGAGCGAAACGGTATATATTACTACCGAGCCACACTTGCTCCAAGCATTAGAAAATTTTTTAACGAAAAGCGAGAAATTTGCTTCTCCACATCCACTAATCTCTTGGAAAAAGCCAGAAAAAGGGCTAAAATTCTAGACAACAATCTTTACTTGATAAAAAGGGCGGTTCACATGAATCTTGGTGATAGCATAATCCAATCTTTTGTAAATTCGTTTATGAAAGTAAAGCTTAGTAAGAGCATCAAAGAGCACTCTCTTCTTAATAAGAAGATGGATGTAGAATTTCTAAATGCGCTCAATGACTACTTTAAACAAAGTTTGATAGATGGCGGTCTGCCTCAAATTTTAATTAAGGATATAAGTAATATCACTAACACTGCTGGCGCTCTTGGTAGCAAGAATAAAGAGAACATAGGGCAAACTCTTTTAGAGAAAAACATACTAACACTTAACTATCTTGTATCAAAGCTTGAGAAGAGCAGTGTGCTCTTTGATGACAAGCGTGAGCACTGTTTCCTTGAAGATGATTCTAGTGATAACTTAGCCAAACATGCCAAACCTAGTTCGTTTGACGCTAAGGACATAGCTTCATTCCAAGAAAATATAAAAGAGCTTGAAGATAGCGGTTGTTTGCCTATTACGGATGGACAGCTTAAGGCTATGGCTCAGAGGATTAGCGAAACGGTTTATGCCATACTAGATCAAAAGTATGGCTCAACTTCAAATTTAAAGCTAGTAAGAACAAAGAATAGCGATAGAAGCATGGAAGATATTATATTGGACCCAAATCCACCAAAAAATATCAAGATCAAATTAGATGACGATAGTAGCTTTAGTATTTTTAATCCTAGCGCCAAAATAACCAAAGAGTATGAGATCAGGCAAGTACTGCAAGCGACATCTGGCTCTAGCAATCAATTCTCAGCTTTAAATTTAGAAGATCAAAAGAGCTTAAAGGATGCATTCGAGATATTTGAGACAAACACTAAAAGAGCTGACAAGTGGTCGCCAGATACGCAAAGATTAGTTACTGGCGTACAAAAGCTCTTATTTTTATACTTTAACGAAGATACGCCAGTTTATAGGATCACGAGAGATAACTTGCTTGAATTTAGAGATCTTCTTTATAAAATTCCAACCAAGCTAGCTCAAAAGAGTAGGTATAAAGATAAAAGTTTATCTCAGATACTTAAGCTAGGAGAAAAGGACGATAAACTCTCTGAGCCTACTATCCAAAAATATATGATAAGGGTTATTCAGTTTTTTAACTACTGCTTTGATAGTGGCTATATAGGTAAAAGCATAACTGCAAAAATGAACGTCAAGATAGACATAGACCCTAGCGAAAGGGCAGTGCTTCCATACGAAGCATCAGAAGCTAGAAAGATCTTTGAGATAGTAACTAGTATCAAACGAAGTAGTAAATCACCAAGTTCAAGGATAGAGGCTAGTGAGCTTTACTATGTCACAATGATAGCTGCTTATAGTGGCATGAGGATAAAAGAGATCACACAGCTTCATAAGGAAGATATAGTCTTAAAAGATGGAATTTACTGCTTTAACATAAACACAAATGATGGTAAAACTACCAAGACCAAAAACAGCATTAGGTTTGTGCCTATCCATAGTAAGCTCATAGATCTAGGCCTGCTAGAATATGTTAATAGTAAGAAAAGCGGAAATATATTTAAGGTAAGCAATAAGGACTTCTCTGAAATTTTTAGAAGCCAGATCCAAAGAAAGTTTATAGACAAAGACTCTAAAAAGACATTCTATTCTTTTAGGCACTACTTTATAGACTATCTAGTGCAACGTGAAGTCGAAGCAAATCTTATAGCCCAGATAGTAGGACATGAAAAGCAGTATAAAATTTTGCTAAACACTTATGCCAAGCCTATTAACGCTAATACACTCAAAGCTAAAGTAGAGATGGTATCGTATGATAATGAATAGGAGTAAATTTCAAAGCATAAACTTTTAAGACTATCTTTATATCTTATTTAGTATTATTTTAGGTATTAAATAAAGGATAAAAATGCAAACCATACAAGCAAATTTCACAGCTAGCATAAGCGAGCTAAAAAAGTCTCCAGCTCAAATTTTAAAACAAGCTGGAGATAATGTCGTAGCTATACTAAACCACAATGTCCCTAGTGCATATCTAGTACCTAGTGCTGTCTATGAAAAAATGATAGAAATAATAGAAGAGTATCATCTAAACAAAGCAGTAGACGCTGCTCTAGTAAGTGGTGAAAAGCCAGTAAAAGTAAGTCTAGATGAGCTATGAGTTAGAGTTCTTACCAAGTGCTTTAAAAGAGTGGCAAAAGCTTGACAATAGCATAAAAGTGCAGTTTAAAAAGAAGCTAAGTGAGCGTCTAGAAAACCCAAAGGTTACCAAAGACAAGCTACGAGGCTATGAAGATGTCTATAAGATCAAGCTAAGAGATGTCGGCTACCGCTTGGCCTATCAAGTAAAAGATAGTGAGATAGTAGTGTTAGTGCTAGTTGTCGGCAAAAGAGAGAATAACGAAGTATACGAGATGCTAAAGGATAAATTTAGCTAAGCATAAAGCTAGACTTTCAGTCATCTTTGATTTGTTAGTAACTATTTTTATGTTACTAACTTGTCCTATCTAAAGTGCTCTTTTTATGATGAGCACAACCTCTATATTTTTATTATTTTATTTTCTTGATTTCATACTAGACTAATTTTCTAAGAGAAATTTAAAAGCTACAAAAATTATATTATATATTTCATAGTATTTTTAAAAAATACGCATTTTAGCGGCCTGAAGCCTACCGAATTCCTTGTTTTAGGTTGTGAAATTTTATAAAATAACCTTAAAAGATATTTAAAGAGCAAGTCTGCCAAAAATTTTATGACATAGGATTTTTGAGTGGCTTCTTCTTGGATTAGGAGTAAATTTACGTGAGTTCTGAAAAGATAAAAAAACGCAAGGTAACCAAAGTCATAACTAAAAGACTTAGGCTAAGTAATGCAGAATGGTTGGTAATTAATGATAAATTACAAGAAAGTGGCCTAACTTTCTCAAAATTTGCCCTAAGATCTATGTTGTCTAAGCAGATTTATGCACCAATTATGAGAGAGCTTTTAGCTGAACTATCTAGACATGGACAAAACATGAACCAAATAGCTGCCAAATTAAATAGTGGGCAAAGCCTAGATAGAGTTGGTATCAAGATCATAGCGGACGATAATGATGTCTTACATAAAGTGTATGAAGCATTGGGTAAATAATATGTTGCTTGATTTACTTTGCATCAATACAAATAAAGGCACTAGTGATGCTAGTTAAATTTCTTCGTACTTATACTGGTGGTGGCCTTGGGAGCATAAATTATCTTTTAAATGAGAGAAAAGCTGCTGGAACAGCAAGAGTTATAAAAGGTGATGAAAATTTAACTAGAGCTATTATAAAAGGCATCACCTATAAACAAAAGACCTGTTTTGGTGTTTTATCATTTGAAGAGAAGTATGACTTTTTGACTGAAGAGCAAAAACTAAAAATCATTAAGGATTTTGAACGTGCTCTTTTGGGTGAATATATGCTTGAACGTACAAATGTATTATGGGTAGAGCATTCTGATAAGGATGGACGGCTTGAGTTAAATTTCCTTATCCCTAAGATAGATCTTGAAACAGACAGGTCATTTAATCCTTATTTTGCTAAATATGATCAAACTAGAATAGATCTAATTAAAAAGATCATTAACGATGAGTATGGACTATCAAGTCCAGATGATCCAGCAAAAGAGCAAACTATATTGTCTAGCAAGAAAAACATCAATCATTATAAAAATTTGGAAGAGCTCGACCAAAAGCTGCACGATCTGGTTAAGCAAGGCTATATTAAAAATAGAGACCACATGATTGAACTTCTTAAACAAAATGGTATCGAAATAACCAGGATCAACAAAAAAGGCATAACGATCATACTGCCTACTAAAAAAACAAAAAATCGTCTAAAAGGAGGAATATACGATGCAGACTTCACCAGTGCTCAAAGACTTGGAGAACTCAGCCAAAGCTCAAGCAGAAGAATTAGAGAATTCCATGATAGAAATACACAAGCAGAGTGCAGAGAAAATAGGCGAAAACTTGAGGAGCTTATTGTTAAAAGAGATAGATTTAATCAAGAAAGATATGTCGAAAGAACTTCAAAAAACAATATCCTTGCATCACAAGGACAGATCGGTGATAATCTCGCTATCAGTTGCTACCGCACTAATTTTGGGAATAGCAATTGGCTGGGTAGTGCACGCAATGATATTAAAGGAAGAAGTAGCTTGGGCGATACCAAAACAATGGAGATACAGCCAACCTACTGCAGACAAGACCCAGAGGGAATATTACATATCAATTCCAAAAGACGAAGAGATAACAGAGAACGAGCGCAGGAAATTTATATTAATGAAAATGGAGTAGAGGATGACAGCATTAGAGAAAGCATTGCTAGAAGAGAACGAGCGCTTGACCAAGATGATCGAAGACGAAAGGAACAGACACGAATTAGAAATAATGAATTTGCAACAAGACTGCGAGAAGGAGCTTGTGATATTACGGACAAATGTGACAGCGCTAATAAAGAAAGTCAAGAGCTTGAACAAAGATTGCAACGACGCCTTAACGGAATCTTTGCAGCAACAAAGAGATATGTACGAGAGTTCAATATCTTGCTTGGAAGAAAAATTAAAAAATTCAGAAGAAAAATTCCAAAATTTGAGAGAAGCATACGAGAGCTTACAGATAGAGCACAAGATGCTACAAGAATATGTAGAGAATTTATAGAGGAGCGTGAATACTCCCAAAAAGCCAGCATATATCACCATGTGGGTGATGTATGCAAGGAAAAAACTCAAAGTCTAGATATGTTTTAAACGTAGAGACTCTACTAAGTTTATTACATAATCATCTCATTTATTACTTCCAAACATTATTTGTTACGTTGCCATTTTAAAAATATACTAAAATATATTTTGTAGATCATAAAAAATAATTTAGTCTAATTATTTTTGTTCTTATGGCTGCCTTTAATCAACTTAAGCTTTTATTAAAAAAAGCCTATCTTGCATGGCCACTTTAATAAAGAAAATATTTTTTAAGCGTGGGTCAAGGGAGCGGCAAGCTATCCTTGCGAGCCTCTATGGAGATGCAAATGGTAACATTTTGTAGCTACATAGAGTATGCTCGCCCTAATATCTGAATTGAATTTTGGCGCATACTGGAATTAAATCAGTCCCACCAAAGAATGACTTAGTAAAAGTAAATTTTTGTAATTTTTGTGATTGGCATATTTGTCACTTGTTTATTTTGACTGATAAATTTGGATAGTCAATTATTTTATGGTTACTTTAATTAAAACTTAAAAAGCAAGAAGCTAGGAGGCAAACCACGAATGATATTAGCATCTTAAGCACCAATATAAATTCATACACTAAGCAACAGCACAAACAAGGCAGGTCTGCAAATTTTAGTGATATTTTTAACCAAAAGACCAAAGAAAAGATTAGCGAGCCAAACCTGTAACAACTTGTCAAGGACTTTCTAATCATTTTTATCATTTTTTTGATGTTTTTCACTCTCAATTTCTCTAAGCATTATGCGTTTCAATTTGTCTTGCATTGTTTCAGTAGTATTTTTATTAAAATGTACAACAACTTCATAGGTAGTTTTTCCAATCTTCTTTATTGTTTTTGTTTCTGTATTATTTTTTTGCATATCATCATTCCTTTTCTTGCAATTAAAAAGCGATTAGAATTTTTTACTTTTCCAATCGCTCTCATTCATCTATTAAGTTTTGTGCTTTCTTCAGCTTTTCTTTGCTCTGTATTTTTCTTCTATCAAGTCCCGTTATCCTAAGAGGTAAACACATCTCGATTATCCTTGAATAAATCCTGCCAAGCATTATATCTTCCTGTTCTTTTTCTATATCTTTGAAATTAAGGTTAGTAGTTATAATGGTTGGTCTTGCCTTTAGGTATCTTGCATTGATTACATTGTAAATTTGCTCTAAGGCATATTCTGTATTTCTCTCTATTCCAAAATCATCAAGAATTAGTAGGGTAGGGCTTGTTATCTATTCGATATATTCGTTTCTATCAAGATTAAAGCCGCCTTTTTGTAAGTCGTTTAATATCTGTGCAAAGTTCCTCATTTTTACTGTATGGCTATATTCTGTAATTATAGCGTTGGCAATAGCACAAGCTACATAGGTCTTGCCACTTCCTACATTTCCGTAAAGTAACAGTCCAACATTATCTTTTCTCATTTCTTCAAAATGTTTTACATAGTTCTTTGCTTTTTTGATGATTTCCTTATCTGTATCTTCATCGGCATTTTTAAAGGTGTAGGCTATTTGATTTTTGGATATAAAGCAGCTTTGTCTCAACCTATCTTGTTTTAACAGTTTTTTCTTGTTCAGCTCTATCTCTATCACATTTACAAGCCGTTCTGATAATCATAGGCTTATCCAACATCGGAATTACCTTACCGTCTATTCTTTCATTACAAATCTTGCAATAGATATGTCCGTCTTCTTCATAGTGAGTATCTTTGTTGTAGATAAAATCTGTCCCTTGAATTTTTGTAGTAATCATATTTTCTTTATCATTCATAATTTTAGTCTCCTTTTCTACATCAGGCTCTATAATGCGTTTTTAAGGCTTATTTTTATCTTAACCATAGTCTGACACCTCTTTTATGATTAAACCCTTAAAAACACCTTTTATAGGCTGTCGCTGTCTTCATAGTTGGTTGAATAGGTTCTATGGCTTTTATTTTGATTATTTTTCTGTGATAGCTTTTCTTTATCCTGTTCATACCAATTCATACCAATTAAGGATTGTTACATAGTGGTCTTTGTAGTCTGTGCCTTTACTTTTGATATATCTTAATAGCTTTTCAGTCATTGTATCTGTATGACCTTTCAGCCTATCTTTTAGATTTTGGTATTTTTCATCGGTTAAATGAATATTTTGATACTCTCCATAAAGGGACACCGGGGCAACCTGTTCTATTCTCCTCTTATCTAATCTACCCTTAACTATACTATGCGGACAAACGGTTGACACTTGGTTGTCATTTGGTATACCAAGATTTTCAACCTTGATATATGCTCCATTTTCCGTTTGCGTTATACTTTGCTTTTCTTCAAGATACATCGTTTCTTTTCGTCTGTCATTTCTGATGTAGTTATTTATCTTCCAATAGGTAATGACTATAACCCCTCTTTAAAAGACAATTACAAAACCTTTTGTAATTAGAATTTTTAAGTCATCATCATCTGCCCTCATAGATAGATGAAAATACAGGCATTGGCTACTTAATGGCATATCCAAAAATAAGTCGCTATCCACTATCTTTATTGAAAACATCCTTTTATCTGCCATTTTTCTCTCCTATCTTTTGTTATGAAAATGTAGCAACAAATCGTTACTCCTTTTATCTTTTAAGGAAGTCGTGTTTCACTACCCCCTTTGATTAGTACTGTCTTTGATTTAGGTACACTCCCATTTTGGGAATGTGGCATTTGTCATCTTCTTATTTTTCTTTTGTTGTTTTAGATGTCGGTCTTAAAAATACTTTTGCTTTTCTATAAACTGAATGAGCGTTTTGAAACGGTACAATAGAAAAAGCCGACTATACTTTTAACTTTTGTTGTTTCAGTATGTCGGCTTAATGTAAGCTATCTGTTTCAAATTTTTATTGTCAAGGGTGAGCGATAGTGAATGTGCTTTACCCTTGATGATAAAAAAGCGAATGAATTATATTCAGTTGTCTTTTGCCTTTAATACGGAAAAATGCTTCGGCTTTTTTCTTTGCTCCCCGCAAGGGTAAAAGCACCGCAGGTCGCAAGGACACCTAAAGGGTGTATAATTGCGCCCTTAGAAAATCTAAGGGAATTACAATTATACTATGTCCTTGCGTTTCTTAGTCTTTTTGAAATGCTCTTTGCAAAATAGCCTTTATTTCTTCATTACTTTTCTCGCTTGCTCCCTCAATTAAACTTTCTAAGATTGCTCCTCGCTCTATCAATCTATGGTTTCGCTTTTTTCTTTCTTCAAGGCTCGTTTGCTTTCTGATTTTCTTTTCCTGATTTTTAAGCTGAGATAGTTTCTTTTCATATTTTTTTCTTCTTACTTGCTTTCAATCTTTTCTTTTACTTTTTCTAATTCTGTTTTTATTGTCCATAAATTTCATCTCCTTTCAAGTTTTTTTCATAAGAAAAGACGATAGATGTTTTACTTTCTATCGTCTTGAATCTGTATTATTCAGCTCGACAAACTGAAATTTGACTTACTTCTTGTATTTCTCAACGATTATGCCTGCTACAATACCTACAATAAATCCCGCCGTAGTAACAGCCGAAAACTTAAACTTACCCCAAAGAGAAGGAAGCGCAGAAATCGCAAGTGCATACCAAAACAGATTACTACTGAGCAACCAACCATATAAATAACTATGCTCACCAGTTGAAATATTAGTAAATAGCCAACCAATCAAGTTGCTCTCACCAATATATCACCAGATATACAGCTATGTATCCCAATGTTATATAAACATTTTTCTTTCTCAAGTATAATCACAATCCTTTGTCAAACGGGAATTTTATTTTCCTGTCACTCGTTTATAGGATCATAGTCGGAAGGGACAGGTGCTACTATACTTACAAAGATGATATCCTCATCTCCAGTATTTTTTGCTCCGTGGCAGGAGTCTTTCTTCGATACTATGACATGGCCTTTCTTGAATGGAACCTCTTCATTAGGCTGGGGGTAGAATATTCCCTCTCCCTGAAGGACGATCCATATATCGTCGGAATTGTGGTGATAGTGCTTTTGCAATGTCTGACCGGGTTTGATAACCCAGACCGATCCGCCTGTAGATTCTGTCTGATAAAACGGTGTTCTGACAGCCTTTTCCGGATCCTCTTTTTTTACAAGGTCCATGCAATAGATTCTCTGTTCGCTCATGATTATTTGCTCCTTTGTATTCCATAGTTTAATCGAAAAAATGCGATTTAATGATATACCGACAAATTCTAATTTGTCTACTTCTTTATGTTTTTTAATCTCTCATCATAATATTCTTCTACAAATTTATGATTTTGGTGTTTTTCAATTTGCTTAGTGATAAGCTCTATCATTTGCTCATTTTGTTCTACTGTGTAGTTGAAATTTTTCCAATGAGAAACATTGTCTAAACATATTTCAACCAACTTTTCAAAGGTTAATACCCTTTCATTATCGGAATAATATGTTTCTTTTATATTTTTTGTTGTTGTAACTTGTATATTAGCCTCATATAGAGTGTTCAATACATCAGAGCTAATAGAAGTATCAAGAGTTGCTAAAAACATTTCTCTTGCACCTGTTCTTCCCATTTCTTCAGGTACTTCTTGCCATCTTTCTCTTAATGTGGTTTTTGCACTAATTAAGACAGTATTTCTCTTATTTACAATGTATTCTAAAACACCCGGAGAAACTAAATCTACCAATTTACCAAGACCTTTATTGACAAACTCTTGTTTACCTATATTACCTTGACTGTCAAGTGGAATCCCTGCACCAATCAAAATGAGTTCTATAATACTTTCAAATTCTTTACCTGCTCTACTCCTCCTACTTTGAGTATTTGACAAAGTCAAAGCATATATATGTTCCGGAAATTCTTCCACAAACCAAGTAATTGCCTCTATTGGTGTAAGAGTTTTGATATACTCATCATCAACTAACTCTTTTAGCATTTTTGAAGTAAAGTCTTTTTCTAATGGCTGAAATTCACTCCAACAGCTATTTCTAAGTTTTTCAACAACTTCACTTGCATTACTTAAAAAGAATTCTTTAGGGACTTTGTCGTATCCTAATGTAATAAAATTATCATAAACTAAGTCATAAGGCTGTTTAAAGCCTTCTTTCCTTTTTTCTTTAACTAAGTTTTTATATTCATCAAGAGAAATATTTGCCATAACTCTTTTCCTTTCTTGAAAAATTTTCTTCTATATGGTACAATAGTGTCAAATAGAGGACAGTTAGTCCTTGAAATAACATATATAAAAAGGAGAATATATATGAATATTATACCACAAATCATAGATAATTCCCCTGCTATTTTAATAAAAAATAAGCGTATCAGATTACAAATGACTCAAAAAGAATTAGCTGATGCTGTTGGTATGTCCAAATTCGGAGATAGGACAATTCGCAGATGGGAAAATGGAGAAAGTCAGCCATCGTCCATTGAGCTGAAACATATTTTATCATTTCCTGAAAAAGTACCTTTCCCCAATAATGAAAATGCCCCCTATAAAATCATTGATTTATTTGCCGGAATTGGTGGTACAAGGCTTGGATTTTACCAAACAGGTAAAACAAATGTCGTATTCAGTAGTGAAATTGATAAATTTGCAGTAAAAACATATAAGGCAAATTTTGGTGAAACTCCTTTTGGAGATATTACAAAAATATCTGAAAAAGATATTCCTAATCATGATATTATTGTCGGTGGTTTTCCTTGTCAAGCATTTAGTCAAGCCGGTAAAAAGCTTGGTTTTGAAGATACTCGTGGAACATTATTTTTTGAAATTGCAAGAATTATTAAAGAGAAACGACCTAAGGCATTTCTTCTTGAAAATGTCAAAAACCTAAAATCTCACGATAAAGGTCGTACCTATAAAACAATAGAAAAAACATTAAAGGATTTAAACTACGATGTTCATTCTATTATACTTAAAGCAAAAGACTTCGGTGTTCCACAAAATAGAGAGCGTATTTACATTGTTGGATTTGATAAGGATAAAATAGATAACTATAAAGATTTTTCTTTTCCAATTCCTCCCTGCCCAGATGTTTCTGTGGGAAATATTTTAGAGCAAAATGTTGATACTAAATACACCATTTCAAATGCACTTTGGCAAGGTCATCAACGACGAAAGAAAGAACATAAAATAAAGGGAAATGGATTTGGTTACACATTGTTCAATGAAAACAGTCCTTATACAAATACATTATCTGCAAGATATTATAAAGACGGGAGTGAAATACTTATTGAGCAAAAAGGAAAAAATCCACGAAAACTAACACCTCGTGAAGCTGCAAGACTTCAAGGCTTCCCCGAAAACTATATCATTCCTGTAAGTGATACTCAAAGTTACAAACAGTTTGGTAATTCTGTTGCCGTTACTGTTATCCATGCAATTGCAAATAACATAATTGATATACTTGATACCTGTACTAAAAAAGAGATTAACTAACTTCAATCTCTTTTTTCTAACTTATTAACTTGTATACCTGCCCTTTTCAGAACCTTTAATTTTTCTTGTTTTCTCTGTTCTCTCCTTGCCTTATACCTTTCCTCATATTCCTGTTGTTTTCCATTTACTTTACGCTTTAAGTAGTTTTGATGAAGTCTATCTTTTCTTTCCTTGATTTTTCTCTCTTCTTCCTCAATTTTTAATCTTTCTTCTTCTTCAGTCAATTCTTCTTTTGGTGGCTCATAGTTACCGATAAAATTAAAATATATCTCTATTTTTTTGCTTTGATGTTTGACTACTTTTTCTATTCCTTTCATGAACAATAATCTTTTCTACAAACTCATTTATCATTGTAGTTGTAAGTTCATCAAAATTTTCATATCGGCTTATTAGAGATATAAACTTTTTCGCCTTATCTGTTTCTTTTTCATATCTTAATATTGCAAACTCTAAGTCTTTAATTTCTTTGCTTAAAGCTATTTGCTCTGTTTCATATTGACTGTTAAGTATCTCATATCTATTACTTGGTATTTTTTCAAGTATCATATCTTCGTAAATACGGCACATCAATCGTTCAAGTTCCTGAAGCCTGTTTTTACTTTCCATTAATCTTATTTTTGTCTTTTCTATCTCTACTTTTTCCTTTTCTTCCATTTCATTTTAAATGGAACGGATAAAGGCTTCGTGATCTTCATCAAGATATTTTTTAATGTCTTTTAAGGTTTCCTGTATAAGGTTTAAGACTGCTTCCGCTTTTATCCTGTGAGTAGATGGACAAAGCGTTCCACAGGGTACTTTCGTGTAAGCACTGCAAGTGTAGTAGGGAATATTTTTGTAATTACTTGTTCTATGAACATACATTTTACTGCCACAATCTGCATAATACATAAGGCCCAGTTAAAGGGTGATATTCTCCCCAACCATCGGGATACCTTTTTACATTTCCTCTTATCCTTTGCACATTATCAAAGGTTTCTTGGTCTATAATTGCCTCGTGGGTATTTTCAAATATCAGCCAGTTTTCTTCAGATACATATTTGCTTTTCTTATCCTTGAAATGCTTTCTTGTTTTGAAGTTTACAGTATGACCTAAATATTCCTGTTTCTTTAAGATACTTACAATTGTAGAACTGCACCAACGATAAGGATGTTCAAACACTTTGCTTTGATGTAGTCCATATCCTAATTTTTGCTGATGGTAAGCAGGTATATCTACTTTTTCACTTTCCAATATCTTTGCTATTCGATACGGACCATTGCCTTGCATGGTCAGATTGAATATTCTCCTTACTATCTCCGCTGCTTTTTCATCTACAATCCACTTATCTTTGTCTTTTTCATCTTTGATATATCCATAAGGTGGAGAGCTTGCCGTATGCTTTCCGCTTTCCCCCTTTGACCTGAATGTAGATTGTATTTTTCTTGAAGTATCTCTTGTATACCATTCATTCATAATATTTCTAAAAGGGGTAAAATCATCTTCTCTATAAAAGCTATCTACATTATCATTGATAGCAATGAGCCTAACTCCCTTTTGTCTTAAGATTTCCATACATTGACCGACTTTAAGATAGTCTCTGCCAAGTCTACTCATATCTTTTACGATTATACAACCTATTATATTACCTTGATTAACTCCGTTCATCATTGCCATAAAGCCCGGTCTATCAAACTGTGTTCCGCTTATTCCATCATTTGTAAAATGTATGATGTTGCTTAAATTATTTTTACCTGCATATTCTTCAAGGATTTTCTTTTGATTTACAATAGAATTGCTTTCTCCTTGAAGTTCATCATCACGACTTAATCTCTCATAGAGTGCTGTTATCTTTTCATAATTCCTCATTTTTACCCCCTTTCTCTTAGTTTCTTAAATAAAAAAGAATTAAGAAGTACATATTTCACTAATATAGTGATTAAGTGTTCTCCTTAATTCTATTACTCCAAGAGCCAGCTAAATTTACTTATACTATTCCCTCTCAAAACAGCCTCATCTCTTTAAATTTCAGTGATCTTCAAGCTTACGGCTACACAGTAGATAAAGCAGGTTTTATGGGAGCTGACTTTAACAAAGCAGCAGGCTTGCCACATGACTTTAAAATCCATAAAAGTACGCTTGATGAGCTTAGTCGATTTGCCGAGCGCAACCATGTGGTAAACCGTATCAAGAGCAAGGACGAGCAGATAAAGATCTTTGATAACATCGATATGGCCGATACTATAAAGCACTACTACAGACTATTTGATCAAATGACGTCTAGCACTTTAGGCGATGATAAAAAGAGCTACACCATTGCAGATATAGGCAAACCACCAAAAGGTTACAGCACAAAAGGCACTCACTATGATGCCAAAGGACATTTGCTAAAAGATCTATCAAACTCTACTATCTCAAACATCTACTCTAGCGCCGATGAGCTAAATAGCGCCAAAACTCTTAGCAAAGAGCTTTCAAGTGCAGGTGTTAGGCTCATAGTAAAAGAGGTTGATTTTACGATGAGCGAAGCAGGTGATGAGTTTAGTTTTAACCCTGATATGTCGGTATATCAAGCAGATGAAGGCTACAGCAAAGAAGCTCTTTTTATGGGATTTTTGCACAGCTCTAGACCGCTACCAAGTGATAGTGCAAAGACTAAGCTAAGCAGCGCTGCCTTAAATGATATCTCAAGCACTGGAGAGCATAAAGAGTACTTTGTGGATTTTGAAAAAGTGGGTAAGGATAGTGAGAGCATAAAAGCGCTCATAAAAGAAAGACTTAAAGAGCTAACTCTTTTAATGTATGCAAGATCAAAGAACACTAGTACAGAAAGTGTCACTTCAAACGAATATGAGAAATTTAAGCCAACTGGCGAGGATATAAATTCTCTAGCAAATTCTTGGAGTGAGAGGATAAGCGCTATCAGCAAGACTTTTGTGTAGAGATAAGCCATATATAAACTAAATTATTAAAAGGTCGATTTAGTTATTGATTATACTCTAGCCCATAAAAGCATTAAACCTAAGTAGGTTGAATTCATATTCTTTAGCTGAATGTGTGTTAGTGTATAAAACAGCACTGCTGGATAGGTGGTAATATGCTCTAATGCAAATTAATACCATTAAAACCTATGAAAGAGATGCTGGAATATCTAAACAAAGTGAGACCTTAACAATGCTTAATAATATAACCTATTCGCCAAATCTAAATAACGATTCACTATTTGAAGGAAGTAGAGTTAATTATAAGAAAGTGATGGGCAATAGCACAAACTTTACTGGACCTTTTAAATTCTACAATGATAACAAAAAACCATTTGGGGCAAAACATCAGATAATGATTTAGAAGGACAAAAGATACGTCAAACTTTAGCAAGATTTGGTTTGTCTTTTAGTAATGAGGGTCGTGAGCTTCTCGAGTCGTCTAATATAAGTGTAGATGAATTTATTGAGAGGTATTCTAAAGTTATAAATAGTAGTATGCCACAAGAGATTGGTGATGATAGACTAATGGATCAAAAAAGCGATCATGAAGAACAAGATAATCAAACTGATACACAAAAACAAGAAACCTTTAAGCCTATGCAAGTAACTAAAAAATTTAAAACTTATGATATGCAAGCTGATGAGAAATTTAAAGCATTTTACAAATTTATAAAAACTGAATTTGATAATGGCGAAAGCATATTTGAAATTTTAGAAAAAGTCGCAAATACAAAAGTGGATAAAACCGCATAGATGGTCAAATTTAAAGCAATCAATGTTTTCTATAATAAATAAGGTGGCTATCTTCATTTATCAAACCATCTTATTTAAAATTTGCTTCTTGTCTATCTTTTGCATAAGCTCTAAGACGTCTATGTCTCTTTTTTCTTTGAAATTTAAAAGCTCTCTTGCATAGAGAAATTTTTGATCCTTATTTATATCATAAGTCTCGTATTCCTTTTTAACCTGCATAGGTTTAAATTTCTTTTCGCTTTGCTCTTTGGCGAAATTTGCATTGTATTCTTGCTCTTCTTTGTGTAGTTTGGCTAGAAATTCTTTATGCTCTTTTGTAGTTTTTTCTACATCTTCTCTATAAAGCTTCTTAAACTCTTCTATGCTTAGATCTGCTCGGCTAAGTAGAGCAGAGCCTTTTTTACTTGACATCGCATCATCAGGTAGTGATCGCATAAAATTCTCTAACTCTGTTTCTTCTTCTTTTGTGCCAAGACCAACCATCAGTCCAGATATTGTTGGCTTGCCATCTACTGAGTAGGTAAGTAACCAGTCCATGTGTCCTTGTAAGACACTAATCTCAAGCTCTTCCATGTTTTCTGGATATTTTGCTATCAGCGCACGTCTTTGCTCGATAGTAAAATCATATTTCTTAGAAAGCATAGTATCTATCTTGTTTATAGTATCCGTTATCCAGCCCTCTTTACTTTCATCTATATCAATAAATTTTGGCAATACCTCTACAAGTGGTTTGTGCATTAGTTTATCTATTAGAGCCTTTTCTTGCTCCTTTGACATTTTTGCATTTTCTTTTTGGATAGTTGTTTCTTGTATCGGTGTGTTGTTAAGTCCGTTTATGCTAGTTGTCATTTTAACTCCCCCCCCTTACGCCTTTATATCAACATCTCTTTTTACACCAAGCATATCTACTAGGTATTTTCCAGCTGGGTTTTCATTTAGCTCTTTTACTAAATTTAAAGGTGGCATGCTAAATTTCAAAAAGCTACCCATAAAGTCTTTGCTCTTTTTGCCGTCCTTATCTATCTCACCAAAGAGTAGCTTTAGCATTTTGAGATTATGCTCCATCATCTTTTTAAATGAGAGTTCGTCTTCTTCATCTGAATACTTACCGACAAACCCAGTCGTTAGATCTACATAGACAAGGTCTCTTTTATACTTAACATACTCTTGCATATACTCAGGCATACCAGCTAGATCAGAGTCGCTTGCTTTGTTGAAATTTGCTCCAAATTTCATCTCACCCATAAGCTCAAATAGCTCAAATGCCCTACTAAATTCTTTGCTATCTACGCTCTTATCAAAGCCTTGCTTCTTTCCAAAAACGGTGGTTTCACCTTCTTTGACGTCAAGGTTGCTATTTAGAACAGCTGCTAAAAGTCCGCCTTTAGTTATAGAGCCATCTTTATTTGTGTATCTTTCGCCGTGTGGATCGATAAAAACACCACTTCCCACACTCTCCTTGCCACCATTGTTGTTGTTAAAGATATCTGTTGTTGGCTTTAGTGGCTGCCTGCCATCTCCGCCATTAAAGCTTGGATTGAAAAAGAGCGTGCTTATCATCTGCTTATTTGACTCTTTGCCGTTAAAATCAGCCGCAGCCGAGCCAAATTCATGAATGGAGTTATGGATTTTGGTTACTTGCATACTTTGGCGGTTATAAGAAAAGCCTTGTGGGAAATTTCTTATCTCATCTAAGCTAAAGCTATCTTTTGAATTTAATGTATCTTCGCCGACTACTTGTGAGAGGATTTTGTAGGCATTGCCAGCAGTTTTTGCTATATCTATGCTTTTAAAGGTTCGACTAAAAAATGAAGTTCCTTCTGCAACATTTACTAACGACTCTAGTGTGCTTGAGTGAATTTTATAATCACTTGGGATGCCAGCTTGCTTATTAAACTCATCTGTAAAGTAGCCATCTTTATCTACCTTGTAGCCTAAAACCTCTGAGCTTGTTTGGTTGGTGGCAACTTTGGTTGATACCTTTATGTTCTGCTCTAAATTCAAGGGGTAGCTACCAAGTGCGTTTATCATGTTGATCCTTTAAATTTAAACCATCTTATTTAAAATTTGCTTCTTATCTATCTTTTGCATAAGCTCTAAGACGTCTATGCCTCTTTTTTCTTTGAAATTTAAAAGCTCTCTTGCATATATAAATTTCTGATCCTTGTTTATATCATAGGTCTCATACTTCTTTTTAACCTGCATAGGTTTAAATTTCTTCTCACTTTGCTCTTTGGCAAAATTTGCATTGTATTCTTGTTCTTCTTTGATTATCTGCTTTCTTTGTTCTTCAACATCCTTTGTAGCTTTCTCTCTTGCTTTGGCAAATAATGTTTTAAATTCATCTATGCTTAGGTCGGTTCTATCTAAAAGACTAAGCGACTCCTTGTTTTCATTTGGATAAAGAGAAGACATGCTATCCATAAAAGCTCTTAGGTCAGCCTCCTCTTCTTTTGTGCCAAGACCTATTAGTTTGCCCATCATGGTTGGCTTGCCATCAACAGAGTTTTCCCTTAATATATCAGAATACATTATAAGGACTTGATCTTTTGCTTCTTCTAAAGTTTTTGGCTGTTTCATCGACATGGCGTTGCGATCTTGTTCGGTATTGTAACGCTTAGAAAGCATATTATCTATTTTGCTTATCGTTTTTGCAACCCAATTATCTTCATTTTCGTCTATGTCAATAATCTCTTTTATGCTCTTTCCAACTGGACCATACCATAAAGCTTCTATTTTGGCCTTTTCATCATCTTTGGTATCTTTAGGGATATTTTCTTTTTGGATAGTGGTTTCTTGTATCGATGTGTTGCTAAGTCCGTTTATGCTAGTTATCATTTCAGCCCCCCCCTTACGCCTTTATATCAACATCTCTTTTTATACCAAGCATATCTACTAGATGTTTTCCAGCTGGGTTTTCATTTAGCTCTTTTACTAAATTTAAAGGCGGCATGCTAAATTTCAAAAAGCTATCCATAAAGTCCTTGCTCTTTTTGCCGTCCTTATCTATCTCACCAAAGAGTAGCTTTAACATTTTTAGATTATGCTCCATCATCTTTTTAAATGATAGTTCGTCTTCTTCATACCCCCTACGTCTATCTTTAGGAGTGCTGACAAAGCCACTTTGTAAGTCGATATAGATAAAGTCTCTTTTAGACCTAATATGATCTTGCATATATTTAGGCATACCTGCTATATCGTTATCGGTAGCATTTATAAAGCCAGGTCCAAATTTCATCTCACCCATTAGATCAAACAGCTCAAAAGCTCTATTAAATTCTTTACTATCTATGCTCTTATCATAGCCTTCTCTTTTGCCTTGTACTGTTGTCTCGCCCTCTCTCACATCAAGGTTGTTGTTTATGACGGCTGCTATAAGTCCGCCTTTGGTTATTGAGCCGTCTTTATTAGTGTATTTCTCTCCATGCGGATCCATAAATACACCAATGACCGTATTTTCTTTGCCACCATTGTTGTTGTTAAAGATATCTGTTGTTGGCTTTAATGGCTGCCTGCCATCTCCGCCATTAAAGCTTGGATTGAAAAAGAGCGTGCTTATCATCTGCTTATTTGACTCTTTGCCGTTAAAATCAGCCGCAGCCGAGCCAAATTCATGAATGGAGTTATGGATTTTGGTTACTTGCATACTTTGGCGGTTATAAGAAAAGCCTTGAGGGAAATTTCTTATCTCATCTAAGCTAAAGCTATCTTTTGAGTTTAGTGTGTCTTCGCCAACGACTTGGGAGAGGATTTTGTAGGCATTATTTACTGTTTTTAGTATATCGATGCTGTCAAAAGCCCTTTGCATATAGTCAGGCTGCGTCTCTATCCTGACTAATGACTCCAGCGTGCTTGAGTGAATTTTATAATCACTTGGAATTCCAGCTTGCTTGTTAAACTCATCTGTAAAGTAGCCATCCTTATCTACCTTATAGCCTAAAACTAGAGAGCTGGTTTGGTTGGTAGAAGCTTTGGTTGATACCTTTATATTCTGCTCTAAATTCAAGGGGTAGCTACCAAGTGCGTTTATCATCTAATATCCTTTTAGCTTCATGCTAAAGATATCGTCTTTTTTATGAAAAGATTTATTTCGCCAAGGCTTTCTAGTATGCATAAATTTACTCCTAAACTCTTGTATCTACCTTTTTGTAAAGCCTATCTTTGCTAGATAGTTCTTTAAATTTTAGGTCATTTTCAAGGTAGGTGATGTTGTAAATTTCTTTGGTGGTGATACTTTTGCCATTTTCAAGTCCGATTAGAAATTTACTTGTAAATTTATCAGAGAGGTTTTTAACTAGCTTTGCCCCAAGCTCTTTTAGGCTAGATATCTTATCATCTTGCTTTATGCCTATCTCTTTAAAGTCAAGTCTATTTAGCTCTACATCATTCATGCTCTTAGCATCTAAATTTATACTTGCTCTTTTGCTGTCTTTGTCATCTTTGCTTATTAGCTTGCCAGTGTCGTTATAAATTTCTTTTACCTCTAGCTCTCTTCCACTATCAAATTTAAGCGTAATCGTGCCATTTTTGTTTAGCTTCATAGCTATTACGCTGTCTGTGTCCTTTAGAGCAGCTGCTGCCTTGCTCGTATCACTCTCAAAAGCATGCTTTACTCTTTCTAAATTTTCTAGGCTAAACTCAAGCCCAGTCGCTTTTTCAAACTCACTCTGCATAGCGATCATATAAGATGACTTTGTGGTTTTTAGCTTTGAGATGAGATCATCTGCGTCTTCTACATCATTTTCTTTTAAATTTTTGCTTATCCACTCTACATCTTTGCTGTGAGCGCTAGACTCTTTTTGGTAGTCGTTATAAAATTTCATAAAGCTATCTTTTTGATAGCCTGCGTATGAAAAACTCTCATCTTGTTTAGACCCAGTAGGTTTTATGATAGGGTTAAACTCGCTAAGCCTTTTCTTTCCGTCAAAGCCAACTTTTTCATAGGCAAAATTGTTTAAGCCGCTCTCTTCGTTGAATATCTTATTATCCCTAAGATCTACCCAGCCGTCTTGGTCTGCATGGTCTTTAAAAAATTTATTAGTCTCTTCTTTGCCTATCTTTTGGTAGCGATACTCGGCTGAAAATAGAGTATAAGGGTTTGAGTTATTTAAACTAACTCTGTAATCAACTGTGTTCTTGCTAGCAAAGTCCATAGCCTCATGGCTTAAATTTCTAATATCTTTTTTAATAAAGTCGTTAAGGTTTATCTCGCTTACAACTTCGCTTAGTTTGAAAATTTTCTCATTTCCGTCTTTGTCGTAGCCTCTAACCTTTAGCTTATCAAAGTATTTATCACCAGAATTTATCACTCCGTCCTTGTTGCTATCAAAGTTAAATAAAAATCCATTTGCATCTAGTTTGCCTATGCCTAGTTTGTCATTATCGTCATAAAGATCCAAAAAGACCTCCACGTCACCCAGTGAGGTTTTTATCGTTTTTTCATAGGCATAGTCATTTAAATTTGTAAATTTAGTATCTGCTGCCGCAATGGGCTTAATGGGAGTTTTTGAATTTATAGATGAAAAATAGGTGCTAGTTTGATCCACTTTCCTTAGCGCTGAGGCATCTTGTCCAAATAGATACTTGTTCTCAAAGTCTTCTTTGCTCCAGTTTCTCCTCTCGATGTCTCTATAAGAAAAAGCTTGATTTAGCCCAATATCTGTTTTAGAGTAGTCTGACTTCACGCCACTGGTGCTGGCGCTTTGGATGATAGAGTAAGTGCTATTTGAGATAAGCTTAGTAGCGATGTCTTTAAGCTCAGACTTTAAATTTGTGTTGTCTAAAGTTTGCACTCTATCTACACCAAGAAGTAGCCTTGAGTGGATCATGTTTTTTGGCAAATCTATTTTTATGGGTTGTAAATTTTGTGTTACCATCATTTTAAATCCTTTTAAAATATATAGCTTATATCGGCAAAAGTAAAAAATGTTTAGTAGTATGGTAGCCAAAAGGGCTTAGAGCGAATGCCTACTATGTTATATTTTTTAAAGCTCTCTTACCTTCGTCCTCTCATCAAATTCTTTTAAAACATCCATTATCTTGCTTGCTAGTCCCTCAAGCGTTTGATCTTTTTTAAGCTCTAAATTTCTAAGCTTTAAAATCCTAGCTAGTATATCTTTTAGATCTTTCTTGCCAGATAGTATCTCATCATAATAAGCCTTTGGTATGCCTATCTCACTTCTATCTTGTTTTGTAATTATTTGATAGTTTTTATATACACTAAGAGCCTCATCAGTTATCCTTGTTGTGCCACCTTGCAGCACAAGACCTTGCTCGTTTTTCAAAAATGCTACAAAGATTTGCTCCTTTGTATAGCCTTGTTCGCTATCATATACAGACATATCAGGCTTGAAGTCATACCCAGCACTACTAACCCACATATAAGGGATAGTATGCTCAGTTGTCATCACTTCTGGAGAAAAGTCAAGGAAATTTCCATTAACTTCTACATTTATATCGCTTAGATCATTTATTAGCTTGCGTGCATTCTCTACGTCTTGAGTCGTTCTAAAGATATGAGTTATCTTTTCATTGCTCCTATCGGTTAGTCCATCTAGTTCATCACTTGACATCCTACCCATTAGGTATTCGTAATGCTCTATTTTTTTATCTTTTGAAAAGTAGCCCTTTGGCATCTTTGCTAGATCTTCATTTTAGTAAAACTCTTTACCCTTACTGATCACTCCAGCTGAAATTTGATCAAAAATTTTATAGTATTGTTTGATGGTATTTGCTAGATCGATATTTGCAAAGCTATCCTCTCCAAATAGCACATTATCTTTTTTTGTATTCATTGAAAAATTTGTAAAGTTTGGGTGTTTTTGATTGTGCAGCACTATCGCATCAAGCGTGCTTTTGTGGATTTTAAAGTCCTGTGGCAAGCCTGCTGCTTTGTTAAAATCAGCTCCCATAAATCCTTTAGCATCTACACTATATCCATAACCCTCTTGTGAAGTAAATTTAGCCTGATAAAGAGAGTCGATAGCGCTAGATGAAACAAAGTCATTTTTAGGAGTAGTGGTTTGGCTGATCGAATTTATATTTGGAGTGTTAGGCAAGAAATTTGCAAAGCCTTCGCTTTTTGTCTGTTTTTGGTAGTGCTGTTTTGTTAAGATGGAGTTATAAGAGACTTTCATAGCTTACTCCTTGAAATTTAGCTTCAAAGAGTAAGCAAAAGTTGTGCCGAAAATTTAAGCGAGATAAATTTATGTTTGCTCGCTTTGAAATAAAATTTTACCTATGGGCAAAAATAAAAGCAAATTTATAGAAAGCATCTTGTAAAATAAATCAATCCTGAAAAAATGTACCGCTTTTTATAAAAACTGTACCATACTTTTAGGAAATTTTAAAGAAAGGGAAACTGCAAAAAGGGCAGTTAAAGTATCGATAAGTAGGACATCTATGGTGTCACGGGGGAGACTTGAACTCCCGACCTCCGGCTTATGAGGGTTTAAAATAAACCTTGTGTAAGCACCAAAAAGACGGCACACAGCCAGTTTTACACTAGGTATCTGCTACATTTTGCTACAAAGTTATATTGCATAGGTAACAAAGATGCAATATCTAGTCAAACGAAACGGCATATACTACTTTAGAGTAGCCATTCCACTATATTTGAGACCTTATTTTGGTAATAAAACCGAATACATAACCTCCTTCCTCACAAAACGCTTTGATACAGCAAAAAATCGTGCTAAGATCTACTCTATAATTTTTAACGCGATCAAAAAGGCATGGAAGATGAATTTGAGCAGCGAACTTATAGAGCACTTGGTGCTTATGCTTTTAAAAGCCAAGGAGGCCAAAAGTATCAAAGAGCATGATATGCTTGGCAGATATATAAATTTAGATGGACTACTATCACTAAATTTGTTTTTAAAACAGAGTTTAAAAGAAGATAGCTTGCCTAGTGTCATATCAAAAGAGGTTGATGATATCTGCAAAAAGCTATCTTGCGCCGATCCTCAAACCAAAAAGCTTCTTGGTAAAAGAGTGCTTGAGGCAACGATAGATAACATAAATCACATATCATATAAGATGTGCAAAACCCAAAAGTTATTAAATGATAAGCAACAGACATTTGTACCACTTGGTAAAAAGCACAATAGTGCAAATTTAGATGATAATACTAAAGACGAGATAGCAAAAGGCGTTAAAGAGAGTAACTTAGATAGCTATCAAGACGACATAGAGACTTTAAAAAGGCAGGATTTGGTGCTACCTTTTACTAAAAAGTCTTTAAAGCACTCTGTTTGCGAGTTAAGAGATTCTATAAATGAGCTAGCTAAACAAAAAGGCGCACTCACACAAAACGATATCCTAAGAATATTTGGTTGTGAGTTATCACCAGATGGAGATAATGAGCTAAGTGATGATCTAAAATTTAGATATGGAAATTTAAATGATCCTAGCTTTGGTGGTCAGGTGAAGCTATATAAGGCAGATAAATATGAAGATAAGGGCATAGTTTTAAGCGACATTGAGGCTAAAGATCTTGCAATAGATGATACAAGTGATGCTAGTGGCATGACTTTCAATGAAGCTATAAATTTCTTTCAAAAGCTCTTCTCAAATAGAGCTAAAAGTCTTAGATACAAACTAGACTCTTCTACTAAAAATGAGAGTAAAGCTAACTTGGTCACGCTAAAGAGTGCTTTTGAAAACTATGTATCAAACACGAGTATTTCAAACAACTGGAGTGATAGCACGTTTGGTCTTGTTAGACATGTAGGACGGCTAATGTCTATGAAATTTGGTGATGGGCTAGACATCAAAAAGATAAAAAGAGATGACTTGCTAAATTTTAGGAATATCTTGCTACAACTACCAACCAAACTCTCTCAAAATAGTCTCTATAAAGATAAAAGCTTAGATGAGATCATAGCTTTAGCAAAAGATAAACCAAAAATTTCTAAATCAACCATCAAGAAGTATATTGTTAGAGTTAGTGAGTTTTTTAAATACTGCTACGATAGCGACTATATAGATAAGAACCCAGCGGTGGATCTACAAATAAGTATAAACCAAGATGATGTTACAAATAAAAACCCTTATGAAGATAGTGACGTAAACGCACTTTTGGATATTGTTAGTAAGATTAGATCAAGTGGTGATACTAAAAGTCAAAGAATTAGCAAAGATGAGCTATTTTTCGTTACTCATATAGCAGCCTACTCTGGCATGAGACTAAATGAGATAATTCAGCTAAACACAGATGACATAGTTGAAAAATATAACATAGTATGCTTTAGTTTAAATACAAAAGTAGATGTAAAAACAGGCAAGAGTAAGACTTTAAAGACCAGAAACTCTGCTAGGATTGTTCCTATCCATTCTAAGCTAAGTAGTATTGGGCTGTTTGAATTTATAGAGAGTAAAAAGAAGCTAGCTAGGAAATGTGGCAAAGTAGTTAGGCTATTTAATTGCGACAACAAAGACTTCTCTGAATATTTTAGAAAAAAGATCAATACTAAAGTTATAAAAGATGATGATAAGACAAGGACATTTCACTCATTTAGGCACACATTCATAAACAAGCTCATTCAAAGTGGCCAAAGGGTTGAGCATATAGCTGCCCTGGTAGGACACGAACAACAATACAAGATCACTATGAATACTTATGGCGAACCAGTAACTCCTAAAATTCTAAAGGATCTAGTTGAAGAGGTAAATTTTAATCAAGGAGGGGAAGGGTGAGTGCTTTTTAATTGTAAATGTATATAGCCATTTACAATTAAAAAGGGTTTATGCTTTTAAGATCAACCATATTTGTAGTCTATTACATACCCTTTTATGATATAATTGTATTGCATTACATAATTCAGGGATAAACTATGCTAGATCAACTTTTTTTAAAGAGCAATGACCTTATAAGGTTAAACAATCATAAGTTTAAAAGATATTTTATAGACTCCAAGGACTTATCTCATAGACTTATCGTTATTCTAGGGCAAAGAGGGATAGGTAAAACAACCACTCTAGCTCAGCTAGCTAATAAAAACAAAGATAGTCTTTACTTAAGCCTAGATGACATAGAGATATCAAATGATATAACCTCGATTACAAGAGAGTTTGTTCTAAATGGCGGCAAATACCTATATCTAGATGAAATTCATAAAAGCAAAGATATATCGGCCGTATTAAAATTTGCCTATGATAATTTTAAAGAGTTAAATATAGTAGCTACTGGTTCATCTGCTCTTGAAGTGTTAAAAAGCTCTCATGATCTAAGCAGAAGAGCGATAGTATATAAGATGAGTGGAATGAGCTTTAGGGAGTATATAGGGCTAAGTTATGGTATAAATTTAGAAACAGTTGAGCTTACAAATTTACTTACAAATCATCAGGAAATAGCTGTTAATATCAATAACGTCTTAAAGCAAAAAGATCTAGCAGTTATTAAACTTTTTAGAGAGTATCTAAAAGTAGGCTACTATCCATATTATAACGATATGCCAAATGATACGGCCTTTTATCAGACCCTAAGACAAAGCATAGAAGCCACGATAGATAGCGATCTTTTAAGCATATATCCAAATTTAAACGGCAACACGGCAAGAAAGCTAAAGATCTTAACTCATGCCATAAGTACAAACGTCCCATATCAACCAAACTACTCAAGTCTAAAATCGCTTGTTGATATAAGGGATGATAGGACGCTAAAAGAGTATCTTGCTATGCTTGATAGTGCTGGACTTATAAGGCTTTTAATGAAAAACGAGCTTGCTATAAAAAATATGGATAAGGCAGACAAAATTTACCTTGAAAATACAAATTTAATGTACATAAATAGCCCAGATATAGGAAATGTGAGAGAGACATTTTTTGCCAATCAACTTGGAAATATCACCGAAATTTACTCTGGCAAAGGTGGCGACTTTATGATTGGTAATAAATTTACCTTTGAAATAGGCGGAGCAAAAAAAAGCTTTGAGCAGATAAAAGATATGCCAAATTCATATATAGCAGCAGATGATATTGAAGTTGGTGTCGGCAATAAGATACCATTATGGCTATTTGGGTTTTTGTATTAATAATTTAAAACTAGGAGTATGCTGTGTTTGAATATAAAGTACCAAAAGAAGATGGTGGATTTGATCTAAAATTAACAGAAAGTAATAGTGTAATAATTATAGGTGCCAATGGTTCTGGCAAAAGCAGACTTGGAGCATGGATGGAGCAGCAGGATCTAGATAAAATTCACAGAATAGGTGGTCAAAGAAAATTAAATTTTCATGAGGAGGTCCCTTTAAAAAGCGAAAAGGCTTCGGTTAATGGTTTCATGTATGCATATGAAGATGCATCCGATAGCTACTCGTTGAATAAAAATTTTCGTTGGTCGGATGGTAAAGAATATGTGACAAAACTTATTGATGATTTTGATTATGTATTATCTGCTTTATTGGCCAATAAAAATACTACTAATTCAAAGTTTGTTGAAAACTGTAAAAAGGCTGAATGTGAAGGCAAAGAAAAACCAAATGTTCCACTTAATTCGCTAGATAAATTAAAGTCTATTTGGAGTGCCATTTTCCCACATAGAGCCATTATAGAAGAGGATAGCAAGTTTTATGCTATTTGCAATTGCAATGGTGAAAGATATTCTGCAACGCAGATGAGCGATGGTGAACGTTCGGTACTTTATTTGGCGGCACAGGTTTTATGCATACCGGAAAATAAAACTATAATAATAGATGAGCCAGAGTTGCACTTGCATGGTTCAATAATGAATAAGCTTTGGAGTGAGTTAGAAAAAATTAGAAACGATTGTTTGTTTATATACATAACTCATGACACAAAATTTGCAGCCAATCACTCAGGATCAGACATTGTCTGGGTAAAAGAATATAATAGTGGGATGTGGAAGTATGAGTACGTAAATGACGATATATTTCCAGAGGATATGCTTTTTGATATATTAGGAAGCAGAAAAAGAATAATTTTTGTAGAAGGAAATGGTAATAGTTTAGACGCGCGTTTATACGCATTAATCTACAATAATCATAAAATAATACCTTGCGGAAGTTGTGAAAAGGTTATTGAATACACAAAAGCTTTTAATGCCATAAAGAATATGCACGATAACGAAGCGTTTGGTTTAATAGATAGAGATTTTAGGTCAGAATACGAGATATCTAAATATAAAAAAGATAATGTATTTGCAATAGAAGTTGCGGAAGTTGAGAACTTGTTTATAGCGAAAGAGCTTATAGAATTTATGTCAAACAAAATGGCATGCGATAAATTTGACCTTACAGATATAGAAAAACAAATTGAAGATAGATTTTTAAAACAAAAACAGCAACAGATCAATAATGCGGTTATTTCGGAATTAAAATATCAACTATCTATGCTAGAAATATGTGATTTGCAAACAATATACGAAGACATACGTACAAAAATTAAAATAGATGATATACAAAAAGAAAAATTAACAATATATGATAATGCTAAAGACTATGTAGAAATATTAAAAATTTTCAATGAAAAAGGAATTGTAGAAAGCGTAGGGCATTATTTCAATTTAAAAAATAAAGAATACTGCAATCAAGTGTTGCGCTTCCTGGAGAGAGAAGATAAAAATACGGTAGTTAAAATTTTTTCTAACTATTTGCCCAGAGATATTGATTTAAGCTGATTTTCCATTACGGTTTTTTCGCATCTCACAAGCAAGATGGCTTTATTGTAGAAAAGTAAGACCAAATAAGATTTTACTTTTTATTAGCACCAATCAGCATATCAAATAAATTTACAAATATAAGAATATTCTATTATAATCCTAAATATTCAAGGATTATAATACAAGTATTTAAAATAAACCCGTAGATAATGACAGAGAAAGAAGTATATTTAAAGTTTAATAGTGACTTTAATAAGCTGACAGACAAAACAATTGTCGTCCAACTTCAAGTTTGCTAAACTACATAAATTTTTTTGAAAATACTATATTAAAGTATAATCGTTTATAGACATTGACAATTAAAAAAAAATTTTCATGTTAGTATGCCTCAATATTGTTTACGTTTATAGACAATTACATAAAGGAATAAAAATGTTAAATTTAATAGAGCAGTATCAAGAAAGATTTCTTAAAAATTTTAATACAACATACAAGCGTTATTTATACAATGAAATAAATTTTAGTGAGAAGCTTATCGGTATAGTGGGAGCTCGTGGCGCTGGTAAGACTACAATGCTATTTCAAAAGCTGCTTGAATTAAAAGCTCAAAATAAAAAGGCTCTATACATAAGTCTTGATTATCCATTTTTAGGTTCTACCAGTCTTAGCGAACTTGCTTTTGAATTTGTAGATAATGGTGGCGAATATCTGTTACTAGATGAAGTTCATAAATACGAAGATTTTGCTGCACATCTAAAAACCATATATGACATGAGCCCTTTAAATGTAATTTTTACGGGCTCATCGGCGGTAAGCATACTAAATGCAAAGAGCGATTTATCGCGTAGAGTTAGCGTATTTAGCCTAGAGGGGCTTAGTTTTAGAGAGTTTTTAGAGCTTGAAAACAGTATGACGATAGATAAATTTGCCCTAGAAACAATACTAAAAGACCACCAGGCAATAGCAAATGACTTAAAAATAAAGCAAAATCTATTTAAGAAATATCTCAAATTTGGCTACTATCCATTCTACTTTAATAAGCAAAGCTCATACTACGAAAGCTTGCTAAATACTATTAATTTAAGTATAGACGTAGATCTAACGTCTCTTGGGTTAGTTGAGCAAAAATATACATATAAGCTTAAAAAACTGCTTGAAGTAGTTTGCCAAAGCGAGCCGTTTGAGGTGAATTATACTAAAATTGCGGCTCTTGCCGAGATAAGTAGAGCCAAACTATATGATTACATTGCCTATTTAAACGATGTAAGGCTAGTAAGCATGATAGATGAGCAAAGCAGAGGACTTAGTAAGCTAGTAAAGCCGGCAAAAATATATATGAATAATACAAATTTAATTTACGCTTACGGCGATGATTGCAAGGCTGGTACCATAAGAGAGACTTTTTTTGCCAATCAGCTAAGGGTAAAACATAGGCTAAATATCCCAAAACAAGGCGACTTTATAGTGGATGATAAATTTACATTTGAAATAGGTGGAGCAAAAAAGAGTTTTGAGCAGATTAAGGATATGCCAAATTCTTTTATAGCAGCAGATGATATTGAAGTTGGTATTAGCAATAAGATACCATTATGGTTGTTTGGGTTTTTGTATTAGGATTTATATATGAGTAAGATAAACCAAATAGAACAAGAGTTGCCTAAAGGGCGGGGATTATATTTTTTAGAATATACAACACAAAAATCGGAAATAGTCCTAAACTTTTGAAAGATTTTAAAAAATACTTTAATGAGGGAAAAGCCGGTATTAGTGTTTTTAAAATAAAAATTATTCTAGCTTGTAATTATGATATTAAATCTAACAAGATTACTATAAGCACTTACGATGAGCTGTAACTTCAAAAATTCTAAAGGATCTAGTTGAAGAGGTAAAATTTGATCAAGGAGGGAAAGGGTGAGTGTTCTTAAAAAGTTATCATATTTGACAATAAGTTATCAAATATGATAATATAGCTGGCATGAAAGAGCAATTATGGAAAATCACATTTTATGATAAGAGCGCTGAAGACGAGACACTGTCTTTGCCAGATACTATTTTGGCTAATTTACTTCGCATACTTGAAATGGCTAGGGAGGTTGGACCAAATTTAGGCAGACCTCATAGCGCACCTCTTGGCGATGGACTATTTGAGTTTAGGGCAAAAGGCAAAGAAGGTATTGCAAGAAGTGTCTTTGTAAATGTCGTAAATAGAGAAATAGTGATTTTACATACGCTCATTAAAAAATCAGACGCTATCCCTAAAAAAGATATGAAGATCATCATACAAAGAGCAAAGGAGATAAAATGAGACCAACATTTGAAGATTTTAAAGCAAAAGCACTAGAAAAAGATGAAGTAAAAAAAGAATACGATAGACTTGAAGTTGAATTTGATTTAAAATTAAAGCTTATTAAGATCAGAAAAGCGGCAAATCTGACTCAAGAAGAGATAGCTAGCAGAATGAATACTAGTAAAAGTAACATCTCAAGACTAGAGAGCCTAAACTCTAAAATTTCCCCAACAATCTCTACTTTAAATGCCTATGCAAATGCTGCGGGATATAGGCTGGATGTAAATTTTGTGCAATAGCTTTTAAGATTTCACCATATATTCTTTAGCTTGTCTTAAATGGATCAATAGAGAATAAAAAGCAAAATTCATAACCAGCTCACTATTCGCATACATATGATATTATCTATCAAAAATCTATCTTTTATTTCATCTGGGCGAGGATACTTTTTGTCTGACATGCAGACAAAAGACCTCGTTAGGGATTATCCCTAAAACCCTATCTTCACGCTCTTTTCTTCATTTTTTAGTGCAACTTCTAGCTCAAGCCTATGGCAAAAGTCGTCGCCATTTTTTATAGGTCTAAATTTAGCTTGTCTTCTCACGCTGGCAAAGTCTCCAGGCGCTAGCAACCCTAAATTTGAAACTTTTTTAGCTACGTTTTCGTCAAATTTGACTTTTAGCAAAGCACACTCTTTTTTAAACAAATTTTGCGCTTGCTCTGGCAGTAAATATCTAAACTCAAGCTTTAGATCAAATCTTCTAAGACAGGCCTTATCAAGATTATCTATCAAATTTGTCGTAGCGATAAAGATACCATCAAAGCTCTCCATCTGCACTAACATCTCATTCACTTGAGTTACTTCCCAGCTTCTTGCAGCCATGCTTCTATCTTGCAAAAAGCTATCAACTTCGTCAAAGACTAGCACCGCTTTCTTATCTTTGGCTTCTTTGAAGGCTAGAGCTATATTTTTCTCAGTTCCTCCTACAAACATAGACAAAAGATCGCTTCCTTTTTTGATAATGATCGGCTTTTTTAGGCTTTTGGCGATAAATTTAGCGTAAGCGCTTTTGCCAGTTCCAGGCACACCGTAAAGGCACATCCTTGCGTTTTTACTTACTTTTATGCCTTGCATTAGCTCGTTTAGGTCGCAGTCTGAGTTTACAAAATTTGGATCATAGCTGCTTGGCAGATCAATGCTTGGCTTCTCATCTTTTTCTATCTCATCGTAGCCTTGCGCTTTTAGAGTATTGCTTATCACTCGCTCAAAGGCTTTGTTTTTGTCTTTTGTGTTTAAATTTGAAACGACTAAGCTTGCATTACTAACGACTGCTGGAGCTACAAATCGATTTTTAGCTAGTTTTTTAACAAGCTTATTATCTATCAAATTTTCACTATATTTTTTTATGATCTTGGCTCTTACATCTTCAGTTGGTATGCCTATCTCTATAGCTAGGTTAAACCTTCTAACCACAGCTTCATCCATATCAAGGATATTATTAGTTATCCAGATAGTTGGCACTTCGTTAGTCTCAAGGGATCTATTTATAAAGGCTTTGCCGTATTGTCTTTTCTCATCATTTTTGGTATTAAATATATCTTCTGCTTCGTCATACATAAGTAAATTTGATCCAGCAGACAATACACTTTGCGCAAGGCAATACGATCTTATCCTTTGGTACTCATTTGCGTAACCATCTCCATCATCATAAGCTACTTCGTAAAGTTTTAAATTTAGCTCACTAGCTACTGCTTTACTAAACTCGGTTTTGCCGGTTCCTGCAGAGCCATAAAGGAGAACATTTACTCCCTTTTGCTTTTTGCGAGTGGCGTTTTTTAGAAACGAGAGCAAAATTTTCACATCTTCTTTTATGTGAGGGTAGTTTTTTGTAGTTAAATTTGTCTTATTGCATGGCTTTATCGCACTTTCAAATATCTCGTCTATGCTTTTGCACTCAACAAACAAATCACCCATGAAACTATTATTTATAACATCGGTTTTTGACCTTAGACTGCGTCCGTAACTATCTATTTTTAGTATCGAGGTCCTAGCAAAAACCCCATCTTTTCTAAAGGCATTTTGCACATCGCTAAATTTTAGTTTTAGTATCTTTGAGATCGCTTTTATAGCCTGTCTGGTGTTTAGCTCCCCTAGCAGATCACAAGCGTTTGAGACTACTTCATAGTTATACATGATAGCGACAAATCTCAAGATCTCTTTCTCAGTCTCATTTAGGCCTAAATTTTCTTGAAGTAAATTTAGGTTGTGCTCAAGCTCTTTTAGCTCGCATGAAATTTTGCTTTTTTCAAGGAGCCAAAGTCTATTTTTTAGAGCCTCAATGTCTTCTTCTTTGGGTTCACTTGTGCATATATCCAAAAACTCCAAAACATCATCGCTTCTGCATCTTAAAAACTCTTTCTCTCCTCCAGCATAAAAAATGGCACGAAGTATCCAAAGTGTCGTAAGCTCGTATATCTCACTATCTACGAAAAAATTTTCTTTTTGCATGACAAGCTCCTTTTTGCTTTTGTTGGAGCTATTTTACTTAGCAGAAAAGACATTTTTATGTCCATAAAGATAAAAAAGATAAAATTTAAAAAGAGCGTCCTAAAATGCTCTTTATTTACTCCTGCGCATCGCTACTGTATGGCAGCTCCAGAGCTTTTATATTTGCCACTGCATTTCCAGCGATACCTTTTATAGAGCTGTACATATTTATGGTGTTATTTAACACTTTTTCTATCTGCTTTTCTCTTTGCTTCCATATCTTTTGCATCGCGCGCTTTTCACTATCTAGGTCGCTTTGCATGGTTGAAAATGCCTCTACTATCGCTTCTATTTGCATTTTAAATTCATTGCTGGTTAAAAAGTGATAGAGCAAGCTCATCTTGTCGCTTTTGTTCTCTTGTGCGATCAAGACGTGGTGTATCCTTATGAGTTGTTCTCTTAAAACAGCGCTTAAGCCTTTAAATTCCTCAAACGTGCAGATCCAAACACCTTCATATAGCCCCATCCTTTGCATATCACTTGGCATAGCATCAGTAACTATGACACCGATATCAGCGCCCTTTTCTCTCATGTCAGCCTTAAATTTCTCTATCCAAGACCTTTGGAATTCTTTTGTTCTCTTGCTTTCATAATATATCGTTCCACAATTTTGAGACTCCCTTGTATGCACGATCTGTACGCAGTCAGCGCCTCTCGCACCTTTTTTGATCTCATCAATAGTATCAAATGGAAATTTCTCCCTCAGCCACTCTTCTATCGCGAGCTCCTGCACCTCACCTTGAAGCTGCATGCTGCCTTGCTCGGCCTTTCTTTGGACTATTTGAAGTTGCTCTTGAAGCTGTTTTAGTTGTTCCTCTTTTTGTCTAAATTTAAGCTCATTTTGCTCATCTGCAGCCTTTTGTATCTTCTCTTTTTCTTCTTTTAGCTTTTCATTTAATGCTAGCTCAGCCTTTGCGGTTATGGCAGACTCCATCTCCTCTTTTTCCCTTTGAAGCTGCAAAATTTGAGCCTTTGCGACATTTAGCTCTTTTACTTGATTTGACTTCTCTTCAAGCTGTTTTTGCAAGAGTGCCACCGACTCATTTTGCTCGTCAAGTATCTCTTTTCGCAGCTCCTCTTGAAGTCTTGCTCTTTCCATTTTTAGCTGTATTTGCGTAGCTTTTTTGATTTCTTCCTCAAATTTCTCTTTTTGATCTTGCAGTTGCTGTTCTTTTGTTCTTAAACTCTCAAAATAAGCCTCCTGCTCCTTTCTTTTAGCCTCAAGTTCGGCTTCAAGCTGCTTCTTTTGGGCCAGGTATTCGCCTTTATATTTACCTTCTAGTTGATGATATAAGGCGTCATTTATATCTATTTCACACCCACAGTTTGGACACTTTATCGTTGTTTGATTTGTCATTTTTTATCTCCATTTTTATCTTTATCTTATGCTATCTTGCTTTAAATTTCATAGTACTCATCCCAGCAAAGCGCCATATCAACAGAGCCTATACGAAGTATATCTTTGATCTTATTGATATGTGTGTTATTGTTAAAAGCTGCAAATAGATAGCAAAAATATGCCTTCTTATCAAAATAGACAGAGCTACCAAAATATTCATTGCAGTTTTGCATCCAACGGCTCTTTTGCTTACTCATTTCTCCAGGGATGATAGGCTCATTTATGATAGCTAAGAAATTGTCGTCATTTTCATCATAATCTGGATCGTCTTCGCGCAAGCGAAAGACTAAACGAAATTCCATAGCATAATCCTCGATAAATCCACCCTCAAACCTTGCTTTTAGCCTGTTTTCAAGCATTTTTGCATCTCTTATTAGGATATCTTGGTAGCTAGCTAGCGCTTTATTTATCTTCTCTATTTGCTCCCACTGATCTTTGTTGGCATCAGAGATATACTCTTCTCTCTCGCTGCACTCTAGCTTTTCTAGGCAAAGATCTATAGGCGTATAGTCGTAGTATGAGCGAAGCTTGCCCTCCATCCTGTCGATAGTCAAAATTTCATCCCAGCTAAGATCTGTATGGTCATATAAGCAGTGATAAAACCAGCAGTGCCACTCGCCAGACATCTCATGCGTGGGCCAGTTTCTAAATTCGTTTTGATTTTCCGTATAAAAGTAGTCATCTATGTGATTCATAAACTGCCCATATCGCATAAGAAGTTTATCTTTTGAGTAAAAAGAGAGCAATAGCTCACAAAAATGATCATATGCCTCTTTTATATCTTTTACAGAGAGGTCTATCTGCTTTGCACGTGGCACGACACGGCGCTCAAGGTCATAGAGCCTTTCGTTTATGCTATTTAGCTTTCGCCTTTGTTCCTTTGTAAATTTTCCCATTTTTGTCCTTTAAAATTTAATCGTTGCCACCTGCTCGGCGATCTCTTTATCTGTAAAATTTCCATCCGTATCAATCGAGTAATTTTTGCCTAGAAAGTAGAGCTTAAAGCCAGTTATAGCTCCAAAAATAGGCAGAGTTTGCGTTTTTTGATAGTAGTTTTTAGTGATATTTGAGATAACTTTTAGCTGCTCATCTAAGGTTTTAAAACAAAGCTCATCTAAAAACGGCGTTAGGCTAATATACCTTAGGTGCTGCACCATAGCAAGGGCAAATATAGGTTCACTCTTGCGCTTGAAATTTGTATCTATGTAGATATATGAGCCTCTAAATTTCACTCGCTCGTTATAGAGTTTTTGCACTTCGCCTAGCTCAGCTTCTATGCTAAGGCCAAAGTGCTTGCTAAGAGCAAGGATCAGCGTTTCTGAGCTGTGCGCCCAGTCAAAGTGCCCCTTTGTGATAAACTCATCTAAGCTCTTTGCCGCCTCTAAATTTGCAAGTGCTCTTATGAAATTTTGCTCTCTTGCGTAGCCAAGTGCTTTTGAGAGTGTCTTCTTGTCGCTATTTTGTGTGAGAATTTTGAGCTCTTCGTAGATCATTAATTATCCTTTTTTGATTTTTATCGCCGATACATTTTTTGCGATTTGTGAAATTATAGCAACTAGAATGGACAAAAAATGTCTAGAAACTTACTAGTAAAATTTCACAAAAACTATCAAATTTAGGAGCAAATATGCAGCCAACTATCCTACTCTCCGCACTTTTAGCAAAACACCACACCAAAACAGCCAAAAGCTTGTGTCAGATATTTGACAGACACGGGGTCAAATACGAGTTTTTAGAGACTAAAGACATTTGGATGAGGGACTTTATGCCGATTTTGCTTGATGATGGGCGCCTTATCTCTTACGACTACGATCCAGACTACCTAAAAGATGAAAAATATAGCCACCTAAGAACAAATATCCAGCCACTAAAAGAGCATATAAATTTAGTCATTGATGGCGGAAATTTTGTAAGGCTTGGAGGCAAAGCCATCATGACTGATAAAATTTTTAGAGAAAATCCATCAAAAACAAAGGCAGAGATCATTGAGACCATAAAGCAAAAATGCGTGCTAAATGAGCTCATCATCATACCAAAGCAGCCTTACGATATGCTAGGGCACAGCGACGCCATGGTGAGGTGGATAGATGAAAATAGTGTGCTAGTAAATGACTTTTCAAATGAGAGCAAAAGCTTTAACTATAGGCTCGTAAAGGCGCTTAAAAAGAGCGGCTTGGATGTGAAATTTATGAAGTATAAAGAGGGATTTTTTAATAAAAAAAGAGACTGGGGTGCTTACTTAAATTTTATTAAAATTAAGGATATTTTAATAGTTCCAATATATGGGATAGATGATGACGATGTTGCGTTGGAGCAGATCAAGAAAATTTATAGTGGCTATAAAGTAGAGACGATAAATTTAAGCGAGATCATAGAGCTTGGCGGTGCGCTACACTGCATAACGGCAGAAAAATTTGGGCGGTAGAGTTACCGCCTTGTTTGCTATTTTTTGTTTTTGCTACAATATTCAAAATCTTCTGGAAATTCTACTTTTTTGTTTAGATAGTTATTCCAAAATTTGTTTATACCTCTGGCAATAGGTTCAAAACTCTCAGCCGACAAAAAATCGCTTTTTGCATTATTGCAAATATAACAAGCCAAACGACAATTCTCTTTTGAATATTTATTTTCACTTTTTGGCGCTGTTATCACTCGTTCAACTTCTAAAAATTTTCCTCTTTGCCTAGCTTTTTTATATTGCGTATTTTCGCTTTTAAAGTATTCTTTTAAATCAGCTTCTTTAACTCCACAATAGCAACATTTTTTCTCTTGACTGTTGTACCAATTTAAGAATTCATCTCTTCCACCAAACCCTTCTATTCTATCCGCAGTAGCTAGACTATTTATTCTTTTATTATCATCGACATAATCGGTAAATGATTCGATATTTAAGTCAATCATATCTTTTTGTATTACTTTTACGATATCCCCATTTTTACAAATTTCAAATTTATCATTTAAAAGCACCTCTATATCAGCATCAAAATTTTTTATCTCAAGCTCAAGCCTATAAAATTTATCATCATCAATGCATCCAATAATTACATTGACATTATTTTTAACTTTTTCCAATATTTCTTTTTTTAATAAAAGCCTATATTTCTTATCAACTCTTTTTGAAATACTTTTTACAATCACCTTTTCATCGTCTTTTTCGGCATAAAACCAGTCACCAGGATTAGATACAAAATTCTCAAATCTCTTGTCTGTTAAAATATATGCTCTTGTTCTAAGCGTTAATTTCTCTATCATATTTTACTCTCCTATAAAATTTTCACTATTTTACCAAAAGAGAGCGGACATAAAAGTGTCTGATCAGTTCATTACAATTACCCAAATTTCTTTGAAAGGATCAAAATGCAAGAGAAGATAGATAAGATCAAAAAGATCATCGCAGAGGCTGATGCGGTAATCATCACAGCAGGTGCTGGCATGGGTGTGGATAGTGGATTGCCTGATTTTAGAGGAGATGCGGGATTTTGGAGGGCGTATCCACTTTTAAGGGATAGAAATTTAAGCTTTGAAGATATGGCAAATCCGCAGTGGTTTTTAGATGATCCAAAGCTAGCATGGGCATTTTATGGTCACAGGCTAAATTTATACAAAAACACAGAGCCTCATGAGGGCTTTAGGCTGCTTTTAGATCTTGTAAAAAGTAAAAACGAAAACTACTTCGTCTATACTTCAAACGTCGATGGACACTTTGCTAAGGCTGGCTTTAGCGAAGAAAAAATTTACGAGTGCCACGGCTCTATCCACTACTCTCAGTGCATCCACAAGCGTGATGGCGCTATATGGCAGACTTGTAGCGACATCAAAATAGATGAAGAGAAATTTATCGCTTTAGATATGCCAGTTTGTCCAGAGTGTGGCTGCGTGAGCCGCCCAAACATCGTGATGTTTTACGACTGGATGGTAAATACAAGGCGCATAAACGAGCAGTATAAAAGATATGAAGCATGGCTAGAGCAAAACAAAGATAGCCGCTTTGTGATCATAGAGCTAGGCGCTGGGCTTGCGGTGCCAACAATTAGAAATTTTGGTGAGAAATTCGTTAAACGCTCCAAAAAAGCAACGCTTATCCGCATAAACCCACGAGATAACTACATCTCGCAGTATATCGGCATAAGTCTAAAATGTGGCGCACTAGATGGCCTTAGGCAGATATTATGCTAGAAAAGACATCCTCTAGTCCTAATTTGGATATAATCGCCAAACTAGGAGGCCACATGAAACCCATCATAACCAAACAAGAAAACAGCAAATTTGAACGCATAAATACGATAGCTCAAAAGCTAAGAGAGAGACCGCACACGATAAAAGAGCTAACAGCCATGCTTGGAGTGACCTCAAAGACCATCCAGCGCGACCTTTACGACACGCTAAGAGAGTATGGCGCCGTCAAAAAGGGGCATTACTGGAGTCTAAACGACGAGGACGCGAACGACGGACTAGACGGCGATGATAGAGTGGTGCTAAATATCCTTGATAACGTGGCAAAAAACATGGGATCAAATTTTTACAGCAAGGCTCACGTGCTTTTAGAGCAAATTTCTCAGCAGCTAAACCACCCGATACTTACAAACATAAACAACGAAAAGCTAAGCGAGGATGACCTCGTAAATTTTCAAACACTTGAGGATGCTATAAGAGAAAAAGCGGAGATAACATGCACGTATAATGGCTTTGAGTTTCTTGTAAAGCCTCTAAAGCTAGCACTTTTTGAGGGATTTTGGTATCTGCTTTTACTTGATAGCAAAAAGGGCAATAAATTTAAGAAATTTCACCTAAAGAGCATAAAAGATATAAAGCGTAGTGGGGATAAATTTGAGCTAAGTAGTGAGCTAGATGAGCGTGTAAAGGCGATGAACTCAGCATGGGCAAATTTAGAAGCCCCAAAAATAGCAAGACTACTACTAGCGCCAGAAGTGGCGAAATACTTTGAGCGAAAACCACACGCAAAGCAGCGTATAACTGGTCAAGATAGCGACGGCTCAGTCGAGATAGAGATAGAATTTACGCACATAATGGAGATAAAACCGCTCATATACTACTACCTACCATTTATCAAGGTGCTTGAGCCAAAAGAGCTAGCTGATGAGGTCAAAAAGGACGTTAGTGAGTATCTAAAAGAGATAAATTTCTAAGCCATGAGCAGCAACGATAAAGAAGCGCTAGAGCTTATTAGATACTACAAAAAGAGCTGGTCGCTACTGCAAAAATTTGATGATGGCTCACTTGGTCTTTGCAAAAGCGATGTGGGCGAAAATTTTATCCTTGGATATGACGAAGCGCTAACGGCAGTAGATGAACTAAAAAGAGAGCTAGCAAAAAAGGGTGAGGCATCTAAAATTTTTGGCATTCAAAAGGCGAGCGAATTTGAAGGGATCATAAAAAATATCTATCAGACATTTGGAGGACGTGATCTTTTGGCAAGCCCACAAGAAAAAGCGGCAAATTTGATCTACTACATCATCAAAGACCACCCCTTTAGCGATGGCAACAAACGCATCGGATCATTTATATTTATCTTGTTTTTATCAAAGTGCAGGCTTCTTTATAAAAGTAGTGGCGAGCTAAGGATAAACGACAACGCCCTTGTTGCACTTGCACTGTTCATTGCTCAAAGCGAGCCAAAGCAAAAAGATATGGTGGTAAATTTGATCACAAATTTACTTGTGGATTAAAGGCTGATAGATACAAATGAGTGGCTTAAAACTTTTTCACGCTAGCGATCTACACTTTAATGCTGGCTATTTTGACTATATTTTGACCCTTCAAGACAAATTTGACATTTTTTGTTTTAGCGGTGATTTTCTATGCAAAGAGAACGAACAGGAAAAAGAGCAAGCTACTTTGTGGCTAAAAAGCTTTAAAAAGTCGGTATTTGTATGTTCTGGCAACCACGATATGCCACCATCTTGGCTAAAATCTATAAATGGCATATATGCTGATGGTGCTATAAAAACTATAAATGGCGTTAAATTTGGCTGCGTACCTTACTTGTGTGATGATCTGATTGAATTTGCGGAGTGTGATATTTTACTAACCCACGTCCCACCAGCAAAGACAAAAACAAGTATCGGTCAAGACAGTAAAGATTACGGAGACATGGAGCTTGCAAGGCTTATCAAAAATAATCTTTTAAAGGCAAAGATCATCCTTTGTGGGCATATCCACGAGCCAAAATCACACATGGATATTTTAAACGGAGTTAAAATTTACAACTCAGCAAGTAACGGCACAAAAGAGCCATTTTATCAAGAGATAGAGCTATAGTTTTCTATCATTTTAGCCACCTCTTGATACTCATATGGCGTCATTTCTGTATTTAAAATTTCAGAGCATATCTCTTTTATAAATTCGCCGTCACAGCCAAAGTCGTTTTTTAGATTTTGCAGTATAAATTTAGCTTCAATAACGACATCATGAGGGTTATTCAATGCCTTGACAGCTTGCCTGTAAAAATCTTTTGACATCTCAGTGTTGCTATACTTAGTAAAATTTGCGTTATTTACGTAGTCATAGCTTGACTTAGCCTGCGCCAAAAAAGAAAACTCATCATACTCTTGCCAAATTTCTTGCTCGCTCATTTTTGTTCCTATCTTTTTATTATAAATAAAAATTTGGACAAAATTTGTCTATAAAATATCCAAAAAGCAGACATTTTTCTGTCTTTAACTCTTGCTAATATCTTCTTAAATTTTTAGGAGGTAAAAATGGTTTGCACCAAAGAAGAAAAAGAGCTTTTGGTAGCTTTTGATCAAAAGCTACTTGAGATACAGCGTGAGATGACGGCAGAGTATATGCGCATTAAGAAGCTTTTTAAGACATATCTTGACCATGATAAAGATATGATAGACATTGTCTGCGAGGTTAGTTTTTATATGAAAGACTACGAGGAGGAAATTCTCTCTGTTGAGTTACAGGACTTTTACTTTGAAGATGATGATCTTAGTGGTATAGAGCTATGCTATGTAAAATATTTAAGCCCAAAGATCAGAGCTTAAATTTATTTATACAACTATAAAGCATATCCTATAGTAACTCCCGTAATTTGCTTATCATTAGCTTTTCACGCTTTTCATAAAAATCATCAAAATTATCTAAAGATAAATCAACATCAGGTATTAAATGATCCTTTAAAAATTTACTCTTGTCTTTATTTCTACATTCGCTTTCAACCCACTCTTCAAGACTCTTATCGTTTTTAGCCATATTTTCGTTTGCATCTAGCAACTGTAAATTAGGGAGAGCATCGTACATGGAAAAGTCATAGTATTCTTTTTTATTTTTTTCCATCAATTTTTTATACTCTTTGTATTTACTTTCTGGATGCAAGTGATCCTTGTGGAAGTTATTCTTTGTATCTAAATTCGGATACAAGATAGATAAGACGGCAAAAGCCTCTGGACTATTTTTTCTATACAGCATTAAGTCTTGCAAAAAGTCATCATCGACAGTATTGCTATATTTATAAGACTTTTCAATACCTTCTAATGGGAATTCATCAATGTTTTCGTCAAAAAATACTTTACCGTTAAAATCCTTTTTAAATACTTTTCTCGTTGCGGTTAAAACACTATCTGCGCTTCCTCCAAACGGCTTAAATAGCGTAGCTCTTAGTAAGTATTTTTTTATAACTTCTCTAGTTTGTTTTTGTCCAGTACCGTGAACTATGGAGCTGGCTAAATTTTTATGATATACATAATAAAGTACTGGTAAAATTGCATTATTCGAACTCATTGTTTGCGCATTAAACCCAAAATTTTCAAGCAGATCAAAAACGCTATGAAAGGCCATTTTTATGTTATCCCATTGCTGTTCGATATTTTCTATAAATCCGTTATTAAAACTACCTATGTCAAATTTTATATTTTCGTGATATAAATATAAAAACGCTTTAAGTACTAAATCCTTCGAGATATTAAAGCCTTTAGAGTTATTTATAAAATCAACAAGTTCATTGATCTCTTTTCTGGCATCTTTTTGTTTCCAGTTAGCGATAGCATAGCTAAATAAGATATCAGAATAGCTAAGGTGTGTCCCGCCTGAGTTAATACGAATAAATATATTCACCGCTTTTTCAGGATTTGGGTCGTCTTCTTGATAGAAACTGATAATATCTTCTGAAAATACTCTTTTTTCAAAAAGTGCTAAATTTTTAGTTTCTTTGCTGGATAAACCAAAATTTTCTTGTATTTCCATAGCCTTTACGTCGTTATTGCTATGAGGATATATATCTTTGCATCTAAACCATTTTTGACCAAATTTATCCATGTAAATGGTTTTTCTGCCAGTTTCAGCTTTTTCCAACCATAAAAATTCATATTCTACGTTATCATTTTTAGGTTCTTGACTTGCGGTTAGGTTAAAATAAAACTCGCAAATTTTAAATTTATCGTCTGTATTTTCCCATTTTTTATACGGCCTATGCGTATGGTATTCGCCGCAAAGCGCCAAATATAGCGAAGTTAATCTTTGTTGCCCATCTAGTATAGCCGAAAATTCGCCAATACTCTTGGTGGGCTTGTATTCGTTATGAGTATGATACCATTCTCTAAAGTATCTTAAAAAACTGTAAAACTTCCATTGCTCTGCGCTTTCGCTTCTAACTTTCCAAAAAAGCATAGAGCTAATAGGATAGCCTCGCATAATAGAATCAAATAGCCTTTCTACTTGCTCTCCAGACCAAACATACTCCCTTTGAAATGCGGGAATAAGATATTTATCCGTCTCGATTTCTCGTATCGCCTCTGCTATTTTTATTTGTTGGAATCCAGCCATATTTTACCCCTTGTAAAATTTTATATTATCATTATAACTAAATTTATATTTTTATAAGAATTAATATCCAAATAATGCCAGCACCTGCTGTGATGGCTATGGCGTCTGCGTTTTTAATGATCTCTTTTGCTTGAAGTATTGTGCCGTGCATGACTTATGCCTCGATTAATTTAGCGATTTCATCGGCTAGTGGCTCTAGTTCGTCTTTCATCTTTATTAGTTCGTCTACTAGCTCATCTTCGCTATATTTATAAAAAACCATCTCTCTCAAAAACTGATCTTTTTTTAGTCATTTCCATCTGGCAAATCTTGTACCTATATTCCATTCGCTAGAAATTTTAACTTGTATGCTATCAATGTATGCCTTATTTATTCTATCTGTATCATAAGCAAGTCCGATATATGGATATAAAAATTTTTTACTATCAAATTCTAAAACAAATGCCAATAAATAGCCATTATCCCAACTTCTTTTAAAAATATATATAGGCGTAAAATATCTACTAGGATCAGCCTCTTCTATTTCTACGCACCATTCTTGTGATAATCTTTTTTCAAGCTCAGTTTTTACATTTGACATAAATTCGTTAAGTCTATTTGCATTGGCCATATCAAAGTATTTATTTCTTATTTCATCAACTACGTCATAGTTTTTAAGTATTATTTCGATTATTTTTCTTTCGTCCATCTGTACTCCTTTATATTTTCCATAAATTTTTTCAATTACATTTTTGTATTGCGATATCACGGCGGCTAAATTTGCCAAATTTCCAGCCTCATCAAGACACAAACCAAGCCACGTAATTATCTCTTTGTCGTATGAAATCGCCTTAAATTTAGCCACTTTATCACCGTTTTTTTCTAAAATTTTGCCGCCTTCGATTTTTAGCCCACTTAAACTATAGCCGCTAGGCTCTCGCCCCTGCGGCGATAAAAATAGTACGTAAATTTCAGCTTCGCCGTCGTTTTCTTTTTGGACGGTTTTTATGTATCTTTTAATCTGAGCCTCTTGATCGCCGGCATTTATTTTATTTTCTAAGATAATATGCTTCGCGCCATCAGTTATATAGATATCTATGTTTTCGTATTCTTTATAGGCTTTTGCGCTTTGCGGGTCTAGCCCAAAATCCTCTAGCCCGCATGCTTTTATAAAAAGCTCTAAGAATAACTCTTTTTGATAATGTGACGAATTTGGATCAAGTAGTGAATAGATAAATCGTGAGTGTAATTGCACCTCATCGTTTATATCTAGAAGTGCTAAAAACAAATTATAATCGTTATTACCGCGTAGTTTTTGATCTCTAGCTTGTTATTTAGGATTTTGATTTGCTTTAGCATAGATTCAAATTTTTCTATATCCATACTTTTTTCCTTTAATTTTTAAAGCATTATAGCCGGCAAATCAGACACTTTTTTGTCTATTTTGCTACTTCACGCAGTTTTTCTAAAACCTTAACCATCGCTAGAGTATCTAGCTTGCAGTATGCTAAAAGTGCACTTTTATAGGCATCACGCTCATCTGCTGACATACGCGTCATGTTTTCGTATGCCTGCATCGCTTCGCCGCCATTGTGGATCAAATTTAGATCCTTATATGCCAACTCAAATTCAGGCACTAGAGCTGGCAGGACGTATTTTATAGAGTAGCTGCCCTGCATCTTTGGATGATAGTAGCTCTTGCTCGCAAATGGTGCCATTAGGTCCTTTATATTGTCATGAATCGCCATAAGCTCACTTGAAATTTGAGGGTAATTTGCGGCAAGACGTCTTATCACTCCTTTTTCAAAGCTCATGTTATAGGCTAGCACACAGGCATCTTGCGGGATAAATTTGATCAAATTTAGCGCCAGCTCATATCTAGGATCAGCTCCGACCTCGGCTAAAAACTCAAAATGCTCTAAATTTCCTTTGCCGTCCTCTTTGTGGATAGAAAACTGAAAAGGTATCTGCTCGTATGGACTAAGCCCCACAAACTCTGGCACCGCCTGCTGAAAGGTCTCAAAGTCAAGGTGATAGAGCGGATAGCTAAGCGTCTTTAAAAACTCCCCTATGGCATCCTTGTCTATGATCTCTTCTTGTGAGAGCTCGGAGCGGATTTGGATCTGCTGAGAGGCGTTAAATTTATCCAGATCTTTGATATCTTCAAATTTAACCACGCCATTTTTATAAAGCTCAAATTTCTTATCGCTTCTGAGCCTAGATATGTTAAAGATGCTATACTCTGGTATGCCGCGCTGCTCGCACCAGCAGTACTCCCAAGCGTCGCAATTATAAGGGTCTGAGCAGTGAGGACCGATATCAATCTCTGGCTCAACGTATTTGCTAAGAATTTCATCAAATTTACTTAAAATTTGAGGAATTTCTGCTTGTTTTTGTATGATCTGCTCGGTCACATCTTCGGCGTGAAAAAGCTTTTCAAGTTCAAGCCTCTCGCCTCTTACATAGGTGTTATCTATGTGAATGATATTTGCACCGCTTACTTTGTAGCCAAGCGAGCTAATGACATAATACTGGATGCTTGCATCATCGATATAGACGTCTTTTACTAATGTTGAGCTCTTTACTTCATTGATGATGAGGCCATCCTCGCAGACACAAAGGATATCGACCATCACAAGGATGCCATCAAAGCAAAAAGTAGCTTCGTAAATCACCTTTGTGCCGCGCTCTATAAGCTCTTTTGTTTTTGCCATTTGCGCGTTAAAATCGCCAGTGTACTTTATCCTCTCGCCGCCGCTAAAAAGCTCACAGGCTAGCTCGCCAACTGACGTACCAGTGTCAAACACCGCCTGCGCACCATCATCTGGAGCTTGCAAAACCTCAGGCTTTTTCTTTTTAAGCCACAAGCTCTTTTCGCACTGAAGACCGCGAATGTAGAGAGATTTAGAGAGGGTCATTTGTTATGCCTTGAAAAAGAATTTGTCTCATTACATCTCCCAGTCCTTTGATTTTTTCACTGTCATAGCCTTGTTGAAGTGTATAAAATATCAGCATTTTTATACTTGAGCTTGGATTTTCTTTTATCCTTTTTAGCTTCTCACCAAAATTATAATCACTTAAGCTAGAGTTAAAATCCTTTCTTATTAAGGCCAAATTTCCAAAATCATCTAGTGCTTTGGCATTTTCTTGCAAATTTGTAGCCCACATATGCTCTATTGTATCTTGGGGTTTGATTAGGTATTCATCTTTATTAAATTTAGGAAATACTCTTTTTATATCATCAGCGCAAATACCGCAGACATTTAGGTTTTCAAAATCTCGCCAAAGCAGATACTCTAACCTATAAAACCAATAGTGTGGTACCCCAGTTCCATCATCCAAAAAACTAGAGTTTATTTTTTCAAGCATTGGCGCTTCTAGGTTTTCACCATTATAAATTTTTTCTACAACGTTATTTATAGTTTCCACTACCTTACGATATCCACTGCTATCTAAAGCACTTTTTGCTAGCTTGTTATCTAATTGCTCGAGAAATTTGATAACTTTTTGCGCATTTTCCTCATTATACTCTCCTAGCGAGCTTTTATCTAAAAAGGCTAGTAGTGCAGCTATAAATTCGGGCTTATCGTATTCGCTGGTATAGTAAAACATCCTTTGTAAATTTAGTAATCTTTTGTTTTGCATCTCATCATCTCTATAAACAAATTTATCAAATTTGTTACGCATATCTTCTAGGAACTTAATAAATTCAGAGTGCATATTGGCTTGTTCTTTAAAAACCTTATCAAATTCACCTAAAAGCTTGTCTTTATTTATGATAATGTCTATTTTGAGGCCTTTTTTGGCAACAAAGACCTTTAAAACTAGGAGCAAAAACACTGGAAATTTCACCAGACTTTTTGCATCGGAATTTGTTTTGTCTTGTTTTTCTTGTTTGTCATCAAAATTTAATTCTATAAACTCATTTATAGTTCTTAACTCGCCGTATTGTGGATATTTATTGCCTTTTTTTGACATTTGATCTTCGTATTTTTCATCCATATTTGAGATCATATCCCATTTTCTTGCTACATCTGCATAGTTTTCTTTAATATTACTTAAAAATCTAGCCTTTAATACTTGATGATTTTCAAGCTGGATACTTTTTGTATTAACTAGTTCAAAATACTCAGTAGCTTTGACATTTTCTGGGATAATAGTCATTGTAAAAATAGCCGAATTTAGCTTTTCTTTAAAAGAATTCTCAAGCAAAGCTTTATTATCTTTTGTAAAAAGAACGGCATCTAAAATTTGCTTGTTTGTATATCTGCGTTCATTTACATCGAAATTTGTTAGCTTTTCGCCGTCACCACTATCTATTTCATAATCCAACTCAAATAGTTTTTCTCCTAGTGCCATAAAAATAATATAAATAGTGGTTAGCCTCTGCTGTCCGTCTATAATTATAAATTCATCATCATTTTTTTTAACTACGATATTGCCAAGATAGTGTCTATCTTTGGTGTTTATATCATTTATTAACTTTTCAATATCCTGTTTTTTCCAAGAATATGCCCTTTGGTAAAAAGGTATTTCAAATTTATAATTATCTAAACTGCCTATATTATTTTTGCTCGCTTCCATTTTCTTTTCCTTCAAAATTTATGACATTAAATGAGCTCTTGGTTATATATTCTTTTGTATATTTGGCCTTATCTTTTATTCTATTGTAATGTTTTTCTCTGTTTTTGCTTGAAACAGAAGCTATGTTAGTATTTGTTTTTAGTTCTTTTTCTATCTTTGTTTTTAAAGTCTCTATGGCATTTGAAGTATCTATGAGCTGCACCAACCTCTCAACTATATTTGCCATACTATTATAGGAAATTTTCGTATATCCACAAGCTATACCTAGAATATTAAAAAAAACTAGCTCCGCAAGTTCGTCTAGTGCCTCAACGCTAAATTTATCAGCGATATAGAGCAAAACCACGTGACAAGCGTGATTTAAATAACTGCATCCCGTAAAATCTCCATTAAAAAATATAAAATTACTTTCAATGTATTTTAAGATATCACAATACTTAAAAACGTATTCAAAAAAATTTGCACCACCAAGCACATCATCTGCTACTGATATATTGCTTTTGTAAATTTTTATTTTTTCATCGAAATGGTTTTTAAATTCTTGAAAAATAGAATAATTTATCCTGTACCACTCATCATCTGCTCCATAATAACCAAATACTATATATGGATAATATGCATTAGTTTTTATATTTCTTATGGTTAGTGCGGTTCGTAGTGTGCGAAATATCAAATTTTCCCTCAAAAACCAAGATGTATTAACGCCATATAAAGAATACTCATTCCATTTTTTAGCATAGTGAAGCATTAGCTGTTTTGATTTTGTCTCATCCATAAACATTAGGTGGTGATTTTTGAGTAGATCTGTTTCGCTAAGAGCTCTGCCACTAGTATTGTGCGTATCAAAATATAAAAATGCCTCATCCAAGTCTTCAGTTTTTACGAATGTAAATTTAACCTTTTCTTTTATATGCTCTACAAGGTCTTCTCTATCTTTTATATCGGCACATTCTAATTTTAAAAGCTCAAAATTTCTTTTCAAAGCCTTATGCGATAAAATATTTAGCTTATTATCCAAAAAAAGCACATCATTATCGCCTAAAGCTTTTAAAATAAGGGCCAGCGTAGTTATGCGCTGTTGTCCATCAACTATATTTATGGCACCTGCATCTACATGCAATATAATGTGTCCTAATAAAATTTCGTTAGAGACTCCATTCTCAAACGACCTTTTAATGCTTGAAAATAGTCCCAAAGCTAGATCCTCACTCCACACATATGGGCGCTGATAGTCTGGAATTTTATATTTTTGACAACCTAGTATATCACCAGCACTTAAAATATAATTTGTTTCATTTTCCATTACATTCCTCCTTTATCTACTCTATATCGTCAAAAAGATCTTTATTTTAATGTCTTTTTGTGGGATCATACCAATAAAATAGGAATAAAAAATGTCCATTTTTTATTTTAAACTTTATCAGAAAAAGGAGTGATGATGAAAAAGATAAGACAGATAAAAGAGCTATTATTTGAGGCTGGCAAAGAGAAGCAAGCAAAGGATATGCTAGGTCAGTTGCTAAATGACTCGACAAATCAATGCTTTGCCTGTACAAGATGGATATACCGCACGATGTGTGGTGGGCCCAAAAACGGCATAGCCGGTGCAGCCGCTATATTCAAGCTCATGCAAAAAAACAAAAGCGCCAAGATATTTGGGCGAGTATATGAACTAGAGGATGGTTTTTTCACATATAGGCTTTCACAAATGGGCTCGTGAAGTTTTCAAAAAACTCATAAAAGCCGCCACAACAAAAGAAGAATTTATCGTTGTAGCTGATGAGGCAGAAAAATATATCAAAAGCGAGATAAAACCACTCTCATACTACAAAGAGGTCGCAGATCAAATTTCAAAAAGCGAAGTAGTGAAGATAATCCCACTAAAAAACAAGTGCTACTTCGTAAAACTCGAGCACAAGCTATTTAACTACGCTATAAGAGCTTCTATGAGAAGCTGGCAAACTTACGTCATCTGCAAAAACGCGAAGATAAAATTTGAGTGGTTTTTAAGGTCTGATGCCGAATTTGACACCTATAATAACTGCAGTGTAGAAGAAAATATATGTTTGCATAAAATATCAAGCGAATTTGGCCTTTGGGATAACGAAATTTACTTTGAAACAGATACGCTAATATGCATAAAAATAGCAGAAATTTTTTATGAAAATGGAGTTATAGACAAGGCAAAGATAATGCTACTTCAGGCTCTAAGTGTGGCTTATTATAAAGGTGTGTTTATAAAAAATATCATAGCAACTTTAAAAAGTACGGCACAAAAATTTAGCAGCGATAGAAAATTTATAAGAGAGATCTTAAAACGTGCGATAAGTTTTAGATATGAGCATATTGAACAAAAAAAAGATAAGGTTAGCATAAAAGGGCTTGAGTGTTATGACTACTGTGCAGAAAGCATAGACTATGAAAAAGAGTATAGCGATTTTGATCCGCTTGACTATTGGCTAGCAAGAGAGGATTATTATACTTGGATTTAAAAAGAAATTGTGGTTAGAGGCAAATATTAGATTTTAAAGTTTAAATTTAACCAACAACAGTATGTAGTAAGTACTTTAAATAAATATAGAATTAATAGTTGACTTTATTTGCAATAAATTCATTGATATTGTTTGGATATTTTTGTATTCCATAAACAATAATGTTAAAATAACGACTATGCTATATTCACATTCATATACAGTTTTGGAGTAAATTTATGCAAGTTTTTGACAACATCAATAGTATCGTTGGAGACGATTTCAAGGTCGCCATCGAAAAAGGCAGCAAGATATCTATCGTAGCATCTTGTTTTTCTATATACGCTTACCAAGAACTAAAAAAGCAGTTAGATTCTGTAGATGAGTGTCGTTTTATTTTTACTTCACCCACATTTGTAACTGAAAAAACAGAAAAACAAAAGCGGGAATTTTATATTCCAAGATTAAACAGAGAAAACAGCCTTTACGGTACGGAATTCGAGTTAAAACTACGCAATGAAATGACGCAAAAATCAATTGCTAAAGAGTGCGCTGAGTGGATTAGAAAAAAAGCAAAATTTAAATCTAATACTACAGATGCGGGTATGAGCTCAGGATTTACTACCATAATAAATAAAACAAATAAAACCGTCTATATTCCCATCAATGGATTTACAACAATAGATATTGGGTATAAACGCGGAAATAATATATACAACACCGTAAATCGATTTGACGAAGCCGCCTTGACAGATCATTATATTGCACTTTTTGAATCACTGTGGAACAACAAAGAAACACTGCAAGATGTTACTGATGTCGTGATTGAAAATATTACTGCCGTATATAAGGAAAATTCTCCGGAATTTATCTACTTTATGACCTTGTATCATATTTTTAGCGAGTTTCTTAGTGATATTTCCGAAGATGAACTTCCAAATGAGGCTACGGGCTTCAAACAAAGTAAAATTTGGAACATGTTATATGATTTTCAAAAAGATGCAGTCCTTGCCATCATCTCTAAGCTAGAACGGTATAACGGATGTATCCTTGCCGATAGCGTAGGACTTGGCAAAACCTTTACCGCATTAGCCGTCGTTAAATACTATGAAAACAGAAACAAAAGCGTTCTCGTGCTATGTCCAAAGAAATTAGCAGAAAACTGGAACACATATAAAGATAACTATATAAACAACCCAATTGCCGCAGATAGGTTAAATTACGATGTTTTATTTCACACCGACCTATCAAGATCGCAAGGCTTTTCTAATGGCTTAGATCTAGATCGCTTAAACTGGGGGAATTATGATCTGGTAGTGATTGACGAATCCCACAACTTCCGCAACGGCACCGGCACTCACTCTAATACAAAAGAAAATAGGTATATAAAATTAATGAATAAGATCATAAAAGCCGGCGTTAAGACAAAGGTTTTAATGCTATCTGCAACTCCTGTAAATAATCGCTTTATCGATTTAAAAAATCAGCTAGCCATCGCCTACGAGGGCGATTCTGAATATATAAACAAAAAACTAGATACCGATAAAACAATAGAGGAAATTTTCAAGCAAGCTCAAAGAGCGTTTAGCGCTTGGAGCAAGCTTAATCCTGAACAAAGGACTACGGATAAGTTATTACGAAATTTGGATTTTGATTTTTTTGAGCTTCTTGATAGCGTAACCATTGCTCGCTCTAGAAAACATATTGAAAAATATTATGACACGGCAGAAGTCGGTAAATTCCCGGAGAGAAATAAGCCTATTTCGCTTAGGCCGCAGCTTACGGATATAAGCACGGCCATAAACTATAATCAAATTTATGAGCACCTGATGATGCTATCGCTATGTATATACACGCCTTCAAATTATATTTTCCCAAGTAGAATGCAAAAATATATCGACTTGACGCATAATAAAGGCGACGAGCTAACCCAAGTAGGCCGCGAAAAAGGCATTAGAAAGCTTATGAGTATTAATCTACTAAAACGCCTAGAAAGCTCCATAAATTCTTTCAGACTAACCTTGCAAAGAATAAAATCTTATATAGATACTACGGTTAATGCGATAGATGTATTTGAAGCAAATGGCGTTGCAGATATAGATATATTTGAAACTTCAGATGACGAATTTGATATAGACGATGGAAATACCGAGTTTTTCACTGTGGGCAAAAAGGTCAAAATCAATCTTGCCGATATGGACTATAAGACATGGAAGACCGAACTTACTAAAGATGCGGAGATACTAGGGCTTCTTGATAATATGATAAGCGATATTACCCCTGAGCATGATAGCAAGCTACAAGAGCTATTTAGGCTTATGTCTGCAAAAATTGAAAATCCGATCAATCGTGAAAACAAAAAGATCCTAATCTTTTCGGCATTTTCAGATACGGCGGAGTATTTGTACGATAATGTCAGTAGCTTTATCAAAGAAAAATATGGCCTTGATACGGCGGTCATTACCGGATCTATTGATGGCAAAACGACCATTAAAGGATTTAAAGCCACGTTAAATAACGTATTAACATGCTTTTCGCCTTTATCTAAAGGCAAAGACCTTCTAATGCCTGATGATAAAGCACAAATAGACATACTAATTGCCACAGATTGTATATCTGAGGGTCAAAATTTGCAAGATTGCGACTATCTTGTCAATTATGATATTCATTGGAATCCAGTCCGTATTATTCAAAGATTTGGTCGTATAGATCGTATAGGAAGTAAAAACGAAGTTATTCAGCTGGTAAATTTCTGGCCGGATATGGATTTGGATGAGTATATAAATTTAAAAGCACGCGTCGAAACCAGAATGAAGATTTCCATCATGACCTCTACGGGCGATGATGATTTGATAAATCCGGAAGAAAACGGCGACCTTGAATACCGCAAACAACAGCTAAAAAAACTTCAAGAAGAGGTGGTGGATATCGAGGATATGGCCACAGGCATTTCGATCATGGACTTAGGCCTTAATGAATTTAGGCTTGATCTACTAGAATACGTAAAAAATAACGGCGATATGGACAATAAGCCAAAAGGACTACACGCCGTTGTTCCAGCGACAAATGAGCTACCGGGAGGCGTTATTTTTATACTTAAAAATGTAAATAATAGCGTCAATATCGACAACAGAAACAGGATCCATCCTTTTTATATGGTATATATAGGGACAAGCGGTAACGTTATCCGCGATTATCTTGAGCCAAAAAGTATATTAGACAACTTAAGGCTTCTTTGCAGAGGGAAGAAAGAGCCTATCTCGCCTTTATGTCAGAAATTTAACCAAGAAACCAACGATGGAAAAGATATGAGTAAAATGTCAAAGCTGTTAAGCGAAGCAATTAGCTCCATTATCGACAAAAAAGAAGAAAGCGATATCGATAGTTTGTTCTCAGCCGGCGGTACTTCTGCCTTGATGTCTGATATATCAGGGTTAGATGATTTTGAGCTGATCTGCTTTTTGGTTATAAAATGACGGAGCTATCCATGGCTATAGAGTTACCAAAAAGCACGGAGTTTAATAAAAAGATCCCAAAACAGAAATTTTATGAAAATTTAGAGATATCGCCTGCTTTAAAGAAAATATTTATAGAGCAAGTAGATAAAATTCTTTGGAGTTATAAAATCGCATCTTCAAGCACTAACCTTGCAGACGGCAATCTCGTAAAAGAGATCGAGGTCTTTGAGGTGTCTTTAAAGAGCCCAAACCTAGATGATGAGCTATTGCGCCATATAGATAGAGCGGTGCCGTATCATATAGTTTTTATCTTAGAGTATCAGGGCAGATACAAGGCTTGTATTAGCTATAAAGAGGCTGCTACATCTGGAAACAGGGCTTTTAAAGTAAATTCATACTACTATACCGATTGGCTAGATAAGCAAGATTTGCCTTTGAAACTAGAGGGGTTAAACCTTGACGCAGCCTATGAAAATTTCGTTCGCCAAATAGCCGGCGAAACATTGCAAAAAATGGTTTCAGATGAAAGTCTTAAAGATTCTGTGGCTAGATCAGAGCAAAAGGGGCTGTTGCAAAAGCAAATTTTAGCGCTAGAGTCCAAAATTCGCAAAGAAAAGCAACTAAATAAACAGATACAGATAAATAATGAGCTTAAAAAACTTAAAAGAGATTTGGAGGAACTATGATGGATAAAATGAGAATGGAGACCGCAGATATTACCGCTCTTAATATTGAAAAGATAGGAGCTTTGTTTCCTAATTTCATAACCGAAATGCTAGATGAAGAAAAGAGTACCGAGCAAAACAAGGTCTATAAAAAAGCTATAAATTTTGAGCTACTAAAGCAGATGTTATCAAAAGAGGCTATAGACAGCAACGAAGCTTACGAATTTACATGGGTTGGCAAAAAGGCATCTATCATTGAGGCAAACAAGCCGATACGAAAAACGCTTAGACCTTGCAAAGATGAGAGCGTAAATTGGGACGACACGCAAAATTTGTATATCGAAGGCGACAATCTTGAGGTTTTAAAACTTTTGCAAGAGAGCTATCTAGGCAAGGTAAAGATGATCTATATTGATCCGCCTTATAATACTGGAAACGACTTTATCTACAACGATGATTTTAAGATAAAAAGAAATGAGTATGCAAATAAGTCAGGCGAGATCGACGAAGATGGCAACCGTATGCTTAAAAATACAGATAGTAACGGGAGTTTTCACTCTGATTGGTGCTCTATGATCTATCCAAGACTACTGCTTGCAAGAAATTTGCTTAGCGATGATGGGGTGATTTTTATCAGTATCGATGATAACGAGCAGGCAAATTTAAAGAAAATTTGCGATGAAGTTTTTGGAATGCAAAATTTTGTAGCTGATTTAATATGGATGAATAAGGAAGGTGGAGGCAGTTCAGACAGTAAATTATTTAGAATAAAGCACGAGCACATATTATGTTATTCAAAAAATATTGAAGTTATAGAAATTAAAGGAGTAGAAATAGGTAATATAGATAGATATTCACTAGCTGATGAATATCGAGGGAAATATTATTTACAAAAACTAGGCATGGGGTCAATTCAGTACTCAAGTAGATTGGATTACCCTATAAAATGTCCGGATGGTTCTTGTGTTACCCCTACAGAAAACAATTCGGGAAATAGAGCATGTTGGAGATGGAGCGAAGAAAAACTAACATGGGGTATAAAAAATAATTATATTGTTTTTAAAAAGGATAAAAATAATACTTGGATAGTATATACTAAACAATATCTTAACTATGATAATGAGGGTAATAAAATAGACCGAACACAAAGACCGATGGGGATTATTGAGCAATTTTCTAGTACACAGGGCTCTAAGCAAATACAAAGTTTGCTAGGGAAAGGAAACTTCGATTATCCTAAAGATAAAAATTTAATTAGTTATTTATTAGGCAGAGCTACTCACTCCGACTCCATCATCATGGACTTCTTTTCCGGCTCAGCCACAACCGCTCACGCTGTAATGGCTCAAAATTTAGAAGATGGCGGAAATCGTAAATTTATCATGGTGCAACTTCCAGAGCTCTGCGACGAAACAAGCGAAGCCTATAAAGCGGGCTATAAAAATATCTGCGAAATAGGCAAAGAGCGCATACGCCGTGCCGGTAAGAAAATTTTAGAAGAGAACAAAGGCAAAGAGGGCATTGAAAATTTAGATACAGGCTTTAGAGTGCTTAAGCTAGATGATACAAATATGAGAGATATTTACTATAGCCCAAGCGAATATAGCCAAAATTTACTCTCAAAGCTCGAGTCAAACGTAAAACCTGATAGGAGCGATCTAGACCTGCTTTTTGGTTGCTTACTAGAGTGGGGGCTTCCTTTATCGTTTCCTTATAGTTGCGAAAAGATCGGAGAGTACACGGTACATAATTATAACAATGGAGATTTGATAGCTTGTTTTGATGAAGATATCCCTGAGAGCGTGATAAAAGAGATCGCAAAGAAACGCCCGCTTCGCGCGGTCTTTAGAGATAGTAGCTTTGCGGATAGTCCATCAAAGATCAATGTTTCGGAGATATTTAAACTGCTCGCACCTGATACTAGAGTAAAAGTCATATAAGGAGCAAGCGATATGAAACTGCAATTTAAGCATCAAAAATTTCAAGCAGATGCCGCCAAAGCCGTGGTGGATGTGTTTGCCGGGCAGCCATATCTAACGCCGACTTATATGATAGATAAGGGCATGGGGAGCTACCAACAAACACTGGAGCTTGAGGACTTTACCGGCTGGAGCAATCAAAAAATAGTACCCGAGCTAAATGATAAAATCATCTTAGAAAATATACAAAAACTACAACGAGATAATCAAATCAAGCCCTCAGCCAAACTAGAAGGCAGATACAACCTAACGATCGAGATGGAAACGGGAGTCGGCAAGACCTATACCTATATCAAGACGATGTTTGAGCTAAATAAACACTATGGCTGGAGCAAATTTATCATTGTTGTCCCAAGTATCGCTATCCGTGAGGGTGTGTATAAGTCGTTTTTGATGACGCAGGAGCACTTTGCCGAACAATACGGCAAAAAAGTTCGCTTTTTTATTTACAATTCTGCTCAGCTTACGCAGATCGATCAGTTCGCATCGGATAGCTCTATAAACGTTATGATCATAAATTCTCAAGCGTTTAACGCAAAAGGAAAAGACGCGAGACGAATTCATATGGAGCTTGATGAGTTTCGTTCTCGCAAGCCAATAGATATCATTGCCAAGACAAATCCTATTGTTATTATCGATGAACCCCAATCCGTGGAAGGCAAACAAACAAAGGAAAATTTAAAGCAATTTAATCCGCTGATGACGCTTCGATACTCTGCAACGCATAAAAGCGATAGTACCTATAATATGATCTACCGCCTAGACGCGATGGAGGCATACAATAAACGACTTGTGAAGAAAATCGCAGTCAAAGGCATCACAGAATCAGCTAGCACGGCTACGGAGGGCTATGTCTATCTTGAAAGCATTAATCTCTCAAAATCCGCACCGACTGCTACCATCCAGTTTGATTACAAGGGCGCAAGCGGTATCCGCAAGATCACAAAAACGGTAACCAATGGATACAACCTATATGATAACTCCGGTCAGTTAGAGGAGTATAAACAGAATTTTATTATCTCAAAAATAGATGGACGCGACGACTCTGTGGAATTTCTTAACGGCATTAAAATTTACGCCGGAGACGTTATCGGTAAAGTAAGCGAAGACCAGCTTCGCCGAATACAGATAAGAGAGACTATTATTTCTCACATTCAAAGAGAGCGCGAGCTTTTTTATAAAGGCATCAAGGTACTTTCGCTATTTTTCATCGATGAAGTAGCCAAATATAGGCAGTATGGCGCAGCCGGAGAGCCTACAAACGGTGCTTATGCTGATATGTTTGAAGAAGAATATAAGGATATTGTTGAAAATTTACAGATTGACACAAACGAGAATGATTATTTGAAGTATCTTGATCTAATTCCCGCTAAAAGTACGCATGCGGGATATTTTTCTATCGACAAAAAAGGAAATATGATTGATCCTAAAGTAGGTCGCAAAGAAACTACGACCGATGACGTCGATGCGTACGATCTTATCATGAAAAATAAAGAGCTTTTACTTGATAGAGATCCAAATAAGTCCCCTGTTAGATTTATATTCTCGCACTCTGCGCTTCGTGAAGGATGGGATAATCCCAATGTATTTCAAATTTGCACTTTAAAACAAAGCACTAGCGAGACAAGAAAACGCCAAGAGGTCGGTCGTGGCCTTAGACTTTGTGTAAATCAAAACGGCGAGCGTATGGATAGTAATGTACTTGGAAATGATGTTCACAACGTAAACGTACTTACCGTTATCGCTAGCGAAAGCTATGATAGTTTTGCCAAAGGGCTTCAAAGTGAGCTTGCCCAGGCTATTTCGGATAGACCGCGAGCGGTAACGCCTGAGCTATTTACCGGTAAAGTTATAGTTGACTCGAGCGGCAATAGCGACGTGATAACTGATGATACCGCTAGAGAAATATACGTTTGCTTACGTACGGAAGGCTATATAGACAAGCAAGGATCGCTAACTGATAAATATTATGCAGACAAGGCAAATGGCAATATAAAGCTTGCTGATGAAGTGGTTGACTTTGCTCAATCCGTCATTGCGATTATCGACTCTGTTTATGATAGCAAAGCACTGATGCCAGAAGATGCGCGTAAAAACAACGTCGAGCTAACAGTAGATGAAGACAAACTTGCTATGCCTGAATTTAAGGAGCTATGGAACAAGATCAACTCAAAATCCGTATATGTAGTCGACTTTGATACGGATGAGCTTGTAAAAAAGGCAATTGAGTCTTTAGATAAGAATTTGCAAGTTTCAAAAATTTACTTTAGAGTCGAAACTGGAGTAATGGAGCAAATCCGCTCAAAAGAAGAGTTGATGTCTGGAGAATCTTTTGTCAAAGAAGAAGCCCAAAACTACAACCATGTAATAGCTCTAAATTCAAGTATCAAATATGACTTGATAGGAAAACTGGTAGATGAGACAGGCCTTACAAGAAAAGCTGTTATCCAAATTCTTAGAGGGATAAAGCAGACTACGTTTGAACAATTTAAGTCAAATCCTGAGGAATTTATCATAAAAGCAGCTGCTCTTATGAATGATGAAAAAGCGACGGCGATTATACAACATATTACTTATAATGCGCTAGATGAAAAATACGATACTGCAGTTTTTACGGATCCTACGATAAAAGGTCAGCTAGACAAAAATGCGGTTAAAACAAAAAAGCATCTTTACGATCATGTCGTATATGACTCGACAAATGAGAAGAATTTTGCAATGGAACTAGATGCGAGCAAGGACGTTGCCGTTTATGTTAAGCTTCCAAGTGGCTTTTATATAAGCACGCCTGTGGGAAAATACAACCCCGACTGGGCGATCGCGTTTTATGAGGGCAATATTAAGCATATTTATTTTGTTGCGGAGACTAAAGGGTCTATGAACTCTATGCAGCTTCGCCAAGTCGAAGAGTCTAAAATCCACTGCGCAAAGGAGCATTTTAAGGCTATAAGCAATGATAGCGTGGTCTATGACGTAGTGGATAGCTATAAATCACTACTGGATAAAGTTATGAGGTAAAAAATTTATTGGGAAGTTAGGTCGTAGCATAAAAGAGCCTGTGTAATATTCCAAAAATGGTTATTGTGCTGCTCCTTTTGAGGGAAAATTTGACTTCCATTTGCCAATATGAAAATCTGAGGTGATATTGTTTAAAGCTCTACCAATAAAATACTCAGTGTGATAGAAAATCACAGTGACTGACTTAATCTTACCAGTTTTAGTTCGAGTTAAATTTAAATACACAATTATCTTAACCAACCCATCCTTGTAAATTTATATATATTGTAGTATTATACTCCTAAATATTTAAGGATAAAATACTATGTACATCAAACGAGCCATAAGCGACGAAATAAAAGAGTATATGAAAAGCTTTCCAGTGCTTTTGATAAGCGGAGCTAGGCAGGTTGGCAAATCAACCCTTGCTTTAAATTTAGATATACCAAATTACATAACACTTGATGATATAAATATCTATGAATCCGCAAGAAACGACCCCAAAGGCTTTATAGAGCACTGTAATAAGCCTATCGTGATAGATGAGATACAAAGAGTGCCTATACTGCTTTTAGCAATAAAAGAATTTGTAGATAAGGATAGAACAAACGGTCAGTTTATACTAACTGGCTCTGCAAATTTAAAAGGCTTTAAAGATATCTCAGACTCACTTGCTGGTAGGATAGGTATAGTAGAGCTATATCCGCTTTCTCAAAAAGAGTTAAGTCATAGTCCTGAAAATTTGATAGATATTTTAAGTAGCGATATAGACCATCTGGTGTTTAGAAAATATGACAACGGCGGCTTATCTGAAAAGATCATAAACGGCGGCTACCCGGAGATCACAAAGATAAGCTCTGAAAAATCAAAATATCTCTGGTTTAGCTCATATATAAGAACATATATAGAATCAGACGCCAAAGAGATAGGTAACATAAGAAATATGGATAAATTTATCACGATGTATCGTCTGTGTATGCTAAGAAGCGGCAACATCTTTAATAAAAATGAGCTATGTCTAGAGTCTGGGCTTGACAATAAGACATTTGATAGCTATTTTAGCGTGCTTGAGCATACCTATCAGATCCAAAAGCTTCAGCCGTATTTTAATAACGTTCTAAAAAGACTTATAAAAACTCCTAAAATTTTTGCCACTGACACAGGAGTGCTATCACATCTACTGCAAATTTCTTCAGCACAAGAGCTTGCAAATTCCTCATATAAAGGTGCCATATATGAGACGTTTGTATTTGATGAACTACTAAAGGCAAATACAAGTAGCAAAAAAAGAGCAAACATATACTACTATAGAACTAGCGATCAAAAAGAGATAGACTTTATCCTTGAGATATCAGGTAAGCTCATAGCCATAGAGGTCAAATCCTCAAAAACTATCAGCAAAGATGACTTTAAACATATCTACCACTTAAAAGAAAATTTACAAAGTAAATTTGATAAAGGCATAGTTTTTTATGCTGGAGATACGGCTATGAAGCTAGATGAAGATATGTTTGCTTTGCCGTTTGGTTTTATGGGGTGAGAGATGGCTAATAATTTGGCTTCTATAACAGCTTACGATAATCTACTTCCCCAAACCATCATATCCTAACTTTACATTTTGCTCTTTGCTCTCTATCTCATTTGATTGTTGTTTTGATTGCTCCACTCCAAAGTCCTTATCAAGTCCTTGATTGTATAGCTCTTGCTTTGTTATTTTTAGTGAACCAAATGATATATGATCCTCTGTTAGATATATCTTATCTGTTTTATAACGCTCCTTTAGCTTATTAAAACCTTGCATATCTTGCCAATCTTTCATATAGGTTTTTATGTTATAAATTAGGCCTTGGTAGTTAATTTGAACTATATCTGATAGATATTTTTTAAAGTTTTCCATTCTACTGATAAACACCAAATAGTACCTATTTATATCTAGATGACCATCAATACCTTTTACAAAGCCTCCACATTCATTTTGTGTAATACCTAGCTTTTTAATGAGATCATCATCATAAAATCTAGTTTTTATCTTTCTGGCTGCTTCATAAAATTTATCTCTAATGTAGATATATGGAGTATAGTGTCTATTTTGGTTAAAAGAGTAGGCTGTGTTTTCTTCTGGTAGGTATAGGTATCTGCCACTCTTGCCAGAAAGTATTTGATGATTTTTATATTCTTTAAGCACAGCACTCTCGTCAAAGTATTCTATTAGCTCTTTTATTGAAATCTTTGATGATATGGCTTGGTAGCTTGCTCTTTTAATACGCAAGTTTGTATCTTTTGGCTCATGGCTAAGCTCATATTTTCTTTGATTTTGTAAATCTTCATATATGGCTCTAATATCCATATTATTAATGTCTGTTTTTAGGCTGGCATCTTCAATGGCTCTTGTATTATCAAAAGTTTTTCCACTAATGCTTACAAGTTCAGATCCTGGCACTGGAGTGTAGTGAAATTTACTAGGATATAGGCTCTGGTTATTTACTATGTTATATAACCCAAGCTCTATTGTTATCTCCTTTATGTATTCATCATATTCATTTAAGCTTGGAGCCTTTGTTGTGGGTATGATGAGTTTAAATTTCTCTACTTTTGTGCCTGGCGTTTGATAGGTGGTTGGGTATATGAAGCCTTTTATTCCTTTACTTTGTAGTAAATTTTGAGCATCATTTGCAGTAAATTTAGAGTTATCTATATCATATATAAGAGTAGGAGTTATACTATCAATATTACCAGCTTCTTCATTTTTATTCTTGAAACCTGCCACTGATATAGCTGAATAGTTTTTCAGTATTGATTTTAGATTGTATGGCTCTATTTGTATCGTTTCCCAGCTATTTAGCACTTGAGTTTTTGGGTCTTTATTTGGCGTGTTAAAGTCACTACTTACACTTAATGTTATCTTTGGCTCATTTTTATTAGCTTGAAGTTCTATAAGCATTTGCTCTAGCTCATTAACTACGTGAAATAACACTCCTTTTCTGCCATTATAGACTATCTTGCACATTAGATCAGTTAGATTATAAGTTCCCTTAAACCCATCTACTCTTACTTTATATTTGTCATTTACCACTTCAGGTTTTGCGGTGATGTTAAATTTTGCATTGATCATAGGTAAAAATTCTCTTATATCCACTTTATTAAGCCTCTTTGCTCTATCATAGTAGTCTTTTTTGAAACTCTCATCTTCTTCTATCATTCTTAATAGATAATCAGCTGTAGAATTTCTAGCATCAGCTAGCAGCTCTTCAACACTTATGTTTTGCTCTTTTGTGCTGTCTTTTGGCTCGATAACTACATCTGTTTCTATCTTCATTTGCGTATCTTTTTCTTTGCCTTTCTTAACCTTTTGTGCTGCACTTTTAAAGCTTTCATATTGCTTTTCTAGTTTATCTTCATCCATACCTAAAGGCTCTATATTATTTAGACCATACTTGTTAGATAAGATGTCATTAACCACTCTTTTAAATTTCTCTACTGATTTAGCCATGATAGCTTTTACTTGTTGCTTGGCTGCACCTTTTGCATATATGGCTCCACCAGTTTTTACGCTATGAGTAAATTTCATATTTTCAAAAGAGACTATTAGATGAATATGAGGCTCTCTTTTTAGCGGTTTACCATTTTTATGTTTTTTATTTAATACTCTGTTTTCTAGCGCCCCTTCTGGGCGAGGAATATATGGCTCTTCTTTGATTATAGGCAGATGAGCTTCAGCATAAAAAAGTAACTCATCTATGTCGTGATTTGGGAAAGTGAGCTTCAAAAAATCCATTATAAGATCATCTATATTGCCACTTTCATATAGTCTGCTCCACTCCTCTGAAGTAAATGACAAGGATATATGATAGTAGTTATATTTCTTATTCTTTTTCTTGCTCTGGTGCCTTTCAGACATCTCGATAAGATCTAAATTTCCAGCCAGTGGCAATCTATCATCTTTTTCATCTCTAGTTAGCTTTGAATCTCTTTTCTTGCCAGTTTTTAAATAATCAGCTACGCCTTTTTCTCCCTTTGAGATCTTAACTATCATAGCTACTCCTTATTAGGCTTAAAATTTCAGTTAGGACTGATTGAATTTTGTACAAATCTTCTTGTGCTCGCAGTATCACTTCTAAAGCTATATTACCACTAGTCTTATAAGCTATATTTAGTCTCTTTGCTATTTGATTGATGTTATTAAAAGGTCTAGCAAAATATGTAATGATTGTTGGATATAGCTCTTTCTTTTTTATGGATTCAGAATTTACAGTGCCATTATCTATAAGATAGGAAATGATTTCTGATTTTGATATTTTTAGTTCTCTAGCCATATCAGATAATTTGCTATTTTGCTGAGAAGTGATCCTTGTGGAGAGCACTTTATCCTTGATATTTTTTGGCATATGATATCCTTTCATAAAATGTGTTAGCGAGATGAAGCGTTTTAACGCTTCTTATATCTCGCATTGTAGCCCTCGGCAGAGCAAGATTATACAAGGTATGAAAACGAAGTGTCATACATTGTATGTGTCTTGCTATTAGAAAAATTTGCTTACTACCAAACATTGCTGTCACCATTTGTGTTTAGCCATTTAGTAAAATCTTCACTAGCTTTTTGGCTATCTTGGTTGTAGATATGGATAATAAAGCCTTTAAGGTTAGACACATCATAAAGTGCCTTATCTAGACTGCTTTGTAGTGCAGATTTGGCTTCATTCGTCTTATGACTATCATAAAACAAGTAGCCAAAAAAGAAGATCACTTCTATAAATACAAAGGCAATTAATGCATATACTATCTTTTTCATCAAAGAGGTAAAAGATGAGTTAATCTTCGATATGGTTTTGTCTGCACCTTTTAGAGTATTTTTAAAGTTGCTTTGAATCTCTTTTGTTGTATTTGTAAGTTCAACACTTCCTTGCTCTATAAGTTCTATTTTTTCTTTAAAGCTTTTATCAAAGATATCTGCGGCTTGATTAAAAAGTTCAATATTATTTCCAATATTTTCACTAGCCTTATTGCTCATTTCGATATGTTCTTGTAGAGCAATTACGGCATTTGCCGCAACTGCTGTATCGCTACTCTTGATTGTTAGTGCCATTGCTTAGCTCCTCATCGTTTTTTTCGTCTTCTTTGGACTCTGGAATATGATATGCATGAGAGGCTTGATGTGTGTCTTTTGCATCATACTCTTTCCTCCATTTGGAAAATTCCTTGTTTGATAGCTTTACGCTATAACGATTTTCGATTACTAATCTGCACTCTTTGATCGTAGCTTGTTGTGGAAACAAGACCTCAATACATGCTTGTTTAATCTCCTCTTTTTTCTCGTTTTTTCTAATGACTTTTAAGTCCTTTAAAAGTATTCTTTTGGTAGCCATATTTTTCTCCTATAGCTTTTTAAATTTTACAAAGACAGCAATAGCCATCTCACCAAATGGGCATACTTATAGTGTGCCTTTTATTTTGATATGATAGATGTTGATAGGTTTTTATTTAAGTAGTTTAAAAGTAGAGAACTATTACAATAGGAGTCCTAACAACCTATCGTAGAGGTTCTCTTTTAACAACTTAAATAGAGCCTCTGCTTTTAACTGGTTTTAATCATCTTAACCTCCTTGAGTAAAATATTTTTTTAAATTTGCGTGTATTATAGGATATTTTGGTGGCTAAATCGTTTAAAGTGGTAAATAATTGTTGACTTTTATTTCAGAAGCACGATATACTAGGGTTTTCCTGGCTTTATAGCATAAAAATACTTATAAATTACTTAATGCTAGTATATATATTAGGAATCGAAACAAATATCTTAAAATTATAGACCATGAATGGCCTTATTTTTAAGCGGAAAGATAAAAATGTTTTATTAATAACATGTATATTTTTTAAAAATAAACGAAAACGATTACATAATTACCAACTGCATTCTAGATACTCCCCAAGCAAATTATCAAATTTCACCCTAAGGCTCTCTGGTTCTTTTATCTTTATAAATGGCAGCCAGTATTTGACCACGCGCAGGATCTCGTAATGCTTATGTGGTCTATCTCTATTTTGTGTTTTGTTGTTAGGAAATATGAATGAATCATAATCATCAAAAATATTTTTTAGCCCATATTCAATAGCTATAAACGCCATTTTTACTACGCATCTATACTCATTTTATTTAAGTTATGATAAAAATTTAACACAGTAGAGTGACAGATTATATCATAGTAGATGATTCGTTAAAAAATTTTACTTGTTTTTTAAAATTTTACAAAAAACGTGTTAAAATTACTGCAAGCTTAAAAATTTGCTACATAAAATTTTATTTTGCTACAAACATTAAGCTATATTTAATGAAAGGTGACTGCAATATAAAATTGTAGAAACATCGTAGTTTAGGTATTTATGGTGTCACGGGGGAGACTTGAACTCCCGACCTCCGGCTTATGAGACCAGCGCTCTAACCAGCTGAGCTACCGTGACACTTTAAAATAAGTTTCGGATTATATAATTTTTAAACTTATTTGTAGATAAAAACCATCTTTATCTACAAACACAAAGTAAAAGCACCAAGAATCAATAAAATGTCTATTTCACGAAATAATTTTGAGCTAGAGATTTATCCTCAGGTGTGATACTAAATTTCTCGCTATCGATGCTAACTTCAAATTTATTTTCTCTGCTTGCTTTTGTATAAGCCAATGCGAGCCTTGCAGCTAACTCTTTATCAGCTTTACTAGCATTTTTACTTATAAAACTAACAGCTCCCACGATGTCATCGCTCTCTTTAAAATTTACTTGGTCAAATTTATCATTTGGATGAGCCAAAAGTGCGTTATTATCGCTCTCGTCACGTCCTATTATCATTTTAGCACCATCTGGCAAGCGCAGATGCCTACCAAGCTTTAGCCACGTTACATCGATATCTCGCATCTCTTTGTCAAATTTCAAGTAGTCTTTTATCTTTACTGCAAAGCTCTCGATCGTTAGCAAACACCCACCTCCAGGCGTTGCAAAGTCCTCAAAGCCAAATTTCTTCGCCAAAGCAAGTTGCGGCTTTCTATCGCGTCCGCTTATGTCAAGTAGCTTCTCTCTATCGACCCAGCCCTCGCGCTCTGGTTTAGTTGGCGGCAAGAGCTTAGCGCACATCGGACGAAGCACAAGATCGTCCTCATCATCAGCTAGACGCTTAACCTGAAAGAGTGCGTCTCTGCGCTGACTCATCGGCCTTTGACCCACGACTTCGCCAGTGATGATGAAATTTGCATTTTCACTTTTTAGCATATTTAGAGCTGTTTTAAACATATATCCGTGGCAGTCGATGCAAGGGTTAAACTGCTTGCCGTAGCCGTATTTTGGGTTAAAAAGCACATCACGAAGATACTCGTTTCTCATATCAACCACTTTTAAGCTAGCTCCAGCCAAAGCTGCACGGCGTCTTAAAATTTCATGTTTTTCTTCGTCTACGCCAAATCCAGTATCCATATAAAGTGCGACCACTTCGATATTTTGATCGCTTATTAATTTCATTGAGAGCATGCTATCAAGCCCTCCGCTAAATAAAGCTAAAGCCTTCATTCTTATCCTGAAAGTAAAATTTAAAGCCTAAATTTACTAAATCTAGGCTTTTATGAAGTTTATTTAGCAGCGTTAATTACGATTTTTTTAATGACTTCGCTCGCGGCTTTTAGACTGCTAACTGGCAAATACTCGTAAATAGAGTGAAAGTTGTTTGCCCCTGTGAATAAATTTAGCGTTGGTACACCTTTTACAGATATCACAGCGCCGTCATATCCGCCTCGCATCGGCTTTATATTTGGCGTGATATTTAGCTCGTTAAAGGCATCTTTTGCTAGTTTTATCGGAAGTGAGCTTTCATCTTTTAAAAATTTAAAGACGTTTTCATAGCGTGTTTTTAGCGTAATCTCACAGCACTCACCATAAATTTTATTAAAAGAATTTGCCATATCGCTTAAAAACTCAAGCCTTTTTTGAAATTTCCCCTCGTCAAATTCTCTAATGTCGATCTTAAGCGTCGTTTTTGCGCTGTTTCCGCTAAGCTCTTTCACCCAGAAATAGCCCTCTTTGCCCTCGGTGCACTCTGGCACTTCGCCGCCTGGCAAAAGCGAGATAAATTTATGCGCAAGAAGTAGCGAATTTACAAGCTTGCCCTTTGCATTCATCGGATGAGCCGAAACGCCTTTAAAGACCATCGTGCAGTCAGCCGCGTTCCAGTTTTCATATATTAGCTCGCCTATCTCGCAGCAGTCTAGGCAGTAGCCAAAATCAGCTCCCAGCAAATTTACATCAAGTGCTTTTGCACCAAGCAAGCCCTGCTCTTCATCTGGCACGAAGCAGATCACGATCTTGCCGTGCTTAATCTCAGAATTTTGCATAAAATAGCTAGCCATATTTACGATACTTGCGATCGCCGCCTTATCATCAGCCCCAAGCAAGCTAGTGCCATCAGTCACGACTATGTCGTCACCAACGTATTTTTTAAGCTCTGGATTGTCGCTAAATTTTAGATAAATTCCCTGTTCTTCGTTTAGGCAGATGTCGCCACCTGTGTATTTTACTATCTTGGCTTTAGTATCATTTTTTTGCTCACTACTTGTATCTAAATGCCCAAAAAAGGCGATACTTGGAGCATTTTCGCAATTTGCAGGAATTTTTGCTATCAAGATAGCATTGTCTTGCAAAATGATATCTTTTATACCTAGCGAGCTGAGCTCATCTTTTAAAAAACGAGCCAGCTCATACTCGGTTGGATTAGAAGGCATGACGCCTTTTAATCCATTCTCTTTATTTGTTGTGGTGTTAAATTTTGTATAGTTTAAAAATCTCTCTACGATATCCATTTTTTATCCTTTTAGATGACAAAAAATGCAATCGCTACAACAGAGACAAACATACCTAAAAATGTTCTTTTAGCGATTTCAACTGGACTAACCATCGCAATACCTGCACAAACGATAGCAGCACCGGCAATCGGGGAAGCTGATCTACCTAAAGCACCAGCAATAGCTGCTGCCATACCAAGCTTATCTTGTTCAAAGCCAAGCGCAGCGGCGTTTGTTGTGACGGCTTCATTAAATGCAAATGTAGCAGCATCACCTGAACCTGTAACTATACCCATGATAAATGGCACAAATGTTCCGCCAAATTTAACGTAACTTTGATCTGTTTTTAGCCATGCGATGACCACATCAACGGCTCCACATGCCTTTAAACCAGCGACAAAGACACCAGCTGCGATTATGATACCCATAACATCGGCATAAGCGTGGCCCATTCCGTTAAAAAATTCTTTTGTGATCTTTTGCGGATTTGTAAGTGTAGCAAAGATAGCTATGATGGCACCTAGTATCATCGCCTCAGCAACGCCCATCTTTGTCCACGCAAGAAAGCTATAATCTTTTGCAAGGCTTGTTCCGCCAATAACCAAGATAACAAGTGGAACTAGAGGCATAATAGCGTAGATGAAATTTACTTTAAATAGTGGCTTCTCTTCGCTAGCAGCACTACTTTCAAGAGTGAAATTTGTATTTTTTTGATAGTCTTTAAGCAGTATCGCAACAATAACTAACGCGATCACTACGATAACAAGAGCAGTAAATGCACTTGGAATTTGTACTTTTATAACATCTTGAACTGTGTAGCCCTCAACCGTTTTTTTAACAAGATCAGCTACATAGACGTTGTGAGCCGATCCTGGGCTTAAGACTCCACCAAATGTCCCTGCAAAAACAGCAGCACCAGCCATAGCTGGGCGGATACCTGAGGCCATAAGGAGCGGTATAAGTGTCGCACCAACAGCAGCGGAGCATCCTGCAGCTGAAGGGATAGCGATATTTATAAAATAAGTTAGCACGGTTGTTGCGGGGATCAAGATAAAGCCTACATTTTTAAGTGGCTTTGTAAGAAGCGCAACAAGGTGCTTATCGCACATTGTATATTTCATAACAAAAGCAAAGCCCATACTCGCACAAATCGCTTTTATAAGCCCTGCTTTAGTCATATAGTCAGTAAAAGCGCTTAGTGCCCCCATCGGTTTTAGTGCGATTATACAAAGCACCAAACCAACACCTATTAGCACCGTTCTTGTCTCCTTTTTTAAGACTAGAAGTGCTACAACAGCCGCGATGCCAAGAATGGCAGCAATTAGCTTAAATGTTTCCATACCTCTCTCCTTGCTTAGATTTTAAATTTAGTTCCAACTTCTATTTTTTCTATCTCTTTTTGATACTCAAATTTTAAAATTTCACTATGTCCTATGACCTCAGCCTCGTTGTCCGCTATAAGCAGAGCCGTGCCCTCAGGCAGTGCGTAAATGGTCTCTTTTGGATTAGCTATTAAAAATTCCTCCAATCTCTCCTCCCTGCTCTCACCGTTATGACCTGCTAGCTTGCCACTTATGAAGTGCGGATTGATCTGATATGGGAAGATATTTAAGCTATCAAAGGACTTTGGCATGATGATAGGCATATCATTTGTCGTCATCATCGTCTTACCGGCGATATTTGCGCCAGCCGACCAACCAAAGTATTTTGCGCCATTTGCCACAGCTTCTTTTATAGGCTCAATCAAATTTAGCTTATAAAGCGTGTAAAGAAGCATAAAGGTATTTCCTCCGCCAACTGCGATACTTCTAGCATTTTTGATAGCAGAAATTTTATCTTCGTAGTGATGGATTGATTTTATATTGCTATTTTTTAATCTATCAATTACTTTTTGCTCATACTCGTCATTTGTTCGCCTAACTCCAGCGTAAGGGATAAATAAAATTTCTTCCTTGCCGCATTCACCTAAAAATTCCTTAACCCAGTTTTTGCAGTGCCTTAAATAGCCAGTATCTTGATAGCTTGAAGCGCTGATTAGTAAAGCATTTTTCATTTTTTCACTCCATTTAGTTTGTAAGCAGATCTTAGATAGACATCAACCCCAGCCACCAAGCACTCCTCATCAAAGTCAAATTTGCAGTTGTGATGGCCTGCTTTTAAATTTGTTCCTATCATCATATATCCGCTCTTTGCGCCCCTATCTTGCAAGGCTCTCATAAAATGAGCAAAATCTTCACAAGCACCAAAATCAAGCTCTTTTACGATCTTATCGTCATCTATAAATGGACTCTCTTTTGCTGCTTCATAGAAAATTTCAGTTACTTCTTTGTCGCTATCGGCTCCGCTTGTGCCACCAGTCATTACGACCTTACTCTCTACTCCGTAAATTTGGCTAACGCCTTTAACGATATCCATGCATCTTTCATACATAAAATCATTTAAATTTGTATCTTCACCCCTTGTTTCGCAAGCTATATAGCCATTTGGCGCGATGACGTTTCTGCCTTCACCTGCTTTTAAAACGCCTACGTTTATCCTAGTCACACCCTTTGCATGTCTTGTGATGCCATGCATGCTTAGTGCCATTTGAGATGCGGCCAAAAGAGCGTTTGCGCCGTCTTGAGGTGCACCTGCTGCATGAGCTGAACGACCGGTGATATGTACGTCAAATTTTGAAGTTGCAAGTAGCTTATTTGTTCCGCAGATGATGCCGCCGTTAGTTTTTGCTTGAAAGCCGATATGTCCGCCAAGTAGGTACTCTATACCATCAAGCACACCAGCAGCTTCCATAGCTACAGCTCCTCTTGTGCCCTCTTCTGCCGTTTGGAAGATAAATTTAAATTTGCCGTTAAACTCATCTAAATTTTCAGCTATAAGTTTTGCCACACCAAGACCTATTGACATGTGACCATCATGCCCACAAGCATGCGTGATACCAGCGATATCTGCACCAAAGCCCTCTTTGTAAGGTCTGTGAGTAGGCTCGTCGCTCTCTGTCACATCAACACTATCAATGTCAAATCTAAATGCTGTAAATTTACCAGGCCTTTTCGTATCTATAAAGGCAGTTAGGCCTGTTAAGCCATCTTTCATATAAGGAAGGTATTTTGCCTCTTCAGGGCTTAGGAGCTTTTTGGCTCTTTCTATTGCTTTTTCGCATTGCTCTTTTGAGCCAAGGCCAAGTCTTGCATCAGCTTTAACGACTTTGTCACCAAGGCTTATTTCATAACCAAGATCACTAAGCCTCTTTGCTAGTACGGCGGTTGTAAAAAATGTAAACCAGCCAGTCTCTGGATGCGAGTGAAAATACCTGCGATCCTTGATCAGCTCGTCTTTTAAAGAAAGAGCCAAATTTGCTATCTTATCCATAGGTTTCTCCTTATTCATTTGATAGTTTAATTAGTGCATTTGTTAAAATTTGTGTAGCTTTGAAAGCATCATCAAAATTTATAGCTTCTGCTATATTGTGACTGATGCCACCAATGCAAGGTATAAAAAGCATGCCAACGCTACTTGCAAGTTTTGTTAGATTCATCGCATCGTGTCCAGCTCCACTTGGCAAAGTAAGCGTTTTTATGCCAAGTTTAGCAGCCTCTTCACTTAGTAAATTTATAGCATGCTCACTAAGTTTTACTGGCTCATCACTACTTAGTTCTCTTATCTCATAACTAAATTTTAGCTCACCGCTTAGCTCTTTTATAAAATTTCTAAGCTCTAAATTTAGCTCTTCTAAGCTTACCTTATCAATATCTCTTAGATCAACTCCAAGCCTTGCCTCGCCTGGCACGACGTTTAAAACGCCTGGCTTTGCATGTGCGTAACCAACAGTAGCCACAGCTGTTTTTTTATTTTTAGCAAATTTATTGGCAGTGATTATGATGTGTGAAGCAGCTAGCAGCGCGTCACTACGCATATTCATTGGAGTTGCACCGCTGTGATCTGCCTTACCATGAATAATAATTTCAAATCTAATAGGAGCGGCGATACCACTTACTACGCCAACGCTTATGCCGCTTCGCTCAAGCACTGGGCCTTGTTCAATGTGAAGTTCTAAATATGAATGAAGTGAGTGTTCTTTTAAAATAGAATCATTTAAATTTTGTGGCTCAAGTCCAAATTTACTCATCGCTTCAAAGAGCGAGATACCATCTTCGTCTTTTAGCTCATGAAGCCTTTGTAAACCAAGTTTGCCGCTTATTATCTTGCTGCCAATGGTCGCTGTCTTAAACCTACTTGACTCTTCACAGCAAAAGTTAATTAACCAAAGCGGACGCTTTAGTTTAATGCCAGCTTCTTTTATCGAGGTTAAAGCTTCAAGTCCTGCCATGACACCAAGCGTGCCATCATAAAAGCCACCATTTGGCACACTGTCTATGTGAGAGCCCACACAAACTGGCTTCTCGTCTGACTCACAGCCATCATCATATATGGCAAAGATATTGCCAACATTGTCAATTTTAAGTTTAAAGCCATTTTCTTCTATTAAATTTATAAGAAAATTTCTAGCTTCCAAGTCTTCTTTGCTAAATGCAAGCCTTGTTAGCCCTCCACCTTTTAATGCTCCAAATCTGCTTATAGCATTAAAATTCGCCTCAAATCTTTTAAAATTTATCATAATAAATCCTTAAAAATAAAACTAATCTTAAAAACATTTATTACTTTGAACATTTTACATTTAGTTTTATGATTTAAAGCTGAATAAGTGTTAAATTTTGAAATCTAATTCTTTTGTAGTTTGTTGTGCAAGCCTTTAATGATCTCTGAAATTTTTTGCATTATTTCGATTTTATTTGGTTTTTGTGATTTTCTAGTATCTTCGCGAAACTTCTCATAGTATTTTAGCTTTAGCTTTAAAATGGCCTCTTTAAGGCTATCTTCGCTCAAAGCTACATTTGAGCTCTCATCAACATAAATTTCTCTAACAAGCACCGCATTATCTTCAATATTTGGCAATAAAACAGCTTGAAAATAATCTTTATGATGCAAGAAGAATTTCTCCTCAAGCTCGTTTAAAACAATAGCTTCGTAATTTTTATTTGCAAGCATACTCTTTAAAACGCTAAATTCCAAAATATCAGTTTTATCTTTTTTTTGAGCCGTTTGTTTATTTGTCGTTGCAGCATTTGTAAAATTTTGATCTTGTCTGTTTATATATCTTTGTCCATGAAGGCTAAAAGTATTTAGCTCTATTTTGAGTAAATTTGAAACTAGTAATTCGTAACTTTTTGCGATTATTGGCTTTAGAGAATTTGTAAATTCCACTATCTCTTCTAAACATTTTTGCTTTTGCACTGGGCGCGTAATATCATATTTTTTTACAACTTGCTCGATATAAAACTCACCAAGCTCAGTTCCAGAGCCAAACATCTCTTTTAGCTCGTCACTTCTGCCTGCAAAGACCATATCCGCAGGGTCTGCACCATCTTTTATAATGACAACGCTTCCATCTATTTCGTTTTGAACCAAAAGACGAGATGATTTTATAGCGGCATTTATACCAGCCGAGTCACCATCAAAACAAAGCACTACGCTTATCTCTCCTCTTTTTAAAAGTGGTAAGTGATTAGTCGTAAGCGCAGTCCCAAGCACGGCAACGGCGTTTGTAAAGCCAGCAAAGTGCAGCATGATAACATCTAAATATCCCTCTGTGATGATAATCTGCTTTTTTTCAAAAATGCTTTGTCTAGCTAAATGATAGCCGTAAAGCAGCTTTGACTTGTCAAAAACTATGCTTTGTGGAGAATTTACATATTTTGCAGGATGATCTGAGATCGTTCTACCGCCAAAGCCAACTAGTTTTGCCGTGTGCGCATATATGGGAAATGTAATACGCTCGATAAAACTAGCATAAATTCCCTTCTCGTTTTGCTTTACGATTCCAACTTCAAGCGCCTCTTTTGGTTCGATATTTTCATTTTGCAAAAGCCTAATGGTACTAGCACTATCCCCAGCCCAACCAAGCTCAAATTTCTCGATCATCGCGTCATTTATACCACGAGAATAGATATATCTCACAGCGGATTCATGCTTGAAAAATTCGCTCCTATAAAAAGCATTTGCCTTTTCTAAAATGTGCTTATTTTCTTTTTGTGTTGGGGCTTTATCGCTTGTGTATTCGAGGCTAAAATTTACAAGGCTAGCTATTCTTTCGATAGCTTCTGGATAGGTTAATTTCTCATAATCCATTACAAATTTGATCGCATCTCCGCCGGCCTTGCAAGCAAAACAGTGAAAAATTTGCTTACTTTGACTTATGCTCATACTAGGATTTCTATCGTCGTGAAATGGGCAGACACATTTGTAGTTTGCACCCATTTTTTTAACAGGCAAATAGTGCTCTATAATGTCAACGATATCGATTTGATTTTTGAGTTTTTCTATGGATTTTGGATCTATCATAAGCAAAATTATACAACCGCTTTGTTATAATTAAAGTAAAATTTTATTACAAAGTATGAGCGTGGATATTTTTTTCATTGGGCACAGAGATCCGATATTTAGCCTTATTATTTTATTTAGCATTATTTTGATGATAGCCGCATTAAGCTATGCTTGGGGTATCTTTTCAAGCAAAGATGAGAAAAAACGCATTGAAAAATTTATAAGAAAATTTGATAGCAAAGATGGCATAAGTAGCGAGCATAAACAGATGCTACAAAGCCCAGAGATAGACGCTCAAAGCCTTTGCATGCTAGGGCAAACTTTTGCTAAAAATGGTGATTTTGAAAAATCAATTAGTGTTTATCTCATAGCACTTGGCAAAGTTAGAGATAAAAATGAAAAAGAATTTATCCTAAATGAGCTTGGAGAGGTCTATTTTAAGGCTGGATTTTTAAAAAAAGCTAGCGAAGTCTTTGAAAAAGTGCTTGAACTAAGCCCAAGAAATGTACTTGCACTTCGCTTTTTAACGATGATAGATGAAAAACTTAAAAACTATAAAGAAGCCCTTTATGCGCTAAATTCTCTTGAAGAGCTTGGTGTAAATGTAAAAGATCAAAAGGCCTATATAAAGGCGATCAGTACGCTTGATGATAGAAATTTAAGCTTTAATGAAAAGGTAGAAATTCTCTCCCGTCTTAGCCAAAATTTTGAGCTTTTAAGACGTATGATCTTAGCACTTTTCATAAGGCACAATGAAAATTTAGAAAATTTAAAAGATTTTGCTCGTTTTGAAGATGTGATCGATCTGCTTTACAACCTAAAAACGCCTATAAATTTAAGCGATCCAAAGTACAAATCACTCTTTTACGCAAAGGGCGATATAGATGAGCTTTGCGAAATTTATGGCTTTGAGCTAAACGTCATCAAAAAACTAAAAGATGCTAAATTTGAGGCGGCTGGGCTAAGCTTTAACTACGTTTGTAAAAGCTGCAAAAACTCATTTCCGATGCACTTTTACCGCTGTCCAGTCTGCCACGAGCTAGGAAGTGTAAAAATTTTATCCCACATCACAGAAAAACCAAGTGAAGACAGTAACACTTTTTAGCGACGGCTCGTGCCTTGGAAACCCTGGAGCTGGCGGCTGGGCTTATATTTTGAGATTTAACGAAGCGCAGAAAAAAGAGAGTGGCGGCGAGGCATATACGACAAATAACCAAATGGAGCTAAAAGCTGCAATAATGGGGCTAAAAGCGCTAAAAGAGCCTTGCGAAGTGAGGCTCTTTACCGATAGCTCATACGTGGTAAATAGCATAAATGAGTGGCTTTCCAACTGGCAAAAGAGAAATTTTAAAAACGTAAAAAATGTCGAGCTTTGGCAGGAGTATTTAGAAATTTCAAAGCCTCACAAAGTCGTGGCAAGCTGGGTTAAGGGGCACGCTGGACACCCTGAAAACGAGGAGTGCGACCAGATGGCAAGAGATGAGGCATTAAAAATAAAAGATGAGAATGAAAGATGAAAATTTTAGAAGAATTTGAAAAGAATCTTGGATATAAATTTAAAAAAACTGAGCTTTTAGAAGAGGCGCTAACACACAAGAGCACCAAACAGGCGTTAAACAACGAAAGGCTTGAATTTTTGGGCGATGCGGTGATGGATCTGCTTGTGGCTGAGTATCTTTTTAAAAAATTTAGCAAGATCGCAGAGGGCGACATGAGTAAGCTAAGAGCCGCACTTGTAAATGAAAAAAGCTTTGCAAATATGGCAAGGCATCTAAAAATGGGTAAATTTTTAAGGCTAAGTACGGCTGAAGAGAACAATGGCGGACGTGAGAAAGATAGCATTTTAAGCGATGCATTTGAGGCTGTGATGGGCGCTATCTACCTTGAGGCTGGACTTGATAAAGTGCGAGAAATTTCGATCGCTCTGCTTGAACTTTGCTATCCACAGATCGACTTTGCACACCTCGAAAAGGACTACAAAACCGCTCTTCAAGAGGTCACTCAGGCTAATCTTGGTGTCATCCCGACATACGAACTCATCGGCACGTCAGGTCCTGATCACAAGAAAGAATTTGAGATAGCCTTGCTACTAAATGGCAAAGAAATTTCACGCGCCGTTGGCAGCTCTAAAAAGCAAGCCCAACAGCTTGCAGCAAAAATTGCACTAGAAAAAATCAAAAAATAGGAAAAATTTTGAATACATTTGGCAAAAAACTAACCTTAACAACCTTTGGTGAGAGCCACGGGGTGGCGATCGGTGGCGTGATAGACGGACTTCCAGCTGGACTAAAGATCAATGTAGATTTTATCCAAAGTGAGCTAGATAGACGCCGCCCTGGGCAAAGCAACTTTACAACCGCAAGAGATGAAGCCGATAAGATAGAAATTTTTAGCGGCGTCTTTGATGGCATGAGCACTGGCGCGCCAATAGGTTTTGCTATTTTTAATAACAACCAAAAATCAAACGACTATGAAAATTTACGTGAAATTTTCCGTCCAGGCCATGCTGATTTTACCTATTTTAAAAAATACGGCTTTAGAGATCATAGAGGCGGTGGACGCTCAAGCGCAAGAGAGACGGCTGTTAGAGTAGCTGGTGGGGCTTTTGCGCAGCTGCTTTTAAATGAGTTTAATATAGAAATTTTAAGCGGCGTGCTTGGCATCGGTAAAGTTTTTAGCGACAAAATAGACTTTAACTTTGCTAAAAATTCTCAAATTTATGCTCTTGGCAATGAAGAAGCGATTAAAGAAGTGATAAATAAAGCTAGAAGCGAGCACGATAGCATAGGAGCTGTGGTTTTAAGCGTGGCTAGAGGAGTGCCAGCTGGTCTTGGTGAGCCACTTTATGATAAGCTAGATAGCGCGTTAGCAGCGGCTTTGATGGGCATAAATGGTGTAAAGGCCGTTGAGATAGGTGCTGGCGTGAATGTAAGCTCTATGCTTGGCTCAGCAAACAATGACGAGATGGACGAGCTTGGCTTTTTGAGCAACAACGCTGGTGGCATACTTGGGGGCATAAGCAGTGGCGCTGAGATCGTGTTAAAGAGCCATTTTAAGCCGACGCCTTCGATATTTAAAGAACAAAAGACGCTAAATTTAGCTGGCGAAGTGGTAGACTTTGAGCTAAGAGGCAGGCATGATCCTTGTATAGGCATACGAGGAAGTGTCGTTGCAACCGCGATGATAAGGCTAGTTATCGCCGATATGTTGCTACTAAATGCTAGTACAAAGCTTGAAAATTTAAAGAAAATTTACAGCTAAATCTATAAAAATAAGTAAATTTAGTGGCCAAAAAAGCCACTAAATTTTTAGAATCTATAAGCAAACTGAAGTTTTGCGCTGCTTTGATCTTTTTTACCAAAAGATCGTGCTATGCCAAAATTTATGAGTGTTGCATAAGTTGGCGTATATCTTAGACCGACCTCAACCTCTGAGCTTGTGCCTTTTTGAGTTAGGCTGATCTCCTCGTCTTCTTGCATCACTGCTATTTTTGACTTGGTGTTAAATTTATACTCGGCACTAATTTTTCCATAAGGATTAAATTTACCAGCATCATAAGCTATTTTTGAGTAAATTTTAGCTCTACTTGATGTAACGCTGCTAAATTTTAATATGCTTTGTCCGATATCTGCCTCATCGCTACCGGCATAAGAGAGTGCGTAGTTTAGACCACTATCAAGTATAAAGCTATCAAATTTTATCTTTTTGCCGACGCCAAAGCTAGCATTGTAATATGGTATTGAGATTTTATAATCCACATCTTTTGCATCAACCTTAGTTTGGCTCCTACCAGCTTTTGCCATGAGATCGATATAAAAATCACGTGGTAAATTTAGCCTTGAAAAAATACCAAGTCCATAATTTCTAACTCTACCATCTATTTTGGCATCTTCATTGCTGTTATCAAATGTTGGTATAGCAAAAACCCCAAGCATAGACTCGCCATTTTTATTTTTACTTTTTGATACGAGAGTTGCTTTTACTTTGTTAAAATTTACATCACTTCTATCTGTTAAATCAATATAAACACCTGATTGTCTACTTTTTTCGATAGTAGAACCAATTATATTAACTTCGTTGTGCATTGCATTTACCCTAGCTCCACTAGTAAAATTTATCCATTTTGCTTATTTTGTTTCTAAAAAATTTTTATTAGAAATTTTAGCTTTAAGATCGATTTTTCAAAAACGAACTTTTACTAATTTTCATCTATAATCACTCCATGAAAAACGAAGTACAAAAATTTTATGCCGTCATTGATCTAAAGTCCTTTTACGCCTCAGTTGAGTGCGTGGAGCGAGGGCTTGATCCGTTTAAAGCCGACCTAGTCGTAGCTGACGATAGTCGTGGCAACGGAAGTGTTTGCCTAGCTGTTAGCCCAGCTCTTAGAGCAAAAGGTGTGAAAAATAGATGCAGGCTTTTTGAAATACCAAAGGCTATAAAATTTATCATTGCACCGCCTAGGATGCAGTTTTACATCGACTATGCGGCTAAAATTTATGAGATATACCTAAAGTATGTCTCAAAAGATGATATCTATGTCTATTCTATCGATGAGGCCTTTATCGATCTTACTTCTTATGTTAAATTTTATAATACCGATGCAAAATCCATAGCCAAAAAGATAATGGATGAAATTTTAAAAACTACTGGCGTGACGGCCACCTGTGGCATGGGCACAAATTTATACCTCGCAAAAATCGCCCTTGATATCCTGGCTAAGCATAGTGATGATGGGATTGCATTTTTAGACGAGCAGCTTTATAAAGAACGTCTTTGGACGTATCAACCGCTAGATGACTTTTGGCGTATCGGTAAGCAAACTAGGCTAAAGCTGGAAAAACATGGAATTTTTTGTATGAAAGATATAGCAAATGCTCCGCGAAGCTTGCTTGAGAAATTTTTTGGAGTTGATGCCTATATAACGATAGATCACGCAAATGGCATAGAGCCAACGACAATAGCTGATATAAAAGCATATAAACCAAGTACAAAATCCTACTTTAGCTCTGAAATTTTACCAAGAGACTATGAGCGTTGCGAGGCGGTAGTCATACTAAAAGAGATGGCTGATAGGCTAGCGCTTAGGATGATCAACAAAGAAGTAATGGCAAGTGGAATAACGATAAATATAAAATTTGCCGATAAGCTTGAGCCACACCAGCGTGCAAGTATTAGGTTTAAGACACCAACAAATATCTCAAGTGTGCTGATGAGTTTGGCCGAAGAGCTACTTTTAAACAAGATAAAAAATGTTGGGCTGATTAGGCAAATTAGCATCAGTGCAAACGACGTAGTAAAAGAGAGCCTAGCTCATCAAAGTCTTTTTGAGGATGGCGCTAAAGAAAAGGCGGTTTTAAAATCCCTAAATCTCTTAAAAGAAAAATTTGGTAAAAACTCGGTTTTAAGAGCGATCGATCTACTACCAGAAGCCACTGGGCAAGACCGAAATAAAAAGATCGGAGGGCACAAAAGTGGCGAGTAAAGATAGAGCAAAAATTTTTAGCTCGTTTAATCCTCTCTCAACCTTAGAGCGAGCCCTGCGACAAAAAGAGCGAGAAAAATGCGAAAAACTAGATCTTGATGAGAGCAAGATCGATGAAATTTTAAAAAAGATAAGCGAGCTAAGACCAGCTGATGAAGTATATGTGAGCTATCATGACGGCTATACCTATGCAAGTGCTAGCGGACTAATCTCTGACGTAAATTTCAAAAACAAAACTCTTATGGTTGTAAAAACTAGGATCAAATTTGAAGATATAAATGACCTAAAAATAATTTAGCCCCCATGCGAGGGCTAAATTTATATAAATTCTACAAAGATTGTAAAATTTTTGGTTTAGAAAACGCAGTTATTGGCTTGATCTCGCCTTTATATTTTTCAAGATCCGCTAGTATCGTATGTCCGCAGTTACTTTGAGCGATGCTAGACGTACCTTTGTCGCGTGTTAGGACATTGATGCATCCGTGCTTACAAAGGCTCTTTTCGCCCAGCACTTCAGGATCGTACCATGCACCCTCGCAGATGGCGATGACGTGCTCTGGGATGATGTCAGTGACAAGCGCACCAACTAAAATTTCGCCCCTGTCGTTAAATACTCTCACCACGTCGCCAGTTGCGATACCTTTTGCTTTGGCGTCATTTACGTTTATTAGCATTGGCTCTCTTGCGCATACTTCAGCGTAGTTTCTGATCACGGAGTTATTTAGCTGTGAGTGGAGGCGGTATCTTGAGTGTGGGGTTGTGACGCTAAATGGATACTTTTTGGCTTTTTCGCTGCCAAGCCACTCAAACGGCTCGATCCAAGCAACGTGCGGTGCAAAGTCTTTGTAGCCAAATTTAGCGATAGTTGGAGAGTAGAGCTCTATCTTGCCAGATGGCGTGCCTAGGCGGTTTTTGTGAGGATTTTCTCTAAAAGCGCTAAGCCTTGTGTAGTATCTGCTAGCTTCGTCATCTTGCTCAAATCTAACATATCCCTCTTTCCAAAACTCATCAAAGCTTGGCATCTTGACATTTATGCCTTTAGCTTGCTCGGCTGCGTCTGCGTAAAATTCTTTCGCCCAGCCAAGCTCATCTTTGCCCTCTGTAAAGACCTCTTCTCTGCCCCAGCGTTTGCAAATTTGTGAGCAGATCCAGTAATCGCTCCTGCTCTCGCCCATAGGCTCAACAACAGGCTTGTAAGCTACGATGTATTCGTTTGTAGGCACGCTTTGGTTGATGTCGTTTCTCTCGACTTCAAGGGCTACTGGCAAGACGATGTCGCTTAGTTTTGCTGTGCTTGTCCAAAATGGCTCAGCGGTTATTACAGTGTCAAATTTACGCCACGCTTTTACGGCGTTATTTACATCTTGATGCCTTGTAAACATCGATCCAGACGCCATGTAAGCCACTCTCATGTGTGGTAGCTTGATCTTTGAGCCGTCATAGTCTATCTCTTTGCCAGGGTTTTGCAAAGCTTCGATTGATCTTGAAGATGGGATGGTGACGTTTTTAAATTTCTTCCAAGGAGCGCCATCTACGTTGTCGTATTTTTCGCTGATGCTAGTGCTGATGCCTTTTAGTGACGGAGCGATCTTGTCTGTAGCGCCATTTGAGTGGTAGAGGTTAAACTCAAAGCCAAGTCCCTCTTTGCCGATCTGACCTAACATCGCGCTAAGTGTTACGATACCCCAAAAGCTCATCTCGCCGTGATCTTGTCTTTGAAGTGATCTGCCTGCGATGATGACGCTTGGCTCTTTTGCAAGTGCTGTTGCAAATTTAGCGATATCCTCAGCTTTTACGCCACAAATTTTACTCGCCCAGTTGATATCTTTTACCACCTTGTCGGTTGTGCCAAGTAGATAGTCTTTAAATTTATTAAAGCCAACTGTGTATTTTTTGATAAATTCTTCGTCATAAAGCTTGTTTTCATATAGATAGTGGCACATGCCAAGCATCATTGCTACGTCGGTATTTGGACGAACGATGATAGTTTCAGAGTCAAGGTATCTTGTGGTGTCGTTTTTAAAGACGCAAACGCTATAAGTTTTTATGCCTGCCTCTTTTATCTTTTTGATGCCAAGATAGCCATCATGTGTTGGTGGCTGCCATGAAATTTGATCAGTTACAAGTGGGTCAGTGCCCCAAAATACAACATTTTTAGCGTTTTTAGCGATAGCCTCCCACTTTGTCGGAGCATCATAAACGGCGCTGTTGCCTAGGACGTGAAGCATGATAACAAGGCCAGCACCCGTTGAGTAGTCGCCGCTCTCTTCGACATATCCGCCAAGCACTTTTAGCATCCTGTGACCAACAGTCCTGCCCCAGCTGATCTTACCGCTGCCGCCCCACCAGTAGCACTCGCCGTAGATGCTCTCAGGGCCATATTTGTCGAAATTTTCTTTTAAGGCTTTTGCTGCTAGATCAAGGGCGGTATCCCAGCTAACGCGCACAAATTCCTCTTTGCCACGAAGCTCGCTCTTTGCTGCACCTTTTGCCTTTAGGTAGCTCTTTCTCACGTATGGATAGAGCACGCGACTTTCGTTTTGGATGAGGTCTGGCAAGCTGTTGTTCATGGTATTTGGGAATTTATCGCCCTCAAATGGATCAACAGATACGATTTGGTTTGAGTTGGTATTTGCCCAAAATAGCCCAAATCTATTTGCGCCAAAGGTTTTGTTTTGGTCAAAAATGGTCTTAGTCACGCCCTCTATCTTGTTTGCCTGCGCTGCTGTGGCAGCAAGTGCAGAAAATTTTATAAAATCTCGCCTTTTCATATTTTCTCCCTTATGAAAATTTATTTTACTTTTTTGGCATTGTGTTGTAGGTATTTAAGCACTAAATTTAGATCAGTTTCATCTAGTGCAACAAATTTCGCATCGACCATGCCAGATAAATTTGCTGGCCACTGAGCGGCTGTGAAGCTGTTTGGTTCATGCAGCCTGTGACATGCTGAGCAGGTCTCTTCGTAAATTTTCTTTGCCTTTGCGTAAAGCTCTTTTTGGTTGCCACCAAGCGCGTCATTTGGCACTTCATAAACGCCATCAGCTTGGTACCAAACCTCGCCGTAGTCATCTTCAAGGTCTTTTACTTTTTTGAAATTTGCCTCGCTCTCGTCATCAAAAGCTACAAAAACTTCAGGATCTTCTACGCTTCTTTGAAGCTGGGCTAAGTAGTTTGCCGACACGACGCCACTAACTTTGATCTTGCTCGTTTTATCGCCTTTTTCAACGACTTCAACTGGCGTTAAAACCTCGATCTTACCGATCATCTTACCATCAAGCGTAATGTTTGCGTCTTTTGCGATCACATCAGCACCAAAGGCAAGACTACATGCTAGCACTGGGGCTAAAAATAGCATTTTCATGTTGCAATCCTTAAAAATAAAATTTAAAAAAATCTTATAACCTAATGGCTTAAAATTACATTGTTATATTTAGCTTTATTTAAGAAATTTAATATTCATTTTTATTAAAAATAAGATTTAGAAGAAAATTTATCAATGAGTTTTATTGGATGGCTTAATTACTGAAGGTATAAGTAAAATTTTTCTAGCTTACAAGTTTTGTAAAAATTTTACTTTTGGATCTAGTGAAGTAAAAACTTTACTTTACTTCACTACTTACCACAAAAAATGTGGTAAGACTTTGATAAACTTAAAAATAAAAACTAGTAAACTTCTTACAGAATTCAAAAATATACTAAAAGTTACTACTCTACATTGCTAGCTATGTTAAGATTTTCTGGAGTTTTATCGTTTTAAATTTTTTATCAAAACGCCTTATTATCAATCTAGCAGCTTTGCTTATCGCCTAGCTCGCACGCCTTTTTTCGCATTTGCTTTGCCTTTTTCGCGTCTTTTTTTACTTGCTCGTATCTGTTTTCGTTGAAATTTCCCTCATACAGCCACGCCGCTCTTGCGCAGCCGCCTACGTAGCCTAGCTTACACGAGCGCTCGTAATACTCCATCATCTCGCCTATATCGCCTCCCGTTCGCTCTATCATCCAGCCCACGTTGTAGCATCCGGGAGCGTATTTTTTTGTTGCATAGGGTATTGTTTATCGCAAACGACTGCGCCTCGTCGCCCAACTCTTCTTGCATGAAATTGGCTAGCGCCAAGCAACCCGGCAAATACTCGTAAAGGACGCAGCTAGCCTTGTAATACGCGCTAATCTTAGTCTCGCGCTCGCTCTTATCCGCGGCTTTTACTAGGTTATTTTTATAAAGTTCGCCCAGATAAAAACAGCCCTCGCCGTCTCCTTTGGCGCAGGCTAGGCTAAATAGCCCCTCCGCCGCGCCGTAGTCTTGCTTTAAGTTAGCCGCTACCATGCCCGCTTGCACGCACTCTTTGGTGGCGTTTAGGTCGGGATTTTTGCATTTTTTGAGCTTTTCTAGCGTATCTGCAGCTAGCAATGGCGAAAGGCCCGGCTCGCTAGCGAATAAATTTATCGCCGCAAGTAGCGCAAATAATAAGATTTTCATTTTTATCCTTTAAATTTACCTAACCCCTCGCTTTGGCGATGCAAGCGGCGACGGCATCCATCAAGGCGCCGCGAAATCCGCCCTTTTCAAGCGCGGCAAGTCCCTCGATCGTGGTTCCCGCGGGCGAGCAGACCTCGTCTTTTAGCGCGGCCGGGTGCTTGCCGCTTTGGATCAGACGCGCCGTCCCTTCTACGGCTGCCGCAACGGCGTCGTAGCAAAGCTGCCTAGGCAGTCCGCCCCGCACGCCGGCATCGGCCGCAGCCTCGATAAAGGCGCACGCATACGCGGGCAGGCTGCTTGCGATGCCCGTAAATGCGGCAAAACCAGTCTCGTCTATCTCGTAAATTTTACCGATTTTAGCGATTATCTCGCGCACGGTCTCTTTCTTGGCCTCGCTAAATCCAGCGTCAAAGCAAAGAGCCGTGGCCGACGCTCCGATGCAAGCCGCGATATTTGGCATCACACGAGCTATATAAACGCCCTCGCCTACGATTTGCCTAGCGCGTTTTATGTCAAAATTAGGCGCCAAAAGAAGCAAAATTTTGCCCGCAAGATCAGGCGCGATCAGACGCAAGATAGCCTCGTAGCTAGCGGGCTTAGTAGCCAGCACGATCGCGTCCGCTTCGCGCGCTAGATCCGTTTCGCTCGCGGCTATTTTTATACCGAATCTCTGCCGTAAAGCTTCGTTTTTGTTTCTGGCGCAGGCTATGATTTCAAATTTCGTCTTTTTTTCGCATTCATGCAGGCTTGGGGTTTTATCCGTTTGCGCTAAATTTTCAGTCCCGCGCGCCTCGCTGCCGCCGCTGGATTTTCGCCCCTCCTCGGCCGAGTTTCGCACTACGCCGACCTCGTCAGGTTGCACTCGCCAAAGCGCCTCTATCATCGCGCCGCCCATATTTCCGCCGCCGATGAAGCCTATTTTTACGTTTTTCATTTCGCCGTCTTTTTTAAATGACCGCCTTGCCCGCGATCGCCGTATTTACCGCCGCGCTATCCGCCCAGATCGCGCCCGTAACCTGCCCCGGCGCCAAGGTATAAACGCCGCCCGTCTGCGCCTCGTCGCTCGCCTTAAACTCGTTGCCCACGACCAGCTCATAGACATCCTTCGTGTCGTTTTCAAATTTGATCGCCGCTTTTAGCGTCGGCTCCATTTTCTGCTTCGCCGCGCCCGCGTACTGCTCGAGCATGTTTTTACTAAGCTTGCCGTAGACGTCGCCGTCTGAGCCTAGATATATCCGCACGGCGCGCTTATCCGAGTTTTTGCCGCCCTTTTCGCCCTTGCCTACGCTAACGCTCATCTCATAGGCGGTTTCTCCCGTCGGGAAATCCTTAAATTTAGCGTCCGGGACGAAAACCCGCACGTTGTCCGTTACCGTTTTCGTAACGTGCGTCTGCGGCGTTATATCCGTTAGTACGATCGTGGATTTAACGTCCGAGCCTTTGTCCGAAACAAGCGCGGAGATCGGCACGCGAGTAAGTAGCGTAGTCTCGTAGCAGCCACTAAAAATAAACGCTGCGGCGAGAGCAAAGATAAATTTTAGTTTTTTCATCGGTTTCCTTTAAATTTTCGCCGATTCTAGCATAAACTAAGCATTTTTGTATTGATTACATTAAAAGCAAAAATAGAAAAGTAAGTATGGTATTTTAAAGCATAAATAGTTTTAAGGTTGATAAATTTTAGATGAGAGAGAATGGCTCTATTTCGTCTTGAACAAAGCCAACTTAAATAAATAATGCAAAAAAGTATGAGAAATTTATGTAAATTTTTTACTGTTTTTAGAGTTTAATTATTAGCCCCTTTACAAAGGGGCTAAAATGATAAAATTTGATTAAAGTTTCGCTTTTCTTTTGCGCTCTGTTGGGTCTAAATAGCGCTTGCGAACGCGAATATTTATAGGCGTAACCTCGACTAGCTCGTCATCTTCTATCCACTCTAGCGCGCGCTCAAGGCTTAGCTTTCTAGGTGGCACAAGCTTGATCGCATCGTCGCTACCGCTTGCACGCACGTTTGTTAGGTTTTTACCCTTGATAGGATTTACGTCAAGGTCGTTTGGACGGCTGTGCTCGCCGATGATCATACCCACATAGACTTTTGCTTGTGGATCAAGAAATAGCACGCCACGATCTTGCAAGTTAAATAGCGAATAGGCAAGCGTTACGCCGTTTTCCATAGAAACTAGTGCGCCGTTTGTTCTATGCTCCACTGTTCCACTAAGTGGTCTAAACTCCAAAAAGCTGTGGTTCATGACGCCCTCGCCCTTTGTGTCAGTTAAAAACTGGCTTCTAAAGCCGATAAGGCCGCGCGCTGGTATCTCAAATTCGATCCTTGTTTGGCCATCACCTGTTGGGTTCATAGAGACCATTTCAGCCTTTCTTTTGCCTAGTTTTTCTATGACTGTGCCTGTCGTATCATCAGGTGCGTCGATGACTAAAAGCTCATATGGCTCGCACTTTACGCCGTTTATCTCTTTTACGATGACCTCAGGTCTGCCAAGTAAAAATTCATACCCCTCGCGGCGCATATTTTCAGCCAAAATAGTAATCTGAAGCTCACCACGGCCACTTACTTTAAATTTGCCCTCGCCGATGTTTTCATACTTCATCGCGATATTTGTCTTCATCTCGTTTGCAAGGCGCTCATCAATCTTATTTGATGTGACGTGTTTGCCCTCAGTACCTGCTAATGGCCCATCATTTACAGAAAATACAACGCTAAGTGTTGGCTCTTCGATATGGAGAGGATCGAGCGGATGAGGATTGTTTGGATCAACAACACTATCGCCAACATCAAGCGCATCAAAGCCAGCGATCGCTACGATATCGCCAGTGCCAGACTCGTTAATATCGGTTCTTTCAAGACCCATAAAACCAATTAACTTTGAAATTCTACCAGTTGTCTTTGTGCCATCAGCCTTTGCAAGCATGACATTTTGGTTTTTTGATATCTTGCCGTTAAAAATTCTTGCAATACCGATCTTACCGACGTAGTTATCATAATCAAGAGTAAACACTTGAAGCTGGAGTGGGTTTTCATCACTACCGCTTGGAGCTGGTACGTGAGCCAAGATAGTCTCAAAAAGTGGCTGCATATCTTTGTTTTCATCGCTTAGTTTTAGCTTTGCATAGCCATTTTTAGCAGCGGCATAAACGACTGGAAATTCTAGCTGCTCATCGTTTGCATCAAGTGCAACAAAAAGATCAAAAATTTCATTTATAACGCGGTCTGGATCGCCTGCAGGTTTATCTATCTTATTTACAACAACGATTGGACGAAGTCCTAGTGAGAGTGCCTTTTTGACGACGAATTTAGTTTGTGGCATAACGCCTTCTTGCGCATCGACAAGCAACAAAACACCATCAACCATCTTAAGAACACGCTCTACCTCTCCACCAAAGTCGGCGTGGCCCGGAGTGTCGATGATGTTGATCTTTGTATCTTTGTAGCGAATAGCAGTGTTTTTAGAAAGGATCGTGATGCCACGCTCTCTTTCGATGTCGTTGCTATCCATTACACGCTCGCCAAGGTTTTGATGCTCATTAAATGTTCCTGACTGTTTCAAAAGCTCATCAACCATTGTTGTTTTACCGTGGTCGACGTGTGCGATAACGGCTATATTTCGTATCTTTTCCAAATTTTTCTCCGTTTATTAGTTTGCTATTTTTCGTTTGTCAGTTTTAAAATAGGGGCAGATTATAGCCAAATTTTTATAAATTTTAAGCTGATATCAAGAAATTAATTTTTGGAATAGATTTTGCATGTTTGGCATTAAGTTTAAAAATTTGAAAGGTTTAAATGCAAGCTTATACAGCGAAAAACAACGTAGATTTGCTGGCTCCTGCTGGGAATAAAAAGCCCTCTGTTTCTAAAAAATCTCAAAACAACGGCGAATTTTTGTCGATGGTTTTAGATGCAGCTGCGAGCAAGGCAAATAGCGGCCAAAAAATCACTGAAAAAGATGTCAAAGAGATAGTAAAAACGGTTACCACTCAAAAAGAGACACTGCAAAAAGCACAAAGCGAAAGTGCGGCAAAAATTTCAACTGCACTTGAAGAAAATTTAGATGAAAATACAAAAAATGAGCTCTATGAAAATGCAAATTTTATGCAGCTTTTACAAGTTTTAGAAATTTTAAACGGCAATGAAAAAGTAAGTAAATTTCCAAATTTCAGCGACAAAATAGCAAATTTCTTAAGTGTGCCTGAAAACGTTGAAGAGCTTAGCAATGTTAAAAGCGTTAGTGATCTTATCGACCTTGCTAAGAAATTTGACCTTGGCCTTGAAAATATAGAAATTTCAAATGAAGACGTGCCAAAACTAAACGAGATGTTTAAAAATTTAGGCAAGAAAGAATTTTTCACACCGATAAAGACCGAAGAGAAGCCTTTTTACCTAAAAGAGCTAAAAAATGAGGTCGAGCAAACCATCATAAAAAACGAGCCAAAAGAGGTCGTAAAGCTTGATACTTTGTTAAAAGAGGTAGTGGCAAATCCAACTAATGAAACTAAAAATTTAGTAAAAGAAGAGCCTAAAAAGCTAGATAGTGAAGTAAAGCTTGATGATGAGATAGTGGATGTTGAGCCAGAGGAGCAACCAAAAGAGCCAAAAGTAAAGGTAAATTTACACGAGCAAAAGGCGCAAAAAGCTCCAACTCTTGAGTCGCTACTATTCCCTGAGAGAGAACAGCAAAAAAATGAGAATTTAGAGAGCAAAGAGACATTTAGTAGCGATAATAAATCAGAGCTAAACCAAATGGTAAAAGATATCGCAAATAGCGCTAAACACCAGCTTCAGACAAAGGCTGAGATAAAAGAGACACTTAGTAATTTCTCTTCTACGCTAAAAGAGCAGGTGCAAAATTACAAAGCGCCGATCACTCGTTTTAACATCACGCTTAATCCTCTAAATTTAGGCGAGGTTGAGATCACGATGGTAAATCGTGGCAACAACTTGCATGTAAATTTTAACTCAACTACAGCTACGATGAATCTCTTTTTGCAAAATCAAGCCGAGTTTAAAAATAGCCTTGTAAATATGGGATTTACCGAGCTTGAGATGAATTTCTCAGATCAAAATCAAAGACAAGATAAAAGAGAACAAGCAAAGAATAAATACAGCTCAAATCAAAGTGATGAGAGCGAAAACGCTCAAGCGGAACAAAGCTTGCTTGAACTAGTAATACCAAGATATATTTAGGAGAGATTATGGCTTCAGTTTCAGATATAACTACACAAACAACACAGCAAAAAAATGCCGAGAAAAAGGCAAAAGCAAAGCAAGATGCGGCAGCTGGCACAGGAACTAACCCAAATGCACAGCTAGATAAAGATGCATTTATGAAGCTACTTTTAACAGAGCTTCAGTATCAAGACCCAACAAGTCCTATGGATACTGAAAAGATGCTTACGCAAACTAGCCAGCTAGCATCACTAGAGATGCAACAAAATACAAACTCAGCTATGAAAGAGCTTGTAAATCAGTTAAAATCAAATGCAAATGCCTACGCTATCTCAGCTCTTGGAAAAATGGTCTCAACTGGTTCAAACTCAGTTTTACTAACAGATGAGCAAAAAACTGTAAATTTTGCACTTTATTTTAAATCAGATCTTGCAAATGGTAAGCTCGAAATTAAAAATGCAAATGGAGAGGTCGTTCGTTCAATCGATATAAAAGATCTAAAGTCAGGAGTCCGCAGAATATCTTGGGATGGTAAAGATGATTCTGGAAAACAGTTACCAAACGGCGCATATACAGTCTCTGTTAATTACACTGGAAAAGATGGTAATTCATACAAGACTCAAGTAGGTAGCTATCCAGTCGAGGCAGTAAAATTTGTAGATGGCAAAGCTATGATAAAAATCGCAGGCGAATATGTCCCAATGGATAAAATATCTGAATTTTACGAAGGATAAAAGCCATGATGAGAGGTTTTTACAACGGAATTAGTGGCATTAAAACACAAAGCTTTGGCATGGATGTTTGGGCAAATAATATCTCAAATATCAACAACGTAGGTTTTAAAGCTTCAATCCCTGAGTTTAAAAATTTAATCAATCAACATATGGCTTCCGCTGGAAGTGGTCCAACTAACAATCAAGTAGGTCTTGGAGCTACAAAACAAACGACAGCTTTAAAGATGACAAATGGTAGTTTTCAAAATACTGATAATAACTTTGACCTAGCCATAGGCGGTAAAGGCTTTTTTGGCGTCGTTGATAAAAATGGTAGAAACTACTACACAAGAACAGGTAGCTTCGATATAGATGGGGCTGGAAATTTAGTAGATAATAAAGGCAACTTGCTTCTTGGTACGTTAACAAGCTTTACTCCAGTCACTCCAAGTGCTAATGCTCTTAGAAAATATGGTCAGACAAAAGGTACCACGCAGGCATTTACTGCAAAAGAAGAAGATCTAAAACTAGCCGATACTGGCTCACAAAAAGGCATAAATTTACCTCATTTTTTATTTATGCCAGCCAAGCAAACAAAAAATATAGATTTTAAAGGGAACCTAAACTCAAGTCTAATAACAAATAGACAAACAACAGCCATTGATGCGGCAAATTTTAATTATACACTTGATAATACAAATAAAACTATCTCGTTAAATGGACAAATCCCACTAAGCCAGACGAACTTTGGTGCAAAAGCAGGTGACAGCGTGGTGGTAAAAGTAAAAGACGGTGATGGTAAATTTAGTGAGTTTTCAACCACACTAGAGAGCGATGGAAGCTGGCATATAAACAATAAAAGCCTAAAATTTATGGATTTTGCTAATTTAGATGTAAAGGCTGAAGTTACATCACTAGTTGAAGTGGCCAATAAAGAAAAACTAAGCTCAGAGATATACAACAGCGATGGTACAAAGAGCTTAGTAACTATAAATTTCACAAAACAAATCCCTCAAGGTAGTGATCAAACCATTTGGAATGCAACAGCTACTATAACTGATGCAAATGGTGCTGTACAAAATACAGCCATGGGGTCGCTTACATTTAATGGTAGCGGTAGACTTGTGTCAAATACGCTAACAAGTGTTGGGGATGTGGCTTTAAATTTCCTTGGCAATGGTGATGAAAATATTTATAATGGCATAACAAGCTCAGCCAATACAAAAAAAGACTTCGTCATAAAAGCAGATGGCTATGCCGAGGGAAATCTCACAAAATATAGCGTCGATGATCGTGGAAATATCATGGCAAATTTTGACAATTCTCGCTCATTTATAGTTGCAAAAATAGCTCTATATCACTTCCAAAATGAGCAGGGCGTATCAAAAGTGGGTGATAATCTCTATGAAGCAACTCCAAATTCAGGTGAGGCATTTTTTTATAAAAATAAAGCTGGTGAGACTATTTATGGCTCACAAATTCTTGCAAATAAACTTGAAATGAGTAACGTCGATCTTGGTCAAGCGCTAAGTGAGGTTATAGTCACGCAAAAGGCTTATGAGGCTAGTGCAAAAAGTATCACAACAAGTGATGAGATGATCCAGACTGCTATTCAGATGAAGAAATAATTTTTATTCTAGTTGATGATTAAAAATTTAAAATGAATGATAATTTTAAGAATAGAGTTTGACTTCGTTTATTAAAAACTCATAAACTCTTTGCTGAACTAAAATTTCTTCCTCACAGCCACTCATCAAGCGACGAAGGTGAGAAAAATCTATCTTTTTGGCGTATCTCTTATGATCTTTTAGGTCTTTATCAATGCTTAAAAGTAGTGCATCAAGTGTGATCCTATCGTTTCTTTTAACTCTTGCTACATACTCTTTAACAGTTTGGATCAAAAAGTCTTTTCTTGTTTGGTCATTTTCATAAATTTCATTTGTAATGTCATTTAAAACAAAAAAATCATCTTCGTCTGGGTCAAATTTAGCAGAGATCATAGCGGCAAAAATTTTTGCACGAAATTCTAAAGATTTGTGATGATAGATAAAAAAATCTCTAAAAGCTGATAAAAAACGAAGTTTAAACTTTCCAGACATTACTCTACTTTTTGTGAAATTTGGGCTGATTATATACTTTTAAAGCTAAATTTTTAAAAATGTAACTATAAAACAAAATTTAAGTATAGTTTCTGTATGATTGCGAAGCTCCTTCTTAGACCTGTGCAATGCTTTTTATGAGCACCGCTTCAGGGTGGGAACACAGCAGAGCACTTGTATTAAGTGTGTGCCGCAGTTATCTGAGAGGGGGTCTTTCTAAACCAAAATGTTCATTAAAATCATCACAAATTTCTAAAAAATCCACTCCGTCGATCTTAGGTTTTTCGCTAAAAAATTTATACATATTATTAAATCCATCAGTTAGCTCTTTTGACTTGACGCCATAGCTTATAGAAATTCCAGCTTCTATGTAGGCTGATAGCTTGTCGCAGTATTTTAGCGCTTTACCATCTATTGGGTTAAATTTATCATCATTTACGTTCTCCATCGTTCCTTCGTGGCAGATGATTTTACGCTCGTAAGTTCTATTTTCAAACTCATCTTTTATAAATTTCTCGCCATCTTTTCTGATACCAAGGATGTAGCTAAACTCATCTTTAATCTTTTCCGGTACAAATGGCAAAATCCTCTCATCAATAAGCCTCATCTCATACTCACTGATGATCTCGTTTAGCCCTTTTACACCGTATTTTACAGGGCTTATAATGTCCCTTGTGAGGCTCTCTGGTAGATCGTGAAATAGTGCGCAAAAGAAGTTATTTTCTAGGCGTTTTTTACAAGCTTTTGCTTTTAGTGAATAAAAATAGCTAAGTATTGCAACTACTAGCATATGTCCTAAGACTGCAGTTTCAGGGATACGAGGCGTTTGCGCCCAGCGTTTTTGAAACCTTAGCCTACCACTTAGATCAACAAGGCGGGCTAATTTTTGATTCATAGCGATCTTTCTAACGCCAATTAGCTCGTAATAATCCTCCATCTCCTCCTCGACCTTCGCCTTAAGCTCGTCGATGTCACTTAAAAACTGGCTCGTTTGATAGACGATAGAAAATTCCCACCTAGTGGCAAGATAGCTAGCTGCTTTTAGGATGAGGCGTTCTTTTTCATGCTTTTTATCACTTTTAAAATAACTTTTAAATCTCTCTAAAAACTCCCCATCTTCAATATCTGAAATAAGGCTATCAAGATTACTTAAAACCCAGCTATTTATCTGCTCTTTTTTTGTCTTTTGGATGTGGTGAAAGACGTCTGGACGTATGTCAGTGACCACGACCCTACTTAAAAACTCAAAAATTCCAGCCTCAATGATATAGTTCATATCGGCGTCTTGCTCTTGTTTTGCTATGAAATAAGCGATGATAAATTTATGAGCTTGCTTATCAAGCTCGACTAAATTTGTCATCTTTGGATAGTCGTTCCAACGTGATATAGATGCTGCTTTAAAGATATGTTCTATAAGCTTAGCACTTATCATTATTTATCCTTTTTGACTACTTTTGGCTTCTTATCATCGGCATAGCTTATCTTTCTAAAGCCCTCTTTGTTTGAGCTTCTTCTTGGCTTGTCATCTTTTTTAAATTTATCATCTCTGCTGCCCCTGCTGCTGCCACGATCACTTGTACTTCGTCTCTCACGTGGCTTATCGCTAAAGCTTCTCTCCCTACTTTTTGGAGCAAATTCTTTCTCTTCAACTGGCTTTTTTACAACTAGATCAGAGCTAATCTCGATAACTGTATGGACATTTCCACGTGGGTTAAAATCCCCAACTATCTTCATAAATTTTGGCTCAAGTTTTTTTTCTAAAACAGAGTAAATTTCATTTATACTATCTTCGTGGCTGATATTGCGGTTCATAAAGCTATTTATATAAAGCTTTATCGCTTTTAGCTCAACTACAAGCTTATTTGGTATGTACTCAAGATATATCGTCGCAAAGTCAGGATAACCAGAGCGAGGGCAAAGGCAGCAAAACTCAGGCAGAGTGATCTTTATGACATAATCCCTTGTTTGCTTATTTTCCCAGACCTCAAGGTCACTCTCTATGTCAAATTCTTTTAAAATTTTTTCGCCATATTTTATATCTAGCTCTTCGCTCATCTTTTATCCTTTTTCTTTTAAATATCCAAGTGTTTAACGTCTTTTGCGTGGTCTTGGATGTAGTTTCTTCTTGGCTCGACCTCATCGCCCATAAAGAGATTAAACGTGTCAGAGGCGCTTATAGCGTCGTTTATATCAATCTTTAAAAGTCTTCTGTTCTCAGGGTTCATCGTAGTCTCCCAAAGCTGCTCAGGGTTCATCTCACCAAGACCTTTGTAGCGCTGGATATATGCACCTTTTTTCGCATTTTTCTCTACTTCATCAAGCACGTCTATAACGTCACTATGCAAGTCTAGACCGCGCTCTTTTATCTTTTGGCTGATGTAAAGTGCCTCTTCATAGAGTGGATTTGTAAATAAATTTTCATTTACCACGAGCTCTTCTAGGCCGCTTTCAGTTTGGACATAAATTCTAACCTCATCATCGCTAACGTAGTGGTTTAGGATGTTGTGTCCCTCAGCTTTTAAGAAGTCTCTTAAAATTTCAAAAATTTCATTGTAGCTTTTTGAGACGATGTCTGGATTTTCTATCATATAGCGGATCGCTGAAAGGACGTTAAAGCGTTTTTCAAGCTCTTTTAAGACGCTTCTATAAGCTGCAACGATCTTTAAGAAATCAATCAAATCCGCACTGCCAATGCCCTCTATATCAACGCCCTCGATGCCAGTTTCGATAAGAAATTCGTTTAGTGCCTTTTCATCTTTTAGATAAATTTCTTTTTTTCCTTTTTTATAGCGGTAAAGTGGCGGCTGAGCTAGGTAAATGTGGCCGTTTTCTACAACTTTATTTAAAAATCTAAAGAAGAAGGTTAAAAGTAGTGTCTGTATGTGACTACCATCGACATCAGCATCAGTCATGATGATGATCTTATGATATCTAAGCTTTTCAGCGTCAAATTCATCTCCGATACCACATCCTAGCGCTGTTATCATATTTTTTATCTCATCAGATTTTAAAATTTTATCTAGTCTTGCCTTTTCAACGTTTAGAATTTTACCCTTAAGCGGCAATATCGCTTGAAAAACTCTATCACGTCCTTGTTTTGCAGAACCGCCCGCAGAGTCGCCCTCCACTAGGTATAGCTCGCTAATTACTGGGTCTTTACTCTGACAATCAGCCAGTTTGCCAGGAAGTGTGCCTACGCTCATGCTCTCTTTTTTACGAGTTAGATCTCTAGCTTTTTTAGCGGCCTCGCGACCACGAGCTGCCATTAGAGCTTTATCCATTATCGCTCTTGCTTCGATAGGATTTTCTTCAAAATACTTTGTAAGCACGTCAAAAACCATCTTTTGAACGATAGGTTTTACGTAGCTTGAGCCTAGTTTGCCCTTTGTTTGTCCCTCAAACTGCGGCTCTGGCACCTTTACACTTACAACTGCGATAAGTCCCTCGCGGATATCTTCGCCAGTTATCTTTGTATCTTTTTCACGTGCAGCAGCGTTTGCTTGAACGTAGTTTGTGATAACTCTTGTAAGGCCTGCTCTAAAGCCAGCCTCGTGCGTACCTCCATCTGGAGTTTTGATGTTATTTACAAAGCTTAGTAAATTTTCACTATAAGTATCGTTGTAAAGCAGTGCAAAATCAACCATAACATCATCTTCGCCGCCGCTAAATGAGACTGCTTTGCTGACAGCATTTGCCTTGTTCATATCAGTTACAAAGCTCTCAAGTCCGCCCTCAAAATGAAAGCTCTCGCTTCTGCCATTTCTTTGATCTTTGAAATTTATAGTTATCTTTGGATTTAGATAGGCTAGCTCGCGAAATCTTTTTACTAAAATTTCATCGTCAAATTCAGTCACTTCAAATATACTATCATCTGGCCAAAACTCGACTTGCGTGCCTGTGCGGTTTGTAGTTTTTATCACTTCAAGATCGCTTTGAGGGATGCCTTTTGCAAATTCTTGTCTGTGAAGCTTGCCATCGCGTTTGATATTTACGACTAGCTTTTTAGAAAGGGCATTTACGACAGATACACCAACGCCGTGAAGACCACCAGAAACCTTATAAGTGTCCTTGTCAAATTTACCACCAGCGTGAAGCACAGTTAGAACAACAGTCGCAGCTGAAATTTTCTCAGTTGGGTGCATATCTACTGGGATACCACGGCCATTATCGCTAATGATCGCTGAGCCTTCACGTGTAAGCTCAACATCTATCGTATCGCAGTATCCTGCCATCGCTTCGTCGATAGAGTTATCAACGACTTCGTAGATCATGTGGTGAAGACCGCTTATGTTAGTATCGCCTATATACATGCCTGGGCGCTTCCTGACCGCCTCAAGCCCTTTTAGTACTTTAATATTTTCTGCGCCGTAATTATTTTCCATAATCTTGCCTTATCTTATAAATTTATCGGCATTATTACTGTTGTTAATTCTTTTGAATTTACAACAAATGCTAGTGAGCTTTCATTAAATCCAAGCTCAAAATTTTCATCCTCTATGCTACTTAAAAAGTCAAGTAGATATCTATTTTTTATACCTATAAAAAATTCATCTCCAAGCTCTAAACCAGTTTGATAATCTATTGTAGTTTTTGCTTCAGAGTTATCTTCTATAACACTTTCAAATGTTATATTATCTTTCGCAAAAGATATTTTCATTGTATCACTTAGCATCGAGATAGTTTTTATGCCCTCTATCATCTTATCTCTACTTAGTTGAAGTCTTTTTCTTACCTCTTTTGGTATTACACGCTCGTAATCTGGAAATTTGCCATTTATAAGTTTTGTGAAAAATTCAAAATTTTGACTTTGAGCGATTAAGATATTTTCATCATAGCAAATTTCTATCTTGTCAAAAAATAATTTTTGTATTTCATTGATAGCTTTTTTAGGGATTATAAGTGAAAATTCTTTTTCAGTTGGTGTTTGAAATCTAAATACACTAAGTCTTCTTGTATCAGTACCAACGATATTTATAAAGTCTTTTTTAATATCAAGAAAAGCTCCGTTTAGTTCAAATTTTGGGTTATTGCTATCAATACTTGGTAAAATTTTCTTTAAACTTCTTCCTAACATAACAGCGTCAACATCAAATTTTGATTTGCCCTCAATCGTTGGAAATTCTGGAAAATCTTCAAATTTATACATTGGAAGTTTGTATTTTGAGTTTTTTTGTTTTATGTAAAGATAGTTATTTACAGTTTCTAACATCACTTCTTCGTCTTTTAGACTTTTTATAATGTCAAGTAGTTTTTTGCCATTTGCAGTTGCATAACCTTCATCAACTATTTTTACATTACTTAGCTTATATGCTAGTCCTATCTCATGATCAGTTGCTTTTATATTTAAAACACCATCTTTTGCTGAGATATAAATGTGAGAAGTTATAGCACTAAGATCTCTTTTTTCAAGATATGGATTTGTATTTGTTACTATGCTTTCAAGCATATTTTTGTTTATTAAAACTTTCATTAAAAACTTCCTTCTATTTTTAAATTTAATTTTTTTGTTTTAGTAGGTGATGTTAAAAAGTGAAAAGTGCTTTTAAACATCGAAATACAGCTATTTAAAATGTGAAAAATTATATTTTCTTTTTCACATTTATTCACAAATTTCATATTGTATTTTATCCTTTTGTCAAAATTTTGTTTTTTAATTCAGTAACTTTTAGACTAAAAATTTCATTAGTTTGTATTAGCTCATTTATCTTTTTAATATTATGACTAACGGCACTGTGATCTTTCATACCAAAATAGTTTGCGATTTGTGGCATTGAGTTTGTTGTAAGCATCTTTGCAAGATATATGATGATTCGTCTTGCTTCTACGATATTCGTAACTCTTGATTTGCTTTTTATATCACTTTGTTTGATATTTAGTTCTTTACTAACTATTTCAACAATAGTATCGAAATTTATATTTTCACGTTTTTCTTTGATTAAATCTTTTAATATACTTTTTGCAAGATCAAGTGTGATCTCTTCTTTCATAAGAGTTTTAAATACGTTTAGATTTATAATAGCTCCCTCAATCTCACGGATATTATCTCCCATGTTTGTGGCTATGTAGTTTATGACCTCTTTATTTAGATCGATTTTATCAAATTCACATTTTTTGATGATGATGGCTATCTTTGTATCAAGTTCAGGCGGCGTAATATCAGCCATAAAAGCCTTATCAAATCTTGAAATCATCCTATCCTCAAAGCCTTTTAGTGTCTTTGGAGGTCGATCTGAAGTCATAACTATTTGACCATTTTTTGCTAAAAGTTCATTATATGTGTTGAAAAATTCCTCTTGGATTTTATCAGTTTTACCAAGAAACTGTACATCGTCTATTAGTAAAACATCGCAGTTTCTATATTTTTCACGAAATTTTGGCATTGAGTGGTTATTTATGTGACTGGTAAAATCTATCATAAATTGTTCGCTAGTTACGCAAATAACGGTTTTTCCTTTATTTAGGCAGTGATTTCCGACTGACTGGAGTAAGTGAGTCTTGCCAAGTCCCGTCGTGCCATATATAAAAAGTGGATTATAAAGTACGCCAGGTTTTTCAGCGGCTGCTTTTGCGCTTAAAAATGCGTATTGATTCGAAGCTCCACAAACAAAATTTTCAAATGTGTAGCTTGGATTTAAAATGCTACTTTGCGTTTTTATTTGCTTAACATTTATTTGATTTTGTTTTGATACCTTGCTACTTTTAGTAGATGAAATTTCTATATTTGGTTTTATGCCTGTTCTAACTTCATATAGATGAGCGATTTTATCAGCATATCTTGTATTTATAAATTTAGCCATCAACTCATTTGGTGCAGTAAATACGATAATATGATCGTCTGAAGCCTTTTCGTTAAATTTTAATTGCTTGATATAACTTTGGTATTCTTCAGGTGAAATTTGTGTTGAAAGATTTTCTAAAATTTCGTCTGCTATCAA